>CAVUNV010000018.1:0-14289 GCA_963742925.1 uncultured Actinomycetes bacterium | reverse complement strand
TCCAGGATGCGATCGGTGTTCTCGCGGATCGCGCTGATGTTGCGGAACATCCACTTTGGCGGGGCGTCGTCGGGCATCCGCTCGATCATCTGCCCGAGGTTGCAGCCTCCGCACATCCGGGCGGCGCGCCGTGCGAGTAGCGCAACACCCGCAACAGCTCCGACGATGATCAGGGCCTTCTTCATCGCTCACACCTCCTTTCAGACAGGAACGCCGTGCGAGCCTGTCGGCACGGCGGTTTGTTCGGAACGTCCTGCTGGCGCGAGGTCCGACTCGAAATCGCGTCCGAGCCTGTACGCCTGCTGCAGGTAATCGCGGCGGGCGGCGGCGTCGACCGCTCCGACGGCGTAGAAGTAGACGTGCTCGACCGTTTCGATCCCCGGGTAGCGGAAGCCGAAGTCATCGACTAGCCGCTCGATCGCCGCGCCGCAGCCCGACTCGCGGTAGTCATGCTCCGTGAAGAAGGTCGGGGTCATGATCAGCGCCTTCTTCTGCTTCATCAGCGGCACCCGGCCACTGAGATCGCCGTTCAGCCAGCCGTCCCTACTCATCGTGTAGACAAAGCCGTACGTGAACACGCGCTCGACCCAGCCGCGCATGATCGCCGGGAGGTTCATCCAGAGGATCGGCGCGATGAACGCGAGCCCGTCGGCTGCCGCGACCTTCTCCTGCTGGGCGAGCACGTCCTTTGGCCTCTGCTTCGCGATCAACGCGAGCAGCTCGGGAAGATCCTTGTCGCGCAGCCACCGCCTCGCGAGCCGCTGCTTGATCGGGCCGCCGCTCAGCGCCACCATGTTGTTCCTCAACTCGGTCTCATCGAACAACTCCCGCGGCACCGACTCGTCCGCGAAGAAGGAGTAGTCCTCCGTTCCGAAGACAGGGTTGAACTTGATCGCGTGCAGATCCACGACCTCGCTCGTGTGCCCGGCATCCTCCAAGCCCCGGGTGAACTGCTCGAGAACCGCGTGGCAGAACGACTTGGGATTCGGGTGCGCGTACACCGTCAAGACTCTCATCACCCTCACCAACCCTCTCAGTGGGAACGCGTTCGCGTCCTCAACTCGACAACCGGGTCGGCCGGCGCGACCTAAGCGCACAGCCTCGCGCTCATCACCTCCTCACGAGCCGCACGAAGCATCACTCGCCCGCTGACAGTGAGCCATCGGGGAGCGCACCGATCCACCTGGCGGCCAACTACGGAACAGGGGCGGTCACGTGTGCATGCCGGCGGATCTGCCGTCCTGAGCCGTCGCAGTCGCAACCGACTGCGGAAGAACCGCGGCCGCGGTTACGCACGTCTCCGTATGCCGTTCCGGCCTGTGAGCGTCATCGTCGATTGGCGAGAACGATCAGCTCAAGAACGGACGATCAGCTCATAGGGATTTCGCGGAGCACCTTCGGCTCGATCCGGTCGAGGATCTCCTCGAGGCTCGGGCCGGTGACGGTGATGCCGTGGTTGCGCAGGCCGACGACAGCGTGGTCGGGGTCGGGGTCCTGGCGGACGAGCTCGGCGACCGAGCGGGCCAGCTCCTCGGTGCCGCACGGGTAGTTGACATCCGTGGCAGTGATCCCCTCCACCCACGCGTGGACGTGCACGATCGCGCCGACGTTCGGGTGCTCCTGGTAGATCATCCAGTGCTCGATCGCGTCGACGGAGACGCGGCGGGGCTCGACCGCCGGGGGCACGCTCAGCACCATCCGGCCGTTCTCGGAGTCGTAGTCGGAGACGAGCAGGATGTCCCGGCCCGTAATCTCGAGCCTCGACTTGTCGACGCCGCTCGCGCTCATCCAGAAGCGCCGCTCGTCCTTGCGCGCCGACAGGTTCCCGTACGAGAGGCCGCCGATCCCGTACAGCCGCTTGACGTGGCGTAGCTCGCGCTCGTTCAGCAGGTCCTCGATCGGGAACGGGTTCGGGAGCAGGTCGAGCTGGCCGAGGCGGACACCGGCCTCCTTGATCGACTCCGTGATCTCGTCCCCGTCCCAGAGCTCGGGCTCGAGGTCGGTGCGGAACTCGTTGTCGATCACGAGCCGTGAGCTGGCGAGCGGCAGCAGGCGCTCGACCACCATCTGCGCGAGCTGCTGCTCGTCGGCGGCCGAGATCCCGTAGTGGCCGCGCTCCATCGTCGTGAACCAGGCGCCCTGGCCGGGCACGTAGTCGAGGACGAGGTTGGCGAGCCCGCGCAGGAGCTGCGGATAGTCGGCGCGCAGCGACTCCTCGATCGGCTCAGGGTGGGCCGCGCGCTCGAACATGCCGACGACGTAGGTGCCCTTGCCACGCCGCCGGAACGGCTTCGGATCGTCGAGGTCGAGCAGGCTGATGACGAGATTCGCCTCCTGCACGTCCTCGGGAGCGGCCGCTTCGAAGCCGACGCCTTCGAGCGCCGCGCCGACCAGCTTCGCGAAGCGGTCGAGCGACTCGGTGGTGGCGGTGCCGAAGAACGCGTACTCCATGCCTGTACGAGCCTAACCGAGCGTCAGCCCATGTGGGCCAGAACGGTCCCCAGGACGGGAATGGTGATCGTCAGCGCGAAGTTGAGCCAGCCGACCACGACGAGCGGCCGGCGGAGCGTCTGCGGGCGCCCTTCTCGGATCTGGCGGGCGAGCCCGGGGCCGAGCACGAAGTCGTGGACGTACGCGCCGGCGACCAGCACGGCGACGAGGAAGACCATGACCCCGAAGACGACGTAGAAGCGAGTCGACGCCTCGCCCGTGAAGACACCGTCCTCGCCCGCGAGCACGAAGCCCGTACCGACGAGGATCGCGAGCGCGCTCCAGCCGAGCGGGCGCCAGCCGGTTCCGAGCCGCCGCAGCGCGCGGGCGCGATCGGCTCCCTCGAACATCCGCGCCATCGGAACGGCGATGAAGACGAGCGCCACGGTCCCCCCCACCCAGACGGCGGCGGCGAGGACGTGCAGAGCTGCGAAGGCCGTGCTCACCCCTCCTGTCTACACGACGTGCCGGGGGCTCGCCTCCGGTGCCGAACGCGCGTCAGAATGAGCGCGTCACACCGACCATCCAAAGGAGGGAGAGGAACATGCGGAAGATCCTGGACGAGTTCAAGGCGTTCCTCATGCAGGGCAACCTGGTCACGCTCGCCGTCGCCTTCGTCATCGGCCTCGCGTTCGCGGCCCTGATCGGCGCCTTCGTCGCCGACTGGATCACGCCGATCATCGGAGCGATCTTCGGCGGGAACGGCGCGTTCGGCGACCTCTCGTTCACGATCCACAACAGCGTCTTCAGGTACGGCGACTTCCTCGACGCAGCGATCACCTTCATCGCGATCGCCGCTGCGGTCTTCTTCTTCGTCGTGAAGCCGTATCAGGCGTACACGGCGCGGCACACCGCCGACGGGGATCTGGCGCTCACGCCCGACCAGCAGCTCCTGACCGAGATCCGCGACCTGCTGAAGACCCGGCGCTGAGGCAGACCCAGCTACTTCGCTACGGCGTCGAGCTTGTAGCCGACGCCGTAGCGAGTCTGGATGAAGGTGTGGCTGGGCGCGCGCTTGTCGATCTTGTCGCGCAGGCGGCGCACGAAGACGTCGACGGTGCGGTCGCGGTGGGCCTGGCGGCGGCCCCAGATGCGCTGCAGGAGCTCGTCACGCGTGACGACACGCCCCTGCTCGAGCGCGAGTGTGTAGAGGAGCTTGAACTC
Source organism: uncultured Actinomycetes bacterium (assembly GCA_963742925.1). Lineage (GTDB taxonomy): Bacteria > Actinomycetota > Thermoleophilia > Gaiellales > Gaiellaceae > PALSA-612. The sequence goes on along the minus strand of CAVUNV010000018.1, from coordinate 10,635 downwards.
GGTCGGCGTCAGCCCGGCGCTCGTGCCGTCCACGAACGCCTGCACCTCGCGCGGGTCGATGCGGAGCTCCTCGATCTCGATCGCGTCGCCGCGCGGCGTGTCCTGGGCGCGCACGCCGCGTCGCACCGCCGCCTTGACCCGGGCGACGAGCTCCTTCATCGAGAACGGCTTGACGAGGTAGTCGTCCGCGCCGATCTCGAGCGCGTGCACTCGATCGTGCTCGGTGCCGCGCGCGCTGACGACGACGATCGGCGTACCGATCCCCTCGCTGCGCGCCGTCTCGATCAGCCGCCAGCCGTCCACGCCGGGCAGCATCAGGTCGAGAACGCACACGTCCGGGTTCTCGTAGCGAAGCCGGGCGAGCCCCACCTCGCCCGCCCCGACGGCGATCGGATCGAAGCCCGCCGCCCGTAGATGCTCGGCCATGCCGCGGGCGATGACCTCGTCGTCCTCGACGATCAGCACCTTTCCCACAAGACCTACGATAGTCACGGTGGCGGATCCGATCCGGTGAACGGAAGGTGAACATCTCGTGACACGGCTCTTCAAGCGCCGCGAGGACGAGGGACACGACGCGGAGCCCGCGGTCGAGCTGCGGCTGGCCGCCGAGCGCGCAGCCGTCCTGATCGAGCAGAGCCGCGAGATCGTCGTCGTCCTCGACGAGCACGGGCAGGTCGTGGCCTCGAGCGCGCGTGCACGCCAGGCGATCGAGGGCCTGCACGACGGCGTGCCGCTGCCGGAGGAGGCACTGCAGACGCGTGAAGGGCAGGCTCCCCTCGAGATTCCCTACGAGGTCGACGGCCGCCGCGAGACCGTGCTCTTCCTCAGTGAGCCCGGCGACCTCGCCGCCTACGAGGAGCTCCGCGTGGGCTTCACCGCCGCCGTCTCCCACGAGCTGCGAACGCCGCTGACGCGGCTGATGATCCTGCTCGAGAGCGTCACGCTCCCCGGCGCGAGGCCGGACGAGCTCGTAGCGCAGGCACGCGGAGAAGTGCAGCAGATCGGGGAGCTGATCGACGACGTGCTGTTCCTGAGCGAGCTGGACACGAGCCGCACGGTGGTCGCGCTCGGATCGACGCCCGCGCTGGCCGTGCTCGAAGGAGTCATCGAGCGGCTCCGCGAGCGCTCCGACCATGCCGGCGTCTCGCTCGTGCTCGACTGCCCGGCCACCGTCGAGCTGCCGATCCGCCAGCGGATGCTCGAGATCGTGGCGACGAACCTGGCCGAGAACGCGATCCGTTACGCAGGACACGGCACGACGTTCACGCTGTCGGTGCGCGAGGAGATCGGCGCCGTCGTGCTCACGGGCGCCGACGACGGGGCGGGCGTGTCCGAGGAGGACCTACCGCGCCTGTTCGAGCGCTTCTACCGCTCCGACCGGGCCCGGGCCTCACGCGGCACGGGTCTCGGGCTCGCGATCGTGAAGCACGTCCTCGAAGCTGCGGGCGGCTCCGTGGAGGCACGGAACCGCCCGCAGGGAGGGCTGGAAGTGCGCTGCGTGTTCCCGGTCTGACGGTTGGTGCCATGAGATCGCGCAGCCGAGCGCGCGAGATCGTGGCATCAAGCGTCTAGGTGTGGATCTTGGCCAGCATCTTCTCGGAGTAGACGAGGACGACCTTCGGAATCGGCACGAACCGCAGCGGGACTCCGAACTTCTGGCCCTGGGTCAGCGCGTAGAAGACGAACTTCTTCAGCAGCGGGGCCTTGGACGTCTGGTTGGGAACGATGACGTACGTGAACGTGCAGATCGGATAGGCCTTCGGCTGCGACTTCGGCGGGTTGACGATGTGCATCTCGCCGTTGGCGGGCACGCTCTTCACCGCCGAGGCTGCCGCCGCGATCGACACGAGCCCCGGTGTCAGGTACTTCCCGGCCGCGTTCTTGACGGCCATCACCGGGATCTTGTTCGTGACGGCGAACGCGATGTCGGCGTAGCCGATCGCGCCCTCGGTCTTCGAGACGGCGCCGGCGACGCCGGACGAGCCCTTCTGGCCGACGCCGATCGGGAACGCCGGCTGGGTCGAGACGCCGATCTTCGACTTCCAGGCCGGGCTGACCGACGACAGATAGTCAGTGAAGGCGTACGACGTGCCCGAGCCGTCAGAGCGGTACACGGGCACGATTGCCTCGTTCGGCAGGCTGATGCCGGGATTCAGCTTCTGGATCGCCGGTGCGTTCCAGGTCTTGATCGCGCCGAGGTAGATGAGCGCGAGCACAGGCCCGGAGATCTTGAGCGGAGCGTGCGCGTTGCTCTTGACGTGGACCATGACGGCGATCCCGCCGAGCGCCCAGGGAATCTGGCTGCAGCCCTTGCACCCGGTGAACTGGTCGGGTGTGAGCGGCGCGTCCGAGGCGCCGAAGTCGACCGTCCGCGCCTGGATCGACGCGATGCCGCCGCCGGAGCCGATCGGCTGGTAGACGATGTTGACGCCGGTCTTCGACGGGTAATCCTTCTGCCACTGCGAGACGAGCGGCGACACGAACGTGCTGCCGGCGCCGACGAGCTGGTCCGCCCTGCTGCTCGCACCCGCGGTCGCCGCCGCGATCGCCGCCACGGCCGCGAGGCCGGCCAGGCTCAATGCCAACACACGCTTTGTCATTTCGATGTTCTCCCTTGTCGAGTGGGTCGGTTCCAGCTTGACGAGGCAGAAAAGTCGAGTGGGCTGAGGTCGGGTGACGGTCCGGTGACGAGGCGGTGAACGCCCTCGCCTACCGTCCCGTGAGCTTGCGCTCGCTCCGCGACAGGAAGTAGCGCGCGGTCAGGCTCGAGATGAGCACGAAGGCCATGAGGATGAACGCGGCCGCCCAGGCCTGGTCGTTCAACGTCTGGGACGGCGCCTCCGAGTAGGTGAAGATCGTGAACGGCAGCGTGGCCATGGCCTGCCGCGGGTCGGTCACGACGGCGTTGAGGTAGATCGACGTCGTGAACAGGAGCGGCGCAGTCTCGCCGGCGGCCCGGGCCACCGCCAGGGTCGTGCCCGTGAGGATGCCGCCGCGGACGGTCGGGAAGATCACGAACAGCACCGTCCGCCATTTGCTGACCCCGAGCGCGAAGCTGGCCTCGCGCAACGAGCCGGGGACGAGGCTCAGCACCTCCATCGTCGCCCGCGAGACGAGCGGCAGCATCACGATTGCGAGCGCGAACGACGCCTTCCACGCCGCCTGCCCCGACCCGACGACGAGGAGGGCGTAGACGAAGATCCCGATCACGATCGACGGCACGCCGTTCAGCACGTCGAGCGCGAGCCGGACGTAGCGCTTGACCTGCTCGTGTGCGAACTCCGAGACGTAGATCGCGATCAACACGCCCGCCGGCAGCGCCATGATCGTGGCCATGGCCACGATGATCAGCGAGCCGACGATCGCGTTCTTGATGCCGCCGCCGGGCTCCCCGAACGTCGCCTGCACCTGCGTGAACAGGTCGAGGTTGAGCGCCGGGAGTGCCCGCTGGATGACCGAAAACACGACGATCGCCAGCACTGCCACCGCCCCGAATGCCGCCACCGTCGCGACCAACTCGGCGAACCGGTTGGTGACCAGGCGGCGACGAGTGCGGCCCTGCGCCTTCAGCGACGGGCGAGCACCACCGGCTTCCACGTCAGTGTGCCCTGTCGATCGCGTAGCGGCGGACGATGATCTGTGCCCCGAAGTTCGTGACCAGCGACATGACGAGCAGGATCACACCGAGATAGAAGAGCGACGCGACCTGGAGATTCGAGACCGCACCCTGGTACTGGGAGGCGATCCGGCTCGCCAGCGTGTCTCCGGTCTGGAACACGTCGAGAGTCGGACTCGGGGGAAGCGTGATGCCGATCACCTGCGTGACGGCGATCGCCTCGCCGACGGCCCGCCCCCCGCCGAGGAGCACCGCGGAGATCAGGCCGCCCCGCGTATAGGGGAGCATCACACCTCTGGCCATCTCCCACCGGGTCAGGCCGAGACCGTACGCTCCCTCCTTGATGTCGCCGGGAACCTGCCCGAACAGGTCGCGGCTGATCGACGCCGTGATCGGGATGATCATGATCGTCAGGACGAGGATGGCCGTGAACACGGTGCTCCCGGAGGCCGGCAGCGACGAGAAGAACGGCGTCCAGCCGAAGACGGTATTCAGCCACGGCCCGAGCGTGTCGTGCACGACCGGCCCGAGCACGAGGAGGCCCCAGAGCCCGAGCACGACGCTCGGAATCGCGGCCAGCATCTCGACGAGCGACCCGACGACGCCTCGAACGCCGCGCGGGGCCAACTCGCTCAAGTAGAGCCCGATTGCGATGGCGATCGGCCCTCCGAGCAGCACGGCCCAAAGCGTCGTGTAGAGCGTCCCGAGGATGAAGCCGAGAGCACCGAACTGATTCGTGACCGCGTTCCAGGTGTAGTGCCAGATGAAGGGCAAGCCGAACTGCTGGATCGCAGGCCAGGCGCCGTCGACGACCTTGTAGATGATCAGGCCGATCAGCCCGATGGCGCCGAACGCCGCTGCAGCGGTGATCCACCTCAGCGCCGAGTCGCCGAAACGATCGATCCGCGTCCGGCGGGACTCGACAGCGGCGGCAGGGGGCGTCGGCGCGGACGAGGCTTCCACAGCGGCAGCATTCCCGCCTCAACCCGGCCCCGCCAGGGCCGTTTACCATGCCGTCACCAGATGTTCACACCATTTCGACCCTGGGATCGGACAACGGCCGCGACACTCGACGGATGACTGCGATCCAGCAGGTGGAGGTCGCGCGCGCAACTGACGAGCGCTTCGTCGCAGCGCGGGAGGTCGTCTTCGACATCGACGACCTGGCCGTCCACTACGGCAAGACGACCGCGTTCAGCGGCGTCACGCTGGACATCTACAAGAATCAGATCACCGCGGTGATCGGGCCGTCGGGGTGCGGGAAGAGCACCTTCATCCGCTGCTTGAACCGGCTGAACGACCTGGTCGGGAGCGCGAAGGTCGACGGCACGATCCGGTACCACGGCGAGGAGATCCACGAAGGCGACGTCGACGCGGTCGAACTGCGGCGCCGGATCGGGATGGTCTTCCAGCGACCGAATCCGTTCCCGAAGTCGATCTACGACAACGTCGCCTTCGCTCCGAAGATGCTCGGCATGAGGAAGGACATGGACGCGCGGGTCGAGCGGGCGCTTCGCGGCGCGGCGCTCTGGGACGAGGTCAAGGACCGGCTCAAGACGAGCGCGCTCGCCATGTCGGGCGGCCAGCAGCAGCGCCTCTGCATCGCGCGAGCGCTGGCCGTCGAGCCGGACGTGATCCTGCTGGACGAGCCGGCTTCGGCGCTCGACCCGATCTCGACGCAGGCGATCGAGGACCTCATGCACCAGCTGAAGCGCGACTACACGCTCGTGATCGTCACGCACAACATGCAGCAGGCCGCCCGCGTCGCCGACATGACGGCGTTCTTCAGCCTCGACGTCTCCGACGGCAAGCGCACGGGCGTGCTCGTCGAGTACGCCGACACGCCGACGATCTTCACCCACCCGACCGACAAGCGGACTGAGGACTACGTGACGGGACGGTTCGGCTAGATGGTGCTCCACTGATGCGGGTCACGTTCCACGAGGAGCTCGACCAGCTGGGCGCTGCGATCCAGGAGGAGGGCAACCTCGTCCTGCGCTCACTACGGGCCGCGATGAACGCACTCGGCCCGCACGACGTCGAGCAGGCCGACGAGGTGATCGCGTTCGACGACGAGATCGACCAGCGCTATTCCGACATCGAGCGCGGCATCGAGTCGCTCCTCGCCCGTCAGACGCCGGTCGCGGTCGACCTGCGTCTCGTGCTCGCAATGCTCCACATCAACCTGCACCTGGAGCGCATGGGCGACTACTGCGTGACCGTCGCCAAGCTGATCAAGCTCTCCGACGACGTTCCGGATGAGCGGCCGCTGATCGAGGGCCTGGAGGAGATGGGCGACCGCTGCGAGGAGATGATCCGCGTCGCGCTCGAGTCGTTCGCCCGGCGGGACATCGAGGCGGCTACGTCACTCGTCGAGCTGGACGAGCTGATCGACCGGGTCAACCGCCGGGCGATCCACCGGATCCTCGAGCTGGCCGGCGACCCCGTTGCGCACGAGTGGGGCCTCCGCATGCTGCTCGTCTCCCGTTGCCTGGAGCGGATCGGCGACCACGCCGTCGACATCGGCGAGCAGACCGCCTATCTCGTCTCGGGCGAGTTCCGCGAGTTCACGGACGCGTCGCGGCCCGAGAGCGCGCTTTCCTGAGCAGTTAAGCCTCGCCGGCGCGCCCGCGGTGCTGTTACCGGACGGCTCCCACATGTTCACGGGCGACCGGGCTAGCCTGCGTGCCCGGTGCGTACTGTCGCAGTTGTTGCGAGCCACGCGAGCGAGACGAATCTCGACATTGCCGATGTGTGGCGCGCGCAGGGAGTGAATGCGCTGTTCCTTCGCCCGGCGGACAGCCTCGATCTGCTCGTTCGTGGCGACGTCGCCATTGGCCGAGTCGATGTCCGCCGGTCGCTCGACGGCGTGGAGGCAGGATTGCTCGAGTTGCTCGAGCTGCGTCGCCGCGGCGTCCGCATCGTGAATTCGCCGGCGTGCCTGCTGCGCACGCACGACAAGCTGCGCACGGCCCGACTGCTCGAGGCGGCCGGCGTGCCTCATCCACGAACGGAGCACGTCACACCTTCGGATCGGGTTCCGACGATGCCGCCGCCGGTCGTGGTGAAGCCGAGGTTCGGCAGCTGGGGCGCGGACGTGTTCCGCTGTGACTCACGGGCGGAGCTGCGCATGACGCTCGGGGCGCTCTCCGACCGCCCGTGGTTTCGCCGGCACGGAGCGATCGTCCAGTCACTCGTGCCTCCGGCCGGCCACGACCTGCGGGTGCTGGTGGCCGGGGGGCGAGTCGTCGGCGGCGAGAGCCGCGTCGCTGCGACTGCCGAGTGGCGGACGAACATCAGCCTCGGCGGCTCGAGCCGCCCGGCCGTGATTCCGTTCCGGGCGAGAGTACTTGCGTGCGCGGCCGCCAGGGCCGTCTCGGGCGACTTCGTCGGGGTCGACCTCCTGCCGTGCGCCGGCGACCACGTGGTCATCGAGGTAAACGGGGCCGTGGACTTCGAAGAGCGCTACTCGCTCCCGGGGACGGACGTTTTCGCCGAAATCGCGGGCGCCCTCGGCTTGCCGAAGCGAGCCGCTCACAGGTTCGCACCGGGAGCCGGGCAAGCTCTGGCCGACTACGGAATCGCATCGAGCGGGCAGCCACTCGTGGCAATCGGCCCTCAGGCCGGGCCGGCTCTTGCCTGACACCCGAGCATGCACCTGGGGCCGCGGACGCTGGCCGTCGCCGCGCAGCACGTCGCGCGCCGAGACAAGCGGGCGGCGCCGGTACTTCCGCGCGTCGGGGACGGGCTTCCACCACCACCAGAGGAAGGAGATGAGATGTGCCGCTGGCTCGCGTATTCCGGCTCCCCCATACGGATCGAGGATCTGCTCTACAAACCGCAGCACTCGCTGATCGACCAGAGCCTCCATTCCCAGCTCGGGGCGGAGACGACGAACGGGGACGGGTTCGGGTTCGGCTGGTACGGAGTCGGCGAGACCCCAGCCGTCTTTCACAGCGTCGAGCCGGCCTGGAACGACCGCAACCTGCACGACCTGTCGGCGCACATCGAGTCACCGCTCGTGTTCGCTCACATCCGTGCCTCCTCGGGGTCGCCGATCCAGCAGACGAACTGTCATCCGTTTCGTCACGGTCGTTGGCTCTGGATGCACAACGGGCTGGTCCGCGAGTTCCATCAGGTCAAGCGCGACCTGGTGATCGCTGTCGACCCGTCGCTCTATCCCGAGATCGAGGGCTCGACCGACTCGGAGGTGTTCTTCTTCCTCGCGCTCACCTTCGGCCTGGAGGACGATCCGCCCGGCGCGGTCGAGCGCGCGGTCGGCATGATCGAGGAAACCGGCCGCCGGCACGGAGTCGAGCATCCGATCCAGATGACCGTCGCGACGACCGACGGCAAGCACGTCTGGGCGTTCCGCTACTCGAGCGAGGGCAAGTCACGATCGCTCTTCTATTCGACCGATGTATCGAAGCTGCGGGAACTGCATCCCGAGCTCCCGGTACTGAGCATCGTCAGCGACGAGTCCCGGCTGATCGTCTCCGAGCCGTTGCGGGATCTTCCCGACGCCTGGAACGAGGTGCCCGAGTCGAGCTACGGCCTCATCCACGGAGAGCAGGAAGACCTCCGCCCGTTCACACCCCGGGCGCCGTCGCAGCCGACGCCGGTGCCGGCCGCGGTGTGATCGGATGATGACCGCGTAGGCGATGAGACGAAGCCGGCCGCGCGACTCTCCCCTCAGACAGCGCGGCCGGCCGGCCTCGTCTCGCTTCGCGAGAGCCTTTGGAGGGCGGTCCTTAGCAGAACTCTCCACCCGAACCTAACCGGTAAGCAGGTGAAGATGTGGCCGCCGAAAGGTGTCGAACTCGCGCCATGCTCGCCGAAGAGGCGAGACAGAGCGCAAAGTGCGGATCGCGGTTGGTGCAGAGCCGAGTCAGTAGCTCGTTGCCGCAAGCTCAGGGCGGAGGCGGAAGCGGCCCTCATCCTGCTCGTCAACCGTGTAGCCGCTCAATTCGAGCTCCTTGATCCACTCGTGGGGGAAGTAGCTCACCTCCTCGAGTTCCTCCTTGGCGTGCCAGTCGCCGTCCGAGAGGACATCGAGGACACGCTTGAAGGTCGTCGCGGTGGCACCGTTCACGGTCTGTCCCTCCTCGTTGTGGCTCTGTCGTCAGCGTTGTGTCCACACAGATTTCCAGAAGGAGTGCCTCGGCGGCATCAGTACTTCGCCGCGATCGATCCGCAGGCCCGCTCCGCGACACTGAGCCCGTTCACCGGATCGCAACCGGCCGGATGCGAAGTCGCCCCCCATCTGTTGCGACGCGCAGGCGAGAGTTGCAGGCATGCCGATGACCGTGCGACTGGATCACGACCCGCTCGAGCGCGCCGAGGCCGAGGCGGAACTGCTCGCCGAACAGATCGCCGCTGCGATCGAGTTGCGGACCGTGCGCTTTGCAAATGCCATGCTGGCTCGCGCCGCAAGCGTGCGTCAAGCAGCCGGTCCGAATGCGAGGCGCGTCTCGGGCGTGGTGCCCGGCCCGCCGGATCGACACCGGTAGCTCTACCTGGAAGACCCTGATCCCCTGCGAGAAGGAACCGCTAGCGCTGATCGCGTACCTCCGGTCGGGCGCCCCGGTCCACGTCACGCGCTTCGAGCCCGGCCACGCCGCGTCGGCGCTCGCCGCCTGACTCGGACCCGTACCAATCTCGGCGGTGACACGAGTGAGGGCCCGGCGGACCGGGCCCTCGGCTTGCGTGCGGTGCGACGGGTCTAGCCGTTCGGGTTCAAGACCTCGTAGGTCGGGTTGTCGCCGTGCTGCTGGGTGTAGAACACCCTCCATCCGTCGTGCCAGGCATTCGGGTTCTTGGCGCCGAGGATGCCGTCCTTGCTCACGTCGCCGTTCGAGACGTGGATCCCCGTGATCTCGTTGTCACCCTCGTTCTTCCCGTAGCCGCCGTTGTCGGCGTCGAGCGTCGCCGACGGGTCACGCCCCTCGGCGAGCCAGCGCAGCGGCACGTTCGCGGGATTCGAGTAGTCCGCGGTCACGTCGAGCAGGAAGCCCGAGTCGAGGGCGTTCCGCTGGGTGTGAAGCGTGTCGCCGGCGTCTTCGACGAACGAGAGCTGGTCCTTCGTGAAGAAGGCCGCGTTGTCGAAGCCGGCGTGCGCCTGATCGCCCTTGTAGAACAGCGTCAGCTTCCCTGTCGCGGCGGAGGGATCCGACTGCGTCAACTTGAACACTCCGGTCCAGCCGCCGCAGCAGGCGTTCTCGGGGCTGGTCGCGTCCGTGTCGCCCGTCTCGTCGAAGTAGAACTCCTTGAAGTGCGAGTCCGGGCGGAACTGGCCGTTCTCGGGCCGCTTGAATGGTGTTCCGTTCGCGGCCTTGGCAGCCACGTTCGCGTTGAACGGTGCCGTGCCGTTGACGGCCGTGTCGTGGATCGTGACCCACTTCGTGCTGAAGACCTGCCCGTACGTATGCAGCGCCACCTGGTCGGGAGACTGGAGCGGCGTCTGCGAGGCCACCGTGATCGGCTGGCTGGAGCCGTTCAGCACCTGCAGCACCTGCAGCTTGCCGTTGGCCAGGTCGCCGGGCTTTGCCGGCACATAGCGGTAGAGGAAGCTGTTCGGGATCTTCGCGTTCGTTCCCGGCTTCTTCGAGCCGCCGATGTCCTCGACGATCCAGATGTTGCCGTCGGAGTCGTCCTGGATGCCCTCGTAGCCGCCGCGGCCGAGGGCGCCGGAGACGTCGTGCACCTGCGACGGGAATCCGGGCGTGGCCGAGTAGGTCGGCGCGTTCTGGTTCTCGGTCGTGAACAGGAGGCGCTGTGCCCAGGGGTCCCAGGTGGAGCCGTCGATGTCGGCGATCGCTGTGCCGGTGTCGTCGGTCGTCGCCAGCACCGTCACGCGGTGTGCGGGGTCGGCGTCGAGGTTGACGCGCGTGATGTAGCCCGGCGAGCCGGTCTCGTGGCCCTGGAAGAGGAAGTGCGACCCGTAGTCGTAGCTCGGGTCGGCCCCGGACGAGGCCCTTCTTGAAGACGAGATACGTGTTCTTGTCCGGCTCGGTCTTGTG
>CAVUNV010000017.1:0-96129 GCA_963742925.1 uncultured Actinomycetes bacterium | reverse complement strand
GATCGCCCTTTGGTGCGCAACCTCCTGAAATATCGATGGGCGCACCGACCCCGGGCGCCGCGGTATCGTTTTGATATTGGCTATCTTTCGCGGGAGAATACTAGTTAGACGGACAGGGGAATAACGTGGACGAAAAGGAAGTACACGAGCGCGAGGTCTTCCTCGAGTTCGCGAGCGCAGCGAACCTCGTCGTGGACAATGAAACCGTCGAAAGCTGCAGACCTCCCGAGCCCGACGTTCGCTGCAAGATCCACGGAGAAACGGTGTATTTTGAACTCGGCCGTCTTTTGGACAAGGGAATGCAGCGCCTCAAGCTCAGGCTGCTCCGGGGAGAGACGGTGTCAAATCGCGACGAGGACGTCCGGCTGCCAGAACGCGAAATGCTACGCACGAAGCTTGGGAAAGCGTACGTCGCCTCGGGAGCGCCTGTCGACTTGATCCTCTACTACGATAACGAGAATCAGCTGGTGGGTGACGTCCCCGTGTTCGACGACTCAGGATTCAAATGGCATGCGGGCTACGTCATGCGGCCTCTGATCGACGCACAGCCGAACGTGTTTAGGCGAGTGTGGGTGTACCGCATCAGCGCCGTGACAGAAAGGTGCTGGTGTTTGTTACCCGGAGGCGCACGGCTGGTGGAACGTCCTTCAGACCGGCGAACACCGGCCGCTGCTGGATCACAATCAACGGAGAAGCGGGAACGGCGGCGCCCTCTATCAGCCACCGCCCGTCCAGATCAAATCGGAAGCCGACGTCACTGGAGGCGCTGTTTCTCGGAGCACGTCGGCGCCGGCGTTCAAAAGCTTCCGGCGTTTGTGATGTCGGTCACTGGAGCAAGGTTCCGTGACAACGCAAGGTCGGTCGCCGAATCACAACCTCGCGATTCCATCGAGACGTCTTCGTCGGTCCCAACTCGATGGAGTACGAAGAGCACGAGTGTCACAATCTGGAAGGGGCCCAAACTCATCGGCGGTGACCACGAGGCTCCGCGAAAGTTCGCGGCCGGAATGCAACAGGCGGTCACCATTCTCGACGGTTTGATTTCTCGGCTCGAGGAGAGGCGCGCTGATCTCGATGTTGCCGCGCCCGTCCACCGACTGCGCCGTCCTGGACCCCGACGAAGCGCGTGTTCGTTGTCCATGGTCACGATGAGGCCGCCAAACAGGCGGTCGCACGTTTTCTCGAACAACTGCATTTGAGACCCGTGATCCTTGGGGGAGCACGCGAACGAAGGAAGGACGATCATTGAAAAGTTCGAGCACCACGCAGACGTGGCATACGCGGTGGTTCTCTTGACACCCGACGATTTGGGACACGCGCAATCCGAAGCTCCGCGGCCGAGCAAGGCAGAACGTCGTGCTCGAGCTGGGATACTTCATTGGCAGACTCACAAGGTCGCATGTATGTGCTCTCTACAAGGGAGCAGTTGACCTCCCCTCCGACTTGCATGGCATCCTCTACGTTCCCATGGACGATGGCGACGGATGGAAACTGAAACTGGCAAAGGAAATGAAGGCGGCGAAGCTCGAGTTGGACATGAATCTGGTCATCGCATGAGCGGTGCGATACCGAGCGGTTTAACCACGTGTTGCAGACGGCCGCTTCGCGTCCGCCGCTGAACACGATAGCGTTAGCCGGAGGAGGTTGCCTGCTCATGCGGTCCCGGAAATTCGTCAGCGAGTTCTCGCTCAATATGGACGCGACGTACGTCTTGCAACTTCAGCAGGGCGACTTACCTGGCCTCCAGAGAAAAGACTATCCCCCGTTTCACATATATTTCGTCGGCAGAAGGCCGCGGATAACGCTGGACCCGGAGTCCTTCCGGTTCTCTTCAAGCCGTGTCAACGGTACTTTTTGGATACAACGCCAGGATCGGCGAGAGCCAATAAATATCGATGTCCCAAATCGGCTTGGCACAGCAGATTGTTGAGATGCTCTCCCAGTACCCCTTCTCGGAATTCGAAATCAAAGGGGCTGACGGCACCCATTTATCTGGCGGGAAATCATCCTTGCTGCTCGCAAGCGCCTGCCCCTCGATGTTTGAGTACTTCGACTTCGAGGTGCTCTATATCGGCCAATCGTATGGCGTCGAGGGTTCCCGTACGGCACCCGAACGACTGGCAAGCCATTCGACGCTTCAGGGAATATACGCTGAAGCTCAGCGCCGAACGCCCGACCAGGAAATTTGGATCACGCTGGTTTCCTTCGAGGAATGGCTTCTGGCGACGTTTGATGGCCGCAAAGACCAAACGATCGAGACGAGGTCGAACAGGACGACGAGCACGTTGATGAGGTACTCTCGCGTGCCGGGTCAGACCAATTGAACATCAACTTCACGGAAGCCTCCCTGATTCGGTATTTCCAGCCCGAATACAATCGCCTATTTAAGGATACGTTTCCGAATCCCGCACACTCGACGTATGCGCAGTGCTACGAGGTCGACCTGCACTCTGTTGGCGTCCAGATCTCAACGGAGGCGGTCAGGTTTCGAATGTGGTCCCACGTGGTTCCGCCGGAATGGATCCACTTGCCACAGTTTGAACTTCATTCGAGGAGGAAAGGCGCAGTATGTTCGATTTCTGGGGCGATCCGGGTATATCGACGCCCCGGCTAACATGACGGTCGTGGACGGAAAGGTAGGAGGCGTGCATGGATCTTGGTACCGGCTTGGCCCTTCTAGGTTCAGCAAAGCTGCTTGAGAAGCTTCTCGGACCGACGGCCGACTACGTCGGCGAGGGCGCCAAGACCTGGGCGCAACGGCGATTCAACTGTTCCGAACAGTGACGCCTCTCCCAGCCCCCCTCGGCTCAGGCACCGCGCGAAACGCTTCCCGCGGGCGATCGCGGCTGAACTTCGCCGGCGCATAGCGAGCGGCGAGCTGATGACCGGCGACCGTCTTCCGGGACATCGCGAGCTCGCCGGTGCCTTCTCGGTCAGTGTCGGATCCGTACGCGAGGCGATCAGCATGCTGGTGAGCTCGGGCCACATCGAGACGCGTGCTGCCCGGGGCACGTTCGTCGCCGACGACGCCCGCGTCGAGGCCGGCGCGGCCCCACTCGAGCGGAAGGAAGCGGAGGAGCTCATCGAGGCGCGCCAGGTGCTCGAGCTGCAGGTTGCGGAGCTGGCGGCGAGCCGTGCTTCACCGGAGCAGGTGGCGAACCTCCGGCGCTGCGCGGAGAACCTTGCGGGCGCGGTCGAGTCGGGGGTCGCATACAACGAGGCGGATCGTGCCTTCCACGCCGCGATCGCCGCGGCAGCCGGAAATCGCTTCCTCGTCCGGGCGCTCGACGAGATCCGGGGGCGACTGCAGAGCGATCTCGGGCTCGCGGCCGACGCCGCCGTACGGCGGTTCGGCAGCCTCGACTTCAGCGTCGCCTCTCACCGCGGAGTCGTCGACGCGATCGAGGCGGGGGATGCGCCGGAGGCGTGCAGGATCGCGCTCGAATTGATGACCCGCAGCCACGAGTTCGTGCTCGGGCTGTACGGGCTGGGCCCGGCCGCTCAGACCTGACGGCTGCCGTGCGTCGAGGGCGTCTCGAGCGGACTCGGCGCCCCTGCGAGCGCATTCATGATGGCTTCGGGGTCGTAGACGCACCCTCCCCAGAGGCCGCCGCTGACGGACTGCAACCGTGCCCAGACCGCGGTGTCGGCGGGGAGCCCGGGATCGGGAGAGACGGCAGGGTTGAGCGGACGCTCCGCCAGAACGGCTGCAGCGCGCTTGGCCGTCCACTCCTCGTCGCCGTGACCGACGAGGTCGATGGAGGCTTCGAGCCGCCGCGTGTCGACGACGATGCGGATGAGGTCGCCGTCGACGATCCGCCCGATCGGGCCGCCCTCGAGCGCCTCCGGGCTGACGTGGCCGATGCATGCGCCCGTCGAGACGCCCGAGAAGCGCGCGTCGGTGACGAGCGCGATGTCCCGACCCGCCGGCAGATATCGCAGCACGGAAGTGACTTGGTACGTCTCCTCCATCCCGGATCCCATCGGGCCGCGGCCCGCGAGGACGATCACCTCCCCGGGCTCGATGGGCGCGCCGCCGGTGCCTTTCAGCGCCGCGATCACATCGCGCTCGCGCGTGAACACGCGGGCCCCGCCCGTCATCCGGAAGACGCCCTCCGCGTCGAGGCTCTGCCGGTCGAGTGCGGTGGCCTTGATCACGCTCCCCTCCGGAGCGAGGTTTCCGCTCGGGAAGCAGACCGTGGACGTCATACCCTTCGCCCGCGCACGCTCCGGCGCGGCGATCACGTCATCGGGATCGACACCGTCGGCCTCGCGCAGCCGCTCACGGAGCCGTGCCCGCCGCTCGCTCGCCTCCCACTCGTCGAGGAGGTCGTCCCACGTCCGCCCCGTGATCGTCTGCGCCTTCCTGTTGAGCAGCTCGAGCCGCCGCAGGTGGAGCATCACCTCGGGCACGCCGCCGGCGAGGAAGACCCGGATCGTCGGGTGGTTCTGCGGGCCGTTCGGCAGCGCGTCGACCAGGCGCGGCACGCTCCGGTTGACGCGGCGCCAGTCGTCTGCGGTCGGCCGCACGAGCCCGGCCGCATGGGCGATCGCCGGGACGTGGATGAGCAGGTTCGTCGAGCCGCCGAAGGCGGCGTGGACGAGCATGGCGTTCTCGACCGCTTCCGTCGTCAGCACGTCGGCGAGCGTCCGCTCCTCGAGCCACTGCGCGTGAACCGCCTCGGCCGTCCGGCGCGCGACGTCGAGCCAGATCGGCTGCCCCGACGGTGCGAGCGCCGCATGCGGCACCGTCAGGCCGAGTGCCTCGGCGACGACCTGGGAGGTTGCGGCCGTGCCGAGGAACTGGCAGCCCCCGCCCGGCGTCGCGCAGGCGGAGCAGCCGAAGTCGGCCGCTTCTTCGAGGGTGACGAGGCCGTGCGCGAAGCGGGCGCCGAGCGTCTGCACCGCCCCCGCGTCCTCGCCCTGGCGCGGCGGCAGCGTCACACCGCCGGGGATGACGGCGCCGGCGAGCCCGCCGAACGAGGCGACGGCCATCATCATCGCCGGGAGGCCCTTGTCGCAGGTGCCGACGCCGATCACTCCGCGGCGGTTCGGCAGGCTGCGGACGAGGCGGCGCAGGACGAGGGCGGCGTCGTTGCGATAGGGCAGCGAATCGAACATGCCCGGCGTGCCCTGCGTCCGGCCGTCGCACGGGTCGGAGACGTGCGCGGCGAACGGGAGAGCGCCGAGCCGTGCCAGCTCCTCGGCGGCCGCCCTGACCAGGAGCCCGATCTCCCAGTGACCGGTGTGGTAACCGAGCGCCACCGGGGTCCCGTCGTCGGCGCGAAGGCCGCCCTGGGTCGACAGGATCAGGAACTCGTCCCCGCGGGTCCTGGCGGGATTCCACCCCATCCCGGCGTTCTGCGACAGCGCGAAGACGTCGCCCGAGGGGCTTTCGCGGAGGAACTCCGGCGTCAGCGGGAGGAGCCCCGAGGGGCCTTCCGCAGACGTCTCGACGTCGAAGAGATCGGTCTTGGTCAGTTGTACCGGCCGAGATCGCGGGCGGTCTCGCACATGATCTCGATCAGCCCTGGCTGCGCATTGAAGATCTGGCCCGTGGAGCGCAGGACGTAGCCGCCGCCCTCCATCGCCGCGTCCAGACAGCGCCGGACCTCCTCGCGCACCGCGTCGGCGTCCGCCTCGTGGAGCAGATGCTCGTTGAAGCCGCCGAACAGGCAGACGCGATCGCCGATCCGGCGCTTCGCGTCGGCGAGATCGACGTCGCCGGACGATCGGTCGGAGGTGAGCGTCTCGATCGCGTCGGGGCCCGTGTCCGCCATGTCCTCGAGCAGCAGCGTCGCGCGGCCGCAGTTGTGGAAGCTGACGAGATACCCGGCGTCGTGTGCCGCCTCCACGCACTCCGTCTCGTAGGGCTTCATGAACTCGCGGAAGTGCTCGGGTGCGATGCCGACCCCCACCCACGTCTCGTTCATCGAGATCGAGTGGATGCCCGTCTCCCCGAGTCGGCGGTAGAACCCCTTCAGCCAGTCCGTGCAGATGCGCATGAGGTCGTGGACGAATTGCGGCCGGTCGTAGACGTCCATCGACAGGTCGACGAGCCCACGGATCTCGGCCGCCATGTCCCACGGCCCGATCACGTGGTGCAGCCACCACGCCTCGTCACCGACCTTCTCGACCATGCCCTTGAGGACGGTCATGTCGTAGAGGTCAGCGGACGGGAAGTGACGCAACGCAGGCAGCTTCTTCTCCGGCTCGTCTCCCTTGAGCAGGAAGTCGTGGCAGGAGGTGCCGAAGCCGTCCTCGGTGCGGTACGAGTAGTCGAGGTCGCCGTCGGGCGTGCGGATCTTGTGCGAGTGCTCGCGCCAGCCGTCGCCCTGCCCCGTCATCTCGAAGGTCTCGATCCACGAGTCGGTCTCGAAGGGCCGCGGGAACAGCATTCGCGGCCAGATCTCGTGCTCGCCGATGTGCTGGCTGTAGGTGGTGATCATCGGGTCGAGCCCGAGGTCCTGCTGCATCTTCACGATCGAGCCCATCGGGTCGTCGATCCAGAGGTCGAACAGATCGAGGAAGCTCTGGTCCGGCTGCCTGAGCTGCTTGATCAACGGGAGCCCCAGCCAGCAGTGGATCGGTACCCGGTCAGGGGTGCCGCGCTCGAAGGCGATGCGCGTGCGTTCGGCAGTCTTCACGTCCTTCACTCCCCTTTGAGATCGTTCGCGTTCGTTCCTTCAAGCTTAGACCCATCGACAAGCGAGGTCAGACATGAGCATCGACGAGGTCCAGCCGCGCATCTATCGGATCCCCTCGATCCTCGGGCCGCGGCGGTTCGCGCAGTGGCTCGTTGTCGGTGACGAGCGACTGCTGCTCGTCGACTCGGGGATCGACGGCACGATCGCCGAGCATGTCGTGCCGGCGCTCGCCGAGCTCGGACGGCGTCCGGAGGAGATCACCGACGTTGTCATCACGCACGCCGACGTCGACCACTACGGCGGCGACGCCGAGCTGCGCCGCGTGGCACCGCAGGCTCGGATCCGTGCGTCCGACCACGACCGCAGGTGGATCGAGTCGTGGGCCGTCATCTCCCGTGAGCGCTACGGCTGGTACCGGCGCCACGGGCTCGACTACGACGACGCCACGTGGACGTGGCTGGAGAACGCGGCCGGCCCCGATACCGCGCTCGACGGAACCGTCGAGGACGCCGAGGCGATCGACCTCGGCGGCATCGAGGTGGAGGTGGTGGCTCTGCCCGGCCATTCGCCGGGCCACGTCGGAGTCGTGCACCGCGAGTCCGGTACCGCGATCGTGATGGACGCGGTACTCGGCCGCGGGCTCTACACGACGGACGACCTGTTGATCAGCCCCCCGCCTTACGGGTCCGTCTCGGACTACCGAGGCACGATCCGGCGGCTGCGGGAGATCTCCCCTGCTCGCCTCGGGACGAGCCACTACGCGCCGATCGAGGGCCGGGCGGCGGTCGAGGCGTTCCTCGACGAGACGGAGAGCTTCGTGAACGATCTCGATGCCTGCGTCCGCGCCGAGCTCGGCCCGGAGCCGAAGCCGCTCGAGGCCTACTGGCGCGCGGCCGACGCCGCCCTCGGCCCCTTCCGCGAGATGTCGGTCGAGCTCGCGAGGTCGGTCGGCGCGCACCTCGACCTCGCGACGGAGGAAGGGCTGGCCCGAGTCGGCGAGCGCGACGGGCTCGCGACCTGGTCGGCAGGCTGAGCCGATCGTCCTGGAGTGCCACCAGGCGGTACTGACCAACTTCATCGAAAGTCACTTCTAGCTTGCGAAGAAGTGCCGCTAGTGCCATTATGTGGTACCTATGGCACTAGAGACGGGCTCCCAGTCGATCGATCGCGCAGCGCAGATCCTCGTCCGGCTGGTCGAGAGCGACGAGGCCGTGACGCTCGCCGGCGTCATGGAGGAGACCCGGCTCCCGAAGACGACGGCCGCGCGCCTGCTCCGGGCGCTCGAACGCAACGGGCTCGCCCAGCGTCGACCCGGCGGCGGCTTCCGTCCAGGCCGGGTACTCGTCGACTACGCGCGCGGCGACGCGTCGATCGGCGATCTGGCCACGCTCGCCCGCCCGTACCTCGAGGCCCTCGAGGAAGCGACCGGCGAGACGACGAACATCGCGATCCCGACGCCCGGCGGCGTCGCGCGTCTCGCGCAGGTCGACAGCCATCATCCGCTCGGGGCCGGCAACTGGACGGGCCGGAGAATTCCGCCGCATGCCTCCTCGATGGGAAAGGTGTTCATGGCCTTCGGCGCTTCGCAGCCTCCCACGGGGCGCCTGGCGAAGCTCGGCCCGAACACCATCATCAGCATCGGCGCTCTCCTCCTCGAGCTCGAAGACGTACGGCGGCGCGGCTATGCGACGACGTGGGAGGAGCTCGAGGCGGGGCTGTGTTCGACGGCGGCACCCGTGCGTGGCTCGAAGGGCACGGTGATCGCCGCCATCTCGGTCGCCGCGCCGACCGTCCGCACGACGCGCGAGCGGCTCGCCGAGCTCGGCCGTCACGTCGTCGCGACAGCCGACGCGCTTTCGACGCACATTCGAGCGACCAGTAACGGAAAACAGAACGGAAGCGAGGTGTTGACATGACGCACGAGGAGATCCTGACCCAGCTCTACGACCGCACGCTCGTCGGAGACAAGCCCGCCGTCCTCGGGTTGACGGAGCAGGGCCTGGCGGACGGACTGAGCCCCGAGACGATGCTGTTCGACGCCCTGATCCCTGCTCTCGAGGAGGTCGGTGCTCGCTTCGAGCGCGGTGACTTCTTCGTCCCCG
This sequence comes from uncultured Actinomycetes bacterium, assembly GCA_963742925.1. Classification (GTDB taxonomy): domain Bacteria; phylum Actinomycetota; class Thermoleophilia; order Gaiellales; family Gaiellaceae; genus PALSA-612. The sequence continues at coordinate 87,380 of CAVUNV010000017.1, read as the reverse complement.
AGATGCTGATCGCCGGCCGGGCGATGAGCGGTGCTCTCGAGATCCTGCGCCCACTGCTCGCGGACACGGGATCCGAGACGATCGGGACGTTCCTGATGGGGACGGTCAAGGGCGACGTCCACGACATCGGCAAGAACCTCGTCGACATCATGCTCGAGGGCGCAGGCTTCAACGTGATCGATCTCGGCGTGCAGGTCGCACCTGAAGCGTTCGTGGAGGCGATCCAGGAGCACAAGCCGGACGTCGTCGGGTTCTCCGCGTTCCTGACGACGACGATGCCGATGTTCAAGGTGAACATCGAGGCGATCGAGAAGGCGGGCCTGCGCGACGAGGTGATCATCCTGGTCGGCGGCGCCCCGGTCACGCAGGAGTACGCGGACGCGGTCGGCGCCGACGGCTACTCCTCGGACGCCGCGGGTGCGACCAAGCTCGCGAAGCGACTCATCGCCGACCGCCGCACACCTGCGGCGGTCTGAAGACGCCCATGCACACCGTTCTGCGGTCACCGTCCAGAGAAGTCGTCATCGGTCCCGATCAGCCGTTCTGCATCATCGGCGAGCGCATCAACCCGACGGGACGCAAGGTCTTCGCCGAGCAGCTGCGGCAGGGCGATCTGTCGCAGATCGTCGTCGACGTCGAGGAGCAGGTCGCCCTGGGAGCGCACATGCTCGACGTCAACATGGGCGTGCCGCTCACGGACGAGGCCGACCTCCTCGCCCGCGCGGTCCGGCTCGTCCAGGAGCACACGGACGTGCCGATCTGCATCGACTCGTCCGTCGTCGAGGCGCTCGAGGCAGGTCTCGCCGCCTACGAAGGCAAGGCGCTCGTGAACTCGGTCACCTGCGAGGACGAACGGCTCAGCCGGGTCTTGCCGCTCGTGAAGGAGCACGGTGCAGCGGTCATCTGCCTGGTCAACGACGAGACCGGAATTCCGCAGACCGCGGACGAGCGGCTCGAGATCTGCAAGCGTCTCGTCGACGCCGTGCACGGCCGCTGGGAGATCCCGCTCGAGGACATCGTCATCGATCCGCTCGCGATGACGGTCGGCGCCGATCCGCAGGCTGTTGTCGTCACGCTCGAGACGATCAGCAGGATTCGCGACGAGTTCGACCTGAACATGACGCTCGGCGCTTCCAACGTCTCGTTCGGCCTGCCCGGGCGGCACACGCTGGGCGCCGCCTTCCTCGTCCTCGCGTCGTACGCGGGGCTGACGAGTGCGATCATGGACGCGCGCACCGCCCAGACGGTCGACGCCTGTCGCGCCGGTGACCTCCTGCTCGGCCGGGACGAGTGGGGTACGAACTGGATTGCTGCGCACCGGCGGGCGCTGGAGCAGGCGGCGACGGCTTGACGCTCGTCGAGGACATGGAGCGCGAATCACACACGTCGGAGGCGCCGGCGCGCGTCGGCCTTCGCTTCGACCCTTCCGGGACGGCGGTTCGCGTCCCGCCGGGCGTCACCGTCTTCGACGCTGCCTCCTGGAACGGAATCGCCATCGACTCGACCTGCGGCGGGCACGGCACGTGCAAGAAGTGTCGCGTCCGGGTAGCCGAAGGCCCCGTCGCCGTCTCACCGCTCGACACGCGTGCCTTCTCGGCCGAGGAGCTCGCCGACGGCTGGCGCCTCGCCTGCCGGGCGCAGGCGAACGACGATCTCGTGATCGACGTGCCCCCGTTGGTCACGCGCCCGAAAGCGGCGACGGTCGGCGTCGGTCGGCAGGTGATCCTCCATCCGGCGCTCCAGAAGCGGTACGTGGAGCTGTCCGAGCCCAGGCTCGACGACCAGCGAAGCGACGTCGAGCGCGTGCTCGACGCGATCGACGATCTCGAGCTCCGTGTCGATCCCGGCGTCTTCCGCCGGCTGCCGAAGGTCCTCCGTAACGCGGGCTTCTGCGTCACGGCCGTGGTCGTCGACGATCTGCTGATCGACGTCGAGCCCGGGGACACGAGCGAGCGCCAGTTCGCCGTGGCCTTCGACCTCGGCACGACGACGGTGGTCGCCACCCTCCTCGACGTCGGAACCGGCACCCCGGTCGCGGTGGCGTCGATGCTGAACAAGCAGCAGCCGTTCGGCGCCGACGTGATCTCGCGCATCTCCGCGACGATGCTCGATCCGGAGGCTCTCGGCCGCCTACGGAGCCTGGCTTCGGAGACGCTGCAGGAGCTCGCTCTGGAGGTCTGCGAGCGCGGCGGTGTGGATCCGGCCGAGGTCTACGAGGTCGCGCTCGCCGGCAACGCGACCATGACCGCGCTCGCGCTCGGTATCGACCCGGAACCGGTCGGCGTCGCGCCGTTCATCATGGTCTCCCGCTCCTACCCCGACATGCCGGCCGCCGAGCTCGGGCTGGCGCTCCACCCGCGCGCCCGCGCCACCATCCTGCCCGCCCTCGGCGCCTATGTCGGAGGTGACATCGTTGCCGGCCTGCTCGCGACGGGCATGACGCGAGACAAGCGGCTGCGGCTGTTCATCGACGTCGGCACGAACTGCGAGGTCGCGCTCGGATCGTCAGAGCAGATCCTGTGCACCGCAGCCCCGGCGGGGCCCGCCTTCGAGGCCGCCCAGATCCGCTGCGGGATGCGCGCCGCGGACGGGGCCATCGAGGTCGTCAGGCTGACAGAGCAGGGGGTCGAGCTCGAGGTGATCGGTGAGACGGAGCCGCTCGGGATCTGCGGATCCGGTCTCGTGGACGCGGTCGCCGAGCTCGTTCGAGTTGGCCTGCTCGACCGCTCCGGCCGCCTCGCTCCGTTTGAGCTGGCCGAGCAGGAGGCGCCCGCGCTCGCGCCGCGCCTGACGGCGCGTGCGGACGGCGAGCGCATCTTCGTGCTCCACTGGCTCGGCGACGAGGGCGACGCCGACCACGCGGTGTACCTCTCTCAGCGCGACGTCCGGGAGCTGCAATTCGCCAAGGCGGCGATCGCGACGGGCTGGAAGCTGCTCGTCGAGGAGTCCGGGATCGAGGTGGACGAGATCCAGCAGGTCCTCCTCGCCGGCTCGTTCGGCTCCTACCTCTCGCCGGCGAGCGCCGTCCGCATCGGTCTCGTCCCGAAGCTCGCCCTGCCGCGGATCGTCTCCGCGGGCAACGTCGCCGGCGAAGGGGCGAAGATGGCGCTGCTCTCGATGCAGGAGCGCCATGCCGCAGCCGCCCTGCTCGACGAGGTCGTCTACGTCGAGCTCTCCGACCGGCCGGACTTCAACGACCAGTTCGTCGAGCAGCTCGCCTTCCCGGAATGAGCCCCGCCGCTGCTCATGAACGGGTGCTCGTGCTGGCCTGCGGCGCCCTGGCGCGCGAGGTGCTCGCCGCCGTGAGCGTCAACGGCTGGGAGCATATGGACGTCCGCTGCCTGCCCGCCTCCCTGCACTCGGAGCCGAAGCGGATCGCACCCGCGGTCGACGAGCAGCTCTCGATTCTCCGCGGGCGGTACGACCGCATCTTCGTCGCCTATGCCGACTGCGGCACCTCGGGCGCGCTCGACCGCGTGCTCGAGCGGCACGGGGCCGAGCGGCTTCCGGGAGCCCACTGCTATGCGGTCTTCGCCGGCCCCGGAGCCTGGGACGCCATGCAGGAGGAGGAACCCGGCACCTTCTACCTGACGGACTTCCTCGCGCGGCATTTCGACGCGCTCGTGATCGCTCCCCTCGGACTCGACCGCTATCCGGAGCTTCGCGACGACATCTTCGGAAACTACCGCCGGCTCGTCTACCTCGCCCAGACGGACGACCCCGGGCTCCTTTGCCGGGCGCGTGCCGCCGCCGGCCGCCTCGGGCTTGCGTTCGAGTGCCGCCGCACGGGGTTGGACGGCCTTGTATCCTCGCTCACCCGCTTCGCCCTGAGTGCCGTCGATGCCTGACCTGACCGTCATCTACTGGCGAGATATCCCCGCCCAGGTGACGGCGACGGACGGAGAGCGCACGGCGCGCATCCAACTCCACGACCGCTTCCAGCAGGCGATCGACGAGGCCGCCGTGCAGGCCGGCCTGGTCGACTCGGAGGCGTATCTCGAGGAGTGGCGCCGCGAGAGTCGCAGCTGCAGCAGCGATCTGGAGCGCGAGACGGCCGGCGAGGCCGAACGGCTCGAGACGGCCCACCCCCAGGAGAAGCTGGAGGCGCTGGTCCGGTCGGGCGGCCGGCAACCAGTCTGAGGATCAGCGAATTCCCGGTTGAGAGATGATGTTCCTCTTGGAAGGCTGGCAGTGACGGCTCGCCCCGAGGCGAGCCAGAAGACGGCGTACATTCGGTGAGGAGGCAGCAATGGAACTTGGAATGATCAGCTCGACCTGGCTGGGCACGAAGGTCGGCAGGCTCGACGGCATCAGCACAGCCAAGCAGATCGGGTTCGATACCTATGACATCTTCGAGGACCCGCTCGATCTGACGGACGCGGAGCGCGAGGAGATCAAGCAGGCGGCCGCAGAAGTGGGTCTGCCGATCCGCTCGGTCGTGTGCGTTGCCTTCGGGATCGTCGACTTCAACCCGTCGGTACAGCGCTTCACGCTCGATCGCATCAAGGCGTACGTCGATCAGGGCGCCTTCTTCGGCGCGCGCAACGTCCTGCTCGTCGTCGGCGAGTACTACTGGGACTGCGAGGTCTTTCCGAAGCAGGCGATCTGGGACATGGCGAAGGACCTGGTCAAGAAGGCCGGCGAATACGCCCATTCGAAGGGCCTCGAGGTCGTGCTCGAGCTGGAGCCGTTCGAACAGGCGTTGCTCACGGACGTGCACGAACTGGTGCGCTTCGTCAAGGAGATCGACCATCCCGCCGTTCGCGCGAACGCCGACATCTCACACCTGCACCTTTCCCATGCCTCGATCGACGAGGTCAAGGAGCTGACCGGCCTGATCGGCCATATCCACCTCTCGGACTGCGACGGCAAGGTGCACGGCGACCTCCCCGCCGGGATGGGTGTGACGCCGATCAAGGAGTACCTGGCGGCGATTCGCGACACCGGATACGACGGCACCGTCTCGATCGAGCTCGAGTACTCGCCCGATCCCGACAAGATCGTCGAGTGGGCGCAGCAGGCCTACGACGGAACGGCGCAGATCATGCGCGAGATCGGCGTACGCGCCTAGCCAGGAGGGAAGTGATGGCGGACTTCGACCTGAACACCGGACCGAACCTTCCCGGGAAGACGGACTACGGGATCGGCTGCATCGGTGCCGGCTTCATCATGAGGGACATCCACCTGCCGGCCTACAACGAGGCAGGATTCAACGTCGTCGCGCTCGCCTCGCGAACGCCCGCCAACGCGCAGGCGGCCGCGGAGCAGAACGGCGTCGAGACCGTGTATGACACGTGGCAGGAGTTGCTGGACGACGAGCGAGTCGAGATCGTCGACATCGCCTTCCCGCCCGACCAGCAGCTCGAGATCGTGCGGGAGGCGGTCAAGCGCCCGCACGTCCGAGGCATTCTCGTGCAGAAGCCGGCGGCATTCACCCTGTCCGAGGCGGCGGAGATGGTGAAGGCGGCCGCGGCCGCGGATAAGAAGCTCGCCGTCAACCACAACATGCGCTACGACCAGTCGATGCGGGCCTTGAAGACGCTTCTCGACCGTGGCGAGCTGGGCGAGCCTGTCGTGGCGGAGATCGTGATGAACGCCAGGCCCCACTGGCAGGAGTTCATCAAGCCGTACGGGCGAATCGCGCTGCTGAACATGTCGATCCACCATCTCGACGTGTTCCGCTTCCTGTTCGGCGATCCCGATCGGATCCTCTGCTCGGTGCGGCCGGATCCGAGCCACGACTTCCCACATGGCGACGGTATGGCCTTCTACATCCTCGAGTGGGCCAACGACTTCCGTGCGGTCGCGATCGACAACTGCTTCACGTGGGCCGACCACCGCATCGAGTGGCGTGTCGAGGGAACGGAGGGGATTGCAAAGGGGACGATCGGCTGGCCCGACTATCCGGACGGCAGTCCTTCGACGATCACCTGGACGACGCGTGCCATGGACGGCGTCTGGGAGGCCCCCTCCTGGGAGGAACGGTGGTTCCCGCAAGCCTTCAAGGGGACGATGGGGCAGCTGATGCGGGCCATCCAGGATGACACGGAGCCGGAGATCTCCGGCACGGTCACCCTGGGCACGATGGCGCTCTGCGAGGCCGCATATCGCGCGGCCGAGGAGGGCAAGGCCGTCGAGCCGAACGAAATCCTCGCAGAGGTGGTCGGCCTCTGAGCTTCGACCCCTTCTCCCTCGAGGGACGCGTCGCCTTCGTGACGGGCGCCGGCGGGGGCCTCGGCGAGGGCATCTGCACCTCGCTCGCCGCTGCCGGCGCCACCGTCGCCTGCGCCGACATCGACCCCGAGCGAGCGCAGCGGATCGCAGCCCTGGTCGCGGAGAGCGGTGGTCGGTCGCTCGCCGTCCCGGTGGACGTCGCCGATCGGGGTTCCGTCGACGCCGCCGTGGGCAGCGTCACGGCGGAGCTCGGAGGCGTCGACATTCTGGTCAACAACGCGGCCATCTACCCGCGACGGGCCTGGACCGAGATCACCGAGGAGGAGTGGGATCGTGTTCTCGCCGTCAACCTGAAGGGCTGCTTCCTCTGCGCGCGTGCCTGCTATCCATCCATGAAGGAGCGTGGCCGTGGGCATATCGTGAACATCTCGTCGATCACCTTCCTGATCGGGTTCGCCATGCTCCTCGACTACGTCTCCTCGAAGGGGGCGATCGTCGGCTTCACGCGTTCGCTGGCGAGCGAGGTCGGGCCCGATGGGATCACGGTCAACGCGATCGCGCCCGGCGCCTTCCCGACCGATGCGGAGAAGATCCATCCGAATCCGGACGAGTACAACCAATGGGTGCTCGACCAGCAGAGCATCAAGCGCCGCGGGACGCCTGCCGACATCGGCAACCTCGTCGTATTCCTCTCGAGCGACGCTTCCTCGTTCGTCACCGGCCAGACCGTCGTCATCGACGGCGGCTGGACGATGCACTAAGGGTCGGAGCCGGCGATGCCCTCTCTCACAGGCGAGGTCGCGGTCGTCACCGGGGCCCGCCACGGCATCGGAGCCGCGATCGCCGCCGCGCTTGCCGCTGCCGGCGCACGCGTCGCCGTCACTCACCATGACCAGGCGGTCGCGGCCGGGGTAGCCGCGGCACTCGGCAGCGACCACGCAGGCGTGGCCCTCGACGTACGCTCGACGGAGTCCGTCGACGCCGCCGCCGCAGGAGGTCGCCCGCCTCCTCGGCGAGCCCACGGTGCTCGTCAACAGCGCCGGCGTCAACCGGATTCGGCCGGCGGAGTCGTTCACCGACGACGACTGGGAGTACGTTCTCGACGTGAACCTGACCGGGGTGTACCGCTGCTGCCGCGCCTTCGGGGCACGCATGCTGGCCGCCGGGCGAGGTTCGATCGTCAACGTCGCGTCGATCATCGGGCCGGAGCTGGCAATGCCCGGCCGGGCGCCGTACGCCGCCAGCAAAGCGGGCATCGTCGGCCTGACACGCGTTCTCGGCGTCGAGTGGGCCGGACGCGGCGTACGCGTGAACGCGGTCATCCCTGGCCCGGTTCGTACGCCGATGGTCGCACAGGCAATCGCCGACGGCGTGCTCGTCGAGAGCGAGATCGTCGACCGCACACCGGCCGGCCGGCTTGCCGAGCCGGAGGATGTTGCCGGTGCCGTCGTGCTCCTCTGCAGCCCGGAGGCGGGCTTCATAACGGGACAGACGCTCGTCGTGGACGGCGGCTACTCCATGTACGGGGCGGCGCATCCGGCCTGGCGGCTGCCGGGCCATCCGCACGACGATGCCTGAGCTCTACGGAAGGCGGTACTCGCGGGCGGATCTCTCCCGCCGGACGGGTCGCCTCGCGCAGGCGGCCGGCGTGCGTCTGGTGACGCTCGCCGACGGGGTCGAGCGCGGTGTGCGCGTCCTCGAGTTCACGACGGGTACGGGCTTCGCGTTCGACGTCGTCGTCGACCGGGCGTTCGACATCGGCCGATGCGAGCATGCCGGACGGCCTCTGGCCTGGACGTCGGCGGTCGGCTTCGCCGGGCCCTGGTATTACGAGCCCGAGGGCCTCGGATTCTTCAGGACATTCGGCGGCGGGTTACTCACGACCTGCGGTCTCGATCACGCGCTCTTCACGGCTGAGGACACGGCCGAGCAGTACCACTACCCCCCGAAGGCGACCGAGTCGTACGGTCTTCACGGTCGGGTCTCGAACAGGCCCGGGCGCCTTGCTGCATACGGCGAGCACTGGGACGGGGACGACTGCGTTCTCTTCGCGGAGGGAGAGGTGCTCCAGGCGTCCGTCTTCGGCGAGCAACTCGTCTTGCGTCGCCGTGTCGAGGCGCGTGTGGGCGAGTCCCGGCTCATGGTGCGCGACGAGGTCGTGAACGTCGGCCACGACGTAACGCCGCACATGCTCCTCTACCACGTCAACGTCGGCTGGCCGGTGGTCGACGAGGGCTCGGAGCTTCTCGTGCCCGCGATCGCGGTCGAGCCTCGGGGCGACCATTCCGTGGAGGGGTACCGGACGATGCACGCGCCCGAGCACGGGTACGTGGAGCAGGTCTTCGAGCACGAGGTCGCAGCGGAGCCGGACGGCTGCGTGCCGGTCGCCGTCGTCAACCGTGATCTCGGCCTCGGCGCCTACGAGGTGTTCCGGCGAGACCAGCTTCCGCACCACTTCGTCTGGCGCATGCTCGGGGAGGGCACATACGTCGTCGGGATCGAGCCCTGCACGAACCGGACTGCCGGACGCCTCGACGCGCGTGCCCGTGGTGAGCTGATCGAGCTCGCGCCCGGCGAGAGCCGGCGATACGAGCTCGAGCTCGGGGCTCTGGTCGGCAAGGACGAGATCGACCGGTTCGCAGAACGCGTGGAACAGCTGCTCTGACGGGCGTGAAGCGCGACGCTGAAAGACGGCTGTCAGAGGAGTACGGCGCGAGTACGGGCTGGCATCGGTGCGACTTGTCTCAGATTGCTGCAACTAGAAGTGCCTGATTTGCGGTCGCTCTCAGCTCTCTTCTAGTCGCTCGGCTTCATTTGCAGGGATTACCAGTGCCGGGGGAGGGAGTCGAACCCTCATGCCCCCAATGGGGACACCTGATTTTAAGTCAGGCGCGTTTGACCGATTTCGCCACCCCGGCGCGAGACCGATGCTAGCCCGCGCGACTAGACGCCGTGTGCGCCGAAGTCGAAGCTCTTCGGGATCTTCGCGGGCGGCGTGCCGACGGAGACGACGATCTCCTGGTGCTCCTTCAGGATCACGTTGCCCGGGTCGCCGGCCAGCTTGACGCCGTCGACCCAGTACTGCAGGTTGTCGCAGCTCCCCTTGAAGCTTCCGAGGCAATTCGAGGTCAGGCGCACGCCCCACTCGCCGAAGAACTGCTTCAGCTGGTAGTTGAGGTGCTGCGCGGACTCGACGTGGATGATCCCGTCCGAATGGTGGGTGTGGAGCTCGGTGATGAACGAGCTCGATGTCGTCTGCGGGTCGATGTGGATCCCGATCGAGACCGGCACGTTCACCTTCTGGCCGTTCACGAACACGTCGAGGTGGGAGTGAATGTGGTAGGCGAGCTGCTCCTGAGACAGAGCGTTGAGGCCGAGCGCCGGGAGCCTGGTGCTGAGCGTCGCCGAGTTGTTCGGCCACGGAGGCTTGCCGGTCTGGAGCCCCGGCAGGTCCTTCCAGCTGACCGGCCCCGGCAGCGCCAGCGCGGTCGGCTTGGACTTTCCCGAGCCGCGGGTGAGCGTGAAGCCGAGTGCGCCCCCGACGATCGCGAGCCCGACGACGACGGCCGCGATCACCCAGACGAGGCGCATCCCGCCGGACCGCGCCGCCCCCGTGGGCTTCTTCGTCGACCCCGTCCGCCGCTGAGGGGCCTGGACGCGGCGCTCACCGGAAGCGGGCCGCGGCGGCTTGGGCGTGCGGGCTTTCTTGGCCACGGGCGCCCACGTTAGCAGGCTGCCACGGGCATCTCCCCGGAGAGGAACCCTGCAACCGCCTGCCGCTCCGAGACCACGCGGCACTCCGGCAACGCTTCGAGAAAGACCCGCCCGTAGGGTCGGGTCCGCACCCGCGGATCGAGGATCGCGACCACCCCGCGGTCACGGTGCGTTCGGATCAGCCGGCCGAACCCCTGCCGCAGCTGGAGCACCGCGGCCGGCAGCGAATAGTCCTCGAACCAGTCCCCGCCCTCGGCTCCGATCCGCTCGCACCGCGCTTCGACCAGCGGGTCGCCGGGCGCGGGGAAGGGGAGCTTGTCGATCACGAGCAGCGAGAGCGCCTCGCCCGGGACGTCCACGCCCTGCCAGAAGGTCGCGGTGGCGACGAGCACCGAGCCGACGTCCCGGCTGAAGCGCTCGAGCAGCCGCTCACGCGGGGCGTCACCCTGGACGAGCACCTCGTAGGGAAGCCGTCCTCGCAGGCGGGCGGCGATCGCATCGAGGGCGCGGTAGGAGCTCGTCAGGACGAGCGCCCGCCCCGACGACAGCGCGCAGAGCGCCGCCGCCTCCTCGGCGACGCGTTCGAGCGCCCCGTCCGCCCGGGGATCGAGCATGCCGTCCGGCAGGTAGAGCAGCGCCTGCTCGTCGAACCGGAACGGCGAGCCGACGCGAAGCTCCGTCACGTCGCGGAGACCCAGCCGGTCGCGGACGAAGGCGAAGTCGTCCCCCGTCCCGAGCGTCGCCGAGACGAGCACGGCCGTAGGCCCCTCCTCCCACAGGCGCTCGCGTAGCGGCCGCGAGACGTCGATCGGTGCCCACGCCATCGCGTCCGGCTCGGCCCAGACGACCCGCTCGAGCTCGCCGGGGTCGAGGCAGGCCTCGACGTCCGCCGCTGCGCCGAGCGTCCGGGCCGCGAGCGCGTCGAGCTCGTCGTTCTCGCCCGCCAGCGCCGCGGCCAGCTCCGCAAGCCGCTCTGCGAGCGTTCGACAGATCGCGACGGGCGGCCGGCGCAGGCGCTGGCGGCCGCTCGCCGGGCAGACGGCGTCGAGCAGTTCGGCGGCGGCCCGCTCGACCCGGTCGAGCGCCCGAGCCGGAGCCGGGACGCCGGCCTCGCGGCAGGCGCGATCGACGTCCCGCGCCAGCCGGTGCAGGCCCGCCCCGGAGACCCGCCCGCCGAGCCACGTGGCCGCCGTCTCCTCGAGCCGGTGCGCCTCGTCGAAGACCACCACGTCGTGCTCGGGCAGCACGCCGACGCCGTCGCGGCGCTCGCGCAGGCCGAGGTCGGCGAAGTAGAGAGCGTGGTTCGCGATCACGAGATCGGCATGCGAGGCGCGCTCCCGCGCCGCCTCCGAGAAGCACGTGCCCACGTGCGGACAGGTCCGGCCGAGGCAGCGGTCGGAGCCGACCGCGAGCTCGGCCCAGAGCGCCTGCGAGGGCTCGACCTCGAGCTCGGCCCGGTCGCCGGTCTCGGTGGAGTCGAGCCAGGGGCGCATCGAATCGAATGCGCGGCCGTCCTCGGGCTTCGCGAACAGCTCTCCGCCGAGCAGCGCGAACCCCTGCAGCCGGTTGCGGCAGAGGTAGTTCTGCCGTCCTTTCAGCACGGCCACGTTCACGTCGCGGCCGAGCGCGGCCGCCGCGAGCGGCACGTCCTTCGTCAGCAGCTGCTCCTGGAGGGCCTTCGTGGCCGTCGCGACCACGACGCGGAGCCCCGATGCGAGCGCCGGCACGAGATAGGCGAGGCTCTTGCCCGTCCCGGTTCCGGCCTCGGCGAGAAGGTGCGTCCGCTCGGCGAGCGCCCGCGAGACCGCGTCGGCGAGCTCTGCCTGCTCCTCCCGGGCCTCGTACTCGTCGAGGACGCGGGCGAGCGAACCGCCCTTCCCGAAGACGTCGCGCATCACCCGAGCTTAGGGATCCCGACGGTCGGCCGAAAAAACTCCGCTCCGAGCGGATTTTTCCGCCTCTCCACCACTTGACGACCGCCCCGAAGCCGTCGTATTGTCCCCCCTGTCAGATCCGGTCGGCTTTCGGGCCAGTCGGATCTGACATTTTTTTGTGGGGTCGTTTCACCCGGCCTCGTTTCCTGTGATACTCGGCGGACGCACGACTCGTGCACGTCGAAACAAGGAGATCGAGCCATGGGATTCCTCGACAAGCTCTTCGGCCGCGAGAAGAAGACGGACGACGCGGCCGCGGATCACGACCACGATCACGATCACGGGGACGAGGACGCAGCCGCCGCCCCAGCCGAGCCCGCTGCTCCTCCGGCTCCCGCCGCTCCCGCGGCGCCCGATGCCGGCGGCGCCCCGGACGCAGGTTCCGGCGGAGAGTCGGCCTGAGCACCACGTAATCGTGTTGGGGCAGACCTTTGGTCTGCCCCTACGCTGTCTCGAGCGGACAGACTGAAGTCTGTCCCGTCCGACGGGGCAACTAGCGTTCGTAGACCAATGGTTGCCGTCGTCATCGGTCTCGTCGTCGCCGCCGCGGTCGTCGCCGCCGTCGTCTGGGCGGCGCGCAGCGGGCGTGGCCTGCTCGCGCGCGAGCTCGGCGGCATCGAGGAGCGGATCGACCGACGGCTGAGCGACATCGACTCGCGGGTCGACGGGCGCCTCGCGGGCCTCGACGGCCGGCTGCTCTCGACGCAGGAGAGCTCGAGCAAGACCGCCGTCGACATCGCCGAGAAGCTCGGGCGTGTCGAGGGCGCAACGGCGCAGATGCTCGCCCGCGCCAACGATCTCGCCCGCCTCGAGCAGATCCTCCGCCCTCCCAAGGCCCGCGGGGGCTTCGGCGAGCTCCTGCTCGAGAACCTGCTCCGCGACCGGCTGCCGCCCTCGGCCTACCAGACCCAGTACGGGTTCAAGAGCGGCGAGCGGGTCGACGCCGTGATCCGCATCGAGAAGCTCGTCCCGATCGACGCCAAGTTCCCGCTCGACAACTTCGAGCGGATGACCGAGGTCGAGGACGAGGCCGAGCGCGAGCTCCACGCCAAGGCCTTCGCGCGCGACGTCAAGGGGCACATCGACGCGATCGCGCAGAAGTACATCAAGCCGGCAGAGGGCACCTACGACTTCGCGTTCATGTACCTCCCGGTCGAGGGCATCTACTACGAGCTCGTGTCCGGCAAGACCGGCGCGCTGCTCAAGTACGCGCACGACCGCTGCGTCTTCCCCGTCTCGCCGACGACGTTCACCGCCTATCTGCAGGTGATCGCGTTCGGGCTCAAGGGCATGGAGTTCGAGCAGAACGCCCACGAGGTGATGGCCTATCTCGCCGATCTGCGCAAGGACTTCGGCCGCTTCCGCGACGACTTCGACCTCGTCGGGAAGCACCTCGGCAACGCACACACGAAGTACACCGACGCCGAGAAGCGACTCGATCGCTTCGACGGCAAGCTCGAGCGCGCGTCCGAGCACGAGTCGCAGCACGAGACGGTCGAGCAGGCCGAGCTGCCGCGCGCGATCGAAGCCGCGTAACCGCCCGGCGGCACGAGGCTGCGACGGCTGGAAGCGTCAGCCGACGCCGGTCGTTTAATCGAACAAGTACGTTCTTCCCCGCAGTTGCGGGTACAACAGAGGTTGGAGGAAACGTGAGCACCACCGACGTACGCGAGCTGATCGTCATCGGAGGCGGCCCGGCGGGCTACACCGCCGCGCTGTACGCGGCCCGCGCGAACCTGAAGCCACTCGTGATCGAAGGCGTCCAGTGGGGCGGACAGCTCATGATCACGAGCGACGTCGAGAACTACCCCGGCTACCCGGAAGGTGTGCTCGGGCCCGTGATGATGCAGGAGTTCCGCACGCAGGCCGAGCGCTTCGGCGCCGAGTTCCTGACCGACGACGTGACGCGCGTCGACTTCTCGGAACGGCCCTTCCGCGTCCACGTCGGCGACGAGGAGCACCGGGCCTGGACGGTGATCGTCGCCACGGGCGCCAATGCGAGGCAGCTCGGCCTGGAGAGCGAGATCGCGCTCCAGGGCCGAGGCGTCTCCTACTGCGCGGTCTGCGACGCCGCGTTCTTCCGGGACAAGACGGTCGTCATCGTCGGCGGCGGCGACTCGGCGATGGAGGAGGCGACGTTCCTGGCGAAGTTCGCCGCGAAGGTGATCGTCGTCCACCGGCGCGACGAGCTCCGCGCCTCGCCGATCATGATCGAGCGCGCGCAGCAGAACGAGAAGATCGAGTGGGCACTCAACGCTGTCGTCGAGCGGGTGGTCGGCGAGGAGGTCGGTCACGTCACCGCCGTCGTCCTCCGGGACGTCCACACCGGCGAGACCCGCGAGTTGCCGGCGGACGGGCTGTTCGTCGCCGTCGGACACGATCCGAACACGAAGCTCTTCCTCGACTGGCTCGACCACGACACCGCCGGATATCTGGTGACGATGCCGGGCTCGACGCGGACGAACATCGAGGGCGTCTTCGCGGCCGGCGACGTGCAGGATCACGTCTATCGGCAGGCCGTCACCGCGGCCGGCTCGGGGTGCATGTCGGCGCTCGACGCCGAGCGATTTCTGGCGGCGGAGCACCATCGCGAGCAGTCGCTCGCGGGCTCCGAGCGCTAGGCAAGGGCTAAGGCCGGTCTTCGAGGTGGGCGAGGCGCTCGTCGACCTGCTTCAGGAGACGGGTCGCTTCGGCCAATTGCACGCGGGTCTCGTCGTGCTGCTCCTCGCTACGCCGGATGACCAGGATGCTGACGATGAGGCTCGTCACGATCGGGATGATGCTGATGCTGACCAGGATGATGAAGCCGGCGGCGGCTCTCCCGGCCGAGCTGTGGGGCACGACGTCGCCGTAGCCGACGGTGGCCACGGTCACGATCGCCCACCAGAACGAGATGCCGTAGCTCGTGAACGTCGAGGGCTCGACCCAGTGCTCGATCGAGCCGCCGAGGAAGACGAGCGTCACCACGATGATCGCGACCGATCGGATCGCGCGGAAGATCGTGATCCGCTCGATGGCGCGCTGCACCCTGGCTTCCAGTCGACGTCCCGGCATGTCGCGTGTTGTGTTCGCGCTCTCCCCTTCGTCGTCCTGCCCGGCCGGGCTACGATCGGCGCGATGCCGTATTTCATCTGCCCGAACTGCAAGAACCGCTCGATCGACCACGACCGGCGCGAGAGCCTGACCGACCCGACGGCCGTCGGTTGTCACCGCTGCGGGTTCGGCTTCCTGTTCGAGCTGATGGACGACTACTACCCCGCACCCGGCACCGGCATGGTCGTCTGCGACGCCGAAGGGCGCATCCTCGCCGCCGGCCGGGGCGTCTTCGAGCTGACCGGCTACCCGGAGCACGAGCTGATGGGGCGGGAGGTCGTCGAGGCACTCCACCTGGAGGGATTCCAGAACGGCCAGGACCCTGTCGCCCTGGCGCTCGAATGGGGCGTCCGCAAGCTCGGCGAGGAGTGCGAGCTGACGGCCGCGACCGGAATGGCCAAGCCCGTCACCGCCGACATCTTCCCCGCCTACGACGACGACGGCGGCCTCCTGGTCGCGCTCACGCCCCGCTAGTCAGGGCACACGGCTCGCCGGGCAGAGGTCCGCGCAGCACGCAGTCCTCGCAGCGCGGGGAGCGGGCGATGCAGACACGGCGGCCGTGCCAGATCAGCAGGTGCGGGAAGACGCCCCACTCGGCACGCGGGACGAGCCGTGCGAGGTCTCGCTCGATCTTGACCGGGTCTTCCTGGCGCGTCAGGCCGAGTCGCTGTGAGAGGCGGCGCACGTGTGTGTCCACGACGATGCCCTGAGGATCGCCGAGCTCGGCGGCGACCACGTTCGCGGTCTTGCGCGCGACACCCGGCAGCCGCACGAGCTCCTCGAGGCGCCGCGGCACGCGGCCGTCGTAGTCGGCGATCAGCATCCGCATCGTGCCGCGGATCGCCTTCGCCTTCTGGCGGAAGAAGCCGGTCTGGTAGATATCGCGCTCGAGCTCCTCGACCGGAACGGCCAGGTAGTCCTCCGGCCGGCGGTACTTCTGAAACAGCCGCCCGGTGACCTTGTTGACGTTCACGTCGGTCGTCTGAGCCGAGAGCATCACCGCCACGAGCAGCTCCAGCTCCGAGCGCGACCGCAGGGCGATCGCGGCGTCCGGGTGCGCGCCCTTCAGCCGCTCGACGATCGGCCCGATCCGCTCGCGCTTCGGCCCGGCCCGGCGGCGAGCCTCCTTGACGTAGCTACGCGCCATGGCGTGGGGAAACCCATGGTTCCCCCACGAACCCCCTCCTTCGTGGACGCGTGGCGGAGCGCTGTTGCGCTCCGGCGAGAGCGCGGTCTCGCCTGCGCGCGCGAGAGGCGGTCTCTCCAAGAGTCGAGAAAGGACGCATCACGAGCAAGAGCTTCCGGAAGCCTGTACTACGCCGCAAAAGAACGGAGACGAGGACCTGAGCAGACGACGTCGAGCGCCGGGCAGCCGGAGCACGCCATCTCGCTCGGCGTCGGCACGAAGCGTCCCTCGCGGATCCGGTCGATCTCGGCGGACAGCTCGGCCTCCAGCGCCGATGCATCGGGACGGCTGAAGGTCGAGGAGACGGGCTCGTCCGGCCGCTCGAGGAACTGGTAGACGACCTCGACCTCCTCGGCACCGGCGCGGAAGCAGGCGAGCGCGTACACGAGCCGCTGAACGCGGTACTCGCCGTCGATGACGTCGGCCGGGGAGGCTCCGTCGAGGACGTTCGTCTTGAAGTCGACGACGAGCCCGTGCCCGTCGGCCAGGTGGAGCACGTCGAGCCGGCCGTGGAGGAGAACGCCGTCGTGCTCGAACGCGAAGGGCCGCTCGGATGCCGCCCCCGCCAGTGCCGCGATGCGGGCGGCGAGCGGCGACTCGCAGTAGGCGCGTGCCAGAGCTCCGATCCGCTCCAGCTCCTCGTCGGTCGTGCCCGGGTAGCGGCTGCGCACCGCCTCGGCGAGCGCATCGCCCTCAGGGACCGCCGGCGCGGCGAGATCGACCCGCTCGAGCAGGCCGTGCACGGCGTCCCCGATCTCGGTCGCCGCCAGCCCGGTGCGGCCCGGCGCACGGCCCGGCGCGTCGGCCGGCCGCATGCCGACGACGCGCTCGGCGAAGTAGCGGTACGAGCAGCGGCCGAAGAGCGCCAGCGCGCTGTACGAGAGCCTTCGGGGATCGTGCAGGGGCGGCTCGGGAAGCGGCGCGAGCGGCGGCAGCGGCGGCTCGGCCCCTTCGGCGGCGCCCGGGCCGTCGAGCGAGAACAGCGCCAGTTGCGCCTGCTCCTCCTCCTCGGCTGGGCCTGACGCGTCCACTGCGGGGTCCGGCAACCGGCCGCTACGGCGGAACAGGAGCCTCGCCTCTCCGCGCTCGATCTCGAGCGTCTCTCCCTCGTCCGGCGGCTCGACGCCTCCGAGCCGGTCGAGCACCCAGCCGATCGGCGTCCGCGTCTCGAGCGGCTTCTCGAGGTCGAGCGAGCCCGACACGATCAGCCGGTCGATCGCCCGCGTCATCGCCACGTAGTAGAGGCGTCGCCGCTCGGCGTCGCCGGCCTCCTCCTCGGCCGCCTTGACCGCCTCGTAGTCGAACGCACCCTTGCGCTTGCCGCTCGACGGGTCGACGACCTTGAAGCCGAACCGGCCGTCGGGCAGGCAGAGGATCTCCTCGCCGCGGGTCGGCAGCCTGTCGCGGCCGGCGTCGGCGACGATCACGACTCTGAACTCGAGCCCCTTGGCGGCATGGATCGTCAGCAGGCGAACCGCGTCGGCGCCCTCCTCCTCGGCGAACGCCTCGCCCTCGCGCGCGCCGACGGCATCCTGGTCGCGGACGAACCGGACGAAGCCCTCGATGTCCGGGCCGCGCAGGTCCTCGTAGGAGCGGGCGAGCCGGCCGAGCTTGCGCAGGTTCGCGTAGCGGCGCCGTCCGTCCCACTGCGCGAGCACGGCGAGGTCGTAGTCGTGCTCTGCCGCGATCTGGTCGCAGAGCCGCTCCAGGCCGAGCCGCGCCGACAGGCCCGTGAGGCGGTCGTAGCGCTGGCGGAAGGCGCGGAACATCCGCGCGTCCGCGTCCGCCAGCGCGGGCGGGAGCGAGCGCTCGAGCCCACAGAACAGGGGCCGCCGGGCCGCGGCGCGCCGCAGGAGCACGAGCGCGTCGTTGGAGACCCCGACGAGCGGCGAGGCGAGCACCGTCAGCAGCGCCTCGTCGTCGTAGCGGTTGTGGATGAGGCGCAGGTAGGCGAGCAGGTCGACGACCTGCTGCTGGCCGAAGTAGCCCCGGCCGGCGGCGCGGTAGGTCGGCAGGTCGAGCGCCCGCAGCTCCTCCTCGAACACCTCGGCGTCCGTCCCCGCAGCGAAGAGCAGCACGATCTCGCCGGGCTCGGCCTCGCCGGAGTCGACGAGATCGCGGACGCGTCGCGCGACCGCGCGCGCCTCCCCGCGCCGCCAGTGCGTCCCGCCGTCGGCGAACGCAGCCTTGTCCGAGACGAGCAGCTCGACCGCCGGCCCGGCGGCCGGGTCGGGGAAGCGGCCGGCCGCCTCCAGAGCCTGGAAGTCCTCGCCGAAGTCGGCCGCGAACAGCTCGTTCACGACCGCGAGCAGCTCGGGTCGCGACCGGTAATTGCGCGTCAGCGGCAGCACGTCCTCGGACAGCGCGCGCCGCTCCTTGAACACCTCGACATCCGCGTGCCGGAAGCGATAGATCGACTGGAACTCGTCGCCTACGAAGAAGAGCTCCTCGGGCGAGAGCAGGTCCACCAACTCGCACTGGAGGCGATTCGTGTCCTGGAACTCGTCGACCATCACGGCCCGGAAGCGCAGGCTCTCCTTCGCCCGGATCTCCTCGCGGTCGCGGAGCAGGTCGCGTGCCTTGAGCTGCAGATCCTCGAAGTCGAGGCCAGACTCGCGCTCCTTGGCGGCCGCGTAGGCCGCCTCGAGGAGGTCGAGCAGCTCCTGGAGCAGATCGCGGTCGCGAACGGCGACGACGTTCAGGGCCGTCTGCTCGAGCGCCGCGCGCGCCTGCTCGTAGGCGGCGAAGCGCTCCTTGCCGCGGCCCTTGACGGCCACGACGGAGAGGTCGAGCAGTCGGTCGGCGGAGGGCGGCGGGTCGAGCAGGTCGACGGCCCGCGCCACCTGAGCGCGCTGCGTCTCGCAGGACGGCTCACCCTCCGTTTCTGCCAGCACGGTCCGGGCCGCGACGCGCAACTGCTCGAGCCTCCCGTCGAGGTCGGGCTCGTCGCCGAGTGCGAGCTCGAGCGGCCGGCCCGCGGAGCGGAGCGTGTCGGCGACGCCCGTGAGCATCCGCCGCAGGCCGGCCGACCCGTACGTCGCGAGCAGATCGAGGCGATCGGGCTCCTCGCGCCGGCAGAACTCGGCGAGCGCCTGCTCGAACGCCTCGGCGCGGAGCACGCGCGCCTGGTTGTCGTCGAGCACGCGGAACCTCGGGTCGAGGCCGGCGGCGATCGGGTGGGCGCGCAGCAGGCGCAGGCAGAAGCCGTGGATGGTCGAGATCCAGGCCGCGTCGAGGTCGCGGGCGAGGTCGCGCCGGCCGATCCCGACGAGCCGCTCGCGGATGCGGGTGCGCAGCTCGCCTGCGGCCCGCTCCGTGTAGGTGATGACGAGGATCGAGTCGACGTCGACGCCGCGCTCGAGCGCCCGGACGAACCGCTCGACGAGAACGGTGGTCTTGCCCGTCCCCGCACCGGCCGAGACGAAGACGAGCCCGCCGGCATCGATCGCCGCCTGCTGCTCGGGGTTCGGGTCGCGTGTCTCGACCACGGTGCTCATGCGCGCCTCACTCGGCACATCGACCACTTGTCGCACCAGCTCGGGCAGGGGCCGCCGCCCTTCGGGTCGTGCCGCACGTCGCCGGAGCGGATCCTGGCGACGACGCTCCGCGCGTGATCCTGGGCCCGGTCGACGACGGCCCAGAACGACTCGTCGTCGAGGTAGTCGCGCGCCGAGAACCCCGGCAGGCCGTCCTCCTTCGCGCCCGCCCGCAGGAGCCCGCGGGCCTTCCGCTCGCCGGCGAGCGCGCGGTAGAGGCCGCCGAGCGGCTCGATCCCCACCAGGTCGCGGAGCACGAGCATGTAGAGCGGGATCTGCAGCTTGAGCTCGGAGTCGATCTGCTGCGCGGAGTGCGCGCTGACCCCCGACTTGTAGTCCTGGACGATGCCGCGCGCCGAGAACGGGTCGACGTCGATCCGGTCGATCTTCCCCGTCAGCGCGAAGCCGCCCAGCTCGAGCCCGCGCCGCAGCTCGGGCGCCGAGCGCTCGCCGCCGAACAGCACCTCGAAACGGCGCGGCACGAGCGGCAGCTCCGACTCCGCCTCGAGCCGCACGAACTGCTCGAGGTCGCGCCACAGGCGCTGCTCGAGCTCGTGGCGCTGGACGTCCGTGAGCTCCAGCCGTCCGTAGACGTGGCCCGTGAGGGCGTCCTGGAAGCATTTGCGCAGGAAGGAAAGCGCCTCGTCGAGCCGCTCGGCCTCGACGCGCTCGATCTTCAGCTCCTTGGGCAGGCCCGAGAAGAAGCGGTAGAGCGTCTGGTGCGCGACCGAGCCGCGCAGCCTCGCGTCGACCTCGCCGTCGATCGTGCGTGGGTCGATGATCCGCTCGAGCAGCCAGATCGACGAGCACTCGGCGAACGACTCGAGCTCGGTGACGCTGAACGTGGCGCGGGCGGCGAGCTCCTCCAGTACCAGCGGATGCGTCAGCGCGGTCGTGCGCCGGAACGCGCCGATCGCCCGATCGATCCTCCGCTCCCAGCCGTAGGCCCGCGCGAGGTCGCGTGCGCCTCCCGCGTCCGTCGCCGCGAGCGCTGCCGCGGCGCGCAACCGCTCCCGTTCGTTCGGCGCGTCGCCGAGCGGCCGGACGAGCGCCGACAGCGGCCGTCGGGTCGTCCAGCGCACGACGTCCTGCCGGTCGAAGACAGCACGCACGTCGTCCCAGAACGGGCTCGGCTGCCGCGGCGACCCGTCGTCCGTCGCAGCCTCGCGCACGAGATAGAGGCGCCGGGTCGGCCTGGTGCAGGCCGTATAGAAGAGATAGCGCTCGCGGGCCACGGGCTCGGGTCGCGGCAGCCGTGCGCGCGTCGACGTCTCGAGCTCCCGGCGGGTGTCGTCGTCGAGCAGGCGAGGCGTCTCGCCGCGCCGCGGCAGGCTCCCTTCCTCGAGCCCGAGCACGAACACGACCTCGTAGCGGCGCGTGCGGGCACGCAGCAGATCGAGAACTGCGACCCGGCCCGGCTCGACCGCCGAGCCGAGCCGGAGCTGGGCCCGCTCGAGCGCCGCCGCCACGTCCTCGACGCCGACCGCCCGGCCGAGCTCCTGCCAGCCGGCGAGCTCGTCGAGCAGCCGTAGCACCGCCTCGTGCGCGCGCAGGTCGAGGCGCGCGCCCTCGTCGGTCGGCGGCGACTCGTGGCCGTAGGCCGAGCCGAGCATCGTGGCGGCCAGCCCGCGCACCGAGTCGAGCGGAGACGCGGCGGAGCGGAGGGCGTCCAGAAACGGCAGGCCCTGGCCGCGGAGCTTGAGCGTCTCCTCCTCGACGCGCTCCGGCGTGTGGACGGCCCGCCCACGGAGCCGCCCCTCGAGGAAGTCGACGTGGTCCCGGCGCAGGCCGGAGAACGGCGAGCGCATGAACGCGTACAGATCGGCGCGCCCGCCGCCGAGCCAGGCGTAGCGGAGCACGGAAAGCAGCGCGTGGCCGAACGCTGTCTGGCCGAGCCGCACGTGGCCCTCGACGGAATAGGGAACGCCGAGCGCGCCGAAGGTCGTGTCGAGGACCGTCCTGAAGCGTTCCAGCGAGGGGCAGACGACCGCGATCGCGTCGGGGCTCGTACCGGCGCGGACCAGCTCGAGGATCTCGTCGGCGACGAGCTCTACGGCGCCGCGCGCCCCGGCGCCCTCGAGGAAGCGAACCGCCCCCCCGCTCGGCTCCTCGGCTACGGCCTCGTCCGCGAACAGGGCCCGTTCGAGATGGACGAGCGCCGGATGTGCATGCCGGTGATAGCCGGGCGGCAGCTCCTCGATGCGGCCGTCGGCGAGCCGCCCCAGGTCGCCGGCGGTCCGCTCGAGCGACGAGAACACTGCCCGTCCCGGCTCGTACGGCAGAGACACGGTCACGTCGGCGCGTCCGGCGAGCGCCTCCAGCAATGCCCACTGGGCCCCGGTCAGGTCCTCGAACCCGTAGGCGAAGACCGGCCGGCCGTCCCAGGCGGCGAGGTCGCCGGCAACGCGCTCGGCCGCGTGACGACGCTCGAGATCCCGGTCCCACAGATCGAGACGGTCGAGCTCCTCGCGGTAGGCGCGCACGAGCTCACCGAGCTCGCCGCCGACCTCCGCCGGATCGACGAGCCCCGACTCGAGCTCGGAGACGGCAGCGGCCAGCGAATCTGCGAAGCCGGCGAACCGTGCCGAGCGCCCGAGCTGGGAGAGGCGTGCCCGGGCGACCACGTCACGTACGAGCAGCGTGCGCTGGGCGTCGGTGACGAGCGGGCGGTGATGCGCCGTTCGAGCGTGCGATGCCCTCGAACACGTCGTCGAAGGTTCCGATCCGCCCGCCGAGCAGCGCGCCGGCACGCTCCAGCAGGTCGCGCTCGACCCGGTCGACGTCCGCCCGGTTTGGCACGATCAGGACAGGCTCACGGCCGATGTCGGCGAGATAGCGGTCGAGGAGAAGGGCGACTTTTCCGGCGTTCGCGGGGCCCGCGAGCAGCGTCAGCGGCATCGCCGCCAGTCTACGGACGCCGCGAGACGGTTCCGGGCGCGGCAGGCGGGGAACCGAGGAAAGAGCGAGAAAAACGGGCGAGCGGGGGACAGACTGCAGTCTGTCCCCCGCTCAGGTCTTCCCTACGCGACGGCCTTCGGCCGGCGGCCGCGCCGGGCGACGGCCGAGCCCGGCAACTGGCCGGCGCAGCCGTCGCAAAGATCCGCCTGCTTGGAGCCGCGCCGCGCGTCGGTGTAATTGACGCGCATCACTGCTCCTTTCCCATCGCCGACTTCCGTGCCACAGCTGTCGCACACCAGGACTGTCTTTCGAGCCACGAGCTTCCCTCCTTCGTTGGTTCGCCGCAGTACGCATAGCCTAGAGAAAAGGGTCGGGCGAATCCACCCGAACCAATTGCTTGCGTATTTACGCGTTTCTTCCGGCCGGATGGCCCACGTAGAATCGCGTACGTGAACGGGAACACGATCGTCGTCCTCGAAGGGGACGAGACCGGCCAGGAGCTGCTGGAGGAGGCGCTGCGCGTCCTCGCGGCCGACGTCACCGGGGTCACGCTCGAGTTCCTCCGCTTCGACCTGTCGCTCGAGCACCGTCGCGCGACGCAGAACCGTGTCGTGCACGAGGCGGCCGCCGCCGTCCGCGAGCACGGCCTCGGGCTGAAGGCGGCGACGATCACGCCGGAGCAGGCGGGCGACGTCGGGACGCCGAACCGGATCCTGCGGGAGGAGATCGGCGGCCGCGTGATCGTCCGCACCGGCCGGCGGATCCCGGGCATCGCGCCGCTCGGCGGCGTCCACGCACCGATCTCGGTCGTGCGCATGGCCGTCGGCGACGCATACGGCGCGAAGGAGTGGCGCGAGGGCTCGGGCGACGACGAGGTCGCCTTCCGCACGGAGCGGATCGAGCGGCGCATCTGCCACGCGGTCGCCGAGTTCTCGTTCCGGCTCGCCGAGCGCACCGGCGCCCGCGTGTTCGGCGGCCCGAAGTTCACGGTCAGCCCGGTCTACGAGGGCATGCTCAAAGAGGAGATGGACGCAGCCGCCGAGCGCCATCCGGACGTCGTCTACCAGCCGCAGCTCATCGACGCGACCTTCGCGCTGCTGCTCTCCTCCAGCGGCGACCCGCTCGTGATCCCGGCGCTCAACCGCGACGGCGACATCCTCTCCGATCTCGTCCTGCCCCTGTTCGGCTCGATCGCAGGGTCAGAGTCGCTGGTCGTCGCCTTCGGCGGGGACTATGTTCCGAGCGTCGTTCTGGCGGAGGCCGCCCACGGGACGGCACCGTCGCTCAGGGGCAAGAACGTCGCGAACCCGATGGCGATGATCCTCGCCGCGGCCGCGCTCCTTTCCTTCCTGCCCGGACGGAGACGAGGTCGCCCGGGCGATCCGCGAGTCGTGCCTGGAGGCAGTCGCGGAAGGGACGCGAACCGCCGACCTGGGCGGCCACGCCTCGACGAGCGAGTTCACGGACGAGGTCATCCGCCGCGTGCGCCAGAAGCTCGAGATCTGGTCAGCGCTCTGAGGTCCGATCCGGCCACGCCCCAGGGTCTGGCACCTCTCCGGCACCGGGTCTGACCCTGCTACGCAGCAGCGTCAGACACCGCTGATCGGCTAGCCGATCAGCGCCGGGCGGACACGCTATCCCGTCGCTAGCTGTTCGAGCCTGAGCGTCGCGTCGGCCAGCGAGCCGTCGCGCCAGGCCGCGGCGAAGATGCGGACGACCTCCGGGTCGAACTGCGTGCCCGAGCAGCGCTCGAGCTCCGCGACTGCGAGCTCGCTCGAGATCGCGCGCCGGTAGGCGCGATCCGTCGTCATGGCGTCGAACGCGTCGACGACGGCCAGCACGCGTGCCTCGCACGGGATCGCGTCGCCCTCGATGCCGACCGGATAACCCTGACCGTCCCAGCGCTCGTGGTGGTAGAGCACGGCGGGCACCGCGAGCCGGAGCGCTCTGACGTTCGCGACCATCCGCGCCCCCACCTCGGGATGGCGGCGCATCTCGGCCAGCTCGGCGTCGTCGAGCGGGCCGGGCTTGCGGAGAATCCGCTCGGGCACCGCGAGCTTGCCGATGTCGTGCAGCGCTGCACCGAGCCGCAGCAGCTCGATGTCCTCGTCGTCCCAGCCGAGCCGGGCCGCGACCACTTCCGCCATCACGCCCACCCGCTCGGCGTGGCCGGACGAGTGCGGATCCCTCGCCTCGACCCCCCGGGATAGTGCCAGCAAGCCGGGGGCGTCATCCGGCCGGGCGGCGTTTCGCATCAAGGCGCCAGACAACGTCGACATCGCCCGAGTGAGTTCTCGGCCGCGAGCCCTGCTCCTTCCCCTCCGCCCGTCCGACGCGCTTGCATAGAGTTGCTCACGGCATGCGCATCGGCGTTCCGAGAGAGACCGCGTCCGGCGAGCGGCGCGTGGCGCTCGTGCCCGACGTGGTCTCCCGTCTGACGGGCTCCGGCTTCGACGTCCTCGTGGAGAAGGGCGCGGGCGAGGCGGCGTCGTTCCCCGACGCGGCGTTCACGGACGCGGGAGCGAGCGTCGTGGACGATGTCCTCGGCCAGGCCGAGGCGATCGCCAAGGTGCAGAAGCCGACGGCGGAGGAAGCCGGCCGGCTGCGGCAGGGCGACGTGCTGATCGCCTTCCTGCAGCCGCTCACCGACCGGGAAGGGATCGACCGGCTCGCGGCCGCCGGAGTGGTCGCGTTCGCGATGGAGTCGATCCCGCGGATCACGCGAGCGCAGCCGATGGACGCGCTCTCCTCGCAGGCGACCGTGTCCGGCTACAAGGGCGCGCTGCTCGCCGCCGAGCGGCTGCCGAAGTTCTTCCCGATGCTGACGACGGCGGCCGGCACGGTCCCGCCGGCCAAGGTGCTCGTGCTCGGAGCCGGCGTCGCGGGCCTGCAGGCGATCGCGACAGCGCGCCGCCTCGGCGCCGTGGTATCCGGCTTCGACGTCCGGCCCGTCGTGCGCGAGCAGGTCGAGTCGCTGGGCGCGATCTTCCTCGACCTCGGCATCCGCGGCGAGGAGACCGAGGGCGGCTACGCGACCGAGCTGACACCCGAGCAACAGGCACAGCAGCAATCGGAGCTCGAGAAGCGCCTGCCCGACTTCGACGTCGTCATCACCACCGCGGCGATCCCCGGCCGCCCGGCCCCGAAGCTGATCCCCGCCGCCGCCGTCCACGCCATGCGACCGGGCTCCGTGATCGTCGACCTCGCCGCCGAGACCGGCGGCAACTGCGAGCTGACCAGGCCCGGCGAGGAGACCGTGGAGGGCGGCGTCACGATCGTCGGCTTCACGAACCTGCCGAGCACGATGCCGACGCACGCGAGCCAACTCTACGCCCGCAACGTCTCGGCGCTGCTCACCCACCTCGCCCCCGAGGGCACGCTGGCCCTCGACTTCTCGGACGAGATCACGGCAGGCGCCTGCGTGACGAGAAAGGACGAAACCGCGTGAACACGAGCTTTCTGATCGAGCTGACCGTCCTCGTTCTCGCAGCTTTCCTCGGCGTCGAGGTGATCTCGAAGGTCCCGACGCTGCTCCACACCCCGCTGATGTCGGGCACGAACGCGATTCACGGCATCATCGTCGTGGGCGCGATCTTCGTGGCGAGCATCGACGGACAGCCGATCTGGCTGCACGTCATCACGCTGACAGCCGTCGCGCTCGGCACCATCAACGTCGTCGGCGGCTTCGTCGTCACCGACCGCATGCTGGAGATGTTCAAGCGGCGGAAGCCGGCGCCCGAGCAAGCGGAGAAGCCCGAGTGACGCTCACGATGCCGCTCGCGAGCATCAGCCGGACCGACTGGATCTCGCTCGCCTACATCGTCGCGATCGTCTCCTTCATCCTCGCGCTGCGCTTCCTGTCCAATCCCGCGCACGCGCGCAAGGGCAACTGGATCGGCGCCTTCGGCATGGCCGTGGCGATCGTCGCCACGTTCTTCCAGCCGAGCGTCAAGAACATCTGGCCGGTGCTGGTCGTGATGGCGATCTCGGCACCGATCGGCGCGTACGCGGCCCGCGCCGTGAAGATGACTGCGATGCCGCAGATGGTGGCGCTGTTCAACGGCGTCGGCGGCGGCGCAGCGGCGCTGATCGCGTTCGCGGACTTCCACAACCATGCGCCCCCGGCCGCGCGTCTGCCGCTCAGCACGTCGACGGCCATCGTCCTGTCGGCGATGATCGGCTCGATCTCGTTCATGGGCAGCATGGTCGCCTTCGCCAAGCTCCAGGAGCTGATCGGCGGCAGACCGATCCAGTACCCGGGGCAGCAGTACGGCAACCTGGCGCTGCTCGCCGCGCTGTTCGGGCTCGGCATCACGATCGTCGCCGGCTACGAGCACCAGTGGGTTCTCGCCCTGATCATCCTCGGCTCCCTCGCGTTCGGCGCGCTGTTCGTGCTCCCGATCGGCGGCGCCGACATGCCGGTCGTGATCGCGCTGCTGAATGCGTTCACAGGTGTCGCCACGGCGCTCACGGGATTCGTGCTCCACCAGAACGTGCTGATCGTGAGCGGGATGCTCGTCGGCGCGTCGGGGACGCTGCTGACGCTGATGATGGCGCGTGCCATGGGCCGCTCCGTGGCCAACGTCGTCTTCGGCGGGTTCGGGACGCTCCAGGTGACGGCGGAGGCGATCGAGGCCTCCGGTGGCGCGGTACGGCCGACCACTCCCGAGGACGTGGCGGTGATGCTCGCCTACGCACAGCGCGTCGTCATCGTTCCGGGCTACGGGCTCGCGGTCGCGCAAGCGCAGCACGCCGTCCGCGAGCTCGCCGACCAGCTCGAGAAGCGGGGCGTCGACGTCAAGTACGCGATCCATCCCGTCGCGGGCCGGATGCCGGGCCACATGAACGTGCTGCTCGCGGAGGCGAACGTGCCCTACGACCAGCTCAAGGAGATGGACGAGATCAACCCGGCGTTCGACCAGACGGACGTGGCGCTCGTGATCGGCGCGAACGACGTCACCAACCCGGCCGCCCGCAGCGACACCTCGAGCCCGATCTACGGGATGCCGATCCTGAACGTCGACCACGCCCACAACGTGGTCGTGCTGAAGCGGAGCATGAATCCCGGCTTCGCGGGGATCGACAACCCGCTGTTCGTCGACCCGAAGACGGTGATGCTGTTCGGCGACGCCAAGTCGTCGGTCGAGAAGCTCGTGACCGCCGTCAAGACCGTTTAGGTGCCGCCCCTCTTCCGCGCCCAGGACGTCTACGAAGCAGTCACGCCCGAGCGGGCGCTCGACGCGGTCCGGGAGGCGTTCGTCGCCTACGCGAAGGGCGAGTGGACGATGCCGGCCAAGGTCTACGTGCCGGCGTACCCGGCCGGGGACTTCCGCGCCATGCCTGCGCACGGCGGCGGCTTCGCGCTGCTGAAATGGATCAGCTCGTTCCCGGGGAATCCGTCACGCGGCCTGCCGACCGTGATGGGCACGGTGCTGCTCTCGGACGCCTCCTGCGGGCGGTTGCTGGCGATCCTGGACGCGGCGTCGCTGACCGCGTTGCGGACGGGTGCGGCCGCAGTGCTCGCCGCCGAGGTGCTGGGACGTGAGGACGCGACGACCACGGCCGTGATCGGCGCCGGCGTGAACGGCAAGGCGGTGGCGCGGACGTTCCTCGCCCGCGGCCGGGAAGTGAGCGTCTTCGACCTCGATCGCACCCGCGCCGAGGCCGCGGCCGGGGAGATCGGCGCCGGTGTCGCCGACTCGCTCGAGGACGCGCTCGCGGCCGACGTCGTCGCCACGGTCACGCCCGGCAAGCACGTCCTGCTCGGCGAAGGCTCGCTGCACCCGGGCCAGCACGTCAGCCTGATGGGCGCCGACGGGCCCGACAAGTGCGAGATCGCAGCGGCCGAGCTGGCCCGCGTCAGCGCGTTCTGCGACGACTACGGGCAGGCGAGCCATGCCGGCGACCTCGCCCACGCCGTCGAGGCGGGCCTGCTCGCGCGCGAGGACGTGACCGAGCTCGGCGCGGTGCTCACCGGCGACGCGCCCGGGCGCCGCTCGGCCGACGAGACCACCGCGTTCGACTCGACCGGCCTCGCGATCCAGGACCTCGCGATCGCGCTGGCCGCGTACGAGCGCGCGGGTGAGCTCGACCTGCCGCACGTCGACATCTGACAGTCGCCGGCCAGACGATAGGTTGGCTGCGATGGCCTTCACGTACCACTGGCGTGGCGACTTCGACAACGCATCGGTGAACGCACTCCACGCAGAGGCGTTCGGCCATCCGGTCCTCGACGACGACTGGAAGGCGCAGGTTCACGAGCACAGCCTCGGCTGGGTCTGCGCGCGAGACGACCGCGGCGTCCTCGTCGGCTTCGTCAACGTGGCGTGGGACGGCGCCGTGCACGCCTTCCTCCTGGACACCATGGTCACCGCGCACGTCGGCAGGCAGGGGATCGGAACGCAGCTCGTCACTGTCGCCGTCGCCGAGGCGCAGACCGCGGGCTGCGAGTGGCTCCACGTCGATTTCGACGACGACCTGCGGGAGTTCTACTTCGACGCTTGTCGATTCACCCCGACAAACGCCGGCCTGATCGCGCTGTCGCAACCCGGCGGGAGCGCGACGGGCTGAGGGCGTCCGCCTCGAGGAGCACCCTCGAGGCGGTTGACACGATGCGCCTTCGGTGAGAAGGTCGCCGCCATGAGCCTGTGCTCGCGCCCGTCCAGGCAGGCTTGTGAGGCCTGTGAGCGGTAGAGCGCGATTGATCGGCGTGAGCTTCACGCTCGTCGCCATGGCGTTGATCGGCGTGGCGATTGTGGCGCCAAGGTCGTCTGAGGCTGCCGGCCAGGCGTTTCTCTACTTCGCAAACGACGGTAACGGGTCGACCTCGGTCGGGCGGGCGAACCTGGATGGAACCGGCGTGAACGAGACGTTCATCAAGAATGGAGGGGCGAGGCCTTGCGGCGTCGCCGTGCACGGCGGGTACGTCTACTGGGCGGAGGAAGACGGGGGTGCAATCGGGCGTGCCAACCTGGACGGCACCGGAGTCAACCCGAAGTTCATCGAGATCGCCTCGGGCAGCCCCTGCGGGATCGCCGTCGGCAACGCGCACATCTACTGGACGACGGGCTATAGCGGCACGTCGATCGGACGCGCCAACCTGAACGGCAGCGGCGTCCGGCAGAACTTCATCCATACGATCGGGCCCTTCTACGTGGCGGTGTACGGCAAGCACATCTACTGGGGAGCCTTCGCGACCTCAGGCGTCAAGACGACGATCGAGCGCGCCAACCTGAACGGCACCGGCGTCAACGCCAACTTCATCAAGGGTGCGAAGAACCCGTCCGGGATAGCGATCTACGCCAACCACATCTACTGGACGAACTACGGCGCCTTCGGCTCGACCGCGCCCTCCTCGATCGGACGCGCCAACCTGAGCGGCAGCGGCGTCAACCAGCGCTTCATCACCGGAGCGAGCGGTGCCTGCGGAATCGCAGTCGCAGGTGGCTACATCTACTGGGGCAACAGCAACTCCGACAACGGCACCACCATCGGACGGGCCAAGCTCGACGGCACGGGCGCCAACGAGAGCTTCATCACCGGCGCGAGCGGCCCCTGCGGCGTCGCCGTGGGATAGCCCCTCGCCGCCCTTCCGGCAAAAGGCACGGGGATGGGCACGTCGACGTCATCCTCACCATCGCCGCGGGCAGTGCGGGCACGCAGGCGCTCAGCGTCTCCCTGCAGGCAGGCTAGGCCCTACACCCAGGGCATGCCGGTGAAGTCCGGTCGCCCCGGCTCCCAGCTCGGAAACGGCGCATATGCCTCGGCAGGTGAGCTCGTCTCCGCCTCGACGCCGGCGCCGTGACGGATCGCCAGCTCGGAACGCACATAGACGATCGACTTCTCGCCGGCCCGCCCGCCCGTCAGAAAGATCAGGCACGGCCCGTCGCCGGCTCCGACGAAGCCGTGCTCGGTGTCCGGCGGGCAATGCCCGAAGTCCCATGCCCGGAGCCGCCGCTCCTCGCCCTCGATGAGCAGCAGACACTCGCCCGCGAGCACGAGGAAGTCCTCCTGGTTGGACTCGCGGTGATACCGGCCGCCTGACTGTCCGGGCTGGAGCACGGCGAGCGTGAAGCCGAGCTCCGGAAAGTCCACATCGCCGCCCTCGAAGATGCAGCACGCCCCGAGCACGTCGTTCGTCACCCAGGACGCGTCGCGAACGTTGACCACGAACCACCCTTCGGTCGCGGGCGCGAGACCGCCGCCGGTGTCCTCGAGTCGTGCTTCCGGGATCACCTAGAGCAACCGCGCAGGGTCGAACAGGTCGAGGCCCGGCGCCTCGTGGCCGAGGATCGCGTTCGCGACCAGCTCGCCGCACAGGAACCCGAGCACCATCCCGTGCCCCGAGTAGCCGCCTGCCACCCAGAGCCCGTCCTCACCCGGCACGCGCCCGACGACCGGCATGAAGTCGGGCACGAAGCCGAACGAGCCCGCCCAGCGGTGCGTCGCCACGACCGGCCAGCCGACCAGGTCGCCGACGAGGCTCTCGAGTGAGCGCTGGATCTCGGGGGTCGTCTCCTCGCTGGTCGTGAACTCGTTGTCGAGGGCCGTGTCGCGGAAGCCGCCCGCGAGGATCCGGCCGTCGTCGCGCTGCTGCCAGTAGTCGAAGCCGTGACGGCTGTAGTGCGGGCAGTCGAACAGCCGCTCTGGGATCGGCTCGGTCGCGATCATCTGCCCGCGCGTCGGGATGATCAGGCCTTCGAGCGGTCCGAGCAGGCCGCTCGGGTAGCCGTCGGTCGCGATCACCACCTGGCCTGCGTCCAGCTCGTTGACGGACCCGACCCGGTCTCCCTCGCGGATCTCCGCGCCCGCCGCGGCGGCCAGCCCGGCCAGCCGGCGCACCCAGCGCGCGGGTTGGAGCGCGGCGTCGACGGGGTGGAAGATCGCCGCGGAGAACAACGGATGGAGCGGCGCGCCGAGCTCTTCCCGCCACTCGGCGGCGAAACCGTCCTCGCGCAGCAGCTCGTATTCGGCGCGGAGCTGCTCGCGCTCGTCTTCGTCGGCCGCGAGGCGGAGGCTGCCGGTCCGCACGAACGCGTCGCCGGCCAGGGCTTCGATGCGGTCGAGGGCTTGCTCGGTCGAGCTCCAGTATGCAGCCGTGCGCTCCCGGCCGATCGACTCGACGCTGACGTCGTACGGCGCCGCGCCGCCGCGGAGGGCGAACCCGCCGTTCCGTCCGCTGGCTCCCTCCGCGACCCGCCGAGCCTCGTGCACCCGCACGCGCAGGCCCGCCTCCGCCAGCACGCGGGCGCACGCGCAGCCGGTGACGCCCGCGCCGACGATCGCCACGTCCACCGGCCCGTCCAGGCGGCGCTCGGGCCGCGCCGGAGGCGGCTCTTCGAGCCAGTACGAGGAGCTCACGCCGCGAGCTCGAGGAGCTCCTGCAGCGCGCCCCGGGGGTCGTCGTCGATGTACCCGCCGTGCGAGAGGCAGAGGAGCTCGAAATCGAGCTCGAGCAGCTTCTCGAGGCTCTTCCGCGCGATGCCGGGTGCGAGCCCATCCTCAACCGCGGCCAGCTCGAGCGGAGCGGACGAGTCACGCCGGCGCACGAGGTCGCCGATGAAGAGGATGGACGGCTCACCCGGCCGGAAGAGTGCGAAGTGGTTGTACTCCGGCCCGGGAGTGCGGATCTGCTGGAAGCCCGCCGGGAGCCGCGTTCCGTCCGTGTAGTGCTGGTCCGGCTCCGTGAGCAGGCCCCAGGAGCCGCGCGGCGCCACGACCCGCGCGCCGTGCTCCCGCCGGTAGCGCCATGACGAGCGCTGATGGCAGCCCCTGGTCAGCAGCGCGAACGCGACCGAGGGGAACTGCTCGGCCGCCGCGTGGGTCATCGGCAGCGGGTCGACGAAGATCACGCCGGATTTCGTGTGCAGCGCGTAGGAGTCGCTCTGCACACCGCCGATGCGGTCGTCGGCGACCGACCAGTGCATGGTGTAGGGCGCGATCCGCCGGATCTGCCTCGCCCGCTCAGTCGGCTCGGTCACGACGACATCCTAGGGCGGCCGCCAGCCGAAAGAAACCGTCTCTTTCGGACACTACGCCTGCGAGCTCGAGCTCCGTAAGAGCCGCGGCGAGCTCGCCCGCGTCGAGCTCGAGCACCCTCGCGAGCGCGTCCGCGCCCGCCGGCTCGACCTCGAGGCGCGCGACGATCCGCGACGCGGTGGAGCTCAGCTCGGGCGGGGGCGGGGCGGCTTCGGGCTCGATCCCGAACACCTCGAGCACGTCGGCAGAGCAGGTGAGGGCAGCCGCACCGCTTCGCAGCAGCCGGTTCGAGCCGGCCGACAGCGCGGAGGTGATCTCGCCAGGAACGGCCAGCACCTCGCGTCCTTCCTCGAGCGCGAGATCGGCCGTGATCAGCGCGCCGCTCCGCTCGCGTGCCTCCACGACGACGGTCGCCTGGGCGAGCCCGGCGATGATGCGGTTCCGGGCCGGGAAGCGCCACGGAGCCGGCTCGACGCCCGGCGCGTACTCCGAGACGACGAGCCCCCGCTCGGCGATCCGGCCCGCGAGCTCCCCGTGCGCGGCGGGATAGTCCCGGTCGATGCCGCAGCCGAGCACAGCGACGGTCAGACCGCCGGCATCGAGAGCACCGCGATGCGCGTGACCGTCGACTCCCCGCGCGAGGCCGCTGACGACGACGAGCCCCGCGGCGGCGAGCTCGCGACCGAGCATGCGCGCCACGTCGGCGCCGTACGACGAGCACGAGCGGGCGCCGACGATCGCCACGGCGGGGCGGTCGAGGAGGTCGAGGTCAGCGCGGCCGCGCACGAAGAGGCCCGCCGGCGCGTCGAAGATCGCCGCGAGGGCAGACGGGAATCGGCGAGACGAGCGCGGCAGCCAGCGGAGCCCGCGCCTGTCCAGGTCGGCGAGATAGGAGCGCTCGTCGAACTCCCGCTGGAAGCGGGCGAAACGCTCCCCGCGCGGCGCGGACACGAGATGCGAGTCGGTGTGCGCTGCGAAGGCCGCAAGGGCGAGCTCGGTCATGACTGCTGCAGCTCCGACGGCGTGCGATACGACAGCGCCTCCGACACGTGCTCGGGCAGAACCTCGTCCTTTCCGGCCAGCGCCGCGATCGTCTGCGCCGATCTCGCCACCCGGGCTCGACCCCGGCCGGAGAGCGGCAATCGCTCGACGGCGCGCGTCAGCAGCTCGTCGGCCTCCGTCGTTCGCCGCGGCACCTTCGCGCGCAGCCGGGCACGCGCCGCGCACACGCGCTCCCGCACCGGCGTGGAGGCCTCCGACGGCCCGGCGGCAAGCTCGACGCCGCGGGGTCGCGGCACGGTGACGACGAGGTCGAAGCGGTCGAGGAGCGCCCGCGAGAGCTTGTCCCGGAACGCCGCGAGGCGTTGAGGCGAGCAGGAGCACTCCGCTCCGGGGTCGCCGCGCGCTCCGCAGGGGCAGAGGTTCATCGTCGCGACGAGCTGGAAGCGCGCCGGGAACAGCGCCTGGCCCGCCGCGCGGGCGATGCTCACGACGCCGTCCTCGAGCGGCTGGCGGAGCGATTCGAGCGCCGGCCGCATGAACTCCGGCAGCTCGTCGAGGAGCAGCACGCCGCGGTGCGCGAGGCTCGCCTCACCGGGCCGCGGCCCCGGCCCGCCCCCGACGATCGCCGCCGTCGAGGCCGAGTGGTGTGGCGCGCGGAAGGGCGGCTCCGTGATCAGCGGGCGGCCGGGGAGCAACATCCCGGCGACGGAGTGGATGCGGGTGACCTCGAGGGCCTGGTCGGGCGCGAGCGGAGGCAGGATCCCCGGGAGGCGCCGTGCGAGCATCGTCTTGCCGGTGCCGGGTGGACCGCCGAGGAGCAGGTTGTGCCCGCCGGCGGCGGCGATCTCGAGTGCTCGCCGCGCCCGCTCCTGGCCGCGGACGTCGGCGAGATCGGGGTGCGCGGCCGCTGTCGGCCTCCCGTTCGCGGGCGGCGTGTACGGCGGCGGCTCGCCTTCGCCGCGGAGATAGGCAACTGCCTCGGCCAGATGCCGCAGTGGCACGGCTTCGACGCCGGCCAGCTCCGCCTCGGGGGTCGACTCGGCTGCGCAGAGGAGCCGCGTGAAGCCGGCCCGGCGGGCTCCTTCCGCCGCCGCGAGCACGCCGCCGACCGGGCGAACACGGCCGTCCAGCGCCAGCTCGCCGAGAGCGGCGTGAGCGGCGAGAGCGGTCTCGGGAATCTGCCGCGACGCGGCGAGGATGGCGAGTGCGATCGGCAGGTCGAAGCCGGAGCCCTCCTTGCGGAGCCCGGCCGGCGCGAGGTTGACGGTGATCCGCCGGACCGGCCACTCGAGCTCGGCGGACGCGATTCCGACCCGGACGCGCTCCTTCGCCTCCTGGCAGGCACGGTCGGCGAGGCCGACGATCGCGAAGCCGGGCACGCCGAGCTGGAGGTGGGCCTCGACCTCGACGCGGCGCGCCTCGAGTCCGACGAGCGCATGCGTGACCGTCCGCCCGAGCACGTCTCGACGCTAGCCCGCGTCGTGTGACGTGTCTGTGCCGGAAGTGCCGCTATTCAGGCACGGCGACCAGGACGTCTTCGAAGAACTCGCCCGCCCGCCGACCGGTGCGCCGGTTGACGTGGCGCCGGAGCCGCTCCTCGAGCCGCAGGCCTGCTCGCTCCAGGATCTCCGGGTAGAGGTCGCGCCGGTCGTTGACGACGATCAGTACTGGGGCCGCTGCGGCGAAGCGTGCCCGCGGCGTTCCGGAGCGCGGCGGCGATGCCCTCCGTGTAGGCGGCGAGCGCCGCCTTGCTCGTCCCGGCCGCGGCCGCGCCGATCTCGCGCTCGCGCCGGTCGTCGAGGCCGAGCAGCTCGTACGCGTAGCGATGCTGCTCGTGGTAGTCGATCAGGCCCGGGTACGGGGGCGACGTGATCACGGCGTCGAAGGGCCCGTCCCAGCCGAGCTCGCGCGAGTCGCCGTGCAGCACGAGAGCGTCTCGCCCGCGAGCACGGACGCGCGCGAACCCCTTGATCCGGGCCAGCGTGTCGAGCGCGTAGCGCCGCAGGAAGTGGGACGCGTGGTCGACCGGACGGCAGGTGCGCCGGTGCTTGTAGCACCAGTAGGGCTCGTGCTGGGGCACGCGCGGGAAGTCGAGATCGAAGTGGGTGGTCAGCCGCGCCGAGCGGGCGGCGCGGGCGAGCACGACGCGCATGACGTCCGCGTGCTCGTACTCGTCGACGAGCGCCCGCCAGCCGAGCAGGTCGGCCGCCGCCTGCGGCGCGAACCACTGGCCGACGTAGCCACCGAGCAGTGTCTGACCCCGGTCTGACCCTGCTCTGACCCCGCTCTGACCCTCGAGGCGGCCGACCGCGTCGCGGAGCTCCTTCTCGAGCGTGAACTCGTTGTAGCGGGCCGTCTTGACGCGCATCAGGAGGCAGTTGAACGCAGCCAGGTCTCCGCCGGTCGCTGCGTAGCCCGACTCGAGCGCCTGGACGAGCGTCGTCCCCGAGCCCGCGAACGGGTCGAGCACGCGCCCGCCGGCCGGCACGTACCGCCCGAGCAGCACCTCGACGAGCTGCGGGATGAACTTGCCGAGGTAGGGATGCAGCCTGTGGACGTGCTTCGTCCGCTCCCGCTCGGGCAGCTCCCGCTCGGACCACGACAGGTCGAGGTCCAGCGTCGCGTAGAGCGCCTCTTGAGTCTTCGGCATGATCCTCGCAATACGGGGTCGATGGCGAGGACCCTTCTTTCGTCAGAGCGAGCGAGGCCCCTTCCTGGCTCGCCCGCAGCGAGCTACGCTCTACGTGATCAGGGCTGTGCGAGAGTTTCGACACACTTCGCACAAGATCGCTGCCCCGAGGCGGCCCGGAGCTGAGGCCGGGCTTCGCCCGGTCTCAGCCACTGCGGACAGACCTTGCTACTTCAGGGAAGGGGCGAACGCGTCCCGGATCCGTTCCAGCCTTCCCTCGCGCACGGCGACGACGTCGAAGGTCGCCTCCAGGCGGGCGAGCTCGGGCCGGGTCGCGAGCCAGGTCTCGGCGGCACGGCGCAGGCGGCGCTGCTTCTCCGGCCCGACCATCTCGAGCGGATCGCCCCGCCCCACGCCCTCCTTCGACTTGACCTCGCAAAAGACGATCCGGCCTCCGCGGCGTGCGATCAGGTCGATCTCGTTGCCGCCGGCCCACGCGTTGGTCGCCAGGATCCGGTAGCCGCGCAACCTGTAGTGCCACAGCGCCTGCCTCTCGGCCTCGTTCCTCACACGGCGTAGCAGAGCGCCTGAAACGAGCGGCGGTGCAGATCGGAAGGCCCGTGCCGCCGAACTCGCGCGGAGTGCTCGGGCGTGATGTAGCCGACGTGCGATGCGAACCCGTAGATCGGGAAGAGGCTGTCCATGCGCCGCATCAGCCGGTCACGAACGACCTTGGCGACGATCGAGGCTGCGGCGATCGCGGCGCTGCGCTCGTCACCGTCCACGACAGCCGTGTGCTCGGGAGCGGAAGGGCCGAGCCGGAATCCGTCCACGAGGCAGACTTCTCCGGGCGGCGTCAGCGCGTGCAGGACGCCGCGGAGACCCTGGAGGTTGCAGACATGCAGGCCGGCGCCGTCGATCGTCGACGGCGAGAAGGCCCGGACGCTGATCCCCTCCGCACAGCCGACGACGGCACGGAACAGCTCCTCGCGCTGCTCGGTGCTCAGCTGCTTGGAGTCGTTCAGGAACGCGAGCGGCCGCACCTTGGCGCCGCGCAGGGACGCGTAGTCGAGCAGGACGCCGGCGACCAGCAGCGGGCCGGCGAGCGAGCCGCGCCCCGCCTCGTCGGCGCCGACGACGTAACGGGCGCCGATCCGACGGTCGAAGCTAAGAAGCTTCTGGCCCGTCCGCTTCGGCCGCGACCGCGACCTCGGCGGGCTCGCCGTCGGGCTCGGATTGCTCGTCGGCGGAGGCTTCGGGCTGCTCTCCGGGCTGCTGGGCGACGGGCTCCTCGACGGTCTCGGCTTCTGCCTCGGGAGCTTCTTCGGAAGCTTCCTCGAGGGGCTCGTCGACATCGGGCGAGGATAGCTTCCCCCCGTACTGCTTGGCCCTGACGCGCGCCTTCTTTCCCACTTTCCCGCGCAGGTAGTACAGCTTCGCGCGATTCACGTCACCGATCTGCATCACTTCGATGCGTTCGATCTTCGGTGAATGGAGCGGGAACGTGCGCTCGACCCCGACGCCGAACGACTGCTTGCGGACGGTGAACGTCTCGCGGACGCCCGCGCCCTGTCGCTTGATGACGACGCCCTCGAAGACCTGGATACGGGACCGCGTGCCCTCGATGACGCGGAAGTGGACGCGGACGCTGTCTCCCGCCTTGAACCTCGGCAGGCCCTTGCGCAGCTGACGCTGCTCGATTGTCTCGATGGCGTTCATCAGAGAGGTGGCCCGAGCCGGGCCGACCGCCAATGCTAGCGAATGGCCGCAGCGACTCGCGGGCCAGCCGACCGGAACCGCTGATCGCTGGTCAGCGCTATTTGAAGCCGATGCGGTTCGGGGGCCAGTAGACGAAGAAGACCTTGCCGATGATGTTGCCCCTCGGCACCGGGCCCCACTCACGCGAGTCGCAGGACTGTGACCGGTTGTCGCCCATGAAGAAATAGTCGCCCTTCGGGACGTGCCAGGTCTTGTCGAAGTGCGTGGTGTCGCCGAGGCGCCGGTCACGCTGGATGTACGGCTCCTTCAGCCGCTTGCCGTCGATGTAGATGAAGCCGTCGATGTCCTCGTGCACGGTCTCGCCGGGAAGTCCGATCAGACGTTTGACGAAGACGCCGCCCTCGCACTCCTGGGCCGCCTTCGGCGGCGTGTTGAAGACGACGATGTCTCCCCGGGAGGGGTCCGAGAACCAGTAGCAGAAGCGGCACGCGAGGACGCGGTCGGAGAAATGCGCCTCGCAGCCCCGGCCCGGCCGCGCGCAGTGCAGCGTCGGCTCCATCGACGAGGACGGGATCCGGTACGGGTTGACGATCCACTGCTTGAGCGCGAGCACGATCAGGATCGCGCCGACGATCGTCACGGCCCAGTCGATCGCGATGCGCCACTGGCGCGGCAGGTTGCGCGTCAGGTGGTCGACCGGATTCCGCGAGCGGCGCCGCGGCGGCGGTTGTCCGTAGCTCGGCTGCGCACCTCGCGCGATCGCCTCGTCGTAGGCGGTGCGGCGCGCCGGATCCGACAGCAGCCGGTAGGCGGCGTCGACCCGCTTGTGCTGCTCCAGGCGCGCGGGATCCGTGTCCCAGCGATGCGTCTCCGCGTAGTGCTGGTAGGCCGCCCGGACGTCCTCGGCCGATGCATCGCGTCGAACGCCGAGGATCTCGTACGGATCGGCGCTCGCCGCCCCGACGCCGCCGTCTCCGGCGGGCGGCGGCGTCCAGCCTCCCTGGGCGCCGGGCGGCGGAGAGGGAGGCCCGAGGTCGCTCACGGCGCGCTCCGGAGTCGGCTCTGATCCCGGCGCCACCCCTCGATCTGTGCGTGGTGCCCGGAGAGCAGCACCTCCGGCACGTGCCAGCCGCGGAAGTCGGCCGGCCGCGTGTAGTGGGGATACTCGAGCCCGCCCTCGAGCTCGGCGGAGAAGCTCTCGAACCGCGTCGACTCCTCGCTGCCGGTCGCGCCCGGCAGGAGCCTCGCGACGGCATCGAGGACGACCATCGCCGCGAGCTCGCCGCCCGAGAGGACGTACGGCCCGATCGAGATCGCGTCGGAGCAGAGGTGGACGAGAATGCGCTCGTCGAAGCCCTCGTAGCGGGCAGAGAGCAGCGTCAGCCGCTCCTCGGCGGCCAGCTCCTCGACGATCGCCTGGTCGAGCGGACGGCCCTGCGGCGTCAGCGCGACGACCCGATGCTCCGGCACGCCGCCGTAGACGGCGTCGAGCGCCGCCGCAGCAACGTCGACACGCAACACCATGCCCGCGCCGCCGCCGTACGGCTCGTCGTCGACCTGGCCGGCGCGGAGCGGCGTGAAGTCGCGGTAGTTCAGGAGCCGCAGATCGAGCTCGGTACCCAGCACCGAGGCGAGCGGACGCTGCTCGGTCAGCCAGGCGAAGGCGTGGGGAACCAGGGTGAAGACGTCGAGCTGCACTAGTGCCCCGTCCGGTGATGCCGCCGAGCTTCTGCGTCGCGAGCACCAAGCGATGCAAGGACGCAGGGAGCGTTCGTATTGGCAAATACGGGCGCGACTGAGGACACGGCAGCGCGCCGCGTGATCGCGGGGCAGAAGCCGGCATGTATTGCTGGGCGGGGCACCTAATGAGGGTAGTGGTCGGCGAAGCCGGGCGCGACGACGATTCTGCCTGCAGCGAGGTCGACCTCGCGGATGCATTCCTCGTGCATCGGGAGCATGCCACCCGAGTCGAGCTCGAGCACGTCGTTGGCGACGCCGGGCACGACGTCCTTGACCCTGCCGAGCGAGCGCCCATCCTGCTCCTCGACCGCGAGCCCGACGAGCTGGAAGACGTAGTACGAATCGTCAGCCGGCGGGGGGAGCTCCGACACCTCGACGGTGAGCTCCGCACCGCGTTCGACCGTCCGGTCGAGCCGGATCACCGGCATGCCGCGCGCCCGTTTCGACGAGACGACCTGCGCAGGCGCGTTGCCGACCCAGAGCACCGCGTCGACGGCGAAGCGCGCCGGGTCGTCGCTCGCGTCCTCCACGACGAAGGAGCCGTCGAGCCCGTGCGGCCGGCCGACACGACCGATCCTGACGAAGCCGCCGCCGGAAGCGGCGCTACTCGGCAATCTCGAGCAGCACGCGGCGGTCGAGCCGCGCGCCCGCCGCCCGCGCCAGCGTCCGCAGCGTCTGCACCATGCGCCCGCGGCGCCCGATCACCTTGCCGCGGTCGGATTCGGCGACGTGCAGCCGCAGCAGGAGGTCTCCGTCCGAGTCGATCTCCTCGACCCGGACCGCCGAGGGATCGTCGACGATCTTCTTCGCCAGGAAGCTGACGAGCTCGGCGGGAGCGGACGCTACGCGGTCGAGATCTTCTTGGCCTTCAGCAGGCGCGCAACGGGTTGCGAGGGCTGCGCCCCCTTCGAGAGCCAGTCCTTGACCTTCGCCTCGTCGAACTCGATCAGCGACGGATCGTGCTGCGGGTTGTAGCGCCCCACGATCTCGATGAACCTGCCGTCGCGCGGCGAGCGCGAGTCGGCGACCACGATGCGGTAGATCGGGTTCTTCTTCGACCCGACGCGGGTAAGCCTCATACGAACTGCCATGCCACTCCTTTCTAGCGTTTCCCGGCCACGGGAAGCGCAGGGATCTTGCCCTTGCCCATCTGCCTCATCATCTTCTGGAGCTGCTTGCGGGCGGTGAGCAGCTGGTTCACCTGCTGCACCGTCGTCCCGCTTCCCCTCGCGATCCGCTTCCGTCGCGAGCCGTCGATCACGTGCGGCAGCCGGCGCTCGTGGGGCGTCATCGAGAGGATGATCGCCTCGACGCGCCCGAGCTCCTGCTCGTCGACGTCCACGTCCTTCAGCTCGTTCCCGAGACCGGGGATCATCGAGATCAGGCTCTTCACCGGGCCCATCCTCCGCATCATCCGGTAGCTGTTCAGGAAATCCTCGAAGTCGAGCTCGCCGGCCATCAGCCGGGCTTCCATCTCCCGCTGCTCGTCCTCGGTGGTCGCGGCCTCCGCCTTCTCGATCAGCGTCAGGACGTCGCCCATGCCGAGGATCCGGGAGGCCATGCGGTCGGGGTGGAAGACCTCGAGCTGATCGAGCTTCTCGCCGACGGACGCGAGCTTGACCGGCTTGCCGGTGACGGACTTGATCGAGAGCGCGGCGCCGCCACGCGCGTCGCCGTCGAGCTTGGTCAGCAGCACGCCGTCGAACGCGACCCGCTCCTGGAACGCGAGCGCGACGTCGACCGCCTGCTGGCCGGTCATCGCATCGAGGACGAGCAGCACGTTCGTCGGCTTGACCTCCCGGTGGACCTGCTCGAGCTCGTCCATCAGCTCCTCGTCGATCTGCAAGCCGTCCGGCCGTGTCGACGATCACGACGTCCTTGCCCTGCGCGCGGGCCTGCTCGACGCCGAGCTTCGCAGCCTTGACGGGATCCGCCCGCTCGGAGCTCAGCACGGGGATCTGGATCTGCTTGCCGAGCTGCTCGAGCTGGGTGACCGCGGCCGGGCGCTGGAGGTCGGCGGCGACGAGCGCCGGGCTCTTGCGCTCCTTGCGCAGCATCAGCGCGAGCTTCGCGGCGGCGGTGGTCTTCCCCGCGCCCTGCAGGCCGACGAGCAGGATCACGGTCGGAGGTCGCCCGGCGAACGCGAGCCGCGAATCGCTCCCGCCCATGATCCGGGTCAGCTCGTCGTGGACGATCTTCACGACCTGCTGGCCCGGCGTCAGGCTCTTCATCACCTCCTGCCCGAGTGCGCGCTCCTTGACGGCGGCGGTGAACTCCTTGACGACGGCGAGGTTGACGTCGGCTTCGAGCAGCGCGAGGCGGATCTCGCGCATCGCTTTCGAGACCGTTTCCTCGTCCAGCTTCCCGCGCGAGCGCAGCCCGCCGAGAACCGCTTGCAGCTTGTCGCCGAGGGCGTCGAACATCGCCGGACAGTGTACGGGCCTCGTCTCGACGACCCGGCGGAGCAGAGCGCGATCGGATTGCGACTGGAGTGCGACTCCCCGCCACGATCATGGTCTGGAAGGGAGGAGACATGAGAACGCTTTCGCGTCTGGCGCGTCCGCGCCTGTTTGTGCTGGCCGCGGGCGTCTGCGGCATCCTCGCCGTCGCCGGCGGCATCGCGTCCGCGACGATTCCCGATACCGGCGGCGTGATCCACGGCTGCTACACGAAGCCGAACACCGCCGGCACCCCGGGTGCGCTGCGCGTGATCGACGACGGCCAGCGCTGTCTGGCTTCCGAGGTCGCGATCAGCTGGAGCCAGCAAGGACCAGTCGGGACGGCCGGCCCTGTAGGCCCCGCCGGGCCTGCAGGCCCCAAGGGTGACAAGGGTGACACCGGGGCAGCCGGTGCGGCCGGCGCCAAGGGCGACACCGGTGCCAAGGGTGACACCGGCGCCCAGGGCGATCCGGGGAAACCGGGCATCCAAGGGCCGAAGGGTGACAAGGGTGACACGGGAGCCCAGGGTGTCCAGGGTGTGAAAGGCGACCAGGGCATCCCCGGCATCGAAGGGCCGAAGGGTGAGAAGGGCGCCACCGGAGCCCAGGGCATCCAGGGCCTGAAGGGCGACACCGGCCCGGCCGGCTCGGTCACGTCGTCGACACAGCAGACGGCCAGCAACACGTCGGCGTGGCACTCCCCGGGAACCCTGAACAGCGTCACCGTCTTCTGCCCGGCCGGAAAGATCCTGCTGGGCGGTGGCTACTACATCTCAGGCCTGGACACATCGGTGCTCGGGCGAGTCGTCGTCTACCAGAGCAGCCCTGCCGGTGGCACAGGCTGGTCGGTGGCAAGCGTCGCCAAGGAGGATCCGGGGTCGAACTGGACGGTCACCGTCTTCGCGGTCTGCTCGGGTTAGGGAGAAGCTGTAGCTCGGAATCACGACTGGGAGGCCCGCAAGGGCCTCCCTCCAGGCCTGCCCCTACTCCGGCTCGGCTTCCTCGGCGCCTACAAGCGCTCTCGCGAACTCGGCCGGGTCGAACGGGCGCAGGTCTTCGAGCGTCTCCCCCACGCCGATCAGCTTCACGGGGAGGCCGAGCTCGACCGCGATCGGCAGGACGATCCCGCCCTTGGCGGTCCCGTCCAGCTTCGTGAGGGCCACACCGGTCACCTCCACGGCTTCGCCGTACAGTCGCGCCTGCTGGAGCCCATTCTGGCCGGTCGTCGCGTCGAGCACGAGCAGCGTCTCGTGCGGCGCGCCGTCCAGCCGGCCGGCGATGACGCGCCGGATCTTGCGCAGCTCCTCCATCAGGTTCGTCTGCGTGTGGAGACGTCCGGCGGTGTCGACGAGCACGACGTCGCGCCCGCGGGCCTGGGCAGCCTCGATCGCGTCATACGCGACGGCAGCCGGGTCGCCGCCTCTCGTCGATCCGACGAAGTCGGCGCCCGCGCGCTGCGACCAGATCTCGAGCTGCTCCTCGGCCGCGGCCCGGAACGTGTCCGCCGCCGCGACGAGCACCGAGTGGCCGTGTTCCGAGAGCCGGTGCGCGAGCTTCCCGATCGTGGTCGTCTTGCCCGTGCCGTTGACGCCGACGACGAGGACGACGCTCGGGCGCTCGTTGACGGCGAGCGTTCCCGGCTCGCCGAGCATGCCCGTGATCTCCTCGATCAGCGCCTGCTCGAGATCGTCGACGTCGCGCCGCTTGCGCAGCCGCTCGACGAGCGCCTCTGTCGCCGTCGTGCCCACATCGGCGGCGATCAGCGCCTCCTCGAGCTCCTCCCACGACTCGTCGTCACGCGGGTCGAAGCGGCCGAGCGGCAGCCGGATGACCTTGCGGGTGCGCCCGAGCGAGCCCCGCAACCTCCCGAAGAAGCGCCGGCGCTCCTCCTCCGGCTCGGCGAGCTCGCGCTCGTCGCCGAGCAGGTCTGACCAGCTTCGCGCCATCGCGCGCGCAGGATAGTCAGCCACGCCACGCCCCGGCGATCGGCACGAATTCGTCACAGACGCGTTTCACATCCGTGACGGTTTCACGGCTATCGTCAAAACCGGGGGGTCAGGGCCAAAGGCCCCGGGGGAAAACCAGTAGAGAGAGGGCCGCGCCCGTCAGGCGGCCGCTTCGGCCTCCTCGCGCGGCAGGCGGCGTGAAATGACCTGCGAGACGCCGTCGCCGCCCATCGTCACGCCGTAGAGGATGTCGGCCGCCTCCATCGTCCGCTTCTGGTGCGTGACGACGATGAACTGCGCGCGGTCGGCGAAGCTGCGCAGGAGCGCGACGAAGCGGCCGATGTTCGTGTCGTCGAGCGCCGCCTCGACCTCGTCCAGGAGATAGAACGCACACGGCCGGGCCAGGAAGAGCGCGAACAGGAACGAGATGGCGCCGATCGCCTTCTCGCCGCCCGAGAGGAGCGATAGACGCGTGATCCGCTTCCCGGCGGGGCGCAGCTCGACCTCGATACCCTGCTCGGCCTCGTCCTCGTCGCCCTCTGCGTCGGTCAGCCGCAGCCGGCCTTCGCCGCCGGGGAAGAGCGTGCCCGCGACCTCCGCGAAGTTCCGCTCCACCGCAGCGAACGTCTCCGCGAAGCGCCGCTCCACGG
This sequence comes from uncultured Actinomycetes bacterium, assembly GCA_963742925.1. GTDB lineage: Bacteria > Actinomycetota > Thermoleophilia > Gaiellales > Gaiellaceae > PALSA-612. Next base: position 42,743 of record CAVUNV010000017.1, on the reverse strand, counting down.
TCTCCGTGAGCTCGCGACGGAGCCTGTCGAGCTCGGCGAGCGAGCGCTCGAGGTCGGCGCGCTGCGTCCGCAGCTCGTCGAGATGCTCCTTCTCGCGCTCGTACTCCTCCTTCGCGAACGGATTCACGCCGCCCAGCGACTCGCGGCGGCGCTCGAGCCGCACGAGCTTCGCCTCCAGCTCCTCACGCGGGCCGTCGGCCGGCTCGGCGGACGCCTCGGAGAGCCTGCGCCGAGCCTCCGCAGCCTCGGCTTCGAGTCGCGCCAGCTCGACCTCGACCGTGGATGCCCGCTCGCCGGCGCCGGCGGCCTCGTGGCGGAGATCGGCTTCCGCCGCACCGAGTCGCCGTAGCTCGGCGGCGAGCTCGGATGCACGACCCGACTCGGTCCTCGTCTCGGCCTCGAGCGGAGCCTCGTGGCGCCGCGACGCGACCGCACACCGGTCGAGCTCGGACTCCAGCCGCTCCGCCAGCGCGACCAGCCGCGGGTCGGCATGGCGTACGCGCGGCTCCGCGCCGGCCGCCCGCGCCGCCAGATCGCGAGCCTGGGCCTGCAGCAGGCGGAACTGCGCCTCGAGCTCGAGCTGGATCGCCTCGGCCGCCTCGCCGACGAACCAGAGCTCGCCACGGCCGGGGTCGTAGCCGATGCCCTCGCGCGTCACGGCGGGAGCCGGTGATTGCAGCAGCCCGTCGAGCGGAACCACCGGAAGCCGCGCGACCAGCTCTTTCGGATCCTGGCCGACGAGGACCACCAGGCTGCCGAGCCCGGCCGACCGCGCGTGCTCCACCAGCTCGAGCCCGCGCTCGGGCGTTCCGGCCAGGATCGCGGCCGCCCGGTGGCCGAGCGCGGCTGCGACGGCGCGTTCTGCTCCGGGCTCGACCTCGAGCAGGCTCAGCGCGAGGCGCTCGCCCCGCTCGGACAGCGCGCGCGCGGCCGGCGGCAGCCCTTCCCGCTCGTCGAGCGCCCGCCGGAGCGCGGCAGCCCTCGCCTCTGCTATCCGCGCCTGCTCTTCGAGCTCCTTGCCCAACCGCTCGACGATCGGCTCCCGGAGCCGCGCCAGCAGCTCCACCGTCGTCTCCCGCCGCAGCTCGAGCCGTTCCCGGCCGCTCCGTAACCGGTAGAGCGTCGCCGCGGCGCCCTCACGCCCTCCCGCGACGGCGGCGAGCTCCTCCTCGGCGTGCTCGCGCTCGCGCAAGATCGCCTCGAGCCGCTCGTCGAGGTGGCGTCGCTCGCCGGCTGCGGCCTCGCGGCGAACCTCGGCATCGCCGATCCGCTTTCCGAGCTCGGTCAGATCGATCGTCGCGATGCCGGCACGCAGCCCGGCGATCTCGGCGGCGAGCTTCTCGGCTCGCTCGGCGGCAGTTGCCTGAAGGGCGAGCGGCCGGAGCCGCTTGGCGACCTCCGCCTCGACGTCCCGCGCCCGCTCCACCTGCTGGGCGACGCGGGCGAGCTTCAGCTCGGCGCGATGGCGGCGGCGCTTGAACCTCCCCAGGCCCGCCGCCTCCTCGACGAGGGCGCGCCGCTCGGGGGCGCTCGAGGTCAGGATCGCCTCGACCTTCCCCTGGCTCACGATCGACCCGGCGCCCGGCCCGAGCCCCACGTCGGCGAGCAGCTCGACCACGTCGATCCGGCGGACCTGCGCTCCGTTGACGAGGTACTGGCCCTCGCCGCCGCGGTGCAGCCGGCGGACGATCGAGACCTCCGAGAAGTCGAGGCCGGGCAGCGCCTGGTCGGCGTTGTCGAAGAGCAACTCGACCTCGCAGAAATCCGCGGGCGGGCGACCGGCGGCCCCCCCGAACAGCACGTCGTCCGGCTTCTCCGCCCGCAGCTCGCTCGGCGCCAGGCTCCCGGCGGCCCAGACGAGCGCGTCGGCGACGTTCGACTTGCCCGATCCGTTCGGCCCGACGACGACAGCGATTCCCGGCTCCAGGCGGACCTCGACCTGATCCGGGAACGACTTGAACCCGCGCATGCGAACGGACTTGAGATACACGCCCGCGCAACGCTAACGATCCGCGCGGATGACCCTGTTCAGGCAGGACCTACTCGGGCGAGGGCTCCTCCACGGCCGCCAGCCTTTCGAGCGCTTGCGAGGCCGCTTGTTGCTCGGCCTCCTTCTTGGTGCGCGCCGTGCCCCGGCCCCACTCCGCGTCGTCGATGAGGGCGGCGCAGGTGAACTGGCGGTCGTGCGGCGGGCCTTCGGCCTCGATGACGGCATAGAAGAGCTTCTGCCCGAGCTTGCCGAGGCGCTCCTGGAGCTGGGTCTTCGGGTCAGCCGGGACTCTTTTCCGCCTCGCGGATCGGCTTGTTGAACGCTTCCGCGACGGCCTGCGCCACGGGTTCGAAGCCGTGCTCCAGGAACAGCGCGGCGATTGCCGCCTCGATCAGCGCAGCAAGGACACGGTCGCTGCGCCGCAGGTCGTCCGAGAGCTTGAAGCGCTCTGCGAACAGCGTGTCGAGGCCGATTGCACGGCCGACCTCTGCACAGCTTCGGCGCGAGACGACGTGCGAGCGGATCCGCGAGAGGCCCCCTTCGGACAGGCTCGGAAAACGCTCGTACAGGTGCCGGGCGATGGCGAGCTCGAGCACGCTGTCTCCGAGGAACTCGAGCCGCTCGTACGAGGACGTCGGGTCAGGCGCCCACGAGGAATGGGTGAAGACGTGATCGAGCCGTTCGGACGGCAGCGAGCGGATCAGCCCGGCAAGCTGCCGGACGTCGCCTGCCTGCGTGTCGCCGCTACTGGTGCGTCGAGACGTAGTCGACGGCCTGCCCGACGGTCGTGATCTTCTGCGCGTCCTCGTCGGAGATCTTGATCCCGAACTGATCCTCGAGCTCCATGATCAGCTCGACGAGGTCGAGCGAGTCGGCGTCGAGATCCTCCTGGAAGGACGCCTCCTCGGTGATCTCGCTCTCGTCGACGCCCAGTTGCTCGACCAGTACCTCCTTGACCCGCTCGTAGACTTCCGCGCGCGAAGCTGCCATGTCACCTCTCTTGGGGATTGGATTCGGAAAGCGCGCGGATGCTAACACGCTCCTCCCCGGTTTCCGGGGCCATTCGCTCCCCGAGCCGCTGGACGACGCCGTGATCGATGCCCCGGGCGGCGAACCGGATCGCGTTCGCGACGGCATGGCGGGACGAGTTGCCGTGCGCGATCACGACCAGGCCACGCAGCCCGAGCAGATATGCGCCGCCGTACGTCTCGGGGTCGAGGTGGGCGCGCAGCCGCGCTGCGGCAGGCTTGATCAGCAGGCCGCCGGCCTTTCCGCGCGCGGTCGCCGTGATCTCGGTGCGCATCCAGTCGAGCGTCGTCCGGATCGTCCCCTCGAGCAGCTTCAGCACCACGTTGCCCGTGAACCCGTCGCAGACGACGACATCGGCCGCGTGCGCGAGCAGCCAGCGGCTTTCGACATTGCCCTGGAAGTTGAGCTCGCTCGCCGCCAGCAGCTGATGGGCTTCGAGCGTCAGCTGGTTCCCTTTCTCCGCCTCCTCGCCGATCGACAGCAGCCCGACGGTGGGTCGCTGGATCTCGAGAATCTCTTCGGCGAACACGGAGCCCATGAGCGCGAACTGCAGCAGGTGCTCGGCGCGGCAGTCTGCGTTCGCCCCCGAGTCGATCAGCACGGACGGCCCTTTCGGCGTCGGCACGATCACCGCGATCGCCGGCCGAAGCACGCCGCGCACGCGCCGGATGTGGACGAGCCCGGCGGCCAGCATCGCGCCCGTGTTTCCGGCCGAGAGGACGGCCTGCGCATGCCCCTCGTGGACGGCACGACAGGCCGCGACGAGCGAGCTGTCCGGCTTGCCGCGGACGGCGTCGGCCGGCTTCTCGTCCATGGCGATCTCCTGCGTCGTCACGACCAGTTCGAGCCCGTGGGTCTCGAGGCCGGCAGGGCCGAACAGCACGGGCTCGATGCCCGGGGAGCGTGCCTCGACCGCGCCCGCGACGATCTCCTCCGGCCCGCGGTCACCGCCCAGCGCATCGACCGCAACCCGGATCGGGCCTGCCATGTGCCGGAGTCTACGGCCTGCCCGACCTCGGGAATCGGTTTGCCTCCGGCCGAGGATTTACGGATACTGGCCAGAACCCGGTGGCAGCAACCGAAGGAGAAGAGTCGATGCGAGCGACGAGATTGGGCGGACGGTCGAGGCGGCGGGTAGCGCAGCTGCTCGTGCTGGCCGTAATGGCGGCAGCCGGTGCGCTCGCGTTCGGGGCTGCACCCGCGCTGGCGGCCGGGTCGTGGACGTGCCAGGGCTCGGCGGCGGGGGACGCTGGGCTGCAGGGGCTGATCACTCCCGGCGGAACGGTGACGATCTACGGCCCGCTGCCCTGTGTCGGGAACTTCAGCGTGACCGCGAACACGACGATCCAGGCCGGCACGCCGACGGCGACGCTCGACGGCAACGGCACCGGAGCCGTTCTGGCCGTGTCGGGCGGCGCTTCGCTGACGCTTCGGCACCTCAAGATCACGAACGGCTCGACCTCGGGGGGCGGCGGTGTCGACGTGGCGTGTTGTGGGAGCACGCTGAACCTGACGAACACCCAGGTGACGGGGAACGTCGCTGACTTCGCCGGCGGTGTGTTCATCGACGACGGCACGATCAACGCGGTCGCTTCTGCCGTGAGTGGAAACTCGGCGTCCAGCGGCGGCGGCATCTACGCCCAGGACTTCGCGACTGTCAACCTGACCAACTCGAGCGTGAGCGGGAACACGAACGGAACGGGCGGCGCCGGCGGCGGGCTCTTCGTGACCGACAACTCGACAGCGACGCTGACCGGCGCGACCGTGAGCAACAACCAGGGAGCGTACGAGGGCGGTGGCATCTTGGTCGCCGGCGGGTCGACGCTCCAGGCGACCGCGTCCACCATCACCCACAACCAGACGACCGAGATCCTGAACGTCTACGGCGGCGGGGGCATCTGGATGCAAGACGCGCAGGTGTCGCTCGACTCGACGACCGTCTCCTGGAACACGTCCGCCGACTACGGCGGCGGGATCGCCTACTACGGCCACAACGCCCACCAAATGGCGGGTCTGACCGTGACGAACTCGAGCATCGACCACAACACGGCCGCGTTCTCCGGCGGGGGCCTGTACAGCAAGGCCGAGTCCGGGCCGGCGACGGTGTCGCTCGATCACACCACGGTCGCGTTCAACCGCGTGCTCGACGGGGACGGTGGCGGCATCTCGAACTACGGTGACTGCGGCAACACCGCCAGCCTGCTCGCGACGAGCTCAGCGTTCGGCGGCAACCTCGCCACGACGCGGCGAGGGCGGCGCGATCTACAACTCGAACGGCATGGACGGTTGCGCCAGCAACGTCGCGCTCGTGACGCTGGCGAAGACGTCCGTGGGCCGCATCAAGGGCACCATCGTCCCGGACAAGGCCCTCTACGGCGGGGGCATCTTCAGCGAGAACGGCGACGGCTCCTCGAACGTGTCGCTTCAGTCGCAGACGGTCGTGGTCGGAAACCGCGCGCTCGTCAACGGCGGCGGCGTGTTCAACTGCGGTGGGTCGACGTTGTCGATCGCGCCGGGCGCAGTCCTGATGTTGAACCAGCCGAACAACCTGGTCAACACGCTGCTTTGCCCTCCCTAACCCGATCCTGACCGGTGTTCAAGTGGAGAGCCGGCCTCGTGCCGGCTCTTCGCTCGTCCGGCTACGGAGCAGGTGTATGAAGCGGCTCGACCTCGCGCCCGCGGTACGTCTTGCAGTTCGGGCACATCTCGTGCGAGCGCTTCGGCTGATGGCAGTGCGGGCAGACGCTGAGGCGCGGCGCCTGGATGCCGTGCTGCGCGCGACGCTTGTCGCGGCGGGCCTTCGACGTTTTCCGCTTCGGGACAGCCATGCGGTCGCGCAGTATAGCGGCGCGGCGGCGTGAAGCAGACGCCTGCTGGAGGCTGGCTCCGCCGGCATCCGGTCAGGCGGGAGCGGCCCAGACACGCCAGATCGCGCAGCCGAGCGCGCGAGATCATGGCATCAACCATCTATGCTCCGCCCATGGGCTATAGCGTCGTCCACGTCGACGAGATCGAGGGCGCCGGCCCCGGCGGAGCGGTTCGCTTCGTGCGCCGGCAGCTCGGCGTCGAGGCGTTCGGGATCAACTGGTTCGAGCTCCCGCCGGGCGCCGAAGGGCTGGAGCACGACGAGACCGGTACCGGCCAGGAGGAGGTCAACGTCGTCATTCGCGGCTCCGGGATCTGGCGCGTCGACGGCGAGGAGGTGCCTGTTCGAGAGGGCGCATTCGTCCGGTTCGACCCCGGAACGACCCGCTGCCCCGTCGCCGGGCCCGACGGGATGACGTTCATCGCCGTCGGCGCCCGCCCCGGGAGCTACGAGCCGCACGGCCCGTTCTAGAGCTCGACGGTTCGCGAAGCGCCGAAGCGCTCCAGGAAGCGCCGGTCGTGCGTGACCAGGACGACCGTGCCGTCGTACGCGCCGAGCGCCGCCTCGAGCTGCTCGACCGCCTCGAGGTCGAGGTGGTTCGTCGGCTCGTCGAGGACGAGGAGGTTCACGCGCCGCGCCTGCAGCTCGGCGAGATGCGCGCGCGTCCGCTCGCCGGGGGAGAGCGACGTACACGGCCGGCCGATGTGGTCGGCCCCGAGCCCGAACTTCGCGAGCAGCGTCCGCGCCTCCTCGGCCGGCATCCCGGCCCGGGAGCGGAACCGTTCGAGCAGAGCCTCCTCCACGTCGTAGGCGCCGCGCTGCTGCTCGAGCGTGCCGATGACGGTCCGGCGACCGACCGCTCGCGAGCCCGCCGCCAGAGGCACCTCGCCGAGCAGCATGCCGAGGAGCGTCGACTTGCCGCTGCCGTTCCGGCCCGACACGAGGACGCGCTCTCCCGGAGCGAGGTCGAGATCGACGGGCCCGAGGGTGAACTCGCCGCGCACCGCCACCGCGCCGTGGAGCGAGGCGACACGATCTCCCACACGCTCGCCCGACTCCAGCCGGAGCCTCAGCTCCCACGGCTCGAACGGCTTCTCAGGCCGCTCGGCGCGCTCGAGCGCCTGCGCGGCCAGGCCCACCTTGGAGCGGAGCGCGTTCGTGCCGCGCCGGTCCGTCATCGCGCCGCCGGCGTGCGCCTCCTGCCGCCGCGCCGCGAGCAGCGCCTCGATCTCGCGACGGCGCTCCTCGGCCTGCTCGAAGCGCGCGTACGACGAGGCGCGGGCCGCCTCGCGCGCAGCCTCGTACTCGCTGAACCCACCTGCCCACTCGCGCACGTGCCGCGACCCGGGCTCGATCTCGACGATTCGAGTGACTGTCCGGTCGAGGAACTCGCGGTCGTGCGAGACGACGACGAGCCCGCCCTCCCGGCCCCGGAGGAAGCGTTCGAGCCGCTCGAGCCCGTCGAAGTCGAGGTCGTTGGTCGGCTCGTCGAGGAGCAGCACGTCGAAGCGCGAGAGCAGGATCGCCGCAAGCGCCACGCGGGCCGCCTCGCCGCCCGACAGCGCCGTCATCGGCCGCGAGAGCGACACCGGCAGCCCCAAATCCGCTGCGACCTGGCCGGCGCGGGCCTCGACGTCGCCGCCGCCGAGCGCGACGAACCGGTCGAGCGCCACGGCGTAGCGCTCGCCCGCATCGTCCCCGGCAGCGAGCGCGGCGGCGCTCTCCTCCAGTTCGCGCTGCGCCGCGGCGACCCCGGTCCGGCGCGCGAGGTAGTCGAGCAGCGTCTCACCGGAGCGCCGGTCGGGCTCCTGCGGGAGATAGCCGCACGTCAGCTCGGCCGGCACCCGCGAGACGGTGCCGGCGTCGGGCTCGTCGAGGGCGGCGAGCAGCCGCAGCAACGTCGACTTGCCGACCCCGTTCGGGCCGACGACGCCGAGCCGCCGCTCCGGCGTCACCACGAGGGTGACGTTGTCGAGAATCGTGTGGGCGCCGTAGTGCTTCGCGACGCCGTCGAGTGAGATGCGCAAGACCGAGTACCTCCGAAGGCGAGTGCGCGCGTGTGCCGCGCAGAACGTCGTGGATGCCCGGTCAGTCAGTCATGGCAAGGCGCCGGAGCGCCTGACAGGAATCGTAGCGCTCCTGCGTCAGGCGGCGGCGGAGCCGGGCTCCGCCCGGCGGGAGCCGCTGCCGGCCAGGGGCGCTACAGCTGATCCTTCAGCTGGGCCAGCGCGGCCCAGCGCGGGTCCGGCTCTCCTGTCGCGTGCTCGTGCGGCTCTCGATTCAGGTCGAGCCCGCAGACGGGACAGAGGCCGGCGCAGTCGGGCCGGCAGAGGATCTTGTCCGGCAGCGCGAGCACGAGCCCGTCGCGCGCCCACGCCGACAGGTCGATGCGGTTCTCGGTGACGTACGGCGTCGTCAGCTCCTCCACCCCGGCGGGGCTCTCGGCCTGGTACTCGCGCAGGGACAGGTCGTCGTCGAGAACCGCGTCGCCGAGGCAGCGGAAGCAGGGCCCGTGGAGCCGCACGTGGAAGCGGAGCTCGTAGACGGTCCCCGTCGAGGCGCGCGTGACCGCCAGCTCGGCCGGCACGTTCTCGGGCACCACGAGATAGCGCTGGCCGCCCAGCTCGATGGGCGCGATCTCGACCTCCTGCTCGTCGCGCAGCGACTCGCCGGACCGCAGCCGGAACTTCCTCAGATCCAGCGTCGTCATGCGGTTTCAGCCTAGCTACTTGCCGCGGACGGGCACCGGCGCCGGCTCGGTGGCGCGCTCGCCCTTCGGCGGCGTCACGATCAGCGCCACGGCGACCAGGATCACAGCTCCGGCGGCGACCGTGCGCACGCTGATCGACTCGTTCTCGACCGCCCAGCCGAGGAAGACAGCGACGAGCGGATTCACGTAGGCATAGGTCGAGACGAGCGAGGTGCGGGTCACGCGGAGCAGCCAGGAATAGGCGGTGAAGGCCAGCCAGGAGCCGATCGTGATCAGGTAGACGAGCGCGAGGATCGAGGTCGTCGACACGTCGTGGATCTGCGTCACCTCGCCGGTCGCGCCGGCGACGATCGCGCACATCACGCCGCCGGCCAGCATCTGCATCCCGGCGCTGACGAACGGCCGCCGTGGCAGCGGCGCCCGGCGCGAGTAGAGCGAGCCGGCAGCCCACGCCGAGCCGGACACGAGCAGCGCGACCGCGCCCCAGACGTCGATGTGGTTCGGGCCGGTGGGCCAGGCGAGCAGGGCGACCCCTCCGAAGCCGAGAGCGAGCCCTGTCACCGCAGTTCGGCTGAGCCGCTGGCCGCAGGCGACGCGATCGAAGAGGGCCATCCACAGCGGGACGGCCGCGATGATCAGCGATGCGATACCGGTGTCGACCCGTTTCTCGGCCAACGCGACACCCGAGTTCCCGACCAGGAAGAGGAGCCCGCCGACGATGGCCGCGGCGATCCATTCCCTGCGACCGGGCCGGTCACCCACCCGGTCGCCGCGCCTGACCGCCCAGACATAGAGCAGCCCACCCGCGATCAGGAAGCGCAGCGACGTCATCACGAACACGGGCAGCGTCCGGCTCGCGAGCAGGATGAAGAGGTAGGTCGAGCCCCAGACGACGTAGACCACCGCAAGAGCCGCCCAGACACGGGCAGGGCTCGCCGTGCCCCTCATCGAGGGCCTAGCGGTAGTTGCGCCAGGAGCCGCGCTTGTCCCGGTATGGCAGGTCGCCGGACGGGAGCAGCGGGGCGAGCACGATCAGCGCGAGCGGGATGAGAAGCCAGATCGCTGTCATAACGATGTACACGATGCCAGTTCAAGCTTGATTAGCACAAGTCGTGTTAGTATTGGACTCTATTATGCAGACTGATGAATGGCTCGGACTCGAGCTGCGACATCTGATCGCGCTGAAGGCGATCGCGGAGGCAGGCTCGTTCGGCCGTGCGGCCAAGCGGCTCGGCTACACGCAGTCGGCGATCAGCCAGCAGATCGCGGTTCTCGAGCGCATCGTCGGCCAGCGCCTCGTCGAGCGACCCGGCGGACCGAAGCCGATCTCGCTCACCGAGGCCGGCCGGCTCCTGCTCACGCACGCCGACGGGATCACCGCTCGCCTGAGTGCCGCGCAGGCGGATCTGAGCGCGCTCGGGGCCGGAGACGCAGGCCCGCTCCGGATCGGCACCTACCAGAGCGTCGGCGCCAGGGTCCTCCCCAGCCTGCTGCGCAGCTTCTGCGCCGACTGGCCGAAGCTCGACGTGACGCTGGTCGAGTCGGCAGACGATCGCGAGCTCCTCGGGCTGATCGAGAGCGGCGAGGTCGATCTCAGCTTCGTCGTCTTCCCGCTCCGTCCCGGCCCGTTCGAGTCGGTCGAGCTCATGCGCGACCCCTACGTGCTGCTCACGCCCCCGGACTCGCCGCTCGCTCGGCGCGACCGCCCGCCGACGTTGCGCGAGATCGTCGAGCTGCCGCTGATCGGCTATCGCTCCTGCCGCACGACCGAGCAGGTCGAGGAGCGGCTCCGCGTCACCGGACGGGATCCTCATGTGGTCTTCCGCTCGGACGACAACTACACGGTTCAGGGCATGGTCGCCGCAGGGATCGGCGTTGCGCTCGTGCCGCAGCTGACCGTCGACCCGAGCGACGACCGCATCGCCGTGATCGAGCTCGGCGACCGCGTTCCGGCGCGGCTGATCGGCATCGCCTGGCATCGCGACCGGCTGCGCACACCGGCATCGACCGCCCTCGTCGAGGCTGCGCAGAGCCTGTGCAAACGCTTCGAAAAAGACGCGCTGGCCGCGTGACCCAAACCGGAATAGCCGCCAAACCGAAGACGTTGAGGATAGTTGTGCGATCACTCAATGAGATCCGAACCGAGATCGAGGCGCTGACCGAGCGGCGAGCGCAGCTTCTGCGTGTCCTGAGCGAGCAGCACGATGCAGCCCTCGCCGCAGATCACGCGAGCCTCGAGGCCGAGATCGCGAAGCTGTGGGAAGAGCATCGAATCGAGCGGGCGCGAGTCCGCTTCGGTGAGCGTGACGAGATCATCCAGCGCGCCCGCCACGAAGAGCGGCTGGAGCGCGCGGCCTAAGTAGGGCCACCCCCCGAACGCCCTCGCCGGCCGCCCCATCTAAGATGGGACGGCCTCGGGGCGTTAGCTCAGCTGGGAGAGCGCCGGCTTTGCAAGCCGGAGGTCACCGGTTCGATCCCGGTACGCTCCACCTCGGAAGGCGCTGGAAACGGCGCCTTTTTGGTTCCGTAGGGAAGCTGGCTACCGCCGGGGCGTGGGGTATCGACGCCGACGGCGTCCACGGCAGCCACATCGAGTGTGCGAGGCTGCTCCTGGCTACCTGAGTGACACGTCCTGGTGAGAGTCGGGACCCCGCCTCGTCAAGCCGGTGCCACCTCCGGCTCAGGCGGCCTGTCTCGCCCCAGCATCGACGTTCCCGCTGCGGCGAGGCCGAGGCTGGCCAGTGCGGCGGCGATGATCGCGGCGCCCTGGCCGGCGGTGATGATCCCTTCGCTCAGACCCAGGGTGACGACGGCGGCAGGAACGCCGAGCTGGGCCGTGGCGACGAAGCCGGCCCCGAGCGGTTGCTTCGTCGCGCGGGCGGCGCCCAGATGGACCGCCAGGTTGAGAGCGGCGATGGCTGCAGCCAGCCCGATCAGCGTCGGGTCGGTCACGAGCGCACGCAGATCGAGCCTCGCTCCGAGCACGACGAAGAAGAGCGGCACGAAGAAGCCCTGCGCGATGCCGACGACCTGGCGGGAGAAGCGCTTGGGGCCTCCGAGCCAGGCGGCGCTGAGGCCGACGGCGAAGCCGGCGACGAGAATGCTCGTCCCGATGCGGGTCGCGAGCCAGGCGAGCACGAAGAGGATGAGAAGCGACAGGCGGAGATCGAGCGCCCACGCCCGTTGCTTCGAGAGCTTCCGCAGACGTCGAACCTCGCCGCGCCGCCTCGCCAGCTCCGCCAGCATGGTGAGCCCAACCGCGCAGATCACGATCACGACGATGCCGAGCACCGAGCGGGCGGCCTTCCCCGGCTGCAATACGAGCGGAAGCGCCGCGATCGTGACGACGTCCGCGATCGTCACCTGCGCGATGGCGGTCAGCCCGGGCGGCCAGGTCAGGAGCCCCGCCTCGTCGAGCATCGGCAGCGCGATCGCGGCAGATCCGGTGGCCAGCAGGAGCGCGTACACCGCCGGGTGGCTCACGCCGGGAAGAGCGACGAGCGCAAAGCCACCCCCTACCGCGAGGAGAGCAGCGATGCCCGCAGCCACACCTCCCCGGCGGACATTGCCGAGCAGGGCGCGGTTACGAACGGGCACGTGGATCCCGGCCGCGAACATCAACATCGCAAAGCCCACCTCGCCGAGGAAGACGACGGTCGGGTCGTGTGTGTCGAGCCACTGGAAGCCGGTGCGACCGATCACCACGCCGGCGAGAATCTCACCGACCACCACCGGCACGAACTTCGGTCGCACGGCCGAGAGAACCGGCCCCGCGAGACCCGCGCAGACGATCAGGGCCAATATGCCGAAGCTCATCAGGCGAGCCTAGTGGGTCAGGCTGGGCGGCACCGGGCGACGCGAATCGCGACGGGCCGGGCGCCACAGCCGGCGTCGCCGCTGGTGATCGCAACCGTTGGGCTAGTGGCCGGTCTGGATTGTGATCGTGTAGGCACCGCCCATGGTGCCCACGTAGAGCGTCCGCGTCCTGGGGTCGAACTTGAGGCCGTCAATTGTGAGGTCTTGGAGGCCCGTGTTGAACGACAGCCACCGGTTGCCCCGCGCGGTCTTCCTGTAGACGCCTGCCCCGTCTGTGCCGGCGTAGACGGCACCGGGTGGGGTGGGGTCGACAGCGAGCGTCAGGACGGTTTCGCCTTGCACTTTGCCGGTGCCTGGGTGTGTCCAACTGCGTCCGCCGTTGTGGGTGACGAAGACGCCGAGTGCCCCTCCTTCGGTTGCGGTGCTGGGCCAAGTGCCCGCATACACGGTTTGCGGGTGGGCGGGGTCGATCGCCAGCACGGCGAGGCTCGGATCGGTGAGACCGTCGCTCGCCTGATGCCAATGAGCGCCGCCATCGTCGGTCTTGGAGACCCCGTCGCCCTGGGTGGAGGCGTACAGGGTCCGGGGATTGTGGGGATCGATTGCGAACTCGCTCACGTTGGTCGAGCCGAGCCGACCGCTGGGACGCCAACGCTTGCCTCCGTCGGTTGTCTTGAACACCTGGCCCGTGGCGCTACCGGCATAGAGCGTGGCCGGCGTCTTCGGATCGATGGCAAGCGAATGAAGATCTGAGAGCGTCCCGCGCCCGAGTTGAGCCCAGTGTCGACCCGCGTCCAGGGTCTTGAAAACTTGTCCCCTCACGAACGCGTACAGCGTCTGCGGGTGCTTCGGGTCGATTCCGAGCACATCCGTAGCCCCGGGACCTGTGCCCGTGCGTCGCCATGACCTGCCGGTGTCCGTGCTCACGAAGACGCCGGCTTCGGTGCCCGCGTACACGGTTCGTGGTTTGGTCGGGTCGAGCGCGAACGACGTGACCACGTGCATTTCGAGGCCCCGGCCGGCACGACCGACGGCGTGAAGCACGGGAACGGGGGGCGAGACGAGTGCCCGACAGGCAGTGCAGCGGTAGAGACCGTCTCCGTCTGTGCCGGCGTAGACCGTTCCACCGCCCGCACCCACCGCGACCACCCGGAACCCCTGCCCGATCTTGCGCCCTGCCAGGGCCCAGCTATCGCCGCCATTCGTCGTCTTCAGGACATAGGTCGGCGCCTGCGGAGAGAGGACGCTACTCACCGCGTACAGCGTTCTCGATCGGCCGGGGTCGGCTGCGAGCGCGTCACCGAACCCCTTGAACCCCTCGCTTCCGGCCGCCGCCCAGGTGCCGCCGCCGTTCTTGCTCGTGTAGACCACGCCCTTGTCGATGACCGCGTAGAGCACCCCCGGTAGGCGCGGATCGATCGCCAGCGCAGCCACCCCACCAGCCCTGACCACAACGGGCCGCCACGTAGCCGCGGCGTCTGCGCTCTTGAACAATGCGCCTCCGCCGGTCACACCGCCCAGCGCGTACAGCGTACGGGGCGAAAGTGGGTCGATCACGATCTGTTCGATCGCTTGGCCGCCAAGCCCTCGATCGGCATGCCGCCAGCTCTCCCCACCGTTCGTCGATTTGTAGACCGCCGGCCTGCCGTCGACCACGGCGGACACATAGAGCGTCCGCGACGCCCGCGGATCGATCGCAACCCAATCACCGACCCCGTCCCCGATCCCCCGGTCCGAGCGACCCCAAGATGCGCCCCCATCCGTGCTCCTGAACACCACGGGAACACTGGGGTACCCCGATGCAGTGACGGCGAAGACCGTCCGCGGCCGATGCGGGTCGAGGGCGACGGAGACGATCGGCCGACCCAGGACAGGATCGACACGGTTCCAGGTCGCTCCCGCGTCCGTGCTCCTGATCAGCCCCTTCGATGTACCCACGTAAACCGTCTGCACGCGACGGGGATCAACAGCGATGGTCTCCACCCGAACCCCTGCCGGACCCAACCACGTCCAACCCGGAACACTCGGCACACCGCGAGATGCCTCTGCCAACGCGGCCACCAACCCGACGATCGCCAAGCCGGTCAACAACCATGCCGGCCACACGAACCGCGAGAGACGAAACCTGCTCACTCCCAACGCGCAACCCCGCTGTCCGCCTGACCGCAAGCATCCGCTCTCCCACCTGCTCTCACATCAGCGAACCCGCTGACCCGGGCTGCCATGATCTACCTAGAGGATCAGAAGTCCCGGGTCGGTCACGGGTTGCAGCCGGGCGGCCCCCAGATCGCCGGGGCCAGGAACAGGCAGAACACGATCAGGGCCACGGCGTACACGCCCAGGAACGTCCAGCCCAGCGCCACCTCCGCGTGCGGCATCCGCCTCATCAGCCACACGAAGAACGCCACCAGCGTGACCCCGATCAGGGCAGCCGTCACCCCGGTTGCCGTGAGCTGCCCTGACCACCCGGACCCACTCCCACACAATGGGGTGCCTCTCGCGATGAACGGCGCCAGACCGAACAGGAGCCAGACGACGCCGCCCGCAGCCAGCATCGTTCGAACGGCTCCCCTCGGGAGAGGGAGACTCCCGGCAGGTCCGGCCAGGTCCTCTGCCGTGGCGTGCACCAGCGCGTCCGCCCGCCCCGCGGCGGGGGACCCGCCCGGCGCTCCACGCCCTGCCCTCAGGGCAAGCTCACGTACCTCGTCCAGCGCAGCCCGATCCCCCTGTGCTCGCGCGAACGTCCGAGCGCTCGCGAGATGGTCAACCGCCGTCTCGTACTCACCCGCCCACACACAGCGACGCGCCCCGGCAAGCTCGTCCGCCAGCGTGTGCTTCTCGTTCGAGGGGGCGACAGTACTCACACGCACCTCTCAGGCTGGTCGCCTAACACCGTAAGAATCCGCTGTCCGCGACCGGCGGACATTCAGGGCGTCCGCTGACCCGGACTGCCGCGATCTACCGAGGCAGCCTGCTACAGCCCGGTGACCGGAACCGGGGTCAGGCTGGGGTTCGTCGTCCCGTTGCCAAGCTCACCAACGGCGTTGTCACCCCAGCACTTGACCGGGGCCGAAGGCGACCCACGCAGGAGCGCACACGTATGCACCCACCCGCCCACGATCGTGGCGATACCGCGCAGGGTCTTGACCGCGACCGGGGTTGCGCTGTTCTTCGTTGCCCGGTTCCCGAGTTGACCGTACTCGTTGTCTCCCCAGCACTTGGCCGTGCCGTTCTGCAGCAGCGCGCACGTGTGGACGTTCGCTGCCGAGATCGCGACGACCCCGTGCTGCAGCCCTTTGACCGCGACCGGTGTCGCCCTGAAGTCGGGGGGCGTCGGTATCGAGCTGAAGTCCAGCACTTCCCCATTGCCAAGCTGACCGTAAGCATTCCAGCCCCAGCATTTCGCAGCCCCGCCGCGCAGCAGCGCGCACGTGTGCAAGCCACCGGCGCTGATCGCGACCACCCCGCGCTGAAGGCCCTTGACCGGAACCGGTTTCGAGCTGTTCTTCGTCGTTCCGTTGCCGACCCGACCGTCGTCGTTGAAACCCCAGCACTCGACCGCCCCGCCCTTCAGCAGCGCGCACGTGTGCAAGCGACCGGCGCTGATCGCGATGACGCTCTGTTGCAGGCCTCTGACAGCAACCGGGGTTGAGCTGCTTCCCGTCCTCCCGTTGCCGAGCTGGCCACCCTCGTTGTTGCCCCAACATTTGACCGACCCGCCGCGCAGGAGCGCGCACGTGTGCTCGCCGATGCCACTGATCGCAATAACGCCCTGTTGCAGGCCGCTCACCGGAACCGGTATCGAGCTGTCGTTCCTCGTCCCGTCACCGAGCTCACCGAACAGGTTTCGCCCCCAGCACACGACAGCCCCGCCACGGACCAGCGCGCACGTGTGCCCGGCCCCAGCGGCGATCGCGATCACGCCGTGCGGCAAGCTGTTAACCGCAACCGGCTTCGCGCTGAACCCCTCGATCTCGCTGCCCAGTTCGCCGAAACGGTTCCGGCCCCAGCACTTCACCGCGCCGTCGCTCAGCAGCGCGCAGCTATGAGTCGCACCGACGCTGAGTGCGCTGACGGTGCCGCCCGTCGCCTTCGCCTGCCCCCCAAACCCCACCACGAGCAAGGAAGCACACGAACCTGCGACGACCACAGCAACGGCCACGCCCAGAGGACGCCAACGCTCACACCGAAGCATCAGGTCACCTCCCTGGTTACGACGAGTCTGAGGCGAACAACCCGCCCGGCACATCAGGGCGTCCGCTGACCCGGACTGCCGCGATCTACCGAGAGCCGCGACCACCCGCCTGACGGGGCGCATTTCGCGAACGCCTGTGGTTGGTCCCGCACTGATGAGCTCCTACTTCTCATACCCGGCGGAGGGCACGTTCACGGCGACTCCGGCATCCTCGATCGAGGCGGCGGAGCCCGGTGACGAGGAGATCGTGGTGGAGGAGCCGACCGAGGGGATCTGTCGCAAGCTGATCGTCCGGGACGGCAGAGCGGTCGGAGGCATCGTGCTCGGAGCGGAAGGAGACGCGCCGGCGCTCATCGCCGCCGTCCAGGACGAGCACGACCTCGGCCCGGTGCTCGACCGCGTGAGGGCCGGCGACTGGGCGGCCCTCGCCGAAGCTGCGCCCGCCTGATCAGGATCGCCCCATCGGGGTGACGCTCTCCGGGCCGGCTGCGCCTACCTTGACGGGGAGGGGACCGACTCAAGGGGGGTTCAAGTGGGCGTCGAACGCGATCGTGTCGAGACCTTCGGCCAGCTCGAGAACGGCCTCCGGCAGGCCGGCGACTGGTACGTGTGGGGGCCGTACCTGAGCGAGCGCCAGTGGGGCACCGTGCGGGAGGACTACAGCCCCGGCGGGACGGCGTGGGAGTACCTGCCTCACGACCACGCCCGCTCGCGGGCGTACCGCTGGGGCGAGGACGGGCTCGCCGGCTTCTCCGACGTCGAGCAGCGGCTCTGCCTCGCGCTGGCGCTGTGGAACGGCCGCGACCCGATCCTGAAGGAGCGCATCTTCGGGCTCACGGGCAACGAGGGCAATCACGGCGAGGACGCCAAGGAGTACTGGTGGTACCTCGACGCGCTGCCGAGCCACGCCTGGAACCGCTGGCGCTACCACTATCCGCAGACGGCCTTCCCGTACGGGGACCTCGCCGCCGAGAACGCGCGGCGCGGCAAGCTCGATCCCGAGTACGAGCTGCTCGACACGGGCGCGTTCGACGACGAGCGCTACTGGATCGTCGAGGTCGACTACGCGAAGGGCGACCCGCACGACCTGCTGATGACGATCCGCGTGACGAACGCCGGGCCGGAGGCCGACACCCTGCACGTCCTCCCCACGGCCTGGTATCGCAACACGTGGGCGTGGGAGGTGGACGGGGAGAAGCCGGAGCTGCGCGCGGGCGGCGCAGCGCGCGTCGTCACCGAGCATCCGTTCCTCGGCCAGCTCGAGCTCGTCGCCGAGGGTGAGCCGACGCTCCTTTTCTGCGACAACGAGACGAACGCCGAGCGGCTGTTCGGCTCGGAGTCGCTGAGCGCGACCCCGAAGGACGGCATCAACGACCACGTCGTCACCGGCTCCGACACCGTCGCAGCCGGTTCTGGGACGAAGACCGCGTTCTGGTACCAGGTCGAGGTCGAGCCGGGCGAAACGCAGACGTTGCGCATCCGGCTCCGACCGGCGGTGCGCGGCGGCGATCCCTGGGCCGACTTCGACGCGGTCGCGGCGGCCCGCCTCGCCGACGCCGACGAGTTCTACGGCGAGCTGACCCCGGGCGAGACGTCGAAGGACGAGGCGCTCGTGCTGCGACAGGCACTCGCCGGGATGCTCTGGAGCAAGCAGCTCTACTTCTACGACGTCGCGCGCTGGCTCGACGGCGACCCGACGCAGCCGACACCGCCCGCGTCACGTCTCGACGGGCGCAACTCGCGCTGGAGGACGTTCGACGCCTTCGACATCATGTCGATGCCCGACAAGTGGGAGTACCCATGGTTCGCCGCCTGGGACCTCGCCTTCCACTGCGTCGCGCTCGCCCGCGTCGATCCGGCGTTCGCCAAGTACCAGCTCATCCTGCTCTGCCGCGAGTGGTTCCAGCACCCGAACGGGGCGCTGGCGGCGTACGAGTGGTCGTTCGACGACGTCAACCCGCCCGTGCAGGCGTGGGCGGCGGTCGAGGTGTTCGCCATCGACGGCGGCCGCGACATCGCGTTCCTCAACCGCATCTTCGACAAGCTGCTCGTCAACTTCACCTGGTGGGTGAACCGCGAGGACCGCGACGGCTCGAACGTCTTCGAGGGCGGCTTCCTGGGACTCGACAACATCGGCCCGATCGACCGGTCGCATCTGCCGCAGGGGCAGATGCTCGAGCAGTCGGACGGCACGGGCTGGATGGGCTTCTACGCGCTCAGCATGGCGGCGATGGCGTCGATCCTCAACGCCCGCGGCCGCCCGGCGACCGACCTCGTGCTGAAGTTCCTCGAGCATTTCGCCCTGATCTCGGACGCGCTCGAGTCTCAGGACCTCTGGGACGAGACCGACGGCTTCTTCTACGACCAGCTGCGACTTGCCGACGGCCGGTCGATCCCCGTCAAGGTTCGGTCGATCGTCGGCATCCTGCCCCTGCTCGGCGTAGCCGCGATCGACGAGGACGTCGTCGACCGCGCCGAGACCGTCAACAAGCGTGCGGCCGACATGCTCAGGGCCGCGCATCCGGTGGGAGGCGGGCCGGGCGACCGCCGCCTGCTCCTCGGCGTCGTCGAGGTGAGCCGAGTCCTGCGGCTGCTGGAACGCGTCTTCGACGAGTCGGAGTTCCTCTCGCCCTACGGGCTGCGGGCCGTTTCGCGATGGCACGCCGAGCACCCGTTCGAGCTCGACGTCGACGGCACGGTCGCGAGGATCGACTACGAGCCGGCCGAGTCGACGACCGGGATGTTCGGCGGCAACTCGAACTGGCGCGGGCCGGTCTGGATGCCGGTCAACTTCCTCATCGTCGAGGCGCTCGGCCGCTACGCGCGCTTCTTCGGGGACGACCTCAGGATCGAATACCCGACGGGCTCGGGGAAGGAGCTGACGCTCGACGCGATCGCCGCCGACCTGCGCAGGCGGCTCATCTCGATCTTCCTCGTCGGAGCAGACGGGCGGCGGCCGTGCTTCGGCTGGGTCGAACGACTCCAGGACGACCCGGCCTGGAAGGACAACGTGCTCTTCAACGAGTACTTCCACGGCGACAACGGAGCAGGGCTCGGCGCGAGCCACCAGACCGGCTGGACGGGGCTCGTCGCGGAGCTGATCGTTCGCGCCGACGGCGCACCGTTGCCGACGCTCGCCGAGCTGATGTCGCCGCACGGCACGGAGACGCGGCCCTGACGATCCGGTTCGGCCCCGAGGTCTGCGGCTCGCTCGACGAGGCGTCGAAGCGGGAGTGGCTCGTGACGGACGGGGTGGGCGGCTACGCGATGGGCACGGTCGCGGGACTCCGCACCCGCCGCTACCACGGCCTGCTCGCGGTCGCCGTCGACGGGCCTGGGAGTCGCATGCTCGGCCTGGTCGCGCTCGAGCCGGTGCTCGTCGTCGGCGACGCCCGCTTCCGGCTCGGCACGGACGAATGGGCGGGCGGCACCGTCGATCCGCGTGGGCACGAGCTGCTCGCGACGTTCGAGCTCGACCGGGGCGTCCCGCGGTGGCGCTGGCAGATCGGCGAGATCCTCGTCGAGCGCGAGCTCGCGATGAGCCACGGCCGGCCCGCCGTCGGGGTCGTGCACCGGCTGCTTCGAGCCGACCGGCCCGTTCGGCTCGAGCTGACGCCGCTCTGCACCTGGCGGAGCGTGCACGGAGAGCGCTTCGCGAATGGCTCGCCCGCGGTCGCGTCGACAGCCGACGGGTTCGTGTTCGAGGGCGCCTACCGCGTTGCCGGCCCAGGGTGGGCCGCGGGAGGCGAGTGGTACCGCGGGATCCGCGCGCGGGAGGAGGCTGCGCGGGGGCTGAACGACCGGGAGGACGTCTGGGCGGCGGGCACGTTCGCCGTGGACCTCACGCCCGGCGAGCGCCACGAGCTGACCGCCGCAGCCGCGCCGTTCGACGGGACGCTCCCCTCGGCGACGGAGATCGTCTCCGCCGCGCGAACGCGCGCCGACGAGCTGCTCCGGCGGGCCGGCACGAGCGACGAGGTCGAGGCGCAGCTCGTGCTCGGCGCCGACCAGTTCGCGATCGAGACTGCGGGACGCCCGACCGCCGTCGCCGGCTATCCGTGGTTCGGCGAGTGGTCGCGCGACCTGATGACCTCGTACGAGGGCCTCTACCTGGCGCCCAACCGGTGGGACGAGGGACGGGAGGTCCTGCGCACCACGGCCGCGACCCTGTCGGAGGGCATGCTCGCGAACACGGCCGACACGGGCTCGCTCGAGTACAACACGGTCGACGGAACGCTGTGGTTCGTCCACGCCGTCGACCGGCACGTCTCGATCGCCGGGGACGAGGATCTGGGCGGCGAGCTCGGGCCCGTCATCGAGCAGATCGTCGAGCACCACGTCGCCGGCACACGCTTCGGGATCGGGGTCGACCCGGCCGACGGGCTGCTGCGCCAGGGGGCCGAGGGATGGGCGCTCACGTGGATGGATGCCCGGATCGACGGCGTCCCCGTCACTCCGCGAGCGGGCAAGCCGGTCGAGGTGAACGCGCTGTGGGTCCAGGTGCTCGACGTCGCCGGACGGCTCGCGCCGGGCGCAGACTCACGCCGGCGCTGGTCTGCCCTCGCCGACCGCGCGCGCGACTCGTTCCTCGCGCGCTTCGTGCGGGCGGACGGCCTCGGCGCGCTCGACGTCGTCGACGGGCCCGGCGGAGACGACGCCTCCGTGCGGCCGAACCAGCTGCTCGCCGTCTCCCTCCCGCGTGGGCCCTTCCTCCACGTGAACGACGCGACCACGGCCGCGGCGCGCAACATCGTCGCCGCCTGCCGATCGCTCCTCACGCCGATCGGCCTGCGCTCGCTCGCCCCGGACGATCCGCGCTACCGGCCCCTGCACCGGGGCTCACCGGCCGAGCGCGACGCCGCGTACCACCAGGGCACCGTCTGGCCGTGGCTGCTCGGGCCCTACGTCGACGCGTCGGCGCGCGCCGGTGTCCCGGTCGACGGGCTCCTCGACGGCCTCGAGGCGCATCTCGGCGAATGGGGCCTCGGGTCGATCTCGGAGACCGCGGACGGAGACGCGCCGCACGTCGCCACCGGCTGTCCGTTCCAGGCCTGGTCGGTGGCCGAGGCGCTCCGCCTGCGCAAGGGCGCCTGGGGCGAGGCAGCATGACCCCTACACCCGGTGAACCCCCACCTCGAGCGCGACGATCAGGGCACCCACGCTCGGTAGCAGGATCGCGTAGACGAGCAGCCGGCCTCGGCTCGCTCCTTCGAGGCGAGCGGTGAGGACGCCGGCACCGAACAGGACGGCGATTCCGAGGCCCTGCGCGAGCTGCAACCCGGTCGCCACCGACCACCAGCCCGTGGCCGCCAGCGCCGCGACGACGACCTCCGGAAGCGCCGCCGCCGGGATCGGCCACGAACGCCGCAACTCGTGAACCTCATGCGGAAGCCTCTGCGGGGGCGTTCGCAGTGCCCGGGCGGTCACGACCCGCCACAGCGTGTGTCCCATCCACGCGGCAAGTACGACCACGAGCAGCGCGACCGCCGTCTCCCCGGCGCGAAGATGGCCGGCCTCCAGCGCCAGCGCGCCGACGCCGGCCAGCGTCGCCAGCGTGCCGTAGACGACGAAACCGACCCCCTCCGCCAGGGGGTTGTGAACCTGCTCGTCGAGCTGCGGTTCATGGCTCATGAGGGAAGTGTCTTTCATCCCGTCTGTACGATGCCGCGGTTCGTCTTCTCCGCAGGCTGCTCAGGCGGCTGAAAGGATGCTCTCGATGGCACGGACACCGAAGCCTGTCGCAGCCGAGCCCGTGACGACCGAGGAACTGCTGGGCGAGCTGACTCACCAGTTCGCAGTACTCATCCGCTGTGAGCTTCAGCTCTCGCTGGCTGAGCGTGACCCGGGACAGCGCGATGCGGCAGGACAGCTGCTGGTGGAGGCGATGGCGGCGCTGTTCGCACTCGGAGCCCTGAACACGGCAGCGGTCGTCGGCATCGGCAGCCACCTCACCTACTGGGCCGCCGCCCTGATCGTCGGCGGCGCCTGGGCCCTGATCGCGACTCTCGCCGTGCGCTTCGACGTCGTCGAGCGGCTGCGACGGCGCCTGACCGAGAAGCGGTTCGCGGATTCGATCGAACGGGCGCGCCGGGATCAGGTCGACGCCGAAGCCGCGGTCAAGGTGACGGCCGGACGCCTGGGCGAGGCGGTCGCCCGCGAGGCCGCCCAGCACGAGCGCGAGGTGATCGTGGACGCGGCGAAGCGAGTCGAGGCCGCCGCCGTCAACGATGTGGAGCGCCTGATCAAGGAGCTGGTGGCAGCGCTGCTGGCACCAGGTCGCGCCGGCATCGGTGTGCTCGAGCGCATCGTCGGCCGCTGACGTAGACGGATCGCGTCCCTTTAGCCTCCGGGCGATGGCCAGCCGGGAAGAGACGCACGCAGCCGAGCCTCCGGTCGGGCCCGCGGCAGCGCTGCGGTTGATCCGGAGCCGCAATTTCGGCCCCTACTTCGCCGGCAACGCCCTCTCGTCGAGCGGCACCTGGTTTCAGACCCTGGCCGCCGCGCTGCTCGTCTACCGGCTCACGCACTCCGCCTTCCTGCTCGGCGTGCTCAGCGTCGCCCAGTTCGTCCCGGTGCTCGTGCTCGCACCGTGGACCGGGCTCGCGGCCGACCGCTTCGACCGGCGCCGCCTGCTCATGGCGACGCAGCTCGTCGCGACCGCGCTCAGCGGCGCGCTCGCGGCACTGGCCTGGGCCGGTCTCGCGCAGGTGTGGGTCGTGATCCTGTTCTCGCTCGGGCTCGGCGTCACCAGCGCCTACTCGGCGCCCGCCTCGGGGGCGCTGATCGGGCAGCTCGTGACGCGGCGCGACCTGCCGTCGGCGGTGGCGCTCAACTCGATGACCTACAACCTGGCCCGCGCGGTCGGACCGGTGCTCGGGGCGGTCACCGTGCACGCGCTCGGCATCCCGGCCGCGTTCGCGATCAACTCGGCGTCGTATCTCGCGCTCGTGCTGGCGCTGCTCGTCACACACGCGCGACCGCAGGAGCGCATCGCGCGCGGCGAGTCGCACCTGCTGGCGAGCCTGCGCTTCGCGTGGGAGCGCCCGCGCCTGCTGGCGCTGCTCCTCGTCGTCACCGCGGTCGGCTTCGCCGCCGACCCGATCAACACCGAGGCGCCGGCGTTCGCCCACGCGTTCGGGGAGGTCGACACGAAAGCCGGCTTCCTGATCGGCGTGTTCGGGGCCGGCGCCGTGGCGGCGGCGTTCACCGTGGCCGGTCGGGTCGCGGGCTCGCGCGGGCGCATGGCCGCGACGCTGACCCTGCTCGGGGGCGGGATGGTCGCGTTCTGCATCACGCCCTGGCTGTCACTCGGCTACGTCTTCCTGTTCGTCGCCGGCTTCGGCTATCTCGCCTCCAACACGTCCGCGACCACGCACCTCCAGCTCGGCGTCGCCGACTCGCAGCGCGGACGGATCATGGCTCTCTGGAGCGTGGCGTTCCTCGGGCTGCGTCCACTCGCCAGCCTCATCGACGGCGCGATCGCCGGCGTCTTCGGCGTGCGGGTCGCGGGCGTCTGCCTGGCGCTGCCGGCGCTCGCGGCGGCGGCGTTCATCCAGCGACATCGCGACCGCCCGGTGCCCGACCGGGGGACCGCAGCGATGGCCACGCCTACCGAATCAGGCGGCTAGAGGTCAGGTCGTAGCCGGAGCCGCGGCGGGCGCGAGCCCGCACCGCGTCCCAGCACCAGCGCACGTCGGTGCCGCGCGGCAGGAGGTCGGAGGGGCGGCCGCCGAGTGCGCGGACGAAGAGAGCCGCCATCGCGAGGCCGCCGGCCGAGTACGAGATCACCGAGGCAATCGACGCGCCGAGATCGGCGTGCGAGGGGATCAGCAGGACGTCGGTGACCGCGGTGACGGCGAACGCCACCAGGATCCCGGCCGTCTCGAGCAGCGGCTTGTTCTGCGAGGTGAGCGCGACGCCGAGCTGCTTGATGGCCGCGATCCCGAAGGCACCGAGCGCGAGGATCCGCAGGTCGCGGATCGAGCCGTGGAAGTCGCTCCCGAAGACGGTCACGCACAGGAACGGCGCGGCTGCGAGCAACACGATCACCGAGAAGAGTGTCAGCAGAGCGCCGGCGCGGAATCCGACCGACGCCTGGCGCGATGCCTCGGAGCGGTTCGCGCGGACGAGATCGGGCCTCTGCACGGTCGCGAGCGCGTTCGGCAGGAAGAACAGGACCTCGGCCCAGGCGACCGCGACGCTGTAGAGACCGAGCGCCCTCGCACCCGCGATCGAGCCGAGCAGCCACTGGTCGAGCCTGTAGTTCCCGACCATGCCGATCTGACCGGCATGGGTCTTGATGCCGAACCCGACCATGCGACGGGCGAGAACGGGATCGGGACGGCCGAAGCCGCCGAGCTTCCGCCGGGTGTACCAGATGAGCACGATCAGTCCCACCGTCTGGCCCACGGCCCACGCGATCACCGCTCCGCGCACGGTCAGCTGGCCGGTCAGGGCGAGCAGCCCGTTCAGAGCGACACTGCAGATGGGCGCGAGCAGCAGGACGATGTTCGAGACGGCGAAGCGGTACTCGACGAGCGCGAGCATGTACAGGTAGTAGGCGAGGATCAGGATCGGTACGCACGCGAGCGCGATCCAGCGGGTGCCCGGGTCGACGCCGCCGCCGACGGCAGGGAAGAGCTCGATCAGGCCCGCGACGATGGCGACGGAAAGCCCGCCGAGGAGCAGCGAGAGCGCCACAGAGCTCCCGGCGAGCTTCGGCAGCAGCCGCCGGTCGGCGCCGCCGAAGTTCATGACCGCCGACTGGACGCCGAGGTTGGAGAGCTGGGACACGAACATCGCCATCGTCAGGACGAAGGCGACGTTTCCGCGCCCGTCCGGCCCGAGCACGCGCGAGACGATCAGCACGTTGACGAGACCGAGGACGGCGCCGGCGACATTCGTCCCGTAGGTCGCAACCACGTTGACGACCGGGGAGCGCCGCTTCGGAGGCAGGCTGTCGCAGGGCTCTCGAGCCATGTACTCATCTTCGGCCTGGATCGCCGTCTGCTCAACCCCTGCTTGCCCAACCCTTGTCAGCACGCCGATTTCACCCATAACGAGAGGGTTCTCATTCTTTCTCTCATGATTCCGACAGGGAGGGCAGGTTGGCGATCACCATGTCGCAGAACGGCAACTCGAACGGATCCCACGCAGCGGCGGTGCTCGCGCACGGCCCGGCGACGATCAAGGATCTGCTGGCAGGGCCGAAAGCCGCCGTGCTGTTCGGCGTGCACAACGCGCTCGGCGCGAAGATCGCCGAGGAGGCAGGCGCGGACGGGCTCTGGATCTCGAGCTTCGAGGTTCATGCGGCGCACCGGCTGCCGGATGCGGACATCCTCGGGACGCAGGACTACGTCA
Source organism: uncultured Actinomycetes bacterium (assembly GCA_963742925.1). Classification (GTDB taxonomy): domain Bacteria; phylum Actinomycetota; class Thermoleophilia; order Gaiellales; family Gaiellaceae; genus PALSA-612. Next base: position 16,777 of record CAVUNV010000017.1, on the reverse strand, counting down.
ACGTCGTGCAGCAGATCGTCGACCGCGTCGACATCCCGGTGTTCGTGGACGGCAATGCCGGGGGCGGGAACGCGATCAACACGATCCGGCTCGTGCGGGAGTTCGAGAAGGCGGGAGCCTCGGGCATGTGCATCGAGGACAACCCGTTCCCCAAGCGCTGCTCGTTCTACGACGGGATGCAGGAGGATCTCGAGCTCGAGAGCACGTTCTGCGGGAAGCTCCAGGCCTGCATCGAGAAGCGGATCGACGAAGGGTTCGCAGTCGTGGCGCGCACCGAGGCGTTGATCAAGGACCTCGGCATGCAGACCGCCCTCGACCGCACGAAGGCATACGCCGCGGCCGGCGCCGAGGGCATCCTCATCCACCACAAGGGGTCCGACCCCGAGCCCGTGCTGGAGTTCGCCGACCGCTGGTACCGGGCCGAGGACGTGCCGCTCGTCTGTGTTCCGACCACCTACAACACGGTCACCGTACCGCGAGCTCGACAGGGCTTCCTCGCGGATGTCCAGGAGCTGCCGCGGGAGTGGCACGTGCCCGCGACCTGGGAGGCCGAGGCCGTCGGCATCGCCGCGGGAGCGTTTCTGGCCGGGCGGAAGCCGTGCGTCTATCTCCAGAACGCGGGCCTCGGCCACGCGGTGAATCCGCTCACGTCGCTCTGCATCCCCTACGGAATCGAGCTGAAGCTCGTCGTCGGCCACCGCCACACGCTGCCGCAGCACCGGGTGATGGGCGAGGTGGACGCGCAACTGCTCGACCTGATCGGCTGGGACGACTACGTGCTCGTCGAGGGCGAGAACAATGAAGGCTAGAGAGCAGGCGATCCGCGAGATCCTCGGCCGCCACGGGCCGGAGGCCGTGTACGTCGCCTCGACCGGCTACGTCAGCCGGGCGGTGCACGCGCTCGCCGGCCCGGGCCACACGGTCTTCTACATGCAGGGGAGCATGGGGCTCGCGCCGGCGATCGGGCTCGGCATCGCGCTCGGCACCGAACGGCCGGTGGTCGTCTTGAACGGTGACGCGTCGCTCCTGATGGCCCTCGGCTCGACCCACACGATCCGCGACCATGCTCCGCCGAGCTTCTTCCACTACGTGCTCGACAACGGCTGCCACGAGTCGGTCGGCGGTCAGCCGTCCGCGCGGCTCGAGGAGAGCTACCCGGGCGTGACGGAGATCGTCCCCGTGGCGCGGGCCGGCAAGCCGCCGCGCGTGGACGTGACACCGGAGGAGAACACCCGGCTCGTCCGGGCTGCGCTCGGCGGCACGGCCCCTCCCACCGACTGGCATGCGATCTGGGAGCGGAAGGGCGCGACGCGCGTCGCGCGGCACAACCTCGAGACACTGATCGCGCTCGACGGCTTCGACGGCGGCGCCGGCGCAATGACCCCGAGCCGGTTCCGCGAGGTCGGCGAACTGGTCGTGGAGACGCTCGGACTGCGTCCCGGAATGCGCGTGCTGGAGGTCGGCTGCGGAGCCGGGGCGCTGCTCGCGTGCCTACGCGACTCGGGGGCGGAACTGCTCGGCGTGGACTACTCGGCGGCGCTGGTCGCGCACGCGCGGGCGGCAGTTCCGGAGGCGACGATCGCGGTTTCCGAGGCGGTCGATCTTCCGTTCGAGGCGGATGCCGTCGTCTGCCACAGCGTGTTCCAGTACTTCCCGGACTACGAGTATGCGACGCGCGTCCTCGCCGAGCTCCGTCGTGCGGCGCCGGTCGCGCTGATCCTCGACGTCCCCGACCTCGCCACCCGTGAGGCCGCCGAGTCGGCACGCGCCGCCCAGGGCTCGAAGCCCGGCACCCACCTCTACTACCCTCGGTCGTTTTTCGCGGAACGCGACCGTCTGGTGGAGCGACGACCTGTCGTACGGCAACGCGCCGTTCAGGTTCAGCGCATTGCTCGACTTCACGCGGCCCCGACGACGCTCGCGCCCGAGACTGACTTCGACCTCCGAGGTGCCGCGGCATGACACGTGTCTACGCCGACATGGTCGGCGATCTCTTCCACTGCGGTCACGTCCAGTTCCTCGAGCGGGCCAGCGCGCTCGGCGACACGCTCGTCATCGGCATCCACTCCGACGAGACCGTGACCGAGTACAAGCGGGCGCCCGTGATGACCATGGCGGAGCGGATCCAGGTGGTCGCGGCGTGCCGGTTCGTCGACGAGGTGATCCCGGACGCGCCGCTCGTCGTGACGCGCGAGTGGATCGACCTCCACGAGCTCGATCTCGTCGTCCACGGCGACGACCTCGACGACGAGACGCTCGGAACGATGTACGGGATCCCGCGCGACCTCGGCATCCTCGAGCTCGTCCCGTACGCGAACGGCATCTCGACGACGGAGATCATGGAGCGCGTCCGCCGCCGGAGCTTCACCCTCGTCCGGCAGTGATCGCGTCGTCGGCCGCTCACGCGCCGTGCACGGCGGCGACCCGGAACTGCCGCTTCTGGGACTGGGGCGACAGGCACGTCCGCCCTGACTGCTGCACCGGCCATCTGCTGGAGCTGATCGACATCGTTCACGGCGTCCTGGCCGAGCGGGGCATCCTCCACTGGCTCGACTTCGGCACGCTGCTCGGGGCGGTGCGCGACGGGACGCTGATCCCGTGGGACCACGACGCCGACTTCGGGATCCTGGCCCGCGATGCCGACGCCGTGCTGGCACTCCGGGACGAGATCGAGCAGCCCGGCCATCGGCTCTTCCTCGGCGATCCCGCCGCGATCCGCGTGCACTACAGCGACGCGAACCGGCTCGGCCTCGACCTGACGCTCTGGCACGAGCGCGACGGGATGCTCGTCTCGGACGAGAGCCCCTTCGACCTGTGGCCGGGCATGCACGACCGCACGTCGTTCCCGGTCTCGTTCCTCGACCGGCTCACGGAGGTGCACCTCGACGGCCGGCCGCTCCCGGCCCCCACACCCGTCGACACGCTGCTCGCCGAGCATCGCTACGGCCCCGACTGGCGCACTCCGACACGGCCGATCGTCAGCCTCGCCACCCGGCAGATCGTCCCGTCGACCGAGATGACGGCGGAAGCGCGAGAGCTGCTTCCACGGATCGCCGAGCGCGACGCCGTGCTGCGCGGGCTGATGTGGGACGGACCCTCGCGCCGGTTTCCGGACTCGCGGGCCGTGCGCTGGTTCGTCCGCGCGGGCCTGCCTCTCGAGCCTGTGCCGAACGGGGTGGCAGAAGCCGATCGGGCGCTCGACCACGCCCGCAGCTCGCTCGCCTGGACGGAGCAGGCGATCGCAGAGTACGAGCACCCCCCGCGACTGATCGGCGCCCGCCGGCTCGGGCGCCGCCTCGTCCGGCTCGCTCGGCACGTGCGCAGGCCGTAACGCGGAGAGCCGGCACGAGGCCGGCTCTCCAGGTTCGGAATCAGGCGTGTCCTAGCCGTGCAGCTTGAGGCAGGACGGGTCCTTCGCGGCCGCGGCGTCAAGCGCCTTGGTCGGGTACCTGTTCAGCGCGGTCAGAGCGGACTGGCCGCGGGTCGAGGTGACCTGGATCGTCGCCTCGATCGCGGATGCTCCCTTGACGAACTTCGCCTTGCTGTTCGTGGGAAGCGACTGGGCCGATGCCTTGGCGGCGTTGAAGCCCTTCGCGACCTGCTGGAAAGCGCCGACGACGACCTGCTGGATCTTGTCGCCGTTCTTGACGTCGGGAGTCCCGACGCTCTTCATGGTGGAGACCATCGTGTTCGTCGACTTGACGAGGCCGCCGAGGAACCCGGCCAGCTGGCTCTTGAGGACGGGCAGGTTGGAGTTGCCCGACTGTTTGAGCGCCGAAACCGTCTTGTCGAGCTTGGCCGCATTCGCCTTGACCGTGTTCTCCCAGGTGAGCACGGAGCCGCAGAACGTCGCGACCCACTTCTTCGGGCTCGCGTTCTGCGTCGCGCCTGCCGCGACCCCGCTCAGGACGAGGACGAGCAGGATGGAAGCCGCGACGGCCAGCGACTTGGTCGTCGATCTCAAGAGATTCCTTTCCGTTCGAGGACTGCCTGCAATTCGAGCAATCCCAGCTTAGCCAGCGCCTGCGACGGTCAGCGCAGTCGCTATCTCCCCGCCTCGCGATCTCGCTTGGCGGCGCGCCAGAAGATCCACCCGACGATCCCGAGCGCGACGAAGCCGACGACGATCCCTGCAGCCGCGATCACCGCCGTCGCAGTCTCCTGCGAGACGGCGAACAGGGTCACGCGACCACCGGCGCGCGGTTCCGCCGAAGCGCGCTCTCGACGATCGCACCGATGACGTCGTCGGGCGCGAGGCCGGCGAGTGCCGCGGCCGAGTAGATGCCCGCCCCTTCCTCGAGCGAGGGCAGCGGATTCACCTCCAGGAACCAGAGGCGTCCGTCGTCGCCGAGCCGGAAGTCGGCCCGCCCCAGGTCGCGGATCCGCAGGGCAGCGAAGGCGGTGGCGGCCGCTGCCTCGAGCTCCGCCGCCTGCGCCGGGGTCAACCGTGCAGGCGCGCGCACCTCGACGTCCTCGGGATGGTTCTTCAGGTCGAAGTCGTAGATCTGAGCGGAAGCATCCGCGAACTCGTATTCCACTGCCGCCAGGACTCCGTGTTCTCCGAGGAAGCCCACGCTGAGGTCACGGCCAACGACGAACTGCTCCACGAGGACGCCGTCCGGGAACCGCCGCAACTCGGACGCCACCGCGTCCGGCAGCGATCGCGCCTCGTGAACGACCGCGCGGCGATCGATGCCCTTGGAGCTCCCCTCGTAGTTCGGCTTCACGATCACCGGCGGCGCAGGTGCCCCGATCGGCGCCTCGGCCGACCGCACGAGTCGAGCGGCGGGCGTCGCGACCCCGGCGGCGGCCGCCGTGAGCTTCGTCAGGTGCTTGTCGAGCGTGACGGCGCAGGCCCAAGGGCCTGAGCCCGTGTAGGGGATCCGCAGCTCTTCGTAGAGCGACGGGAAGAAGGCTTCGCGGAACGACCCGCGATCACCCTCGGCTGAGTTGAAGACGAGCTCGGGCCGAAACGCACGGAGGTGCGCGACGAACGTCTCGAACGGCTGTCCGGCGTCGGTCGGCTCGACGGCATGGCCGAGACGCTCGAGCGATCCTGTGACGAAGTCGATCGTCGCCGGCGAGTCGAACTCGGCCTGCTCCTCCGAGGGCTCCCGTTGCAGATTGAAGACGAACGCGATCCGCACGTCGGGAACGTAGCTGCGCCGCACGCGTTCTGCGCCTCGGCGACGTGCAATTCTCAACGGTTCGTGCGGGCGATCAGGCGACAGCTGGCCGAGTCGGCGACAGCGATGGCGGCCGTGTTCCGCAGCCGCGATCTGCGGCTCCTCAACATCGGACTCGCCGGATCGTGCATCGGCCACTGGGCCTTCGTCGTGGCGGTGTCCGTCTACGCGTACCGAGCGGGTGGCGCCGCCGCGGTCGGCGTCGTGTGGCTCGTCCGGATGATCCCGGCCGCAGCCGTTTCACCCTTCTCGTCCGTCCTCGCCGACCGACTGCCGCGGGTTCGCGTGCTGGTGGTGAGCGATCTCATGCGCGCCGGGTTGATGACCGGCGCCGCAGTCGCGGTCTGGTCGGGCGCGCCGGCTGCACTCGTCTACACGCTCGCCAGCCTCGTGAGCCTCGCCGCGACGCCCGCCGAGCCCGCGTTCGCGGGATTGATGCCCGAGCTGGCGACGACGCCGGCTGAGCTCACGGCCGCGAACGTGGCCTCGTCGACGATCCAGAGCCTCGGCTTCTTCGCCGGCCCGGCTGTCGGAGGCATGTTGCTGGCCCTGTCCGGACCCGGCGCGGCGATGGCGGTCACGGCGGTGCTGATCGTCTGGTCGGCGGCGTTCACGAGCCGCATCCGAGGGGCGGGCACTGAGCGCCGGCCGGACGCGACGCAGCCGAACGCGGTTCGGGACGAGTTCTCGGCCGGCTTTCGCGCGATCGGCTCCGACGGACGCCTGGCGCCGCTGATCGGGCTGCTGACCGCGACGACGCTCGTCGACGGGGCACTCGAGGTCTTCATCGTCGTCGTGGCGCTCAAGCTCCTCGACCTCGGCAACTCCGGAGTCGGGTACCTCAACGCAGGATTCGGCGTCGGCGCGCTCATCGGGGCGCTCGCCTGCGTCGCGCTCGTCGGAGTGCGGCGGCTGAGCGTGCCGTTCGTCATCGGCGTCGTGCTCTGGGGAGCGCCGCTGGCGCTGATCGCGACGACATCGGAGCCGGCAGTCGCGGTCGTCCTGCTCGCAGTGGTCGGGTTCGGAAACACGCTCTTCGACGTCGCAGGGACGACGCTCGTCCAGCGCATCGTCCCCGGCGACGTGGTCTCACGCGTCTTCGGAGTCATGCAGTCCCTGTGGCTCGCGGGCATCGGCGTCGGCGCAGCGCTCGCGCCGGTGTTGATCTCGGCCCTGGGCTTGCGCGGTGCCCTCGTCGCGACCGGGCTGTTCCTGCCCGCGCTCGTCGTTCTCGTCGGGCGCAAGCTCGTCCGGATCGATTCGGAGGCGACCGCACCGGGTGCAACGGAGATCGATCTGCTGCGCGCGATCCCGCTCTTCGCCCCCCTCCCCGGGCTCGCGCTCGAGCGGCTCGCGTACGGGATGGAGCCGATGGAGCTCGCATCGGGCGAGACGGTCATCCGGGAGGGCGACGCGGGCGACCGCGTCTACGTGATCGCCGAGGGCAGGGTCGACGTGACGACCGGCGGCCTCTTCGTCGCCTCGCTCGGCCCGGGGGACATCTTCGGCGAGATCGCGCTGCTCCGGGAAGTCCCGCGAACGGCGACGGTGACGGCCCGCGGGCCCGGTGCACGCGTTCGCACTCGAGCGGCACGTGTTCCTCGATGCCGTCACGGGGCATCCGGACGCGATTCTCCTCGCGGACGCGGCGGTCGGAGCGCGCCTGCTCGGTCTCCAGCAGGTGCAGCGCGGGAGGCGGCTCGGCGTCTAGCTACGCTTCCGCGCGATGCTCCGCGCCGCCGTCCTCGCTGCGATCGCGCTTGCCGGTCTCGGTTCGGGCGTTGCCGGCGCCTCCCCCGCGCGACCCGGCTGCTCACGCACGACGGCGAAGGAGGCGATCGCGCAGGTCAGGCCGCGGATCCCGAGCCCGGCGAGCGGCACGATGGTCGTCGCGCCCGGCACGGCCGACGAGCTGATCTGCTTCGACTTCACGGGCGACGGTCGCACCGACCTGGCCGTGACCGTCGCGAGCGGCGGGACGGCGGGCGACATCGGCTGGTTCGTGCTCCGGCGCACGCCGACGGGGTGGCGCCTCGCACTCGCCCGCGGCGGCTACAAGGTCGGCCTCGCCCGCGTCGGGCGCGATCTCGTCGACTCGCAGCCCGTGTACCGCAAGAACGACCCGAACTGCTGCCCGACCGGCGGCTTCGACCACCAGCGCTGGCACTGGAACGGCAGCCGGTTCGTGGCCGTGCGCTCCTGGCACGACAAGAGCCACCTGGCGTAACACGGGGGAAACAGCCGGTTTCCCCCGTGAGCCCCCTTCCCTTTGGGGCCGGGTCGATCGCGGCCCGAGCTGCGCCCGGGCCAAGCCCGGGCTCCGCGGCAACTCGTCGCGCGTGGCGGTGCGCGGTTTGGAGGCGGGATTGCCATTCCAGCACGCGCGGGCGAACCGATCCGAGCCAGAACCGTGCCGAAACTCAGGCAGGCAGACGAGTCGGGATGCTCTGCGCGAAACGGAAGACGTTGTCCGGGTCGAAGCGGCGCTTGATCGAGACGAGGCGCGGCAGGTTGGTGCCGTAGTACGCCTGGGGACGACCTGCGAGGTCGGGGTCGATGTAGTTGACGTACGACTGGCCGGAGACGTACGGGCGCATCGCAGCGGAGAAGGAGCGCAGCCAGGCGAGGTTCGCCGCCGCCCGGGGCCCGGACCAGTAGGCGAGGTACTGGCACGAGAACAGCGGGTCGCGATGGACGAACGCCGTCGCCGCCTTCGGCACCCGGTTGAGCGCGCCGCCGTACGAGTCGAGCAGGAGCAACCCTCTTGCGGGCGCACGCTCGATCGCAGCGACGATCGCCCGGAGCGCGGGCGCGGGCAGCGCGTGTGCGACGTAGTCGGACTTGGCGGCGAAGGTCGCGCGCGAGAGGCTGCCGAACGGCTCGAGATGGCACTCGGACACGGGCCCGCAGCCGGCCCAGTACTGCACCGCCTCCAGGTAGGGCCGCTCCTTGACGATCACGCGCCGGGGCGCACCGGTGGAGACGAGCGGCCCGATCAGCGCCCGGAGGCGAGCGTCGCTCCCGATCAGCTGCCCGGATACCCGCACGGCCGGACCTCCGCCTCCGGAGGAGAGGTTGCAGACCGAGAACAGCTCGTCGGGCGCGTGCGGCGCCCAGGCCTGCCACGCGGCGATCACCGCTTTCGCCTGTGCCCAGGGCCATTCGACCGTGAATGTCGACACGGTCGAAACCGGTGTCGTCCTGAACGTGTAGCCCGTGGCGATGCCGAAGTTGCCGCCGCCCCCGCCGCGGCTGGCCCAGTAGAGGTCGGCGTTCTCGTGCGGGGAGCACCTCCGGGCCTTTCCGTCGGCGGTGACCAGCGTCAGCGCCAGCAGGTTGTCGCTCGTCGTCCCCAGCTTGCGGGAGAGGAACCCGACGCCCCCGCCCAGCACCTGGCCGCCGATGCCGACGGTCGCGCACGACCCGGCCGGGATCGTCACTCCATGCTGCCAGAGGCCGGCGTAGACGTCGATCAGCTTCGCGCCTGCGCCGACCGTCGCCTGGTGACCCGGCAGCGCCGAGACGCCCGCGAGCCTCGACACGTCGACCACGACCCCGCCCGGCACCGACGAGTAGCCGCCGTAGCTGTGCCCACCTGCGCGCGGCGCGATGCGGATGCCGTGCCGTCGCGACCAGCCGATCGTCTTCTGGACGTCGGCCACGCTCTGGCAGTAGACGACGGCGAATGGCCGGTAGGCATCGAACCGCGTGTTGTAGAGGAGCTTCGAGCGGTCGTAGGCCGGGCTCGTGCGGGCGACCACCGTGCAGGAGACATCGCGTTGCAGCTCGTCGAGCGGCGCGGGCAGACCGGCTCGGGCTCCGGCTCGCACGCGGCTGCTCGGTACCAGCGCAAGCGCCCCTCCCCACCGGAGGAAGCCGGCGCGATCGAGCGCGTCCACGTTTCGAGACTACTCGAAGCCGAGGGTGCGCTTGACGCGCGAGAAGAAGCTGCCGCTGTCGCGATCGTCGGCGGCCGCAAGCGGCGCCTGCTGCCGGCGCTCGGACTCGGGCTCGGCCGCGACGGGAGCGGCCTGGGCCTGGGCTACCCGACTTTCGCCTGGAGGTTCTCGACCTCGTCGACCAGCATCAGGATCGCCTTGGCCGCCGCGCGGAGCTCGTCGTCGCCTCCCGCCCGCTCCTCGAGGCGGCTCGCCCAGCTGCGGAGCTCGGTGACCTGTGCGGCGTCCACCGGTGCAGTATCGACGCTCGCGGCCCGAAGCTCAATGGTCGGGCTGAAAATGTCTGCGGCGCCTGAAGGCGCCGCAGAAGTCAGGTCCTCGAGCAGTTCTTTTCAGTCGCCCCAGTCGAAGTCGCGCGAGCGGCCCCAGAGACCTTCATCGTCCTCAGCCGGAACCGGTTCGGGCGCGGGCTCTGTCCAGGCCTGCGCGGGGTCTGTCCAGGCCTGCAATGCCTCTTCCGGCTCGACGGCTTCAGCCACTGCCACCTGCACTGCGGGCTCGGCGCCGTCCATCGTCTCTTCCAGACGGGCCTGCTCTTCGGTCTTGAACAGCGGGTGGTTGTGGAACGGGTCGTCGTGCACGTAACGGGAGAGCGGGAGATCACCCTCGAGCTCGGAGTTCCGTCGCTTCAGCTCGAGGTGCTCTTCGATGATCTTGGAGAAGATCGAGGGTGTTTCCACCGGCATCCGTATCCTCCTGGGCAGTTTGAACGCCCGACGATTGTAACGGATCTATGAAGGTTCGCTCCTGGTGCGAGTGCTCCTTCGCGGAACCGTAATCAAGCCGCTGCAGGCGGCACGCCGAGCGCGTCCCGGACGATCCTGTCCTGCTCGACCAGGTGCGCGGTCGGGTATCCCTCGCTCGGGCTCGCCCGCCAGGAACGGCCGACGTAGCGGAGATGGACGCGGTGCGGAACGGCTTCGTCGAGCGCGTCCTCGAGCCGGTGCCGGATCGAGCGGTAGGCGCCCATGTTGAGCGGCTCCTCCTGGGCCCAGACGAGCTCGGCCAGCCCGGGATACGAGGAGAGCAAGGCGGCAACCTCGGTCGCAGGGAACGGGTAGAGCTGCTCGAGCCTGGCGATCGCCACCGTGGTCGCGCCGGGCCGCTCCTCGTGACCGGCGAGGTCGTACGCGATCTTCCCCGAGCAGAGCACGAGGCGCGTCACGGCGCCCTTGTCGACCCCCGGATCGTCGATCACCGGGGCGAAGGAGCCGTCGGAGAGATCCTGAAGCGTCGACGATGCGTCCTTCAGGCGGAGCAGCCCCTTCGGCGTCATCAGCACGAGCGGCCGCGGCGTCGCGCCGAGAGCCTGGCGACGGAGCAGGTGGAAGTACTGCCCCGAGGTGGTGACGTTGGCGACGCGGATGTTGTCCTGGGCGCCCGACTGGAGGAAACGCTCGAGGCGCGCGCTCGAGTGCTCCGGCCCGTTGCCCTCGTAGCCGTGCGGCAGCAGCAGCGTCAGCCGTGACGTCTGGCGCCACTTCGAGAGGCCCGAGACGAGGAACTGGTCGACGATCACCTGGGCGTTGTTGACGAAGTCGCCGAACTGCGCCTCCCAGAGCACGAGCGCCTCGGGCGCGGCCACCGAGCAGCCGTACTCGAACCCGAGCGCGCCGAACTCCGAGAGCGGCGAGTTGTGGAGCTCGAACGCAGCGGCCGCCTCTGCGAGGTGCTGAATCGGCGCGTAGCGCTCCCCGGTGTCCGGATCGTGGAAGACGAGATGACGCTGTGAGAACGTGCCGCGCTCCGTGTCCTGGCCGGTGAGCCTGATCGGGATCCCGTCGACCAGGAGGCTCGCGAAGGCGAGCGATTCTGCGTGGCCCCAGTCGATGCCGCCCCCGCCCAGGCCGGTGCTGCCGAGCCCGGTGCCGCCGAGCGCCTGGGGCCTGCGGTCGAGCTGGCGCTTCAGCTTCGCGTTGACGGCGAAGCCGTCGGGGACCGAGACGAGCTCCGCGTCGAGCGCGCGCAGGCGATCGGCGGGAACGGCCGTGACGATGTCAGCGGGACGACCGGGTAGCGGGGCGGGCTCGCGCCTGGGGGGCTCTGCGAGCGCCTGCTTCAACCGTTCGTGGGCGGCACGCAGCTCCTCGAGGGGCCGGTCGAGCAGCGCCTGCGCCTCCCCGGCGCTGACGACGCCCTCCTCCACCAACCGGCCCGCGTACTGCTCACGCGCGGTCGGCAGCTCGGCGATCCGCGACGCCTGGAGCGGCTGCGTGTAGGCCGGCTCGTCCTGCTCGTTGTGACCGAAGCGGCGGTAGCCGACCAGGTCGACGACGACGTTCGTGACCGAAACGGCCGCGGAAGGCCAGCGCGAGCCGCACGGCCGAGATCGCCGCCTCGGGATCGTCGGCGTTCACGTGCACGATCGGCGCGTCGAAGCCCTTGGCCAGATCCGACGAGTAGCGCGTCGAGCGCCCCTCGCCGGGGTCGGTGGTGAAGCCGACCTGGTTGTTCGCGATCAGGTGCAGCGTCCCACCTGTCGAGTAGCCGGGCAGACCCTCGAAGTTGAACGTCTCGGCGACGACGCCCTGGCCGGCGAAGGACGCATCGCCGTGGATCAACACCGGCATCGCGACGGACGGATCGTGGAGGCCCGCGCCCGCCGAGCGATCCGTCTGCTTCGCGCGGGCCCAGCCCTCGACGACCGGATCGACGGCCTCCAGGTGGCTCGGATTCGAGACGAGCGTGACCGCGATCTCCCCGGCGGCGGTCTCGTGCATGCCCTCGGCACCGAGGTGGTACTTGACGTCGCCCGTGCCGCCTTCGGGGCTCCCGACCACGGCCGCGATCGTCCGCTCGCCCTCGAACTCGCGCAGGATCTCCTCGTAGGGCTGTCCGACCGTGTGGGCGAGCACGTTCAGCCGCCCGCGGTGCGCCATGCCGATCACGACCTCGTGCGCGCCGCCGTCGGCGGCCAGCTCCACCGTCTCGTGGAGCATCGGCACGAGCACGTCGAGCCCTTCGGCCGAGAACTGCTTCTGACCGAGGAAGGCGCGGCGCAGGTAGTGCTCGAACGCCTCGGCCCGCGACAGCCGCTCGAGCAGCGCGCGCTTCTCCGCGGCCGACAGCGGCTGCCGGTAGCGGCCGGACTCGATCACGCGGCGCAGCCAGACGCGCTCCTGGTGGTCCGAGATGTGCTCCAGCTCGTAGGCGATCGTGCCGCAGTAGGTCGCGACGAGCTGCGGCAGCACCTCTGCGAGCGTCTTGCCGGGCACGTACAGGCCGAGCGCCGAGGCCGGGATCCGCGCCTGCAGCTCGGGGGTCAGCGGGGGCTCGGAGCGCTCGGGCTCGAGCGCCGGGTCGCCGACCGGCTCGGCGCCGAGCGGATCGAGCCGCGCGGCGAGATGGCCGTGCGAGCGGTACGCGCCGACCAGCTCGGTCGCCGCTGCGACGGCGCGCAGGAACTCCTCGTCGAGCTGGGCCGGCTCGATCTGGGCCGGCTCGGGACCCGAGGGCGGTGGCGCGGGCAGCGCCGCGACGACGGGGGCGGCCGCGTGGCCGTTGGCGTCCTCACGGACCGTCTCGAGCAGTCGCGCGAGACCGGGATGGCCGGCGACGAGCTCGCTCGAGCCGCTCTCGAACAGGCGCCGCCACTCCTCCGGCACGCCCTCGGGGTTCTCCAGGTACTGCTCGAGCAGCGCCTTGGCGTAACCCGCGTTGAGGCCGTCGACGTCGTGCATCACTCTCACTCTTTCTAGCAGCGGGTGCCGGGCTCCTGTCGCCCGGGTGTGCCGCCTACCAGAGCGAGTGGCCGGTGGTGATCGCGATCACGACCCCGACCACGAAGCAGGTTCCGGACACGATCACCGCGGCGAAGCAGAGCGTGCGGTGCCGCTCGCTCATCCCGCTCGCGATCAGCGCCAGCAGGCATGCGGCAACCGAGATCGGTACCGGGTGGTACGCGAGCGCGACGAGGCTGAAGAAGAGCGCGGCGGCCGCGAAGAGGCCGGCGATCGTCTCGACCGAGTTCCGTCGGGCCTCGGCGACGGGGTCGTACGGGGTCGGCTGATCGTCGATGGAGCTCATCCGCCCTCCGGGCCTCTCCAGCCCGCGGCCTGCCATCCGGCGGGCACGGGCGCGCGGCGGTGGAGGCGCTGCGGCGAGCCGTGCGGGCCGCCGCGGGGCCGGTTCGGGCGGGCGGTGCGGCCCCGGAAACGCCACCCGGGCTTGCCGTCGGGCTCGATCGGAGCGGTCACGAGCGAGGGCTCGAGCGGCTCGGGCGGTGCCGGTTCCGACCTCACGGCCCACCAGACCACGGACGCGAGATAGACGACCGGAATCTTCAGGATCAGGAGCAGGAAGATCGCCTCCCAGAGCATCCGCGCAGTGTACGCAACGGTCGACACGGCGGGAAAGGCGCGACTGATACTCCCGCGGCCCGAAGAAGCTAGGAGCCCGCAGGCCCGAAGCCGCCGCCGCCCGGGGTCTCCACTCGCAGCAGGTCGCCGGCATGGAGCTGCCGGGTCGCTTTCGCCGGCAGCTCCTCGCCGTTCAGGAGCGTTCGGCCCGGCGCGCCCGGCTCGCCTCCTGCGGCGCCGGCCGGGCCGCGTGAGCGACGCTCGGCGAGCAGCGAAAGCCGGCAGTCCTCGAGCACGCGCAACTCGCGGATCACCCCGTCGCCGCCGCGGTGGCGCCCCGCGCCGCCCGATCCGAGCCGCAGCGAGTAGCGCTCGACCCGCAGCGGGTAGGAGAGCTCGAGCGCCTCGACCGGCGTGTTGAGCGTGTTCGACATCGCCACGTGGACGGCGCTCGGCCCGTCGGACGCCGGGCACGCGCCCTGACCGCCGGCGATCGTCTCGTAGTAGGTGAAGCGGCGGTTGCCGAACGTGACGTTGTTCATCGTCCCCTGTCCCTGCGCCGGCACCGGGATCGCCTGCCCAAACGCGGCGAAGACGACGTCCACGATGCGGCTCGACGTCTCGGTGTTCCCCGCCACCACGGCAGCCGGCGGGCGGGCGTTGACGAGCGAGCCCTCCGGCGCGTGGATGGTCACGGGCGCGTAGGCCCCGCCCGAGGAAGGCAGGTCCGGCTCGGTCAGGCAGCGGACGACGAAGTAGCAGGCCGAGCGGGTGACGGCCGGCGGGCAGTTCAGGTTCCCCTCGTGCTGGGGCGAGGTGCCTGCGAAGTCGATCTCGACCTCGTCGCCCGCGATCGTGACCGCGGCGCGGATCTCGAGCGAGCCCTCGAGCGGCTCGAGCACGTCGGCCGCCTCGAAGCGACCGTCCGGAAGCGAGGCGATCGCGGCGCGCACGACGCGCTCCGAGTAGCGGTAGAGCTCATCCATCGCGGCCACGACGGTCGCCTCACCTCGCCGCGCCACGAGCTCTTCGAGCCGCCGCTCGGCGAGCCGGTGTGCCGCGATCTGGGCGCGAAGGTCGCCGCGACGCTCGTCCGGATTGCGCATGTTCGCGAGCAGCAGCGTCAGCACCTCGTCGTCGAGCCTGACCGGCGGGACGATCACGCCCTCCTGGTACAGCTCACGCGACTCGGCGGGAAGGCTGGCCGGCTCCATGCCGCCGACGTCGGCGTGGTGCGCGCGCGAGACGGCGAAGCCGCAGGGGACGCGCGAGACGATCGTGATGTCCGGCAAGTGGGTGCCGCCCGTGTAGGGGTCGTTCAGGACGTACAGCTCGCCCGGCTGCGGGTCGCGGGCACGGACGGCCGCGACCGCCTCGGGCATGGCACCGAGGTGGACCGGAATGTGCTCCGCCTGGACGACCATGCGGCCGCGCGCGTCGAAGAGCGCGGTCGAGCAGTCCCGCCGCTCCTTGATGTTCGCCGAGAATGCCGAGCGGACAAGCACGGCACCCATCTCCTCCGCGACGGCCCGCAGCGCGGCACCGATCACCTGCAGCTGAATTTCCACTCTTCTTTCACACCCTCGTGACCCGGAGCGTGCTACTTGTTCCATCACCGAGCTTCCCATCCCTAACCCCCACCCACCCGGGGGGAATCCAGCAGGTGGCGCCGTCGAGCTCGAGGACGCTCGGGCCTTCGACCCGCAACGGCTCCGCAGGCGGCAGGTCGAGCTCGGGCCCGGGCCGCACGTGCGCCGTCCGCACGGCGACGAGCTCGACCGCACGATCGGGATCCGCGTAGCCGTAGCGCTCCTCGTGGGCGAGGTGGAACCGCCGCGCCAGCTCGGCGCCGAGCGGAACGGTGAGCTCGAACGACTGGCCGCGGTAGCGCAGGTCGGCCTCGCCCTCGGCAGGCAGCTCGCCTGCGTCCTCGAGCGCGCAGACGTACGAGCGGACACGATCCCGCCGCTCCTCGCTGGCCACGAGGCCGAGCGCCGAGAGCACGCCCGCCGCCGCCGGGACGAGCACCGTGCCGATCCCGAGCTCCTCGGCGAGCGCGCACGCGTGCAGCGGGCCCGCGCCTCCGAAGGCAACCAGCGCGAAGTCGCGCGGGTCGAGCCCCCGCTCCACGGAGACGACGCGGAGCGCGCGCAGCATCTCCGCGTTGACCACCGCGATCACGTCGTCCGGGTCGAAGCCCTCGAGCACGCGCGCGGCCGCGTCGCGGTCGAGCTCGACACCGCCCGCGAGCCGGCCGGGCAGCCGGCCGAGCAGGAGATTGGCGTCCGTGACGGTCGGCCGATCTCCGCCGCGGCCGTAGCAGGCGGGGCCGGGGCTCGCCCCGGCGCTCTCGGGGCCGACGCGAATCGCTCCGCCGGCGTCACGCCACACGATCGAGCCGCCTCCCGCGCCGACCGTATGGATGTCCACCATCGGCAGCCGGACCGGCAGACCGCCGACCGAACGTTCGAGCGTCCGCTCGGCGCGGCCGCCCGAGATCAGGCATACGTCCGTGGACGTGCCGCCCATGTCGAACGAGATCGCGTTCTCGATCCCGGCGAGCGCCGCGACACGCGCCGCGCCGACCACGCCGCCCGCCGGACCCGAGACGAGCACGAACGCCGCGTGCCGGGCCGCCTCGTCGATCGACGCCACGCCGCCGGAAGAGCGCATCACCAGCGGCTCGGGCAGGCCCGCCTCCACGCACCGCTCGGCGAGGGAGCGGAAGTAGCGGGCGCAGACGGGCCCGAGATAGGCGTCTGCCGCCGTGGTCGACGCGCGCTCGTACTCGCGGAACTCCGGTGCCACCTCGTGCGAGGCGACCACGTGGACGCCGGGTAGCCGGCGCCGCAACTCCTCCGCGACGGCCGCCTCGTGCGACGCGTCACGGAAGGCGAAGAGCAGGCACACGGCGACGGCGTCTGCACCCGTCAGGTCGGGAAGCGTCGAAAGATCGAGCGGCACCAGCACGCCGCCCGGCCCGATCCGCTCCCGGACTCCGTGGCAGCGCTCGAGCGGGACGAGCGGAGCCGGTAGCTCGTCGCAGAGCCGGTAGAGGTGCGCGCGGGTCTGGCGCCGCAGGTGGAGCAGGTGCTCGAACCCCTCGGTGCCGACGAAGGCCGTCCGGGCTCCCTTCCGCTCGAGCAGCGCGTTCGTGGCAATCGTCGTGCCGTGCGAGAAGCGCTCCACGTCGGCGGCGCCGACCGCCTGCGCGGCAGCGACGACCGAGTCCTCCTGCGCCGCGGCGGTCGGCACCTTCGCCGTCCGCAGCTCCCCGCCCTCGAGCAGGACGGCGTCCGTGAACGTGCCGCCGACGTCGATGCCGAGGATGGCC
>CAVUNV010000016.1:0-211894 GCA_963742925.1 uncultured Actinomycetes bacterium | reverse complement strand
ATCTCCGAACCGTTCGTCTGAGACATTCGACCTCCGCCTCCGAACGCTCGACGGGCGCCGGATTCCCCTATGCGTCGCCAGCTCTACTCACCAAAACTCACCAATCGAGAGGCTCGTTTGACGCCTCGCCCACAGAACGCGACAGTCGACGGGTTTCAGGAAGATCGCCCCGCCAGTCGCCACCTGGCTGGCCCGAGCCCCGTTATTGACGATGCCTGCGGGCTTCCAGGCTGGTCGCCTGCGCTTTGGTCGCGGCGCGTAGCGCGCGGGTGCGAGCGCGGGGAAGGTCGCCGACGGTTCGAGCTTCCCCGTCGACCATTTCGTCGTGCAGTTGTGTCCAGGCACGGTCGGCGTATAGCGGCTTGCCTCGCTGGACGGCTCCTTCGCTTGCAGTCCGCAGGTGGACCTGCTCGACCGTCATGATCCTCGAACTGAGCGGACGTTCTCGCTCACGTCATCGCAGATACGTCTTGAGCGTCGCGAGCCACCCAGGCGACGGGCAGGCTTCTGCCGGGGGCGACTGCAGCCTCGAGGATTCGCGCTGCAGCCCCGAGGACGAACGAGGCTCCCGCCAGCTCACGGAAGTCGCGGTTCTCGTTGGCGGTTGCGACGGTGCGGATCAGGCTCTCGAACCGGCTGTGTAGCACTGGTTGTGAGACGCCGAGTTCCGCGAGCAGTTGTTCGAGACTGGTGAGGTCCGCACCCGAGGGCCAGGCACCAAGCCCGTAGGCGAACACCACTACTGGATCTTTCGTCGCCGGCAGGTTGGCTCCGCCGCCGGCGCGCTCTGCCTTCAGGGCTTCCACGGTCTCTAGCACGAGCTCGTTGCCGCGCGCGACCTCGCCCGACGAAGAGATCGTCTCTGAAGCAACCTGGTAGCCCTGCGCATACATGGCGCGAAGCTGGGCTCGCCACCGGCGGGCAGACCCTCTCAACCCACCGAGACGGCCCGATCCCACCCGTCCACTGATCGAGCCTTTGCTCGATGCCGAGACCAGCCCGCCTCTGGTCAGCTCGATCTCGGGGAGAAGCAGAGCAAGAAGTTGGTCGAGCCTACGCGCGAACGGGTTCTTGCCCGGTCTGTACCAAAGCAGAAGAATCCAGACCTGAACCAACACCAGCCATCCCAGCGTGGCGCCCGACACGGTGAACGCGATCATGACGACCTTCCGAGATCAATGTGCGCAGCCGGCGATCCTTCGCCTCGGGTCGAGATTCGATCGTGCGTCGCCACCGAGGTGGGTGTGAACTCCGAGGTACTCATGCTCCACCTTGCCTTCTGCGGATAATCCGCGACGGCCGGCGAAGGCGAGTTCTGACAGACGCGGGCGCTTGTGATTCGACGCTCGCTACGTCTTGCCGGGGACGCCATTTGTAGCGTCAGTAACATACGATATCAGACAGATAGACGCGCAGATCCTCCTCATCCTCGCGCCGTGGCCCGGCGAAGGACACTACCCAGCCAACAATCCCGCCCAATAGCTTTCGCCGGCTCACTCGCCGACCTGGAGGCGCAAGGGCTCGAGGAAGGCCGCTCTCAAGAACCGTTCGGTGCCTTGCCGGTTCGAACAGATGCTCGTAACGGCGTTCCGGATCGTCCTTTCGTCCGATCCTCGTGTGCCAAGTCACAAGAGACAGCTACCATCCAAGGGGACGGCACTCGGCGCTCCACCATCCCCAGAACCGAGCTACGGCCACGGCAGGGGTGGTGGGGGGCGTGCCGGGGTGGCCGGTGACAGCCCCGTTCCCACTGTGACGGATACCTAAGGACTAGCCGAGCAGGCTTGGGCTCGGGTGGCAGCAGAGGAGCCCGTCGTTGTCGATGCTGTCGATCGTCCAGGTGGCGATGCCGTGGAAGAGGAGTAGTGTCGGCGGGTCGCTACCGACTTGTGGGATCCGGTCGCCAATCTCGAGCTGTCGCGAGTCGGTGTAGCCGCCGCGAACGGTGGCCATCGCGGAGAGGCCCTTCGCGGCGGCGTGAGGTTGCAGGCGGAGGCTGTATTCAGGCATCGGCCGCCCCTGCCAGGATCGCCTCGGTGTGCGCCTGGGCGGCGGCGATCCTTCCGGCTGGGTCGTGAAGCTTCATTCCCCGGTTGCGTGAGGTTTGGCGGAGCACGTCGAAGGCTCGGTCTACTTGCTCTTCTTCTTCGGCTTCGCGTGCTGGATCGTCGAGTCGCTGGAGGGATAGAAGACACTCTCACGATCGGCGTCCCAGCGGACGCGGTAGTGCTCGTGGCCAGGCTGGCCGAGCACCTCCAGGATCTCACCGATGCGCCGTCCCTGACCGACGCGATGCCCCTCGACAACGACGAGATCACCGACGCGCCCTCGCGACCCGTTCTCCGTCTGCGCCACCGCAGTCCTCCCTGCTCGATTTTCCCTCAGAGTCAGCCTACCCTTCGGCCGGGCACGAGCCGTCAAACGCCGCGTTCCCCAACCCGTCTTGGCGAGATGCACGAGAGGCGCCTCAACCCCGGAGGCCCCTGTAGCCTTGGCCGGGATGCCCACCTACGGGTACCGCTGCCCGAAAGGCCACGAGTTCGAGGCCATCCACGGCATGGGCGCCCCGCCCCCGACCGCCTGCGAGGTCTGCGGTGCAGAGCCGGTGAGCAGAGTCTTCTACCCGATCTCCACGTCCTTCACGGGCTCAGGCTTCTACTCGACCGACTACGGCCAGGGCGAACAGAAACCCGAGACGAAAACCCCTGCTGACGAGAGCGTGAAGGTGGTAGACAAGGGCGTCACGAAGCCCGACGAGAAGACCACGAAGAAGCCCGAACCCGAGTAGGCAGGCCCTGAGAGGCGATCTGAGCCGCCGTATGGTCGCCCGGCGACCGTCGCCGCCGCATCGTGCGCGCGGCGGCGACCCGCATACGGCTCCGCCAAGAGGCCTCGTTCTCCTAGTCGGCCGTCGAGGGAGGCGACGCGTGCCACCTCCCTCCACGATGGCCGACAGATCTGGTGTTCAGGCGGGCGCTGAGGCGGCCATCGCCACGCGCTCATCAGCGTCGGCTCGAAGGATCGGGGACGACGGCCTGAAGCCCTTCACGGTGCAGTAGACGCCGAGCGACAGCTCCCACAAGAACTCCGGGATCGTCGCGATGGACTGGAAGGCGCCGCCCTTGTCGGCGACGCCGAACATGACGAGGGTGCCCGACAGGATGATGAGCGGTCCGCCGACGAGGCCGAGCCACGTCATCTTTCGCGGCACCAGACCGGAGCTGTACATCAGGTAGCCGAGGATCAGCCCGTTCCCCCAGCCGACGACCCAGCCGGGCCCGAGAAGGAACGTCCAGTCCTTGATCGCGGCGAGGGTGTAGGCGACCGTGCCTTCGGACGCGCCCGCAACCTCCTGCTGCAACGTGACGATCCCCAAGACCGCGACGATGCCGACGAGGATGAACGTGCACTCAAACAGGCGGGCGGTCACGTACCCGAGCGCGAGCTCTTCGCTCTGTCGCCTGACGATCGGGAAGATCACGACCGCGGTGCCGATGTTCGCGATGATCAGCAGTAGTTCCAGGAGGGCTCCGAAGAAGATGCGGTTGCTCTGCCCACCGCCCGCGATGTAGCCCACCGGGTCGTCGAGCACCGGCTGGTAGAGCCACAGAGCGAGTTATCGACGTGACGAACGTGACGAGGAAGAGCACGCCGAAGATCCTCGCCCTCTTCTGATCCAGACTCACCCCTTTGACTCCTTCCCCCGGCCCGGTGGTGAGCAGGCGGATTCCCACCCACCCCGACCGGCTACGACGCGAACTTATAAGTGCTCAACAGATCTTCGATCGAAGCTTCCATGACGCGGTCGAGGGCTGCATCGGGATGTTCCCTGATTGACAACGCCGAGGTGTATGGCCGAGTGCCAACGCACTCGTTCGTCGCGGTCGCGCTCGACTCCGGCGCCTCTTCCGCCTCTAGAAGAATTCGGCCCGACGAGTTGCAAAATCGGCGTCCGTATCGGCGACTGACTCAGGGAACACTCCCGCGCACTGGCCCAGCCGAGGGTCTCGTAGCCGACGCTCGAGGACTTCGTTAGGCACGTTGCGACCCGCCGAGTGCGCCGCTCTTCTCAGACCGGTCGTTAGTACCCGAGAGCGTCGAACGCGGCCGGATAGACGATCCGACCGGCGAGGTCGGAGCTGTATCCCCGGAGCCGTTTGACCATGAAAGCGGCGTCGGGGATCTTCGGATGCGGGGAGATGAAGCCGAGCGCGCTCGCCCGCTCGAAGCCGAAGCGAGGATAGTACGCGGCAACGCCCTCGACCATGACGGCAGGCTCGCCTGCTGCTTCGGCGCGGCCGAGCGCGTCCCGGATCAGCCGTGTCCCCACACCGATGCGCTGGCGGTCAGGCCGAACCGACATCGGCGTGAGATTGAGGATCCTTGAACGGGATCCGCCTTCAACGCCGACCCAGCTCAGCATCACGTGAGCAATCACACCGGAGGAGTCCTCGGCGACCAACGCCAACTCCGGAATGAACTGCTCCGACGCCCGAATGCGCTCGACGAACGCCGCGACCTCGTCAGGGTGTCCGACGAATGCCGCGCGGACCACCTCTGCGATCACGGGATAGTCCGCCTCGCGCTCGGGACGGATGACGACGCCCTCGGCCACGGGTGGCGATGGTAATTGGGGCACGCCGTTCACGCCTCCGGCCACGCGCCCGCACCATTTCACTCACCACTCGACCTCCGTGATGCATGTCCAGAGACCCGGAAAGGCTTGGTTGAGCGATGGGCGCGGCTGGGATCGAACCAGCGACCTCCCGCGTGTGAAGCGGGCGCTCTCCCGCTGAGCTACGCGCCCCGGCGCTAGTGAAGATACCGCAGCCGGTACACTCGTCCCGCCCGGTCGCGCTAGGTGGGGAGCTAGCGGTTCCCTGAACCCGCAATCCGCTATAGCGGGGCCGAACACCGTCCGAGGGGCGGAATCGAACGGGGCCTGGGCCCGCGAAGCGAGCGTTGACGGTCAGGTCCCGCGCACTGGGAGCCTTCGAACCGCGTCAGATCCGGAAGGAAGCAGCGCTAAGGAGTGTCTCGCAGGTGCCGCGGAACCGCCTGACCCGAGCCCGCAGCGCAGGCGCCGCCCGAGCGATTCGCCTCGAAGATGCGTCCGCGCGACCGGGCTACTGCAGCTCGACCCAGCGCAGGCCGTCGCCGGCGCGCTCGATCCGCCCGAAGCCGCGGATGTGACTCGCAGCCACCGGGACTCCCCGGTCGGCGAGCTCGCCGAAGAACCGGGTGCGGGTCGCGAGGGCGAGCTCCGCGTCCTCGTCGAACGCGTGGTCCCATTCGAGATGCTCGACCTGCAGTGTGTGGTGGACGAGGTCCGCCGTCTGGACGAGGCCGTCGCCGATCTCGAGGACGGAGTGGCCGGTCCGATGTCCGGGTGCGGCCCGCAACCGCAGGCCCGGTGCAGGTTCGGCTCCGTCGGCGAGCTCATCGAGGAGGCCGGCGGCTTCGAGCAGCTCGACGCACCGCCTCTCGTAGTCGTCCGGCTCGTGCTCCCGCGCGGCCGCGACCCCCGCCGCCGGCGCAGCCACCCGCGCCTCCGGGAAGCGCAGGCGCACGTCCCCGGGCCACTCGCCGGCCAGCACGCCGCCGACGTGGTCGAAGTCGAGATGCGTGAGGACGATCAGATCGGGCGCGGCGCCGAGACGCTCGAGCTGCTCGGGCAGATCGTCCGTCGTGCCCTTCCAGAGCGAGACGAGCGGGCCCGACCCGGTGTCGACGAGCACCGTCCGGCCGTGACCCGAAAGGAGCAGGGTGTTGATGGGAACGGAGACCGTGCCCGTGAGAACGCCCTCGGGCACGAGCTGCTCCGGCTCCATCGGCAGCGCGCCGGCCTGGAGCAGCGAGACGGTCCAGCCTCCGGCGTCCACACCGGAGGACGCTACCAGGGTGACGACGTGCGTCGGGCTCTGAGGCCTGATGGAAATCCAGCCGGGCCGATGACGCCCCAGACACGGCGCCGGATCAGCACGTTCGCCCGCGACACGTAGCGCTGCTACGCGCCGCGAACGACCCACCGCCCGGCTTGGCTGGAGCGCCCCCGACGTCGGCCGAATTTCACATCAACCCTCTAACCGAACTCCACGCGGAAGCGCGCCGCACGCCGAGCAGCCCACCTCGGCGGGCCCGTCGGCGGCGACAGGCCGCCCGCAGGACGGGCAGAAGCGCAGCTCGACGCCCGCCGGCGGCGGCTCCGCGGCGGGCTCGCTCCGCGCCGCCCGGTGGAGCACCGGCGTCGCGACCGCCGCCGCGGCGAGAAGGACCGCGACCACGCCCATCGCCCGGCCGTAGGTCGACGACGGGCTCCCGTCCCAGACCGCGAAGACGATCATCCCCGCCAGGGCCGCCGCGAGCGCCACGGTTGCCGGAAAGACGGCGCGGTAGGAAGCAGGAAGCCTGGCGAGCGCGAGAAGGCTCACGAGCGCCGCGAAGCTCGCCACGACGACGGCGGTGCCGGCCAGCTTCCAGTAGGTCGAGTTCTCGGTGCGGAGCCAGGCACCGAGCGCGAGCATCCCGAACCCCAGGATCGACGCCACGATGCCGACTGCCCCCACGAGTCGGAGTCGCCGCCGCTCCCAGGCGGGCAGGCAGGCGAGCGTGAAGATCCCGGCTCCGGTCACGCAGGCGGACGTCGCGAGCACCTGGCCCGCCCGCGTACCGAGGTGCGGGCCGACGAGAGCGTAGATCCCGAACGCCGCGTTGACGACGATCGAAGCGAGAACCACCCGGAGCAACCATCCTCGCGCCTGCCGCATCTCGGCTCCCTGTCGACCTGCCACTCCAGGCTATCGCGACCTCGGCGGGTGCGCTCCGGCGACGAGCCGACCCTTCTCTGCTTGAATCGACCCGTGGCCGCGCTCTACCGCAAGTACCGTCCGCAGACCTTCGACGACGTCGTCGGCCAGGAGCCGGTCGTGCGGACGCTGCGGAACGCGATCGCGAACGACCAGCTCCGCCAGGCCTACCTCTTCGCAGGGCCGCGCGGAACCGGCAAGACGTCGATGGCGCGCATCCTCGCGAAGAGCGTCAACTGCGCGCAGGGGCCGACCACGACTCCCGACAACACCTGCCATGCCTGCGTCGCGATCGCGAACGGCACTTCGCTGGACGTGGTCGAGATGGACGCGGCGTCGCAGCGCGGCATCGACGACATCCGCGAGATCCGGGAGCGCGTCGTTCTGCAGCCGGTTGAAGGGCGCTACAAGGTCTACATCCTCGACGAGGCGCACCAGCTCACGGATGCGGCCTGGAACGCGCTGCTGAAGCTGATCGAGGAGCCGCCGCCGCATCTCCTGTTCGTCTTCTGCACGACCGACCTGCTCAAGGTGATCGGCACGGTGCGCTCGCGCTGCCAGACGTTCTCGTTCGCCCGCCCGCGCTTCGAGGATCTCGTCAAGGTGCTGCGCCGCGTCGCCGACGGCGAGGGGTTCCAGGTGCCCGAGGCGGCCCTGTCCCAGATCGCGCGCGCCTCGAAGGGCAGCTTCAGAGACGCCGTGTCGATGCTCGACCAGCTCGCAGCGGCGACGGGCGGCGAGCTGACCGTGCAGAGCGTCCTCCAGCTGCTCGGCGCCGTCGACGAGGAAGCGCTGTTCCAGCTCTGCGACCTCGTCATCGACCATGACACGGCCGGCGCGCTCACGTTCGTCGAGCAGCTCTCGGAGCAAGGTCAGGACATCGGTCGGCTCGTCGGCGACCTGCTCCAGCACCTGCGGCACCTGCTGCTCGTCCACCACCTCGGCCAGGTGCCGGAGACGCTTCCCGTCACGGAAGAGACGCGCGAGAAGCTGCTCGCGCAGGCGAACCAGCTTCCCGAGGCGACCGTGCTTCGGCTCTGCGACCTCCTGGCCGTGGCCGTCGACGACGCCCGCCAGGGCGGAGACCCGCGCCTGCCGCTCGAGCTGGCGCTCGTCAAGGTGACCCGCCCGGGCTCCGACCTCTCGCACGAGTCGCTCGCCTACCGGCTCGAGCTGCTCGAGCAGCGCGGCCATGCTCCGACGAGCCACGTTGGAGGAGAGTCGTCGCGGGCCAAGGGTTCTCCCCGCGGCGACGTGGCCGACGCGCCGGCGGGGCCAACAGTCCCTGACACAGAAGTGTCCGGCCCTGTCACGGAAGTTGCACAGGAGGAGCCAGGAGCGCCTTCCGACACAGAGTCCGAGCCGGCGTCGGAGCCTCCCTCGCTCGATTTCGGGCAGCTGCAGGAGGCCTGGCAGCGCTCGGTGCTCCCCGCGGTCTCGGCGCGTTCGATCCCGGCCGCCTCCGTGCTCGGCGAGGCCCATCCCATCGGGCTCGCCGGCGACGAGCTGACGATCGAATTCCCGGCCGAGGCCGAGTTCCACCGAGGGCTCGCCGAGGACCCGAAGAACGCGACCGTGCTCCGCGAGGCGCTCTACGAGGTGACCGGGCGCAAGCTCGCCGTCGTCTTCGTGGTCGGCGAGAAGCGCGAGCGAGGCGAGGCCGAGGAGGCACCCTCGCCGAGCGAGGACGACCTGGTCGCACTGTTCAAGGAGACCTTCGACGCGAGAGAGGTGGACGAATAGAACATGGCCCGACGCCACGACTGGCCAGGTGATCCGGCCTCTGACGGCTGCAAAGCGGCGCTTCGCGTTGTCCTCAGTCGCGCTCATATTGGCAATATGAGCGCTCCCTGCGTCCTAGCGCAGCTTGCTTTTCGCTCGCCAGAGAACCGGTAACCTGACCAGCCGTGGCGCAATTCGACATGAACAAGTTGCTCCAGCAGGCGCAGCAGATGCAGGAGCAGATGGCACGGGTGCAGGACGAGCTTGCAACCGAGACCGTCGAGGCGTCCGCGGGCGGCGGCCTCGTCACCGTAAAGGCAACCGGTGCCGGCGAGATCAGCGAGATCAAGATCGACCCGAAGGCGATCGACCCGGACGACCCCGAACTGCTCGAGGACACGGTGCTCGCGGCCGTCAACGAGGCGATCCGCGCGGCGCAGGCGCTCGCGCAGACGAAGATGGGGGCGGCGACCGGGCTGGGTGGGCTCGGCCTGCCGGGAATGTGATGAACCCGCTCCTCGTGCAGCGGATCGACGAGTCACAGGCCGGCCCCGCGCCCGAGCCGCAGAACTTCACCGGCCGAGTCCGCATGCAGAACCTGGCCAAGGCGGGCGGAGCCGAGAAGCTCGAGCTGCTCGCCGTCCACTTCGACGCGGGAGCGCACACGCGGCCGCATACCCACCCGAGCGAGCAGGTGCTCTACTTCGTGCGCGGAAGCGGTTTCGTCCAACTCGCCGGCGAGGAACGGCAGCTCGTGGCCGAGGGCGGAATCGTCGTCGTCCCGGGCGGTCTCGTCCACATGCACGGAGCGACCGGGGACGAGCCGATCTGCCACATCGCGCTCCGAGCGGCGGACGGCGTGACGGACTGGGCTCCGGCAGACGTCCCCGACGACTGGCGCAGCCTGCTCGCCTGAGACAATGGGGCCGTGTTCCCGCCGGCCGTCGACAACCTCGTCGCGCAGCTGACCCGCCTCCCCGGCGTCGGCACCCGCACCGCGCAGCGACTCGCCTTCCACATCCTGCGGGTCGGCACCGACGAGGCGCTGGCGCTCGCGCGGGCGATCGAGGACGTGAAGGCGCGCGTGCGCTTCTGCCGCGAGTGCGGGAACCTGACCGAGGACGAGGTCTGCGCGATCTGCCTGGACGCACGGCGCGACCGCACCGTGATCTGCGTCGTCGAGCAGCCGGCCGACCTGCTCTCGATCGAGCGCACCTCGGAGTACCGGGGCCTCTACCACGTGCTCGGCGGCGCACTGTCGCCGATCGACGGCGTCGAGCCCGGCAACCTGAGGATCGACGAGCTGCTCCAGCGGGTCGAGCGCGACCACACCGAGGAGGTCGTGCTGGCCACGAACCCGACGATGACCGGCGAGGCGACCGCCGCCTACATCGCCGACCGGCTGCGCGGCCGCGCGCGCGTCACCCGGCTCGCGAGTGGCCTGCCCGTCGGCAGCGACCTCGAGTACGCGGACGAGGTCACGCTCGGCCGGGCGTTATCGGGCCGCCGCGAGATGGGATAGGGCTCATCCCCTTGCCCGGAGCGGCCCGGCGCCAGAACGCGTAGGGGTCGTCGGCGGGCGGCTGCGCCGGATCGTCGAACGCGTCCGGGAGCGGGCAGATCGCGAACACGGTCTCGTTCTCGACGCCGCCGAGCGGGAACTCGGTGACCACCTCGCCCCGGTCGAGGTCGACGGCGTAGGCGGCCAGCGGCTCCTGGCTTCCGACCAGCCAGAGGCCGGACGCGAGCCTCGCGAGACCGCGCGCGAAGCTCGGATTTCCCGGAATCGTCACCGCGGCGCGCTCCTCGCCGAGGCGGCGATCGTAAGCGACGAGAACGCCGCGGTTCGTGTCGTTGAGGACGAGCAGGTCGCCCTCCTCGGCCACGTTGTGGTTCGGCACGTTGGGAGCGGGCCGGCGTTCGAGGACGGATGCCGGTGCGGACGCGAGGCTCGCCGCTCCGTCGTCGAGCCGGACGATGGCGGACTCGCCGCCGGCCGGCTCGAAGAACCCGTGGATGTGCCCGAATCCGACCAGCAGCCCCTGCGAGCCCCGCGCGACCGCGTTGAGGTGGATCGTGTGCGTCCGGCGGTGCCCGCGCGGATCCCGGTAGTCCTGCGACGGGTCGAAGGGCGTCAGCGAGGGTGGGAGGCCGATCTCCTCCACGAGCCGCTCGTCGTCCTGCAACGTCCAGATGTCCAGCAGCCGGCCGTCCCAGCCGACCAGGAGCAGCGCGTCGCAGCCGGTCGCGGTCACCCAGACGCCGCGCTCGTCGGCATGAACGTCGTGGATGTTGGCCGTGAAGGGATGTGTCGCCTCCTCGACGAGCATCCAGGAGGGATCGAACACGAACAGGCGCTCGGCGTTCGCGATCGCGAGCCGGTCGCCGTGCGCCGATGCGCCACGGCCTCCGCGCAGACCGCCGCGCGGATTCGGGTCGACGTGCCGGTAGAGGCTGTCGGGTACGGGCGCGACGAACGAGACCCGGCCGCGGTCGAGATCGAGCACGCGGACATAGCCCCCGATCTCCCCCGCCGCGGCATAGCGGACGACCGAGGTGACGACGACGCGACTCACGCTCTGCCGGGCCCGCCGGAAACCCCGCGGGGCCTCGTCGGGATCGGCGTCATGCCGATGGCGGCGGCGCTCTTCTTCCAGAAGGCGTACGGGTCCGGGCTGTCCGGATGGTGCGGGTCGTCGAACTCGTCCGGGAGCGGACAGATCGCGAACACCGTCTCGTCCTCGACGCCGTCGAGCGGATACGCGGCGACGACCTCGCCCTGCTCGAGATCGACGGTGTAGACCGCGAGCGGCTCCTGGCTCCCTACGAGCCAGCGGTTCGGCCCGAGGCGGGCGAGGCCGCGCGCGAAGCCGGGCTTCCCCGGCACGGGCACGGCGCAGACCTCCTCTCCCCGTGCGAGGTCGTACACGACGAGCAGCCCGCGATTCGAGTCGTTGACGAGCAGGAGATCGCCGTCCTGCGCCGCGTTGTGGTTGGGGACGTCGCCGGCGTGAACCCGGCGGAGGACTTGCCCGCGCGCAGCCTGGAGCGGCACGACGTGGTCGGTGAGCTGCACGACCACGAAATCGCCCACGCCGGCCCCCGCGCGGTACTCGTGCACGCGACCGAACCCGACGAGGAGGCCGTCCGGGCCACGCGTGACCGAGTTGATGTGGACCGTGTGGGTGCGCCCACGCAGGCGTGGGTCGCGGTAGTCGACCGTGGGGTCGAAAGGCGGCATCGAGTCGAGCGGAAGCCCGAGCTCCGCGGCGAGCGGTTCGTCGTCCAGCGGCGTCCAGTAGCCGAGGAGCTCGCCGTCCCAGCCCATCAGCAGCAGCGCATCGCAACCGGTCGCCGTCACCCACAGCCCGCGTTCCTCGGCGAGGAGGTCGTGGATGTTGGCCATCAAGGGATGGGTCATGCTCGCGAGGAGCTTCCAGGCGCGGTCGAAGACGAACATGCTCTCGGCGTTCCCGATCACCAGACGGCCGCCGTGCACGGAGACGCCGCGCCCGCCGCGCTGGCCGCCGCGCGGATTCGGGTCGACGTCCCGGTAGATGCTCTCCGGGACCGGCGAGAGGAACGAGACGCGGCCGCGCTCGAGATCCAGCACCCGGAAGTACCCTCCCGTCTTCCCCGCGATCGCGTTTCGGACGTTCGACGTGATGACGACGCGGCGGACGATCTCGCTCACGCCGGAGCCCTCGTGAACCCGGTGCCCGGCCCCACCTGGCGCCAGAAGGCGTACGGATCCTGCTCGTCCGCGGCGACCGGCGGCGGGTCTCCGAACCGCTCGGGCAGCGCGCAGATCCCGTAGACGGTCTCGTTCTCCACCCCACCGAGCTCGTGGGTCGCGACGATCTCCCGCCGATCCAGGTCCACCTCGTACACCGCGAGCGGCGCCTGACTGCCGACCAGCCACCGGCCCGGGCCGATCCTCGCGAGCCCGCGTGCGAAGCCCGGGTCGCCGGGGATGTCGACCGCGACCCGCTCCTCGCCGCTCCTCACGTCGACGGCCACGAGGCGGTTCCCGTTGCTGTCGTTGTAGACGAGGAGCCCGTCCTCCTCACCGACGTTGTGGTTCGGAACGGCAGCGCCGCGCCGGTGGAGGAGGAGCGACGCGCGGCGCCGCCCGAAGCGTCCCCGCTCGGAGAGGCGGAGGATCGCGG
This sequence comes from uncultured Actinomycetes bacterium, assembly GCA_963742925.1. Lineage (GTDB taxonomy): Bacteria > Actinomycetota > Thermoleophilia > Gaiellales > Gaiellaceae > PALSA-612. The sequence continues at coordinate 199,197 of CAVUNV010000016.1, read as the reverse complement.
ACGCCTGCTCCTCGCCGGTGTTCGTCACGCAGCCGAACGAGAGCAGCAGCCCGTTTGAGCTCCGGACGACGCCGTTCAGGTGCACGACGTCGGCGCTCTCCGCCTGGACACGCGGGTCGCGGTAGTCGAGGTCGGGGCTGACGCGCGGGAGGTTGCGGCGTCGGTACCCGAGCTGCCGGTAGAGGCGCCGGTCACTGCGAAACGACCACCAGTCCTCCAGCTCGCCCTCCCAGCTCACCCGCACCAGCATGTCGCAGCCGCACGCGGTCACCCAGATGCCGTTCTCCTCCGCGAGCACGTCGTGGACGTTGGAGAGCATCGGATGCGTGAGCTGAGCGACGAGCCGCCAGGACGTGTCGAAGACGAACAGCCGCTCGCCGTTCGCGATCACGAGCCGGTCCTCGTGGACGGCGACGCCTCTCGCGCCGCGGGCGCCTCCGCGCGGGTTCGGGTCCTGCGCCCGCCACTCGCTCTCGGGGACGGGTGCGATGAACGTGACACGCTCCTGCTCGAGGTCGAGGATGCGGAAGTAGGAGCTGACCTCGCTGATCCAGGCCCAGCGAACGCTGGAGGTGATGACGACTCTCCGGGGCTCTGTCACAGGGGGATCGGGGTCACAGGGGAATCGGGGTGACGCTCTCGGCGCGCTTCCAGAACTCGTACGGGTCGGCGCCGAGCGGCTGGCGCGGGTCGTCGAACTCGTCCGGCAACGGGCAGATGCCGTACACCGTCTCGTCCTGGATGCCGCCCAGCGGGTACTCGGCGACGATCTCGGCGCGCTCGAGGTCGACCTCGTACACCGCGAGCGGTGCCTGGCTCCCGACCAGCCAGCGGGCCGGGCCGACGCGCGCGAGACCGCGCGCCCAGCTCGGGTCGCCGGGAATCGGAACCGCGCATCGTTCCGCACCCTGCGAGCGGTCGTACGCGACCAGGCAGTGCCGGTTGCTGTCGTTGTAGACGAGGAGATCGCCGTCCTCGGCGACGTTGTGGTTCGGCGCGACCGTCGCCTCCTGCCGGTGGAGGACCGACACCGCCCCCTTGCGCGACACCTGGACGAGGGCGGAGGCGCACTCGGGGCTCGGCTCGACCGTCCAGACGACGCGTCCGAGCGACGCGAGCAGCCCGTTCTCGCCGCGGGCGAGGCTGTTCAGGTGCAACCGCTCGTACCCCGCGCCTCTGGCGCCGGGATCGCGCCAGTCGACGTCCGGGTCGATGCGGGGAAGCGACCGCTCTCGGAACCCCAGCTCCCGCAGGAGCTTCCGGTCTCTCCGAAGCGACCACTCGTGCTCGATCCGCCCGTCCCAGCGGACGAAGAGCAGCAGGTCGCAACCCGTCGCGGCGACCCAGACCCCGTGCTCCTCGGCGAGCACGTCGTGGACGTCCGACATCAGGCGGTCGCTGAGCTCGGCGAGCAGACGCCAGGACGAGTCGAAGACGAACAGTCGCTCCGCGTTGGCGACGACGAGCCGGTCGCCGTACGCCGACACACCCCGCGCGCCGCGCGTCCCTCCCCGCGGATTCGGGTCGCGCGCGCGAAACGTGCTCTCCGGCGACGGCGTCACGAACGACACCCGGCCTCGCTCGAGGTCGAGGATCCGGAAGTAGCCGCTGACCGCGGCCGGGATCACGTAGCGGATCGCCGACGTGACGGCCACGCGCCTGGGCCGGGGCTCCTGCACGCGCGCAGGCTATCGACAGTCCGGCGCCAGATGGTTGATGCCACGAGATCGTGCTCCTCGGGGCGTGGGCTGGCTGCTCTGGGGCGCGGTGACGTGGCGTCGCCGATACGCGGGCGTATCGGTGGCGACGCGACGGCGTGAAGCTCACGTTCGGTCGAAGCCGGCTTCGCCGGGCTCGGCCGGGCGGGAGCGGCCCAGACACGCCAGACCGCGCAGCCGAGCGCGCGAGATCGTGGCATCACCCATCGAGATCTCCCAGCACGTCGTCGAGCTCCGGGTGAGGGGCGATGCTCTCCGCATCGCGCTGGGCGAGTGGCCGCTCGGCGAGCGCGGCGTAGTGCGTCGCCATCGCCTCGAACAGCTCCGGCGTCAACCCGGCTGCCGCCTGCGTCGCGGCGATCTCGTGCATCTCCGCCACGTACCGCTCGGACTTCGTCGCCGCGCGAGCAATGGTCCGGGCGGCGCCGTCGGCGAGCTCGCCCAGGTCGTCGAGCACGTGGCCGAGGACGCCGTTCGCGCGGGCGGTCAGGAGCGCCTGCGTGAGCAGCGCCACCGAGCCCTTGTAGACCGAGGCCGTGCACATCTTCACGGCCGAGGCCGTGCCGACCTCGTCCCCGACCTCGATCGTGTCGACGCCGGTGAAGGGAAGCGCTGCGACCTCGGCGGCCCGCGCGCCCGAGAGGTAGATGCGCGTCGTGCCGGGCCTCCCCGGCGGCGGGCCCGAGATCGAGCCGTCGACCAGCTCGAGGCCGGCTGCGGCGAGCGCCTCCTCGATTCGGCGAGCCGTGGACGGCGAGATCGCGTTCAGGTCGACCACGAGCGGCCGGGCCGACGTACGGCGCGCCGCCTCGCCGATCGAGCCCGCGATCGCCTCGGCCCGACCGGGCGGCGCGATCGAGAGCACCACGTCAGCCTCTCGCACGACCGCGTCGAGGTCCGGCAGACAGGTGAGGCCCGCCTCGCGCGCGAGGCGAGCCGTTCGCGCGCCGCGCCCCTCGAGCGTGGTCGTGACCTCCGCGCCTCCGTCGCGCAGGGCGCGACCGACAGCACTGCCCATCGCGCCTGCGCTGACGATCCCGATTCTCACGGCAGCGAGTTTAGGTATGTGGGGGCCTGTCCCTACAATCAGGTCATGGCCACGACCCACTACGAGGCCGTTCCGTCGATCGCACACGAGGAGCGGCTGGCCCGCGTCGGCACGATCGTGATGAAGTTCGGCGGCACCTCGGTCGCCGATCCGGAGCGGCTGAAGGCGGTCGCGAGACGAATCGTCGCGGCCCGCGAGGCGGGCACGCGCGTCGTGGCGGTGCTGTCCGCGATGGGCAAGACGACGGACGAGCTGATCGACCTCGCGCACCAGGTCTCGCCGCTGCCCGAGCCGCGCGAGCTGGACATGCTGATCTCGGTCGGCGAGCGCATCTCGGTCGCGCTCGCGGCAATGGCGATCAACGACCTCGGCCACGAGGCGATCTCGCTGACCGGCTCGCAGGCCGGCATCGTCACCGACACCTTCCACGGCAAGGCGAAGATCGTCGACATCCGCTGCCAGCGCATCCACGAGGCGCTCGACGAGGACAAGATCGTGCTCGTCGCGGGCTTCCAGGGCGTCTCGACCGGCAAGGAGATCACGACGCTCGGCCGCGGCGGCTCGGACACGACGGCGGTGGCGCTCGCGGTCGCTCTCGGCGCCGAGGCCTGCGAGATCTACACGGACGTGGACGGCGTCTACACCGCCGATCCCCGGATCGTCGCCGAGGCGCGGAAGCTGCACGCGGTCACGTACGAGGAGATGCTGGAGATGTCCGCGTCGGGCGCGAAGGTGATGGCGCTCCGCTCCGTCGAGTTCGCGCGCAACTACGGTGTGAGGCTGCACGTCCGCTCGTCCTTCGGCGACGGCGAGGGCACCTGGATCGGGGAGGAGGACGAACGCATGCTGGAGAAGGCGATCATCTCGGGGGTCACGCACGACACCACCGAGGCGAAGGTGACGATCACCGGCGTGCCCGACCGCCCCGGCATCGCGGCGCGCGTGTTCCGGCCGCTCGCCGACGCGGGCGTGAACATCGACATGATCGTCCAGAACGTCTCCGAGCACGGGCACGCGACGATCTCGTTCACGATGCCGAAGACGGACCTCGCGGTGGCCGAGCCGATCCTCCAGGAGACCGTCCGCGCCGTGGGCGGCCACGGCCGTCCTGAAGGATCCGGACATCGCCAAGGTGTCGCTGATCGGGGCCGGCATGAAGAGCCACCCGGGCGTCGCGGCCGACATGTTCGACGCGCTCGCCGAGGCCGGGATCAACCTCGAGATCATCTCGACGTCGTCGATCCGCGTCTCGTGCGTCGTCCGGGCGTCCGAGGTCGACCGCGCCGTGCAGGCGATCCACGACCGCTTCGGGCTCGGCGATGCCTGACGGCGTGCGGATCGGAGTCGTCGGAGCGACGGGAGCGGTCGGACAGGTGACCCTCGCGCTGCTCGCCGAGCGGGGGTACGAGCGTGTGCGGGCCTTCGCGTCTGCACGCTCGGCCGGCAACTCGGTGCCGTTCGGCACCGGCTCGATCGTCGTCGAAGAGGCGACGCCGGACGCGTTGGCAGGCGCGGGAGTCGACCTGTTCCTGTTCTCGGTCGGCACCTCGGCGAGCCGTGAGCTCGTCCCGCACGCGGTGGCCGGCGGTGCGGTCGCGATCGACAAGTCGTCGGCCTACCGGCTCGCGGACGGCGTGCCGCTCGTCGTCCCGGAGGTGAACGGCGCCCGGGCGCTCGAGCACGACGGCATCGTCGCCAACCCGAACTGCTGCACGATTCCGCTGACCTGCGCGCTCAAGCCGCTCCACGAGGAGGCAGGGCTGGCGAGTGTGCGCGTCGCGACCTATCAGTCCGTGTCAGGGGCCGGCGCGCGGTCGATGGAGCGGCTGCTCGCCGAGACGCCGGCCGAGCACGACCTGCGCATGGACTGGGATTTCGACGGCGTCGAGTTCGACGAGGAGTCGAAGATCCGCGCCGAGGCCCGGAAGATCCTCGAGCTGCCCGAGCTGCCGATCTCGGCGACATGCGTTCGGGTGCCGGTGCTGGTGGGCCACGCGGAGGCGATCTGGGTCGAGACGGAGGAGCCGCTGTCGCCGGAGCGCGCGCGGGAGCTCCTGGCCGCCTCCCCCGCCGTCGAGGTCGAGGACTTCCCGACGCCCGGCAAGGCCGCCGGCGGCGACCGCGTGCTGGTGGGGCGCATCCGTCGCGACCCTGCGGCCGAGAACGGCCTCTGCCTGTTCGTCGCCGGCGACAACCTCCGCAAGGGCGCCGCGCTGAACGCGATCCAGATCGCCGAGCTGCTGCTCGCCGGCCAGGCCCTCGCGGCCTAGCGCGGGAACAGGCCGAAGCTCAGCCGCGAACCCTCCCGGTGACGCTCCTCGCGCTCGCGGGCCTCGCGGATCAAACGCTCGTGATGGTCGATGCGCTCTTGCATCTGCTGTCGCAATTCAGCCCAACGGGCTTCCTGCTCTGGATCCCTACGAATCCTCTTGCCCATCCTCGTCCTCCAGCAGCGATTTGTCCTCCTGTGTGATCTCCGGCTCCGGCGCCCGCCGCCACACAAGGCCATGGTGCCGCGAGGCGGACTTCGTCGCAAGATGCCCCTACGGCCGTGGCGCAGGCACCGGCTGGGGCGAGAAGACCTGCCGCAGCACGCGCATCACCCTCGCCCGCGGGCCCTCGAGCACCGGCACGAGGCCGCCGAGCTCCAGGCGTGCCAGCTCGACCAGGCCCTGCGAGCGGACGACGACGAAACCGAAGTCCGCGAGGAAGTCGTGCGGGAAGATCGTCCGGTGGGCGATGAAGCGCTCGTGGATCGACGAGCCTTCGCGGTACCGGTATCCGAATGCCTCGACGGCGCGCGCACCCTTGTCACGGGCGTCGCCGATCGCCGCGAGGAAGAGCGACTGCATGACCCACGGCGTCGAGCGGTCGACGAGATAGGCGCAGGTGACGAGCAGCGCATCCTCGGACGGAGGGCCTGCCGGGAGCTCCGCCGCCCGCGGGAAGAACTCGGACGGCCCGTACTGCATCGAGCCGAGCAGCCGCCCGTCGTCGTCGTAGTAGAGCGTCCCCCACGCGCCCCACTCCTCCTCGGCCTTCTCTCGCCAGCGCTCCTTGTCGATCTCGCGCCCGTCTCGCGACTGCCACCAGACACAGCCCTGGCAGACAGACGGCGCGGTCCGGAGCGTGGCTCCTGTCAGCCCTGAGACTCGCGGCGCCATGGGCGCCAGTCTACGGAGCGCTCCGCAGGACGAGCTCCGTCGCTTCGGGCCTCGCGAAGAAACGGAACGGGAGAAAGGTGGTGCCGAGGCCGGGCGAGACGTGCATCAGCGTGCTGCCGCGGCTGTACATCCCACGGGTGTAGTCGGCCCGGGGGTGCGCGAGCCGCAGCTTGCCGCCGGGATACGGGATGCAGATCTGCCCGTCGTGCATGTGCCCCGCGAGGACGAGCTCGAAGGAGCCGGGGGGAAGGCGGTCGAGCACGGTCGGGTAGTGCGAGAGCGCGATCCGCAGGTCGGCCTCGCGGGACAGATCGGGCTCGTGGTTGCGCGAGCGAGGGTCGAAGCCGGCCACCCAGACAGTCCGTCCACGGACGTCCAGCATCCGTCCCTCGTCGAGGAGCAGCGTCGCGGGCTCCAGCTCGCGCAGCTCGACCCGTTTCGAGAACGGGTCGCGGCTGACCGCGAGGTCGTGGTTGCCGAGAATCGCGTAGCAGGGCGCCAGCCGCGCGAGAAGCTCTCGGAGCTGAGACTCGCCGCGGGGGCGGGAAACGAGATCGCCGGTCACGGCCACGATGTCGGCGTCCAGTCCCGCTGCCCACTCGACGCCGCGGCGGACGGCGCGAACGCCGCGTGAGGGCACCCCGAGGTGGAAGTCCGAGAGGTGCACGATCCTCATCCCGGCGAGCTCCGGGGGCAGCCCCGGCACCTCGAGCTCGAGCCGGCGGAGCCTGGGCCACCCGGCCTCGAACCATCCCCAGGCCAGACAGGCCAGTGCAAAGGCGGCCAGGCCGACCGCTACCCAGGCCCAGGTGCTCAGGTGCGAAGCTGCTCGAGCACCGGCGCGACCGGGACGACGTGGCGCTTGAACCGGAGCTCGGACTCGTCGAGACCGGCGGCCACGCCGATCAGCTGCGAGAGGTGGATGATCGGCATGCCGAGCTTGCGGCCGGTCGCCTTCTCGAGCTTCGACTGCCATGCGTCGAGCGACAGGTGGCAGAGCGGGCACGGCGTCACCATCGCGTCGGCGCCCCGCTCGATCGCCTGCTCGATCGGCTGGATCAGCTCGCCGAGCGCGACCTCCTCACGGGCCTGGATGATCGGAAAGCCGCAGCACTTCAGCTTCGCCGGGTAGTCGATCGACTCGCCGCCGCAGGCCTCGATGATGCGCTCGAGCGACGAGGGCCGGTCGGGATCCTCGAAGCCGAGGATCTTGGACGGGCGCAGGATCTGACAGCCGTAGAAGGGCGCGATCTTGAGTCCCTTGAGCCCGCGGTGGGCGACGCCCTTCAGCAGCTCGTAGCCCTCGCCCTCGGAGATCAGCCAGAGGAGATGCTTGACCTCGACACCGGCCTCGTAGCGCGGCGCCCCGACCGCCTCCAGGTTCGCGTTGACCCGCTCCCGCAGCGCCTCGTCGTTCTTCAGCTGCCAGTTCGCCTGGCGCAGATTGAGCGTGCAGACGTTGCAGATCGTCATCAGCGTGTCGGAGCCGGTCTGCTCGGCGTAGGCGAGGATGCGCGCGTTCAGGTGCAGGTAGTAGTCGGGCTCGGCCTCGTGGATGTCGCCGGCGCCGCAGCAGGTGACCGACTCGAGCTCGTCGAGCTCGAGTCCCGAGCCGGGGAGCCAGCGCCTGCGTCGAGATGTCGAGCTCCTTCGCCGACAGCGACGCGAGGCAGCCCTTGTAGTAGGCCACGCGCGTCACTTGTCTCCCGCCTCTCCGGGCTGATCGTGGAGGTGCGACTCGGCGAACTCGATCCGCGAGATCGCCTTCTCGCCCTGCACGATGCCGAGCGCGCCGTCACGGCCCTGCTGACGCACGATGTCGTGCAGCGCGCGCGCCTCCGCGACGTCCTTCGCGACGTGCGGGATGAGGGGCACCTTGCCGTGGCGGGCGAGGTTCATCGCGAACTTCATCTCCTTGATCGAGGCGACGACTCCCTGCGTCTTGGGGACGAGCTCCGTCTCGCGCAACCACCCGGCCGTCTCCGACGATCTGACGAACCACTTGGCGTGCTTCGCTCCCATGTCGCGGTCGATTCCGTTCTTGACCGCCTCGGCACCGAGCTTTGCGATCGCGTCGCGCGGGTCGACGCCCTTCGGGCAGCGCTCCGTGCAGAAGTAGCAGCGGGTGCAGTCCCAGATCCCGTGATAACCGCTGTAGCTCTCGAGCCGCTCGACGGTCTCGCCGTCACGCGCGTCGCCGACGAACCGCATCCCCTTGGCGAGCGCGGCCGGCCCGAGGAACTCGGGATCGGACTCCATCGAGTTGCACTCGGAGACGCAGCAGCCGCAGCTGATGCAGAGCGACTCCTTGTGGATGACCTCCATCCGCTCGTGCGAGACGACGTTCTCCTTCTCGCCGGGATCCGCGTAGCCGGGCTCGAGCCACGGCTTGATCGCGCGCATCTTCGCCCAGAACGGATCCATGTCGACCACGAGGTCCTTGACCACCGGGAGATTCCCCATGGCCGAGATCACCGGCACGTGACCCGCGTCGACCATCGGCTTCATCCGCTCCTTGCAGGCGAGCACCGCGGCGCCGTCCATGCGCATCCCGCAGGAGCCGCAGATCATCATCCGGCAGCTCTTGCGGTAGGCGAGCGTTCCGTCGACCTTGTCCTTGATGATGTCGAGAACGTCGAGCAGGCACGCCCACTCGGGCGCTTCGACCTCGTAGTCGGAGAGCACGCGCTCGCCCGAGGCGGGGTCGAAGCGCCAGATCTTCAGCGCGACGTCCATCAACCCCCCGTACCGGTCAGGCCCGCGAGGAGCTGCGCGAGCACCTTCGAGCCGTCGGCGGTCTTGGATGCGGGCGGCGCGGTCACGTGCACGGCGTGGCCGAAGTCGTAGAGGTCGACCGACACCTTGATCGCCGTGGGCGGAGACCCCTTCTGCACCGCGATCTTGCTGAGCGAGACGGAGACCCGGCGGACGTAGCCGGAGCCGTCGACGTAGACGTCGATCGGCACGCTGGTGATGCCGGCCGCCTTCAGCGTCTTGAGCGTGGAGCCCTGTTGCGCCTTCGGCAGGATGGTGATCACCTTCGCGGTGTTCACGGTCACGCGGTAGTGGGTCGTCGACGTCCCGCGCACGGTGGCCGAACCGACCTTGTGCACCGACAGCGAGGCGGTCAGCGTTGCCAGGGCCTTCTGCGGATTGATCTGGCTCGGGTTGACGCCCTTGGTCACGGACGCCGGAATGCTCTTCGAGTCGAACCTGAGCCACTCCTTCCCCGGAGCGACCTGGCTCGCCACGGCCGGGAGGTGCACATAGACGACGTTCTTGACCGACACGATGTCGATCGACTTCGGCACCGCGACACCGCCCACCGCCCCGCCGAGCACGCCCGCGAGCGGACCGAGATTCACGGTGATCGCGCTCACCTGGTGCTTCGTGTCGAAGGCGCCCGAGCCGCTGACAGCGAACGCTGTCTTGGACGTCCCCGTTCCCGTAACCACGACCGTGAAGCTGAAGTGGCCGCTCGGGACGGCCGCCGTCTTCTGAAACGCCTGATGGATCGGCGAGCCGGCTGCGGCGCGGGACGGCGAGCCGAGAGCCACACCCGCGGTGGCGCCCGCGGCGAGCACTGCGGCCGAGCCGAGGATGGTCAGGCCGAGCTTGAGACTGGGAATGCGCATGTCAGTACTTCCTTTCCTGCGGCTGCCATTTCGTCACGGTCACGGGCCTCCATTCGAGCTCCGGATGTCCGTCGGCCCAACGGACGATCGTGTGCTTCATGAAGCTCTCGTCGTCCCGGTCAGGGTAGTCGTAGGGCCGGGCGTGTGCACCGCGGCTCTCCTTGCGGGCGAGCCCGCAGACGACCATGCAGTCGGCGAGCTCGAGCATGAACCCGAGCTCGAGCGCCTGCGTCAGGTCGCTGTTGAAGACGTCGCCCTTGTCGTCGACGATCACGTGCTCGTAGCGCTCGCGCAGGCCCGCGATGATCTGGCCTTCCTCCAGCATCTCGTCCTCGCGGCGGAACACGCCGAAGTTCTCGTGCATCGACTCGCCGAGCTCCTCGCGGATCGACCACGGACGCTCTCCCTGCTTGCGGTCGAGCAGCTCTTTCAGCTCCCGCTCGGCGTCCGCTTCGACACCGGCCGGAACCGTCACGGTGGTGTTCGTCAGCGCCCACTCGGCAGCATGCCGGCCCGCCCGCTTCCCGTAGGTGATCGTCTCCATCAGCGCGTTCCCGCCCAACCTGTTCGCGCCGTGCACCGAGACGCAGGCGCACTCGCCGGCCGCGTAGAGGCCTTCGAGCTCTGTATGGCCCCAGACGTCGGTGTCGATGCCGCCCATGTGGTAGTGGGCACCGGGACGGACCGGGATCGGCTCGTCGATCGGGTCGACGTGCGCGAACACCATCGACAGCTCACGCGTTCCGGGCAGGCGCTCGAGGATCAGCTCGGCACCGAGGTGGCGCAGGTCGAGCAGGACGTTGCCGTCGATGCCGCGCCCCTCGTCGATCTCGGTCTGCTCCGCCCTCGAGACGACGTCGCGGGAGGCCAGCTCCATCGCGTTCGGCGCGTAGCGCTTGAGAAAGCGCTCGCCCTCGGAGTTGAGCAGGTACGCACCTTCGCCGCGGCAGCCCTCGGTGATCAGCACGCCCGACGGTGCGAGCGTCGTCGGGTGGAACTGCATCATCTCCATGTCCTTGAGCGGGACGCCGGCCCGGAGGGCCATGGCCATGCCGTCGCCGGTGCAGGAGTAGGCGTTCGTCGTCCCCGTGTACAGCCGGCCCGCGCCGCCGGTGGCGAGGATGACCGTCTTGGCGCCGACCGTCTTCAGGCCGCCGTTCAGCAGGTCCCAGCAGATCACTCCCTGGCAGCGGCCGCTGTCCTGGAGCAGCTTCCAGACGAACCACTCCTCGTACACCTTGAGGTCGCGCTTCATCACCTGCTCGTAGAGGACCGAGACGAGGACGTGCCCGGTGATGTCGGCCGCGTAGGCGGTGCGCGGCTCGCCGGCGGCGCCGAAGGGGCGCTGGGCGATCCGCCCGTCCTCCGTGCGGGAGAAGACGGCTCCCCAGCGCTCGAGCTGGTAGACGTCGCCGGGCGCCTCGTCGCACAGGACCTGGATCGCGTCCTGGTCGCCGAGGTAGTCCGAGCCCTTGACGGTGTCGTACGCGTGCTCGTCGGGGCTGTCCTCGGAGGCGTTGCCGAGCGCCGCGTTGATGCCGCCTTCGGCCGAGGCCGAGTGGCTCCGGACCGGATGGAGCTTCGAGACGATGGCGACGTCGGCGCCCAGGTCGTATGCCTCGATCGCGGCCCGCATGCCCGCGAGCCCACCCCCCACGATCAGGACGTCGTGCTTGGCCTCCATCCGAAGGCCCAAGCTACATGAAGGGCCGAAGGCCCCGCGGCTCTAGCGACGCGCTCGCCCGATGCGGCGGATGAGCTTCGCGATCGGGTCGTAGGAGCTGTCGACGACGCGCTCCTTGAGCGGGATGATCGCGTTGTCGGTGATGCTGATCCCCTCCGGGCACACCTCGCCGCAGCACTTCGTGACGTTGCACATCGCGATGCCCGCGTCGCCGTGGAGCAGCCCGGTACGGTCGAGGGCGTCGAGTGGATGCATCTCGAGGCTCGCGATCCGCACCATGAACCGCGGCCCGTAGTAGCGGTTCCGGAGGTCGTGGTCGCGCAGCACGTGGCAGACGTCCTGACAGAGGAAGCATTCGATGCACTTGCGGAACTCGGCCATCCGGTCGACGTCCTCCTGGCCGATCAGCCAGTCCGCGTCCTCCTTCGGGGTGAAGGGCGGGATCTTCCGGTTGACCTCGTAGTTCCACGACACGTCGGTCACCAGGTCCCGCACGACGGGGAACGCCCGCAGCGGCTCGACGACGATCGTCGCGCCGGCGGGGAAGCGGTCGAGCCGCGTCTTGCACATCAGGCTCGGCCGGCCGTTCACCTCGGCGCCGCACGAGCCGCACTTGGCCGCCTTGCAGTTCCAGCGGACGGCGAGATCCTTCGCCTGCGTGCGCTGGATCTCGTGCATCGCGTCGAGGACGACCATTCCCTCGCGGCTCTCGATCTCGTACTCGACGAGGCCGCCTCCCTCGCTGTCGCCGCGCCAGACGCCGAAGGTGCGATTGCTCACCGGAGCTCCTGCGCCTTCCGCTCCTCGACGAGCGCGGCGAGGCTGTCGGCCTTCACGACCGGTCGCGGCTCGACGGTCATGCCGTGCGGCCCGCGCGCGACCACGATGTTCTGCTCGCCCCAGACGTCGTCGTATCTGGGAAAGTCGAGCCTGCTGTGGGCGCCGCGGCTCTCCTCGCGGAGGAGTGCCGCCCGCGTGACCGCCTCGGTGCAGACGAGGAGATTCTGGAGCTCCTGGCAGAGGTCCCAGCCCGGGTTGAACGCGCGGCCGCCTGTCGGGACCCGCAGCTTCCCGGCGCGCCGCCTCAGCTCCTCGAGGGAGGCGATCGCGGCCGTCAGGCCGGCCCGGTCGCGGTAGATGCCGACGTACTGCTGCATGGTCGCCTGCAAGTCGGCGTGGAGGTCGTAGGGGTCCTCGTCGCCCGCCCCGGAGAAGAAGGCGGTCAGCGCGTCCTCGGCCTCCGCGACCTGGGCGGGCTCGACCCGCGGCTCCAGGGCCTCCAATGCGTGCTCGGCCGCGCCCGTCCCGGCCCGCTTGCCGAACACGAGCAGGTCCGAGAGCGAGTTGCCTCCGAGCCGGTTGGCGCCGTGCATGCCGCCGCTGCACTCGCCCGCGGCGTACAGGCCCGGCACACGGCTCGCGCCGGTCTCGGCGTCGACCTTGATTCCGCCCATCGCGTAGTGGCAGGTCGGGCCGACCTCCATCGGCTCGCGGGTGATGTCGACGCCGGCCAGCTCCAGGAACTGGTCGTACATGCTCGGAAGCTTCTTCCGCACCTCCGCCTCCGGCAGGTGCGAGACGTCGAGGTAGACGCCTCCGCGCGGCGACCCGCGTCCCTCCTTGACCTCCGTGTAGATGGCCCTCGCGACGACGTCCCGGGTCGACAGCTCCATCCGTTTGGGGTCGTAGCGCTCCATGAAGCGCTCCCCGTCGCCGTTCCGCAGGAACCCGCCCTCGCCCCGCACGGCCTCCGTCACGAGCAGCCCGACGACGCCCGGGGGCCAGACCATCCCGGTCGGATGGAACTGGACGAACTCCATGTCGATCAGCTCGGCCCCGGCGCCGTAGCCGAGCGCGTGCCCGTCGCCCGTGTACTCCCACGAGTTCGACGTGATCTGCCAGCCCTTTCCGATCCCGCCCGTCGCGAGGACGACCGCCCGCGCCTTGAAGACGACGAACTCCCCGGTCGTCCGCCGGTAGCCGAAGGCGCCGCAGACGCGGTTCCCGTCGGTGAGCAGTCGCGTGATCGTGTATTCCATGAAGACGTCGACGTCCTGGTGCACCACCCGGTCCTGCAGGGTGCGGATCAGCTCCAGGCCGGTGCGGTCGCCGATGTGGACGAGCCGCCGGTGCGTGTGGCCGCCGAAGGCCCGCTGCGACATCCGCCGGTCGGGCAGGCGGTCGAAGACGCCGCCCCACCGCTCGAGCTCGCGGACGCGGTCGGGTGCCTCCCTCGCGTGCAGCTCCGCCATCCGCCAGTTGTTCAGGTACTTGCCGCCGAAGAGCGTGTCCTGGAAGTGCCGCTCCCAGGTGTCCTCGCCGTCCATGTGGCCGAAGGCGGCCGCGATACCTCCTTCGGCCATGACCGTGTGCGCCTTGCCGAGCAGCGACTTGCAGACGAGTGCCGTCCTGGCGCCGAGCGAGGACGCCTCGATCGCGGCCCGCAGCCCCGCGCCGCCGGCGCCGATCACGATCACGTCGTGCTCGTGGGTCTCGAGCCCGGAGACGGCCACTCAGAAGATCCTCGGGTCGTGGAAGACGCCGGACGAGGCGAGACGCACGTAGAGGTCGGCGAGCCCGACGCTCGCCAGGCTGATCCACGCCCACTGCATGTGCCTCAGGTTGAGCACCGTGACGCCGCGCCAGAGCCGGTAGCGCCTGCGGGCAGCACGCGAGCACGTGAAGCAGTCGAGCCGGCCTCCGACCAGGTGACGGAGCGAGTTGCAGCCGAACGTGAAGGCGGACAGGAAGATCACGTTGGCGAGCAGCACCAGCGTGCCCAGTCCCACGCCGAAGTGCAGCGAGCCGTCGGAGCCCGTGAAGAGGAACGCCCTCAGGGCGTCGTACCAGAGGAAGCCGAGCACGACGATGCCGAAGTAGAGGAAGTAGCGGTGGAGGTTCTGGAACACCCACTCGCCGCGGTAGCGGCGGCGACTCGGGCCGGCAACGGCACACGCGGGCGGCGCCAGCAGGAAGGAGCGGTAGTACGCCTTGCGGTAGTAGTAACAGGTGAAACGAAGCCCGAGCGGTGACCAGAGCACGAGGAAGGCGTACGAGAACGGCAGCGTCAGGCCGAACATGCTGTTCAGGTCGGGCGAGTAGAACGGCGACAGGTATTTCGCCCCGCCGCCCGTGTAGAGGTAGTCGCGAGCCCTGAGCCGCCGCGACGACGGCATACACGCCGAAGGCGGTCAGGCCGGCCGCCGTCAGCAGCGGTGCGCCCCACCAGCGGTCGCGCCGGTGCGTGCCGAAGGCACGGACCGGACGCGTCGATTCAGCTCGAGCAGCCACTCGTCGAGGCTATGAGAGGACTCTCACCATCGCGTCCGTAATTCTCCGTGCCGGACACGCGGCCATGCCGCTTCAACCGTCCGCGGGCGCGAATCCGGTCTCGGCGAGCCACGATGACGGCGCGCTTATGGCGCGTCCGGGATCACGCGCGGGGCCCGGCCGCGACGACAGAGGCGTCCACCGTGTCCGCGAACTGGGCGAAGTTGTCGCGGAACATCCGCGCCAGATCGGCGGCCATGCGGTCGTACGCGTCGGTGTCGGCCCAGGTGGAGCGCGGGTCGAGCAGCGCCGATTCGACCCCTGGAACGCGCACGGGCACCTCGAAGCCGAACACCGGGTCGATGCGGTACTCGACGCTTCGCAGGCCCTCCTCGAGCGCCGCCCGCAGCAGCGCCCGCGTCGCCGCGATCGGCATCCGGTGTCCCTCACCGAACGGCCCGCCCGTCCAGCCGGTGTTGACGAGCCAGACGGTCGCGTGCGGATGCTGGTCGAGCTTCTCGCCCAGCATCCGCGCATAGACGGCGGGCCGCTGCGGCAGGAAGGGTGCTCCGAAGCAGGTCGAGAAGGTCGCCTGCGGCTCGGTGACGCCGATCTCGGTCCCGGCGACCTTGGCCGTGTAGCCGGACAGGAAGTAGAACATCGCCTGGTCGCGCGTCAGCCGGGCGATCGGCGGCAGGATCCCGAACGCGTCCGCCGTCAGCATCACGACCGCGCTCGGGTGCCCCGCCTGCTTCGCGGGCAGGGCGTTCGAGATCTCCTCGAGCTTGTAGGCGGCGCGCGTGTTCTCGGTCTTCGAGTCGTCGTCGAGGTCGAGGACACCGCTCTCGTCCACGGCCACGTTCTCGAGGATCGTGCCGAAGCGCCGCGTGGTCGCGTAGATCTGCGGCTCGGCCTCGGCGGAGAGCCTGATCACCTTCGCGTAGCAGCCCCCCTCGATGTTGAAGACGCCGGCGTCTCCCCAGCCGTGCTCGTCGTCGCCGATCAGGTGGCGCTCCGGGTCGGCGGACAGGGTCGTCTTGCCGGTCCCGGAGAGGCCGAAGAACACCGCCACGCGCCCGTCGTCGTCGACGTTCGCGGAGCAGTGCATCGGGAAGACACCCTCGAGCGGCAGCCGGTCGTTCATGACCGTGAAGATCCCCTTCTTGATCTCGCCCCCGTAGAAGCTCCCTCCGATCAGGATCTCCGTCCTCGTCGGGTGGAGCACGACGAAGGTGCCGGAGTGCGTCCCGTCGGCGTCGGGGTCGGCCTCGACCTCCGGCGCGTGCAGGACGAGCGCCTGCGGCCGGAACGACGCGAGCTCGTCGGCCGTCGGCTCGATGAACATCGTCTTCGCGAACAACGCGTGGTAGGGCCGGTCGGTGACGACACGAACCGAGATCCGGTGCGCGGGGTCGGCGCCCGCAAACGCGTCGACGACATAGAGCTCCTGCGTGTCGAGGTACGCGACGACCTTGTCGCGCAGGCCCTCGAAGCGCTCCTCGGCGAGCGGCTGGTTGACGGCTCCCCACCAGATGCGGCTCTCGGAGACGGGCTCACGGACGAGGAACTTGTCCTTCGGCGAGCGGCCCGTGAAGCGGCCCGTGTCGACGACGAGCGGCCCGCCCTCGGCGAGCACGCCCTCTCCGCGCCGCAGCGCGTGCGTGTAGAGAAGAGCGGTCGTCGGATTCCAGTGGACGCGACCGCCCGGGCTCAGCCCGTGGTCGGCGAGGCCGACCGGCCCGTGCAACTGCCTCTCGGTGGTCGTGGCCATGGCGTGTCGGCCCAGCTCGAGGGGCCGAGAAGACGATTCTAGGTCGTAACCGGGACCCCTGCGCCGCGCAGACACGCGTCGAGGAAGCGGCTCGGGGTGACGGCGGCGCAGGCGGCGCGACGGCCGGGGGTGTCGGGCTTCAGCGTTCCCAGGATCGTCCCGATCCCCTGGTAGCAGTACACCTTCAGCCCGGCATCGACCTGCCGGCACAACACCGAGGCCTGCCGGCCGCCGGCGTAGTTCGCCGTCATGTCCCGCACCGCGCCGTAGATGCACTCCCGCTCCCAGCTTCCCGCCAGCTTGCAGAGCGCTCGATCGCGCGCGGGATCCTGGCGCGTGTTGCCGTCGGCGTCACGGCCGTAGGACTGGAAGCAGGTCACGACCCAGGCGCTGTCGACATGCGCGCAGATCTTCGCGGTCGCCTTCCAGTCGTACCCGTTCGCGGCCAGCACCCGCGAGGTGACCATCAGGTAGCAGTAGAGGCGGCGACCCTTCGTCACCGGCGCGTCGCACGGGTAGACGAGGTCGTTCGAGCGGACCCACGTCGTCTTGAAGCCGATGGACGTGCCGTTCGCGGCGTTGATGTTCTCCATGTAGACCCCGCCGGTGCACGAGGTCTGGTCCCAGCTCGTCTGGAGCCTGTCGCAGACGCGAAGCGCGAACGGAAGGTCGTACCCGGTCGAGATCATCAGCCCGTGGCCGAGCCCGTGCACGCACTGGTAGAGCAGCCACTCGTCGCTCTGCAGCTGCGGGCTCGCGCACACCCGTCGCGCCGCCTTGATCAGCCCGGACTCGGTGGAGATGCCGTAGAAGGCCCGCTCGAGGATGCCGTGGTAGTAGCCCGACCAGCAGATCGACGAGCCCTGCGCGAAGGCCTTCGGGATATCGCCGTGGAAGCGGACGAGCGACGCGGAGCCGATCTTGTGCGCGATCCGGTGACAGCCGGACTCGATCGCCTTGTTCGCCGCCATCTGCTGGGCGAACAGCTTCAGCGCCGCCTTCGGCCCGTCGTGGTACGCGACGTTGCCGAAGGCCTGTTCGTAGCAGAGCTGGGCGTGGCAGTCGGAGAGCTTCGTCTGGTCGGGCTTGAAGTTGCCGGCGATCGGATGCAGGTCGAGCGATCCCGACTGCGTGCTCGACACAGCCGCACGACCGCCCTGCTGCCCCCCACCCGATGCGAGCACCACGCCCGCGGCGGCGCCGCCGGCCGCGAGCGCGACGACGACCGCTCCGATCGCGAGGAAGCGACGACTCACCTCGACAGATGGTACGCGTCGATACGCTCGCCGGATGTCGATCGAGCCACCCTCACCGCCGCTCTCGGACGGCACGGTCGTCCTCCGTCCCTGGCACGAGCGTGACGTCGCAGCGATCGTCAGCGCCTGCAGCGACGACGAGCTCGCCTGGTGGCTCGACCAGGTGCCGCAGCCCTACGGCGAGGCCGACGCGCGCACCTACCTGGCGATGACCCGGCGCGGGTGGAAGGACAGCACCCACGCGGCGTTCGCCGTCACGGACGCGGAGTCGAGCGAGGTGATCGGCTCGGTCGGCGTGCACTGGCTCGACCTCGAGCACGGGGTGGCAGAGGTCGGCTACTGGGTGCGCCGCGAGGCCCGCGGCCGCGGCGTCGCGACCCGGGCGACGAGGCTCGTGGCCCGCTGGGCGATCGCCGGCTGCGACATGAAGCGCCTACAGCTCCGGGCCGACCTGCGGAACGTCGCCTCGCAGCGTGTGGCGGAGGGGGCCGGCTTCCACCGGGAGGGCGTCCTGCGCTCGGCCCACTTCAACGCGCGCCAGGGCCGCCGCGTCGACTTCGTCCTCTACTCGCTGCTCGCCGACGAGCTTCCGACGTAAGGCGTCACCTCACCGCTAACGAGAACGACCTGCTCACCTTCGACCCCTTGTAGGCCTCGCTGATCGAGCCGGTGAAGCGCTTGCCGTGCGCGCCGGCGGGGAGGCTCCAGGTGCAGCTCGCCCTGCCGCTCGCGACACTCGAACGGTGCAGCACCCGCAGTGCTCTCCCGGCCAGCCTTCCTACACAACCGACCGCGCCGGCCACCGGCTCGCCGCCGTAGCTGACGACCATCGACGCCGTGAACGGCTTGCCCGCCCGCGCCGGCGTCAGCTGGATCTTGCCCGCGGTCAACCTGGCAACCGGAGGGGGCGGCGGAGTCGGAGTCGGACCGACCCCGATCGCGGAGAGATCCCCACCCGTGTCTCCTATGTAGACCTGATCGCCGCCGACGGCGGCGCGCTCCTCGACGCGCGCCGATCGTTCAGCGAAGCAACTCTTCCTCGACAAGACTTCCGATCACGCCGGTAGTCCGGCTGGCTTCTCAAATCTGTTCCGCTACACCCTCCTTGACCGAAAGGGCGGCTGGTGGGTAGATACCGACACGCTTTGCCTGAAGCCGCAGATCTCCGAGCCTGCGTATGTGTTCGCAAGACAGGACACAGACTTCTACAACCCCGCGATCATGCGCGCTCCGGCCGGAAGTCTCCTGATCCGGGAGACTCTCGAACGGGCGAAACAGGTCGTCGCGGATCACGGTGAGAACATGGAGTTCGGTGCTATCGGTCCGCACCTCTTCACGGATGTGGTACGCGACCTTGATGTCCACAACGACGCGGCGGAAACAGCGGATCTGTATCCAATTCCGTACTGGGATGCTCTTACGACATGCGACCCGAACCGCCGCGACGAGGTCGAGCAACTGGTTGCCCGAAGCACGTTCGTCCATCTCTGGACCGAGATGTTCAGGTACTGGGGCGTGCCGAAAACGGCCCGCCCTCCGGCCGGCTCGTATCTCGCCGCCATGTACGACAGATACAGCGTCCCGTTTCCGACCGCCACGACCTACAACTGGCGAACCGTCCTCCCTGAGTTCCTGGACTTCACGCCCTCACCCATCAGCCGCAAGTACACCTTGCCGGTGACCCGCCAACGAGGGAAGCGCGCCTGAATCTCTCCTTTGCACACTGGCGATTCTCGCCATGAACGGGCTCTGATCTACCGGATAGCCGCGCGAGACGACGTTCCCGGCATCGCTGAAGGTCGACCTATTTTCCGACCAGCCGAGCGAACCGATCACCGACACGCTGTTTCCAGCGGGCTGCGGTCGACGTGGCGGCGCCTCGGCGCGGCGGGCGAACAGGCTGTTCTTTCACGGCTCGGCGTGAATCCCTCGTAGTCGTTGCTCATGTGC
Organism: uncultured Actinomycetes bacterium; assembly: GCA_963742925.1. Taxonomy (GTDB): domain Bacteria; phylum Actinomycetota; class Thermoleophilia; order Gaiellales; family Gaiellaceae; genus PALSA-612. Next base: position 179,701 of record CAVUNV010000016.1, on the reverse strand, counting down.
CTGAGGTAGACGCGTGCCGGATCGTCAGGCCGGCGCTTGACTGGATGCAGCCAGAAGCAGTCAGGATCGGCGAGCGCCGCCGCGACCTCCGAGACACGTAGAGGCTGGCGCCAGCGGACCCACTCATCGTTCCAGGGTCTCACGAAGACCCCGTACCCGAGCAGAGCCGCAAGCGTGGAGAAGCCGATCTCTTCCGACGCGGCCCCGGACCGCGCGAGAATCTCGATGAAAGCGGCATCGCTGCGGAACTCGCGGATAGCGTCCGCGCACGCTCTGCTGAACACGGTTCCGGGCCAGAAGATCCAGCGGCGGGGGAAATGCTCGGAATGACCGGACGGAAAGCGTTCGAGGAACGAGTCCCAGAGGGCCCTTTCGTTCGGCTCGAGTTTCAGCCCCCACTCCTCGCCAATCGACGGATTCGGCAGGGCGAGCACACCCGCTCCCGGCTTCTGCTCGAGAGCGGCCTTCACTGCCTTGGCGTAGCCCCGCCGGGCCAAGAGCTGGTCGGAGTCGACGAAGGTCAACGCGTCAAACAGTAGGAGTCGTCCGCAAATTCGAAAACGTCGAAGACGCACTCGTGCAGTCGGCCCCAGGTAATCGGTCTCGGCGCCGGGTGTAGGACAGCGCCAAGCGGCTCCAGGAGGGTCGCCTGGGGCAGAAACGACCCGCCCGTGCCGTCGTACACGACGATCGCCGACGTTGGCTCGAAGAAGCCGAGGTTCCGGAGGAGGTCGACCGCGCAGTCAAGGCGCTCGTGTACGACAGCGCAGAACACGTGCGTGAAGGGTGAGTCCTCGACGCCGCTCACCTCACCTTCCTGAACCATCATGGACTCTCCCCGGAGCCCTCACCCTGGCGAACGCGAAAACGACGCGCAGGGTCATCGCAACAGTCCCGACAAGGAGCGATCCGCCTCTCATACGCATACTCATCACACCGACCTGGCCCAGCCACCCAGCCTATCGAGCAGAGACCGCTAGCCTGCGCCGGCAGCTGATCGGGTGGGCAATGCGAACTCCGCCCCGTGCTCGGATAACCTCCGCTGATACAGCGCCTGGCAAGCGCCAATAGTGCTTCGAGCCTGGCTCACCTCTCGTGGCTTCACTGGCTAGAACGATCCGCCGAGTCTCGACCCGGGCACGCCCCCGGCGGTCGCCGCACGTACCGGACGGAGCGCCCCTCGTAAGCGTGATCATCGCCACCTACAACTGGTCAAGCGTTTTGCGCTACGCGATTCGCACAGCACTCTGGCAGACGTACACGAACATCGAACTGCTTGTCATCGTCGACGGCTGCACGACGACTCCGATCACGTAGCCCGTTCGTTTGCCGCCCTCGAGTCCGGTGGCACAACCTCGCAGAGAACTGCGCGACCGTTCGGCCCGAACAACGCGGCGCTCGGAAGCGTCAGGCCGCCCCAGACGTACTCCCCGCTCGTGTCCTCCACGACCTGCACGGGCCAGCCCGGTGCCGTCTGTCCGGTCCCGAGATCGAGTGCGTACAGGAAGCCGGTCGCCCCGATCACGTAGAGGACGTTCCGCGTCCGGTCGATCACTCCCGTCGAGGACACCCCGTACACCGAGTCGACGCCGGCCTGCGCTTCCGAGCACGTCGACGCCGCCGTTCCCAGCTGACGCTGCCAGAGCACGGTGCCCGAGACGGCGTCGAGCGCGTACACCGATCCCGCCTGCGTCGAGGCATACACCGCATTCACCGGGCGGCCACCGATCATCACAGCGTCGGCATAGAGCGGCGAGGCGATGACCGGCCCGTCCAGGCGTTGGCCCCATCGAACCTGGAGGCTCGAAGCCGCCGAGGGGAGGAAGTGGGCGGCCGCCGCGCTCGGGACGTCGTTCGTGAGCTGTGCGTCGCCTCCGAAGCGCGGCCAGTCGGCGGCACGAGCCGGAGTGACCGAGAGGACGAGCACAGCCGCGAGCAGCGGGACACTCGTCGCCATGATCCGACGCGCCGCCCGCCCGAACGGGCTGCTCTCACTTGACCACCACCGAGAACGGCCTGCTCACCCTCGACCCCATGAAGGCCTCGCCGATCGATCCGTTGAACACGCTTGCCGTGCGACCCAGCGGGAAGGCTCCAGGTGCAGCTCGCCCTCCCGGTGGGCGAGCTCGAACGGCGAAAAGCGCGCAGCGTCCTCCCGGCGAGCCGTCCGGAGCAGCTGACGTTGCCGGCCACGGGCTCGCCGTTGTTCCTGACCGTCATCGACGCGGTGAACGGCCGGCCGGCCCGCGCCGCCGTGAGCCGAACCTTCGACGCCGTCAGGCTGACGGGCGGCGGCGGAGGCGGCGGCGCCGGTCGGCTCAGGTCGTCGAATGCGTTCTGCATGAAGCGCTGCAGGCGCGGGTCGACCAGACCGGGCGTCTCGTCGGGATTGGCTGGATAGTCGTCGAGGCCCCAGGCGAACGTGAGCGAGCCGGACGCGAACACGCGCGCGCCGGAATCCGCCGTGTAGCGGACGGCGTCGGCGTTGCCGGTCTGGTCGCTTCCCGTCTCGTGGTGGAAGAGGACCGTCAGCTTGTGACCGCAGGAGCTGTCCGGCGTCTGGTTGCCCGGGATCGTGTCGGTCTCGACGCTGACGATGCCCTTCACGACGTCCCCTCCGCTGAAGCCGGTGTTCGCGAACCACGGGTCGGCGATCGCGCCGGGCTGCGCGACGTAGTCCGACGGGGGCCAGTTGAGACCGGTGGCCTGGAACTGGATGCCGAGCAGCTCGCACTCGTAGCGGGGCGGAACCAGGCCGCGGAACATCGTCGTCTTCAGAGCAGGGTCGGGCTCCGGGTCGTACCGCGACTTGTACGCGACGATGGTGTGCCCGCCGTCCTGCGTACCGGATCTGCCAGTAGCCGGTGTTCGCGCCCATGAAGGCGAGGTTCGTGCCCTTGTCGCGCGCATTGTCGAAGGCGTCCCGGGTCGCCTTGCTCCAGTACTCCCCGTGCCCGGCGGTGATCACGAGCCGGTGCTGGAGCAGTGAGCCGGGGTTCGCATCGGTGTCGACGTCGGTCTGGTAGGAGACGTCGTAGCCGCTGCGCTCGAGGAACCGGACGAGCGGGTACTCCCACTCCAGCGGCAGGCCGCCCGGCTGCGGCTCCCACCGGTACGGCCGCTCGAAGGAGACGTGGGTCGCGCGCCGTCCGCCTGTGCTCTGGTCGTTGTAGAGGCTCTTCCCACCCCACGCGTTGTACGCCTGCCAGGTGTCGACCGGGACCTGCACCAGGATCGCCGACTGCCGCGACGGCGGGTCGCGGACGATCACGTAGCCGATCGCCGCCCTGCCCGCCTGCGGCCCGCTCGTCAGCACGTAGTCGACCAGGTAGTAGCCGGAGACCCAGGTCGACGGGACCGTCAGCTGGTCGGTCACGGGCCAACCCGCGTCGACCTCCCCGTTCACATCGGGAGCCGGGACGTCCCGCGACGTTCCGGACTCGTCATTGGAACAGGCCGGCAGGCAGGCGACGAGACGCGCGCCGATACCGCCGTACCAGCCGAGCCGGTAGACGTCGATGTGGTAGCCCGCGTCCGGAGTCGTGCTGACGTGGAAATGAACGGTGTCGCCGGGCTGGACACTCACCTCGGTCGTGTACCCCTCTATGGCCCGGTTGTCGGCCCCCGCGTGCAACCAGCCGTCGTCGCCGTGAAGCGCGTTCTCCTGCTGGATGGGGTTGGGCGACGCCGATCTCGCCGGCGACGTGGCCGACGCTCCGAGCACGAGAGCAACGGTGCACAGTCCTCCGACCAGTAGGGCGATATGGCGATCTCGATGCATTCGGTCGACCTCCTGACGGCCTGCTCGAGCCTAGCCCCCTTCGCACGGCCCCGTCCAGACTTCTGCGTCTTCAGGCCGTGCGTTAGCTTTGCGCACACCGAGCGTCGGCAGATCCTCCTGATCGAGGCGCTCCGAGCCGAAGGAGCCGCCATGTGGGCCGCGGAGTGGCCGTCGCAGTGGATCCCTCTCCGGGCGGTCGAGGGCTGGGTGCGCGCGGAGCTCGGTGTCGGCGAGGTCGGCTTCGCGGAGGTGCTCGGCCGCAAGTGGTACCCCGTGGACGGCGGCAGAAGGTGGTGGAACCTGACGGCGAGGTTCCGGGCAGACGGCCTAGACGTCGTCTTCAAGGCCACCGCGCAGGGGCTCTTTCCGCAGAGCATTTCCGTCCAACAGCTCGTCGCCCGGTCGTTTCCCGGTCGCACGCCGAAGGTTCTGGCACATCGAGAGGCGGACGATCAGGTCTGGTTCCTGCACGAGTGGGTGGAGGGCCGCACGTTGCGGCAGCAGGCGAGCGTCGACGAGCTGGCCTCGGTTGCGCGTGCGCTGGCCGACCTGCAGGTGACCGCCGCGAGCCTCGATCTCTCCGCCCTGCCTGTGATTCGCCCGTCGGAGGTGCCCACGCTGCTGCTCGAGGACGGGCTCGGAGACCAGCCGGCTCGGCTCGTCCGGTGGCTCGAGCGCGCGCAGCCGTGGCTCCAGGCGCGAGCGGCGGAGCTCGAGGCATTTCCGCTCTCACTCGACCACCCCGATGTCAACGCCTGGAACGCTCTGATCCGGCCGAACGGACAGGTCGTGTTCGTCGATTGGGAGGAGGCGATCGTCAGCTCGCCGTTCTTCTCGGCCGAGCGCCTTCTCGGCCAGGCAGAGGACGAAGACGCGATCGAAGCGCTCGCCGTGAGCTACATCGAGCGGCTGCCGTGGGGAACCGCCCGGGAGCGTTGGTCGGCGCTCCAATCTGCGCTTTGCCTTGCACCGTTGAAGGGCGCGCACGACTCGCGTGTGTTCGCGCGCCGTCTCGGCTGGGACGATCCGCACACGGCGTGGACCAGCCAGCTGATCGGCGACGCGCGCGACCGCTCCCGTCGCGCGTCGGGCAGAGGGCGGCCGTTCACAGCCAACGGCTCGCCGGTCGAGAACCGGCTCGACCAGCTTCTGCTCGACCGCCTGGGCCACTCCAATCGTCCTCGTCTCGTACGCCTGCCGGCGTTCACACGGCGGAGGTCATGAGCGGCGCAGCGCGAACAAGCCGCCATGGACACGCGCAAGGCAATCGACCGGTTCCTCGCCTCGCCCGGGCTCGGCGAGGCGACGCGGCGCGCGTACCGGTTCGACCTCGACCCGTTCGCGGCCTGGCTCGAAGACCGCGGCGCGGCGCTCGGGGACGTCGACGCGCGGCTCCTCTCCGATTACGCCGCCGAGCTCGCGCGCGGCCGCCCGCGACGGCTCGCGCCCGCGACGATCGCGCGCCGCCTCTCGGCCGTCCGCTCCCTGCTGCGCTTCGCCCTCGGGCCGGCGCACGTCCCCGATGTCGCGCTGTCACCTCGCCGTCCGCGCCGCCTGCCGCAGGCGCCCAAGCTGGACGAGCTCGAGCAGACGCTGACCGGGCTCGAGGGCACGGAGCCCCTCCAGCTACGGAACCGGGCGCTGGTCGAGCTCGTCTACTCGGCGGGCCTCCGCAGCCACGAGGCGGTGGGGCTCGACCTCGGGGACGTCGACTTCGACCGCGAGACGGTGCACGTCCGCGGCAAGGGCGGCAAGGAGCGCGTCGTGCCGCTCGGCGAGGAGGCCGCGTACCGCCTCGGTCTCTACCTCCGCGACGGCCGGCCCAAGCTGGCCGCTCGGCGCCGAGAACGCACTCTTCCTCTCCACCCGCGGCAGGCGCCTGGACACGAGCACGTTGCGCCGCCTCGTCCCACACCCGCACCGCCTGCGGCACGCCTTCGCGACCCATCTGCTCGAGGGCGGCGCCGACCTGCGCGTGATCCAGGAGCTGCTCGGCCACAGCTCGCTCTCGACCACACAGGTCTACAGCCATGTGGACGGCCGCCGTCTGCGAAAGGTCTACGACCGTGCCCATCCGCGATCCTGATCTCGACAGCTTCCTGGCCGTCTCCCGTGCGCGGCTCGCCCCGCGGACGGTCGAGAGCTACCGCCGCGACCTCGAGGACTTCGCGCGCCGGCTGGGGCGGGGGATTCGCGACGCGACGACCGAGGAGATCGAGAGCTACCTGGCCGAGCTCCGCACGGCCGGGCGGTCCGGCTCGACGCTCGCGCGCAGGCTGGCCGCGCTGCGCTCGTTCTTCCGCCATCAGACGCTGGTCGGAGCGCGCGAAGACAATCCGGCCGCGGCGATCGCCTCGCCGAGGCGGACCCGGACGCTCCCGCGCACGCTCTCGCCGAGCGAGGCCGAGCGCCTGATCGAGGCGGCGAACGGCGTCACGCCGCGAGCCCTCCGGGACGGCGCGCTCGTGGAGCTGCTCTACGGCGCCGGGCTACGGGTGAGCGAGGCGGTCGGGCTCGAGCGAGCGGGGATCGACCTCGACGAGCGGCTCGTCCGCTGCGTGGGCAAGGGCGGCAAGGAGCGCGTCGTCCCGATCGGACGGCGTGCAGCGGAGGCGCTGCGCCGCTACCTGAGCCGCGGGCGGCCGTTCCTCGACCGCCGGCACCGTCCCGAGCTCTTCCTCAACTCACGCGGCGGCCCGCTGACGCGCGCCGGCGCCTTCCTGATCCTGCGCAAGCTCGCGGAGCGCGCGGGCCTCGAGCCGGGCCGCGTCCACCCGCACCTCCTTCGCCACTCGTTCGCGACGCATCTGCTCGAGGGAGGCGCCGACCTGCGCTCCGTCCAGGAGATGCTCGGGCACGCCGACCTGGCGACGACCGAGCTGTACACGCACGTCACCGACCGGCGCCGCCGCGAGGCCTACTTCGACGCGCACCCGCACGCGCGACGACATCCGGGCGGCGACGAGGCGAGCTAGCCCTTCGGGCCAGCCTTCTTCTTGAGCTGGGCGGCCACCTTCGCCGCGACGTCGCGCAGCTCGCGGTCGGCCTCGTCGTCTGCCGCGAGCCCCTGGAGCAGGACGATCGTCTCGCGCTGGGGCGAGCCGTTCTTCAGGCAGACGACCGCCAGCCTCCGGACCGCCTGGTTGCCGTCGGCGTCGGCCAGCTTGTGCAGGAGCGGGCGCACGGCGTTGACGACACCGGGGCTGTCGCGCGAGAGCCGCTCGATCGAGACGAGCGCCGAGCCGCGGCAGGACGGGCTCTCGTCCTCGAGCCCGCGCCGGAGCAGCTCCGTCTTCTGGCGGAAGCGGAACTGGCCGATCGAGCGGTAGGCGACCGCCCGCTCACGGTAGTCGGCGTTCCGTGCGGCGGCCTCGATCTCGTCGCTCCACTCGGCCCGAAGCAGCGACAGCTCCTGCTCGGAGCCCGCCTCGGCGAGCTCGTCGGCCCGAGCGGCCGCCTCGGCGAGCGTCAACTGACCGAGGCGAGGCTGCGCGCCGCCGGCCCGATGTACGTGGCCGAGGGACGGAAGAGCCGGCCGGTGCGCTTCTGCTCGAGGATGTGCGCCGACCAGCCGGCGACCCGCGAGCACGCGAACATCGCCGGCGCGAGCGGCGGCGGGATCTCGGCGATGTCGAGCACGACGGCCGAGTAGTACTCGACGTTCGTCTTCAACGGCCGCTCGGGATGGCGCCGTTCGAGCTCGGCGAGCGCTGCCTCCTCGAGCCGCTCGGCGATCTCGATCTGAGGCGAGCCCAGCTCGCGCGCGGTCTCCTTGAGGATCCGCGAGCGGGGATCCTCGGCGCGGTAGATGCGATGCCCGAAGCCCATGATCCGCTTGCCGGAGTCGAGGGTGTCCTTGACCCACTTGTCCGGGTCGCCCGTGGCCGCGACCTCCTCGAGCATCGGCTTCACGTACGCCGGCGCGCCGCCGTGAAGCGGGCCGGAGAGCGCCCCGACGGCCGCCGACAGCGCTGCGCCGCAATCGGCTCCGGTGGAGGCGACGATGCGCGCAGCGAAGGTCGAGGCGTTCAGCCCGTGCTCGGCGGTGCAGATCCAGTACGTGTCGATCGCCTTCACGGCCTTCGGGTCGGCCTCGCCGTGCCACTGGAGGAGGAACCTCTCCGCCGCCGTCTTCCCCTGCGCGACGACGCTCGCCGGAACCTCGTCGGTGTGCCCGTCGGCGGCGCGGGCGGAGCGCGCGACGATGCCCATCATCTGGGCCGACAACCGGCCGAGGTCCTCGCGCGCCTGCTCGTCCGAGATCTCGTTCAGCTTGCCGAGGTTCCACACCCCGGAGAAGCGGGCAGTCTCGGCCTGGAGGTCGGACGGCGCGTTCCCGGTCAGCCGCGCCGGCTCGTACGGCTCCGGCTCGGGCATTGCCGAGTCGAGATCGTTGTCGACGAGAAGGCCCCAGACGCGCTCGTACGGGTAGTGGCCGACGAGCTCGACGATGTCGATGCCGCGATACCGAAGCTGGCCGCCCTCGCGATCGGGCTCGGCGATCTCGGTTTCGACCGCGACGATGCCTTCGAGCCCCGGCTTGAAATCACTCATTCCGCGACGGAATCTACCGGACGGTTGCGCGATGGAGAGCGGGTAGAGTCGTTGCGATGGCCCACCGCGTCACCCTCGTTCCCGGCGACGGGACCGGCCCGGAGCTGACCGAGGCGACCCGCCGCGTTCTCGAAGCAACGGGCCCGGAGTTCGAGTGGGACGTTCAGGAGGCCGGCGTCGACGTGATGGACACGGCCGGCACCCCGCTTCCCGACGAGACGCTCGACTCGATCCGCGCGAACAAGGTGGCGCTGAAGGGGCCGATCACGACGCCGATCGGCACGGGCTTCCGCTCGGTCAACGTCGCGCTCCGGCACGAGCTCGGCCTGTACGCCTGCCTGCGCCCCTGCAAGACGTATCCCGGCGTGCGCTCCCGCTACGAGGGCGTCGACGTCGTGATCGTGCGCGAGAACACCGAGGACCTCTACGCAGGCATCGAGTTCACGTCCGGAAGCGACGACGCCCACCGCGTCATCGAGACGCTGAACGGGTTGCAGCCGAAGCACATCGCCGAGTCGTCGGGGCTTTCGATCAAGCCGATCAGCCCCGAGGGCTCCGAGCGGATCGCCCGTTACGGCTTCGAGTACGCACGCACACACGGGCGAAGAGCCGTGCACTGCATCACGAAGGCGAACATCATGAAGCACACGGACGGCCTGTTCCTGTCCGTGTTCCGCGAGGTCGCCGCGGACTACCCGGACATCGAGGCGCGCGAGAACCTCGTCGACGCACTCTGCATGGGGCTCGTCCAGCGGCCGGAGGAGTTCGACGTGCTGGTGCTCCCGAACCTGTACGGCGACATCATCAGCGACCTGACCGCCGGCCTGGTCGGCGGGCTCGGCGTCGCTCCCGGCGCGAACATCGGCGCCGACGCGGCCGTGTTCGAGGCGACCCACGGATCGGCCCCGAAGTACAAGGGCCTGAACAGGGTCAACCCGATCGCGATGATCCTGTCCGGGAAGCTGATGCTCGAGCACCTGGGCGAGCCCGGCGCTGCGGTGCGCCTCGAGAAGGCCGTCGCCGACGTGATCCGGGAGGGCAAGCACGTCACCTACGACATGAAGCCGAGTCGCGACGACCCGACAGCCGTCGGCACGAGCGAGGTCGCCGACGCAATCATCGAGAAGCTAGGAGCCTAAGGCGATGCGCAAGAAGGTCACCGTCATCGGAGCGGGCAACGTCGGCACGACCGCGGCCCAGGAGGTCGCGCGCCGCGACTACGCCGACGTCGTGCTCGTCGACATCATCGAGAACCTCCCGCAGGGCAAGGCGCTCGACCTCAACGAAGCCGCACCCGTGCTCGGCTACGAGCCGGCGATCGTCGGCACGAACGGCTACGAGGACACGGCCGGATCGGACCTGATCGTCGTCACGTCGGGCAAGCCGCGCTCGCCGGGGATGAGCCGAGACGATCTCGTGACGACGAACGAGAACATCGTCGGCGCCGTGACGCGGGCGGCGATCGCCGGGTCGCCGGACGCGATCCTCGTCGTCGTCACCAACCCGCTCGACGCGATGTGCCACGTCGCCAAGCACGCCTCCGGGTTCCCCAAGGAGCGCGTGTTCGGCATGGCCGGCATCCTCGACACGGCCCGCTTCCGCGCCTTCATCGCCTGGGAGACCGGCGCGTCCGCCAAGGACGTGCAGGCGGTCGTGCTCGGTGGACACGGCGACCAGATGGTGCCCGTCGTCTCCGCGACGACCGTGGGCGGCGTGCCGCTCGCGCAGCTCGTCTCCGCCGACCGCATCGAGGCCATGGTGGAGCGGACGCGCAAGGGCGGCGGCGAGGTCGTGAACCTGCTCGGCACGTCCGCCTGGTACGCGCCCGGCGCAGCCGTCGCACAGATGGTCGACTCGATCCTGCTCGACCAGAAGCGCGTGCTCCCGTGCACGGCGCTGCTCGAGGGCGAGTACGGCATCGACGGCCTGTACATGGGCGTACCCGTCAAGCTCGGCTCGGCAGGGGTCGAGGAGATCGTCCAGCTCGAGCTCACGGACGTCGAGCAGTCGGCCCTCGCGGCGTCGGCCGAAGCCGTGCGCGAGGTCGTCGGCGTCCTCTCACTCGCCTAGCCACCGGACCGGCCGAGTCTGTTGATCGACTCGTCACACAATCGGCACACCCGGGTCACACACCTGTGTGAAATTTCGGGTTACGATCGAACGTGGGTGGTGGGCTGGGGTGCCCCGGACGCAAAGGTGCGATTTCCGGTGAACCTCGGGCTCGAGGGCCGGACGGCGATCGTCTGCGGGGCCTCCTCCGGGATGGGGCTCGCGATCGCAGAGGCGCTGGTCGAGGAGGGCGCCAACGTCGCGATGTTCGCCCGCCGCCGCGACCTGCTCGAGCGTGAGGCCGAGCGGCTCGGTGCGCTCGCCGTCCGCGGCGACCTGACGGTGCCGGCCGATCTCGACCGGATGGTCGAGCGGACGGTCACGGCGTTCGGAGGCGTGGACGTCCTGGTCAACAACGGCGGCGGCCCGCCGCCCGGCCCGGCCGCCGGCGTCGACGCCGCCGCGGTCGAGAGCGCCGTCGAGCTTCTGCTGCTGCCGGTCGTCCGGCTCACGAACCTCTGCCTTCCCCACCTCGAGCGCTCAGGTCGCGGGCGAGTCGTCAACGTCGAGTCGAGCTCGGTCCGCGAGCCGATCGACGGGCTGGCGCTCTCGAACGCGGTCCGGCCGGGAGTGGTCGGATGGGCGAAGACCCTCGCCCGCGAGGTCGGCCCGAAGGGCATCACGGTCAACACCATCGCCCCCGGGCGGATCGACACCGACCGGCTCGCCGAGCTCTACGCGGCAGGCGGCCGATCCCGCGAGCACGACCAGGCTCAGATCCCGCTCCGCCGCTTCGGCACGCCCGCCGAGATCGCCCGCGTCGTCTGCTTCCTCGCGTCCGACCAGGCGAGCTACGTCACGGGCACGGTCATTCCTGTCGACGGCGGCCTGACCCGCTCACTCCTCTGACCAGGAAGCCCACCCGCCGAGTCGTCGTGGGCCTGGCCGGCGCGGCCCTCCTCTCGGTCGCCGTCGCGCTGTTCGTCCTCTGGATCGTCCCGTCCGACCAGTACCTGCTGATCCCCGACACGCCTCATCCGGCCGCGGCCGTCGTGACGGTCAAGGGCGAGAAGCCGGCCCGCGGCGGAGGCGGAATCTACTTCCTCGACGTCAAGGAGCGGCCCGCCACACAGCTCGAGGCCCTCTTCCACGGCCTCGCACCGGACAGCTCCTCCTTCGTTCCCGCCTCGGACGTCCAGGCCCCCGGCGTCAGCGAGTCGCAGAACCAGCAGTTCGAGCAGCAGGAGATGGCCACGTCGCAACAGATCGCGGCAGCGGTTGCGCTGAGACAGCTCGGCTACAAGGTCGCCGTCTCGGACAGTGGGGCGCTGATCGTCGCCATCGGTCCGGGAACGCCTGCGGAGGGCAAGCTCGCCCCGGGCGACGTGATCGTGTCCGTCGACGGCCACCGCGTCGGGACGACGGACCAGGCGCGCAAGCTCCTGCGGCTGCGGCATCCCGGCGAGGTCGTCAGCCTCGGCGTGCGCAACCGGTCGAGCCTCCGCACCGTCTCGCTGAAGACGATCGCCGACCCGAGCGATCACTCGCGCCCTCTCGTCGGCGTCCTGCTCGAGCAGGCTGCGCACATCAAGCTGCCGTTTCCGGTCACGATCGACACGGGCAGCATCGGCGGCCCCTCGGCGGGCCTCGCGTTCGCCCTCGAGGTGATGCAGAAGCTCGGCAGGAACGTCACCCGCGGCTACAAGGTCGCGGCGACCGGCGAGATGTTCCTCGACGGCACGGTGGGTCCGATCGGCGGCATCAAGCAGAAGACCATCGGAGCCAGGCGGGCGGGTGTTGACATCCTGCTCGCGCCGGCTGGGGATAACGCCAACGCCGCGAGAAGGTACGCCGGGCGCGTCCGGGTCATCCCTGTGGAGACTTTTCGACAGGCGTTGCACGCGCTGGCAACACTGCCGCCGAAACGCTGATTACACGGCGGTTTCCGGGCAGGATGAAGTGCCCGCAACGAGCGACTTTTTCGTTTTCCCGACCCTTGCATCGCGCCGGTCGCGCCCTAAGATCGAGCCGTGTTTCCAGCGGCCAGGCAACCCGAGCGAAAGCGACAATGAGCAAACGGACTAAACTGACTTGCAATGACTGCTATTTCCATCAGATGACACTCTGCGCTCTCCAGCTCGATGCTCCCTGCCCCACCTTCCGCCTCCAGGAGCACGGCGTGCTGGCGGCACCCCGGCAGGCGCCGCTCGTGCCACGTGCATTCGACCCCGTCGTCCCGGTGCGATTCCTCCCCCAGCACCAGGCTGCGTAACGCGGCGCGATGGACGGCGACGAGCACCAGCCGGCCCAGGCCCCGCCGGCAGTGCCCGTGCCGGCAGTGCCCGAGCCCACGGCGCCCCCGCCGGCCGCATCCGCGCCGGCAGAGCCACCGCCCACCACCCCGGCGTCAGAGCCCGCCCAGGAGCCCGCGCCGCCGCCTGAGCCGAGCGCGGCCCACCGGCTCAAGTTCTACGCCAAGGTGGTGGGGCTCCTCTTCGTCGGCGGCTACGCGATCGCCTTCATCCTCGACAACGACAGGACGATCTCGGTCGACTTCGTCTTCGCCACCAGCCGGGTCTCGCTGATCTGGACGATCCTGCTGCTACTCGCCGTCGGCCTCGTCGGCGGCTGGTTGTTCTCGCAGCTAAACCGACACCGCCGGAACAAGAAGCGCCGCAAGGCGTGACACGCCCTCGCGGATCTCGTCGGGCGAGACGTAGCTGAAGGCGAGCCGGGCGGCGCTACGGCCCTCGCCGCTGTCGGCGGGGAAGAAGTCCGAGCCGCGCACGAACGTGACGCCGGCCTGCTCGGCGCGCACGAGCAGATCGCCCGCGTCGACCGAGCCGGGAAGGTCGAGCCAGAGGAAGTAGCCGCCTTCCGGCCGGCTGGAGCGGGCCTCGGGGACCTCCGCGCCGAGCGCGTCGAGCATCGCGTCGCGACGTGCCTTCAGGAGCCCGGAGACGCGCTCGATGTTCGGGTCGAGGCTGCCGCGCCGGATGAACTCGTACACGGTCGCCTGGCCGACGAGCACCGGCGTCAGATAGACGTTGGTCGCGACCGCCTCGAGCGCCGCCGCAACCTCCGACGGGAGCACGAAGTAGCCGACCCGCGCCCCGGGGGCGACGATCTTCGAGAACGAGGACGAGTAGAGGACGTTCTCGCCGCCCTCGAGCTCGAACAACGTCGGCAGCGCCTCGCCGTCGAACCGGACACGGCCGTAGGGGTCGTCCTCGAGCACCGTCAGGGCGTGCTCGCGCGCCAGCTCGACGAGCCGGCGACGCCGCTCGAGGGGCAGCGTGCGCCCGCTCGGGTTCTGGAAGGTCGGGAGCGCGTACAGGAAGGCCGGTGACGCGTCGCGGCGCAGCTCCTGCTCGAGCGCCTCCACGTCGAGGCCGTCCTCGTCCTGCGGGATCGTGCGCACAGGGGCGTCGAGCCGTGCCGCGATCCTGAGCGGCCGGTCGTAGGTCGGTGCCTCGACGAGGATGCGCCCGCGGGCGGCGAAGTACTCGAGCACGAGGTTGAGCCCTTGCAGCGATCCGTTCGTGATCAGCACGCGGCCGGGCTCGACACCGTGGCGCTCGGCGATCCACTCGCGGAGCGGCCCGTAGCCGCCGACCGGCCCGTAGTTGAGGATCGTCTCGCCGTCGCGCTCGAGGGCGCTCCGGGCGCAATCGGCCAGCTCGGCGACCGGCAGGCATTCGGGCGCCGGAACACCGCGCGCGAACGAGATCACCCCCACGCGGGCCAGTTTAGTAGGACTCGGAGACGCTGTGACGAACCGATCCTTCTGGACAACAGCCGGTTCATCGGTTAGCGTCACGTCTTCTCAGCAAAAACCCGTTCGTTCAAGGAGGACGCATGCGGGAGATCGACGAGCTTTACGCCGACTCGGGTGAGCCCGTAAAGGAGTCACATAGTGTCTCCCGCGGGACGGCACTCAAAGTCGGTGGGATTGGTCTGGCGGGCGCACTCGCTGCGTTCATGCCGGGCCGTGCAGGAGCAGCTGTAAAGAGGCACGCGGCGAACTCGTCGTGTGCCGGCTCGGGCTTCATCTGCCTGGGCTCGAACACGGCGAAGATCTGCGGGTACGACAGCGGACCCCTCGCCGAGTGCTTCTGCGCGACGATCTCGTACGGCAAGCTCCGCCCGGCGCGTGCTCCGGTCGGTGCCTGCATCGAGAACGACTTCTGTGACGCAGGGATCCCGTGCTCGGGTGGGAACAAGGACTGCCCGTCCGGCACGGTGTGCACGACGAACTCGTGCTGCGAGACGATCTTCGGGTACGGGCCGCTCTGCTTCCCGTACTGCAAGCAGGGCTCGCAGAACCAGGCGAAGCCGCTCGGCACGCCGAAGACGGCCACGTCGGGTCACAAGGCGCACTAGCCAGACAGAAACGCGTTTGTCGAAGGGCTCCCGCAAGGGAGCCCTTCGTCGTTCCGGATCCGGAAAGGGTGCGACTCTTAGGCGCCGAGCGCGAGGATCGCCTCGGGGCCGAGGGCGATGTCCCTGGCGATGACGCCGTCCGCGTCGATCAGGTAGCCGATCGGCGTCGCGAACATCGCGTAGTCCTTCGAGACCTCCCAGCTCTTCTGCAGCAACACCGGGAACGGGTAGCCGAAGGCCTTGGCCTTGCGCTGGTTCTCCTCGAGGTCGCCGCGGCTGATCATGACGATCTCGAGGTCGTCGGGCCGCCGCTCGTAGAGCTTCACGAGCTCGGGCGCCATCTGCTCGCACGGGCCCGCACGTGACGTCGGAGAAGACGAGCAGCACGCGCTTGCCGCGGAAGTCGGTGAGCGAGCGGGACTTGCCCTTGAGATCGGGAAGCGTGAAGCTCGGCGCCACCGTGCCGGCCTCGAGGCCGTCCCGCTTGATGCTGCTCCCGGAGACGTCGCGGGTCTTCAGCGCCGTCGCGGTCGCTCCGGGCTGCGCTCCGTTGCCGTCGATCGGGTCGCCGACCCGCATCGTGGACGGATCGACGTGGCCGTTGCCGCTCTCGTCGGGCTCGGGGGGCGCCATGGGCTCGAACGTGAGCAGCGTCATGAGGTTGTCGGCCCCCATCGCGAGCGGGCTCGCAATGCGGCCCTCGCCGTCGATCAGGTAGCCGGACGGCGTGCCCGCCGCCTGATACGTGCCCGCGACGTCCCACTCGTCCTCGACGACGACGTCGCAGTTCCACTTGTCCCTGGCGATGAGCTCCTGGTGCGCCTCGACGGGGCCGTGCGAGAGCAGGACGAGCCGATGGCTCTTCTTGGGGAGCTTCCCGAGCCGCGAGGAAAGGTCCTTGCAATAGCCGCAGTCGGTATTGAAGAAGCCGAGCACGACCGGCGCGCCACGGTAGTCCTCGAGGCTCCGCTCGTTCCCTTCGAGATCGGGGAGCGCGAAGGCCGGGGCCTCGCTGCCAATCGGGAGCCCGGAGAAGTCGGGCTGCGCTTCGGCCGCCGCCTTGTCGCGGATCTCACCCTCGACTTCGCGGCCCGTCAGGTACGAGCCGAGCTCCAGCCGGTGGTCGAGCTCCTGCTGGTAGAGCATCAGCTCGCCGTGCTGCTTGACGAGCACGAAGAGCAGACCGGCAAGCGCCAGAACCAGGACCCAGGACACGACGAGAGCAGCGATCAACCAGGCGTGCATATCCTCCCTCTCCTTGACGAAACGACCCCGGAGATACTAGCGATGCGGCTTCTGGCCGCGTAGGTAGCGGTCCAGGTCGAACTCGAAGTTCTGGAACCCCCGCCGCCCCTTCGTACGCCGGCCGCCCGCCCGCAGGCGCGTGTACCCGAGGTCGCTCGCCATCCCTGCCACCCACTCGAGGAAGTCCCGAGTCGCACCGATTCCCATGGGCGCCACATACGGCCCCTCGTCCAGCACCGCCTTCGCGTAGATCTCGCGGAACGTGAGGACGAGGGTATCTCCGTCCTCCTCGAAGCGGCCGACGAGCATGATCGAGCCGGCCGTCTTCGTCTTGTACTCGAAGGTCCAGTCCTTGCCGAACCGGATGAACTTGCGCGCGCGGCCCCGGCGCCAGTCGGCGCGCAGCTTCTCAAACACCGCGGGCGACGTCCGCGACGAGCTGCGCGACCTCGGTCGGCGTCGTGCCGACCGTGACGCCGCAGGCCTCGAGCGCCTCCTGCTTCGCCTGAGCGGTCCCGGACGAGCCGGAGATGATCGCGCCGGCGTGGCCCATCGTCTTCCCGGGCGGCGCCGTGAAGCCCGCGATGTAGGCGAGCACGGGCTTCGACATCGACTCCTGGATGAACTGGGCCGCCTTCTCCTCCTCGTCGCCGCCGATCTCGCCGACCATGACGACGTACTCGGTCTCGGGATCGGCCTCGAACCTCGCCAGGATGTCGATGAACGACGAGCCGACGACGGGATCGCCGCCGATGCCGACGATCGTCGAGTTGCCGAGCCCGAGCTGGGTCAGCTCGTGGCCGATCTGGTAGGTGAGCGTGCCCGAGCGCGAGACGAGGCCGACGTTGCCCTCGGTGAAGATCTCGGCCGGGATGATGCCGACGTTGGCCTTGCCGGGCGAGAGCGCGCCGGGACAGTTCGGGCCGATCATCGTCACCGCGCGCGACCGGATGTAGTTGTAGACGCGCAGCATCTCGTGCGCGGGCAGGCCCTCGGCGATGCAGACCACCGTCGCGATGCCCGCGTCGACCGCCTCGTAGATCGCGTCGGTGGCGAAGCGGGCCGGGACGAAGACCATGGCGGTGTTGGCGCCGGTCCGGTCGACCGCGTCGGCGACCGTGTCGAAGACCGGGATCCCTTCGACCTCCTGGCCGCCCTTGCCCGGCGTGACACCGGCGACGACCTGGGTTCCGTACGCCTTGTTGCGCGTCGCGTGGAAGGAGCCCTCGCGGCCGGTGAGCCCCTGGACGACGAGGCGCGTGTCGCGGTCGACGACGATCGCCACTAGCTCTTGCGTCCCTTCAGCGCGATCCGGTCGAGCCGTACCCAGCCGTCGTCCGTCCGGTCGGCGAGCAGCTCTCTGACGCGCTCGGCGTCCTCGCCGTCGCAGCCGACCCGGTCGAGCCAGGGCTGGAGCTCGATCGGCTTGTCGAAGTGGTGAACGTCCTCGACCGTGAGACCCGCGTCCTCGAACATCGACCGCCACTCGGCCTCGGTGTAGTTGCGGACGTGCGAGGGATCGCGCAGCCGGTCCGCCTCCTCGGCCTCGTCGCTCATGAACAGGTTGTCGACGACCAGCACGAGCCCGCCGCTGACGCGCGCCATCTCGCGCATCGCGGCCGCCGGGTCATCGAAATGGTGGTGGGCGACGCGCGAGACGACCGCGTCGAAGCTCCCGTCGGCGAAGGGCAGATGCTCGGCGCGGGTGATCACGTCGGGCTGCATTCCGGGCGCGGCGTCGGTGGTCACGACCTCGATCCCGATCTCGCGCAGCCGCCGCGCGACGTGGCCGCCGCCGGTCGCGACGTCGAGCGCCGTCCGGGCTCCTCGTGCCCATTCGACGAGCAGGTCGAGGTCGGGGCCTTCGCGGTGGGCGGCGCTGTCGCGGTAGAGCTGGGCACGCTCCGACCACACGTCGGTCATCGGGACAGCTCCACGGCTCGGCGGGCGGCGTCGAGCATCGTCGGCTCGACGTGGAGGTTGGCCGGGGCGGCCTCGGAGAGGAGCCGGCGGCCTTCCTCGGCGTTCGTGCCGTCGAGCCGGACGACGATCGGGTGTGCGATCGTCATGCGCTCGAGCGCAGTGAGGATCCCGCGCGCCACCTCGTCGCAGCGGGTGATGCCGCCGAAGATGTTGAACAGGATCGCCTTCACCTGCGGATCGGTCGTGATCACCTCGAGCGCCTCGACGACACCCTCCGCGTCGCCGCCGCCGCCCAGGTCGCAGAAGTTCGCGGGACGGCCGCCGGCGAGCGCGATCACGTCCAGCGTGGACATGACGAGCCCGGCACCGTTGCCGAGGATCCCGACCTCGCCGTCCAGCTTCACGTAGGTGACGCCCTTCTCCCGCGCCGCGCGCTCCTCCGGCGGATACGACTCCGGGTCGCGCATCTCGGCGATGTCCTCGTGCCGGAAGAGCGCGTTGTCGTCGACCGTGAACTTCGAGTCGAGCGCCCGCACCTCGCCCTCGGGGGTCACGATCAGCGGGTTGATCTCGCACAGCATCGCGTCGCAGTCGACGAACGTCTCGTAGAGACGCTCGACGATCGCCGCGATCTGCTTCTGCTCGCCGGGCTCCGTGATGCCGCCGCCGTAGACGAGCCGGCGCGCCTGCCAGGGCTGGAAGCCCTCGAGCGGGTCGACGTGCAGGCGGACGAGCGCCTCGGGCTTCGTCTCGGCGACCTCCTCGATGTCGACGCCGCCTTCGGTCGTGAACATGAGCAGCGGTTTCTTCTCGCCCCGGTCGAAGGTGATCGAGAGGTAGTACTCCCGCGCGATGTCCGAGGCGCGCTCGATCCAGAGCCGGCGCACGACGTGCCCGCGGATGTCGAGCCCGAGAATCTCCCGGGCCCGGGCCTCCGCCTCGTCAGGGCCCTCGGCCAGCTTGATCCCACCGGCCTTCCCCCGCCCGCCGGCGAGCACCTGCGCCTTGACGACGACGGGACCTCCGAGCTCCTCGGCTGCGGCACGCGCCTGCTCGGGCGTCGTCGCGAGCCGGCCTTCCGACACGGCGATGCCGTGGCGCCGGAAGAGCTCCTTCCCCTGGTACTCGTACAGGTCCATGGCCGGCGCGAGTCTAGCCGCGGGCGCTAGGTTTGCGGACGTGGACATGATCACCGTCGAGGGCCTCGAGAAGCGCTACGGCACGGTCGAGGCTCTGGCCGGCGTCTCCTTCTCCGTGCGCGAAGGCGAGGTGTTCGGCCTCCTCGGACCGAACGGCGCCGGAAAGTCGACCAGCGTCCGGATCCTGTGCACGCTGACCCGGCCGGACGCCGGACGGGCGGAAGTCGCCGGGCACGACGTCCTCCGCTCTCCGGGGGCGGTGCGCCGTTCGATCGGCTACGTGGCGCAGGAATCCGGCGTCGACCGCTTCGCGACAGGCCGCGAGAACCTCGTCCTGCAAGGACGGATTCAGGGCCTGCGCGGCGCGCGGCTGCGGCAGCGAGTCGACGAGCTCCTCGAGCTGGTGGGCGTCGCAGACGCCGCCGACCGAGTCGTGCGCGGCTACTCGGGCGGTATGAAGCGGCGTCTCGACATCGCGCTCGGGCTCGTCCATTCGCCCAGCGTCCTGTTCCTCGACGAGCCGACGACGGGGCTGGATCCCGAGGCCCGCGCGGCGATGTGGGAGGAGCTCGGCAAGCTGGCGAAGCTCGAGACGCTCACGATCCTGCTCACGACCCACTACCTCGAGGAGGCAGACCAGCTCGCCGACCGGCTCGCCATCGTCAGCCGGGGCAAGGTGGTCGTCGAGGGAACGCCCGAGGAGCTGAAGCGGACGATGCGCGGCGAGGCGGTGACGGTGGAGCTCGTGGACGGCGCCGGCCGCGACCCTGCAGGGGTCGCGCGCGCGATCGACGGTGTCCACGAGGCGACGCTCGACGGGCGCTGGCTCCGGACACGCGTCGAGAGCGGCGCCCGCGCGATCCCCGGGATCCTGTCCGCGCTCGAGGGCGCGGGCATCCATGTCGAGTCGGTGACGTCGCACCGGCCGTCCCTCGACGACGTCTATCTCCACTACACCGGCCGCGAGTTCGCCGCCGACGAGCAGGAGGCGGCGGCGTGACGGCCGCGCGGCACACCTGGTTCATGGTCGTGCGCCAGGCGCGCAACCTGATGCGCGAGCCGATCTGGATCGCCCTGCTGCTGATCCAGCCGATGATCTGGCTCATCCTCTACGGACAACTGTTCCGCCGGGTCGTCCACCTCGGAGGGTTCGGAACGACCTCCTACGTGACCTTTCTGGCGCCGGCGATCGTGATCATGAACGCGTTCTTCGGCGCGACCTGGAGCGGCATGGGAATGATCGCCGACCTCGACCGCAAGGTCATCGAGCGGTTCCTCACCACCCCGGTCAGCCGGCTCTCGCTCGTGCTCTCGCAGATCGTCCGTGCGTCGCTGACCGCCGGAATCCAGGCGATCGTGATCATGGTCGTCGCGCTCGCGCTCGGCGTGCACGTGAACGAGGGCGCGCTCGGCTGGCTGGTCGTGATCGTCGCGTCGATGCTCGTCACGATGCCGTTCGCGGGCATCTCGCAGGGAATCGCCCTTCTGACGCGTCGGGATGCGACGATGATCGCCGTCGCGAACTTCATCGGGCTGCCGCTGCTCTTCCTCTCGACGACCCTGCTGGCGGCGAGCCAGATGCCTCACTGGATGCAGGTCACGACCCGCTTCAATCCGGTGAACTGGGGCGTCATCGCCGCGCGGGGAGCGGTGCTACCCGGCACGGACTGGACGTCCATCGGCCTCCACATGACGTACCTGGCCGCGCTGACCGTCGCGACGACGGCGTTCGCGACCTGGACGTTCCGCGCCTACCAGCGCACGCTCTAGGCGCCGTCGCCGCTCTCGCCGACGACGACGCAGATCACCTGGCCGGTCTTGATCGGCTGACCGGCCTCGACCGAGAGCCCGGTCACCACGCCGTTGCGATGTGCGCCGATCTCGTTCTCCATCTTCATCGCCTCCACGATGCAGAGGACCTGCCCTGCACGCACCTGTTCTCCGTCGGCGACCCGGACCTCGAGCACGGTTCCCTGCATCGGGCTGACGACGGCGTCGCGCCCTGCAGGCCCGCCGACCCGCTCGGCCGCCCGCTCGCGGCGCCGCCTGGCGAGCCCCGCGAATGGAGGCTCCGGCACGAACAGGCGGACGTCGAAGCGGCGCCCGTCCAGCTCGACCGCCATGCTGCGATCGGTCAGCGGCCCGGCCCCGTCGAGCCCGGAGGCCCTGACCGCTCTGCGCTCGAGCTCCGCGGCCTGCCCGGCGAGCGCCTCCGACTCGACGATCCCGTGGCAGGTCGCGCCGTCGACGAAGCACGGATGCCGGAGCAGCGCGCGGTGGAAGCCGAGCAGCGTCGTGGGACCGCCGATCTCGTACTCGTCCAGGGCACGCAGCATCCGCCGCCTGGCATGCTCGCGATCGACGCCGTGGACGATCAGCTTGGCGACGAGCGGGTCGTACAGCCCGGACACCTCAGAGCCGAGCTCGACACCGGAGTCGACGCGGACGCCGGGCCCGCCCGGCTCCCGGTAGGCCGTGATCCGCCCCGGTGTGGGAAGGAAGCCGTTGGACGGATCCTCGGCGTTGATACGGCACTCGATCGCATGCCCGGCGAAACGCACGTCCTCCTGCCGGAAGGACAGCGGCTCGCCGGCCGCGATCAGCACCTGCTCGCGGACGAGGTCGAGGCCGGTCACCAGCTCCGTGATCGTGTGCTCGACCTGGATGCGCGTGTTCATCTCGAGGAAGAAGTACTCGCCGTCGGGTGAGAGGAGGCCCTCGATCGTGCCCGCGCTGCGATACCCGGCGGCACGGGCCGCGTCGACTGCGATCCCGCCGATATGGGCGCGCAGCCGCTCGTCGACGGCAGGCGAAGGGGTCTCCTCGACCAGCTTCTGGTGGCGGCGCTGGATCGTGCAGTCCCGCTCGCCCAGGTGGACGACGTTCCCGTGCCCGTCGGCGAGCACCTGCACCTCGACGTGCCTCGGATCCTCGAGGTAGCGCTCCACGTAGATGGAGGGGTCGGCGAAGTACGCCTGGCCCTCGCGCTGGGCCGACTCGAACGCGCGGTCGGCCTCGTCGTCGGAGCGGACGACCTTCATCCCTTTGCCACCGCCTCCCGCCGCTGCCTTGATCAGCACGGGATAGCCGATCTCGCGTGCGACACGGACGACCTGCTCGGCGCTCGCCACCGGCTCCGTCGTGCCGGGGATGATCGGCACGCCCGCGCTCTGCATCGCCCGGCGCGCCGCCGTCTTCGAGCCCATCAGCTCGATCGCCGAAGGCGGCGGGCCGATCCATGTCAGGCCCGCTTCCTCGACGGAGCGCGCAAAGGCTGCGTTCTCGGCGAGGAAGCCGTAGCCCGGATGCACGGCCTGCGCACCCGATCGGAGCGCCGTCTCCACGATGCGCTCTTTGACGAGATAGCTCTGCGCGGCGGGTCCCGGGCCGATCCCGTAGGCCTCGTCGGCAGCCCGAACGTGCAGCGCGTCCCTATCGACGTCCGAGTAGACCGCGACCGATTCGATCCCGAGCTCGCGGAGGGTGCGGAAGATGCGGACGGCGATTTCGCCGCGGTTCGCGACCAGGACTTTCGAGATCGAGCTCACGTGCCGCATATTCTCCACCCGGGATGAGCATCGCCGACCAGTTGACCGTGGCCCGTGCCGCAGCCGTGCCGTTCGTCATCCTCCTCTACGCCTGGGACTTCCCCGATCACGCGTACTGGGCGACGGCCGTCTTCATCGTCGCGATGGCAACCGACCAGGTCGACGGCTGGCTTGCGCGGCGGCAGGGGCACACCTCGGAGCTCGGCTCGCTGCTCGACCCGATGGCCGACAAGCTGCTGACGCTCTCGACGCTCGTCATGCTGGCCGGCGAAGGGGTGCTCAGGGGTTGGATGGTCGCGCTGATCGTCGTCCGCGAGCTACTGGTCGCCGGGCTGCGCCTGGCGGCGCTCGAGCGCGGCGTCGTCATCCACGCCCGTGACCTGGGCAAGCTCAAGGCCTGGGCGCAGGCGATCGCCGCTGCGGTCGGGGGCTTCGCACTGGCAGGAGCCTGGGGCGATCGCCCCGCCTGGTGGGCCCTGCTCGTGGCGCTGATCCTGACATGGATCTCGGGGCTCGACTACGTGCGGATCGCACCGAGCCTGCTTCGCGGCCGTGCGCTCGCGAGCTGACGGTCAGGCGACGTCGGCGATCGGTTGGCCCAACGGCTCGGCTGCGAGCTCGGGCTCCAGCTCGGGCTCGGCCGACCCCGGGTAGACGTCCTGATCGGCGAGCGAGAAGTCGGCACGCCGGCCGGTGCGGTACTCCTCGTCGGCTCCGGCGAGAATCGCCTCGAATGCGGCCACGATCGCGGTGTCGAACTGCGACTCGACTCCCTGCGCGAGCCGCATGCGCGCCACCCGGCTCGGCATCGCATCGCGGTACGGCCGGTCGGATGTCATCGCGTTGTACGCGTCCGCGACGGAGATGATCCGCGAGATCACAGGGATTTCGTAGTCCGCGATTCCGTCCGGATAGCCCTGCCCGTCCCAGCGCTCGTGGTGGTGCCGAACGATCTTTGCGATCTCGGCGTAGTCCTCGACTTTCGCGAGGATGCGCTCTCCGATCTCGGAGTGCCTCTCCATCTGACGCCGTTCGCCCAGGGTGAGCGCGCCCGGCTTCTCGAGCAGACCTGGAGACAGGCCGATCTTCCCGATGTCGTGCACGAGCCCACACTGATGCGCAAGCTGTTGATCGTCCTCGGAAAGCCCCAGTCGCCGAGCGATGTCACGAGCGTAGATGGCCACTGCAGCCGAGTGACCAGCCGTGTAGCGATCCCGAGCGTCGAGAGTCGCAACCAGCGCAGTGGCGAACGAAAGGTTCGCCCGCTCCAGCCTGACGTTGGCGGACGCGAGGTCATCCGTGAGCCTTCGCTGCTCCTGATAGAGCCGGAACAACCGTTGAGCAGCCAGTGCAGGAAGCAGGAACAGCGGGAGCGTGAACGGGGATACTTCGAGATACGCGACAGCGAGCAGACCAACAAGAGGCGCATAGAGAAGAATCGACGCGAACGCGAGTGATGCGAACATCCGAAGCGCAGACAGGGCACTCTTGCCTCGAAGCCGGGTCGTTATGGTGGCAAACAACGTTTCGGCGCACTCAGCGGCAAGTGCGCCAGCCGCAGTACCAACAGCGATCCGCGTGACCTGATTCGTCCCAATCCCAGCCGCCTCTGCCGCGACGAAGTCCGGTGATCGCGCCCGCCACCGAATGCGAGCATGTGTAGACGGCCCACTTCATATACGGCCGCTCAAACGACCCCGAGATTTGAAACCGCAGCCACGATCATCGCTGCCACTGGGCCGAACAAGACAGCCGCGAAGAGAATCGGAATCAGGGAGAACGAAGCGTGCGCGCCTCGGCTTATGAAGACGCGCTGCGTTTCGGAGATACATGCCGCCAAGGCGA
The DNA here is from genome assembly GCA_963742925.1 of uncultured Actinomycetes bacterium. Classification (GTDB taxonomy): domain Bacteria; phylum Actinomycetota; class Thermoleophilia; order Gaiellales; family Gaiellaceae; genus PALSA-612. The sequence continues at coordinate 155,234 of CAVUNV010000016.1, read as the reverse complement.
GCACGCCGACCGCCCAAACGCTCCCGAATGAATAGCCAGCCATCATCGCGGCGAGCCAGGAGACAGCACGCACACAGAGCAAGGAACACCAGATAGACCCTGACGCCAAACTCGGGTGATCGACGGCGACCGGCCATAGCGTCCGAGCGTCAACACTGCTTGCACCCGTCGAACTTTCCGCTATAAGAGCGGTGCCGTTAGTCCCTCGAAAGAGGAGCGTCGTCATGCGTACGCTTGCACGAACGGTCGTCATCGGCGGCGGCGTCGCCTGGTAACCCGTAATTCGCGACGACGTTCTGGGATCCTCACACGTTGAGTGATTTCAGCCGTCTCGCAGCCCACACGTCGACCGGTTGCGCGCGCCAGAACGGCGCGACCCGCGACTTGGGCAGGCAGCTTAGCCGAGGATTCCGCGTCTGAAGCCGATTGCAACGGCGTGGGCGCGAGATCTGGCTTGCAGCTTTGCGAGTAGGTGCCGAACGTGAGATTTGACCGTCTCCTCTGAAAGGAACAGCACTTTTCCGATCTCGCGGTTGACCAGGCCCTCCGAGATCAACTGGAGCACCTGGACTTCCCGCGGCGTCGGCTCCTGCTCCAGTTCCCGGAGAGGTGCCGTGAAGGGGATGATCTCCGCGCTGCGACTCGAGCGACGCGCGGCGGCAGCTTCGAAGCGCCTCGCGTGGTCGGCGTAGCGACTCAAGATCTCATTGCGCTCGGCAGCGTCCACGATCCGGCTATCGGCCGCAGCCGGTCTTGCCTTTAGGCGGCATGCCCCTGTTTCGAGGGACGACAAAGCGGAAGGTCGAGCCGCGGGCCGCTCACCCACGACCTATCTCGTAACACTTGCCGCGTTCTAGGCTGCAGCGACTGTTTGCAGCTCGCGCAGTGCTGCGAGCCGAGCCAGAGCCTGGCTCTCGAGCTGCCGAACACGCTCACGCGTGAGGTCGAGCTCGTTTCCGATCGCCTCGAGCGTCCAGGGCTCGCCCTCAAACCCGAAGCGGAGCTCGAGGATCCTCCGCTCCCGCTCCGGCAACGCGTCGAGGGCTCGCCGCACGCCCTGGCGACGGAGCGACTCCTCGGCCTCGTCGAAGGGATCGGCGGCCTCGCGGTCGGCGAACAGGTCGCCGAGCTCGCCTTCGTCGTCAGCGCCTACGGTCTGGTTGAGCGAGACCGACGCATGCGCGGCGCCCAGCGCCTCGTCGATGTGCTGCATGGGCAAACCGGTTGCCTCGGCAAGCTCGTCCTTCGTCGCCTCGCGGCCCAGCTCCACCTCGAGGCGACGGGCGGCGCGCCCCAGCTTCTGCTGGCGCTCGACCACATGGACGGGCACCCGGATCGTCCGCGCATGGTTGGCGACGGCGCGCTGGACGGATTGGCGGATCCACCAGGTTGCGTAGGTCGAGAACTTGTAGCCGCGCCGCCAGTCGAACTTCTCGACGGCGCGGTTCAGCCCGAGCGTGCCTTCCTGGATGAGGTCGAGAAACGGGACACCGAGCCCGCGATAGCCCTTCGCGATCGACACCACAAGCCGAAGGTTCGACTCGATCATCTTGCGCTTCGCGATCGGATCGCCACGCTCGATCCGCTTCGCGAGCGTGACCTCCTCGGCGGCCGTGAGCAGCTTGTGCTTCCCGACGTCTGCGAGGAAGAGTTGAAGGCTGTCGGCGGCGCCGGAGATCTCGGCCGCTTCGAGGTTGAGAGCGGGCGTCGCGGCTTCGACCTCGTCCGGGGCGGCAGGCGGCCCGACCTCGAGGCCGATCGCCTCGAGCTCACGGGTCAGCGCCTCCACCTCTTCATCGGCCAGATCGTGCTCCAGGGCGAAGACCTCCAGTTCGGCGGGCAGCACGTACCCGCGCTCCTCTGCACCCTCGAGTAGGACCCGCGCCTGCTCGCTCTCGAGCAACTCCTGCAACTGATTCTGCGTCAACTGCGCTCTCTCGTCCTTTCGATTCTGCTTATCGGCGGATATCCGACGTTCGTTCTGACTCTAGGGGGTTATTCCTCGTACTGCCAGGAGAACGTTCCCCTGCTTCCGGACTTTCGTAACAACCGAACGGGCCGTGACTGGGCAGTATTCCGCGCCGCTCGGACGGTCCCACCTTACCGTCCCTGCCGCGCCTTCTCGACGTGTTTCGCGCTTGCAGGGAAAAGGTTTGCACGCGGCCGTTTAACTGTGTGCGAGGCTTTGTAAACGTTTTGGGTCAAGAGCGTGCACGGCGTCGTGCCGGACGGGCTGCCGGGCCCTTCGCACGCCGCTCGGCGAGCAACTCGACGGCCCGATCGAGTGTCAAGCCCTCCACGGTCTCGCCGCCGCGCAGGCTGCCGTTCGTCTCGCCGTCCGTGACGTAGGGACCGAACCGGCCGTCCTTCACCACGATCGGGCGGCCCGAGGACGGATCGGGGCCGAGCTCCCTCAACGGCGGCTTCGCCGGCCCGCGCGCGCGACGCCCCTTCGGTTGGGCGAGCAGCGACAGGGCCTCCTCGGGCGTGATCGTGAACAGCTGCTCCTCCCGCTCGAGCGACCGGGTGTCGGCTCCCTTCTTGATGAACGGCCCGAAGCGCCCGTTCATGGCCACGATCTCCTGGCCGTCGGCGGAGTCGACCCCGATCACGCGCGGCAGCGCGAGCAGTCGCACGGCCTCCTCGAGCGTCACCGTCTCCGGCGCCATCGACTGCAGGAGAGACGCCGTCCGCGGCTTCTCGTCCTCGGTCTCGGCGTCTTCCGTGACGTAAGGCCCGTAGCGGCCCGTCCGCACGACGACGGAGCGCCCGGTCTCGGGGTTCAGGCCGAGCATTCGCCCCTCCGTAGGCTGTGCGAGAAGCTCCTCCGCCCGCTCCGCCGTCACCTCGTCGGGCGCGAGATCGGCCGGGATCGGAGCGCGCTGCTCGCCGCGCTCCAGGTACGGGCCGTAGCGTCCGACGCGTACGACGATGTCCGACCTCGGGATCTCGATCGAGTTGACCGCCCGCGCGTCGATCTCGTCGAGCTGCTCCGTCACGAGCTGGTGCAGTCCCGGATCGCCGTCCACACCGTTGTAGAACCTCGTCAGCCACGCGACCCGCTCCTCGTCGCCGGCGGCGATCCGGTCGAGATCGTCCTCCATCCGAGCCGTGAAGTCGTAGTCCACGAGACGCCCGTAGTGCTGCTCGAGCAGCTTCGTGACGGCGAAAGCGAGGAAAGTCGGAACGAGGGCCGTCCCACGTTTGACGACATAGCCGCGATCCTGGATCGTCGCCAAGATCGACGCGTACGTCGACGGGCGCCCGATCCCCCGTTCCTCGAGCGCCTTGACGAGCGTCGCCTCCGTGTACCTGGGAGGCGGCGTGGTCTCGTGGCCCTGCGGCTCGAGCACCACCGGATCGACGCGGTCGCCCTCGTGGAGGTCGGGAAGGTTGGCGGCGGCGCGCTGGTCCGCCTCGTCGTCCCGTCCCTCCTCGTAGGCGACGAGGAAGCCACGTTCCGTGATCACCGTCCCGGAGGCGCCGAACTCGGCGTCCTGCCCCGCGCTCGAAACCGCTCCGAGCCGGATCGAGACGGTTCGGCCCCTGGCGTCCGCCATCTGCGAGGCGAGCGTGCGGCGCCAGACCAGGTCGTACAGGCCGAGCTCGTCGCGGTCGAGCTCGCCCTCGACCTCGGAGGGCGTTCGGAAGCGATCGCCGGCCGGCCGGATCGCCTCGTGTGCCTCCTGCGCATTCTTGACCCGGCGGTCGTAGAGGCGTGGCGCCGACGGTACCGAGTCGGCACCGAACAGCTCGGTCGCCTGCCTCCTGGCCTCCTTCAACGCCGATTCGGAGAGCGACGTGGAGTCGGTGCGCATGTAAGTGATGTAGCCCCGCTCGTACAGACGCTGCGCGACCCGCATCGCCGTCTGCGCCGTGAAGCGGAGCTTCCGGCTTGCCTCCTGCTGCAGGGTCGAGGTCATGAAGGGCGGGGACGGGCGGCGCGAGTACGGCTTCTCGTCGACCGAGCGGACAGAGAACTCCACGCCTGCGAGGCTGTCCGCAAGCGCGTGGACCGTCGCTTCGTCGAGCTTGGCGGCGGAGGCCTTGAGCTCGCCGTTCGGGCCGAAGTCGCGGCCCTGTGCGACGCGCTTTCCGTCGACCTGCACCAGCCTCGCCTCGAACGCCCCGGGATCGAACGTGCCCTGGAGATCCCAGTACGAGGCCGAGACGAAGCGCATGCGTTCATGCTCGCGCTCGACGACGAGCCTCGTGGCAACCGACTGCACCCGTCCGGCCGAGAGGCGCGGCATGACCTTCTTCCAGAGCACGGGCGAGACCTCGTAGCCGTAGAGGCGGTCGAGGATGCGGCGGGTCTCCTGCGAGTCGACGAGCCGTTCGTCGACGTCACGTGTTTCCAGGAGCGCCCGCTCGATGGCCTGGCGCGTGATCTCGTGGAAGACCATGCGCCGAACAGGCACCTTCGGACGCAGCTCCTGGAGGAGATGCCACGCGATCGCCTCGCCTTCGCGGTCCTCGTCCGTCGCGAGCAGGAGCTCGTCGGCGTCCTTCAGCTTGCGCTTGAGGTCGGCGACGATCCGCTTCTTGTCGGAGTCGACGACGTAGTAGGGCTCGAACCCCTCGTCGATCGCGACGCCGAGCGAGCCGTACTTCGCGCGCTGCTCCTTCGGGATCTCCGAGGCTCGCTCCGGCAGGTCGCGGATGTGACCCACGCTCGACTCGACCACGAAATCGGGGCCGAGGTAGCCCGCGATCGTCCGCGCCTTGGCAGGCGACTCCACGATCACGAGCCGTCGTTTTCGGTCTGTTTTGGCAGTCAAATCGGATCCTCGAGCCCGGGTGGGCCGTCGCGACACGTTAGCGCCAGGGGCAGAAGACGACGGCGCGCGGAGGACGTTGCGACGCTTTCGGCACACGGCCGTTACCTTCTCTGCACATGCAGAACGTCGTCTACAACCTGGCCGGGGTGCTCAGCTGGCCGCTGATGCGCGGCATCTACCGACTCCAGGCCGCCGGGATGGAGAACATCCCCGACGGCGGCGCCGTGCTCGCCGCGAATCACACCTCCAACTTCGATCCCTGGCCGCTCGGCTTCCCGCTCTGGCCCGGGCGCCAGCTCTACTTCATGGCCAAGGCCGAGCTCTTCAAGCCGGTCATCGGCCCGATGCTCCTGTCGGCCGGCGTCTTTCCCGTCAGGCGCGGCGAGCACGACGTCCAGGCGATCGAGACTGCCGTCCGACTGTGCAAGGAGGGGAAGCTCGTCGCGATGTTCCCCGAAGGCACTCGCCGTGAGAAGGGCCTGCGCAAGAAGTTCACCGCCCGGCCTCGTGTCGGTTCGGCGCGCATCGCACTCGCAGCCGGGGTGCCGCTCGTTCCTGCTGCGATCAAAGGCACCGACCAGATGCTGAGCCTGCCGCAACTGAAGATCGCCTACGGTGCGCCGATTCCCCTCGACGACCTGGCCGGCCTGCCGCCGAAGGACGGCGCCGAGACCGCCACGCAGCGGTTGATGGCCGAGATCGAAGCCCTCTACGAGAGCCTGTGAGCTCGCTCCTCGCCGTCGACGGCGATTCCTTCGCCCACCGGGCCTACCACGGGCTTCCCAAGACGCTCACCCGGGCGCAGGGCCGTCCGGCCGGGGCGATCATCGGCTTCGCCAACATGCTGACGCGGCTCTGGGAGAACGAGCGGCCGCGCGCCGTCCTCGTCGCCTGGGACACGCTCGACGTGCCGACCTACCGGCACGAGGCATTCGACGGCTACCAGAGCGGGCGCGAGTTCGACGGGGCCCTGCTCGAGCAGCTTGCCCTCCTCCCGGAGCTCGTCGGTGCCTGTGGATTCGCCGTCGCCAAGGCTCCGGGCTACGAAGCCGACGACTTCCTGGCTGCGGCGGCCCATTCGGAAGAGGCCCGCGGAGGGACGGCGACCGTGGCGACGTCCGACCGGGACGCCTTCCAGCTCGCGTCCGAGCGGACGACGATCCTGCAGCCCGTTCGGGGCGTCTCCGAGCTCGCACGCATCGGTCCCGAGGAGGTGCGCGAGCGTTACGGCGTCGATCCGGCGCAGGTGGCCGACTTCATCGCGCTCCGCGGCGACCCGTCCGACCGCCTGCCGGGCGCACGCGGCGTGGGCCCGAAGACCGCCGCGAGCGTGCTCGCCGAATACGGCTCGCTCGAGGCTGCGCTCGCTGCGGGGAGATTCGCCGCCCAGGAGGAGGAGCTGCGGCTCTACCGTCGAATTGCGACTCTCGACGCCTCCGCCCCTCTCCCCTCCCTTGTCGACCAATCCCCGACGTGGGCGGAGGCGTCATCCTTAGCCGATTCGTGGGGACTCGGCCAGCTCGCCTCGAGGTTGTCGGCGCTCGCCGGCCAGAGGAGCTGAGCGGCGATCGAGCTCATCAGCCATTCCGCCTTCGCCCGGCTCCACCCCACCGGTCACCACCCTGAGACGCCGGAGCGCCTGCACCGCCTCCAGACAGCGTTCCCGGAGTGGCGCGAGGCCGAGCCGGCGCCGATCGAGGCCGTCGAGCGCTGCCACACGACCGCGTACGTGGAGGTCGTCGCGGCGGTCTCGGAGCCGACCTGGCTGGACGCCGATACGCCGGCGTCCGAGTCGACGCTCGAGGCCGCGCTGCTCTCGGCCGGAGCGGCGCTCGCAGCTGTCGAGCTGGGCGGCTTCGCGCTCGCGCGGCCGCCCGGGCACCACGCTCTCCCCTCCCGCGCGATGGGGTTCTGCATCTTCAACAACGCCGCCGTCGCCGCGCGCCACGCGCAGGCGGAGCTCGGCATCGAGCGGGTCGCCGTGCTCGACTGGGACGTGCATCACGGTAACGGGACACAGGACATCTTCTGGGACGACGCCTCGGTGCTGTACGTCTCGCTCCACGAATGGCCCTTCTATCCGGGGAGCGGAGGGCCCGGCGAGCAGACCGATACGATCGTCAACGTGCCCATGTCCGCGGGCTCGGGAGACGAGGAATACCTGCGTGCGTTCGACCACGTCGTGGCGCCGGCGTTCGAGCGCTTCGAGCCGGATCTCGTGATCGTGTCCGCCGGCTTCGACGCCCACGAGGACGATCCGCTGGCCGGGATGCGGGTCACAGCCGCAGGCTTCCGTGAGCTGGCCCGGCGGACGGCGGCGCTCTCCCCGCGGCTCGCAGCCGTGCTCGAAGGTGGCTACAACCTGGAGACGCTGCCGGGCCTGGTCGGGGCGGCGCTCGAGGGGTTCGGAGCGGCGCGGTGATCTCCTCACGCTTCGGCCCGATCGACTCGGGCACGTCGATCGGCCACGTGCACCTCAAGGTCGCCGACCTCGACCGTTCGCTCGACTTCTACTGCGGCGTGCTCGGCTTCGAGCTCCAGGCGCGCATGGGCGAGCAGGCTGCCTTCATCTCGGCCGGCGGCTATCACCATCACATCGGCTTGAACACGTGGGAGTCGAAGGGCGGCTCACCCCCGCCGCCGGGAACGACGGGGCTCTTCCACGTCGCCGTCCGCTATCCGAGTCGTGCTGCGCTCGGCGACGCCCTGCGACGTCTCGTCGCAGCCGGGATCCGGCTCGACGGAGCGTCCGACCACGGAGTCAGCGAGGCGCTCTACCTGCGCGACCCCGATCAGAACGGCGTCGAGCTCTACCGCGACCGGCCGGAGAGCGAATGGCCGCGCGACGAGGACGGCCGGGTCACGATGTACACGCTGCCCGCCGACGTCGACGGCATCCTCGCCGAAGCGGCTAATTATCCACCTGCCTGATCGGCGACTCGATCACACGAGCCGCGAAGCCCGAGCTTTGCTCGGGCGTAGTTCAGGACACCCGCGAGACGATCACGAGAAGGAAGGGGCTCACGGGGGAACCATGGGCTCACCCGTGATATGACGAAGCCCCCTTGCGGGGGCTTCGCGGTAGCAGGCCTGTAAGCCGGATTCTGTCTTGGGTAACCATCCCTCTAGGCCGTCAGTTGCCTGACGACTCGAGCGGCGCACCCGGCCCCTCGGCGGGCAGCGTCTGCGGGGCCTGCTTCGCCTTGCACCGGACGGGGTTTGGCGAGCCGCCGTGTCACCACGGCGCTGGTGGGCTCTTACCCCACCGTTTCACCCTTACCGCCGGCGTCTCCGGAGAGATACGTATCGCCGGTGGCGGTCTCCTTTCTGTGCCACTATCCGTCGGCTTTCGCCGCCTGGGGTCTCCCCAGCGTCCTGCCCTTCGGTGTCCGGACTTTCCTCGGATTCTCGCGAACCCGCGGTCACCCGGCCTGCACGGTCAGTGTAGCGCCGGCAACGTCAGCCGATCTTCGGTCAACCCGATATTCGGTCAGCCCGATGTTCGGTCAGCTGAGCATCCGCGGCGACCGCCTGCGACTCGAGCGCGCTGCCGCACTCCGGGCAGAAGATCGACCCGTCGGGCAGCCGCAGGACGAACTCTCCGCAGACGAGGCACTCGAGGCTGGCCCCGCGGAAGAGCGCGTGAAGCTGCTGGTCGAGCGACCGGTTCAGCTCGACGACGGCTCCCATCGGCACGGGCACCTCTAGAGCCTCCGGAAGACGCCGATCACCTTGCCGAGAATCTGCACGTGGGGTGCGGATATCGGCTCGAGGGCGTCGTTCTCGGGCTGCAAACGGATGCTGCCGTTCTCGCGGAAGAACCGCTTGACCGTCGCCTCGTCGACCGACTCGTCCTCGCCCGCGAGCGCGGCGACGATGTCCCCGTTCTGGGCGTCCTGCTGGCGGCGCACGACGACGAAGTCGCCGTCGAGGATGCCGGCGTTGACCATCGAGTCGCCGCGCACCCGGAGGATGAACTCGTCGCCTCCCCGCGCCAGCGGCTCGGGGACGCCGAGGTAGCCCTCGATCGACTGCTCGGCGAGCAGCGGACCACCTGCGGCGATCTGGCCCACGAGTGGCAGAACGTGCGTCTCGGGAGTCGGCCGGGAGGCGCCGCTCCGCTCGCGCCCCGTCAACTCGAGTGCGCGTGGCTTCGTCGGGTCACGGCGCAGCAATCCCGCGCGCTCGAGGTTCGCGAGATGCGCGTGCACCGTGGACGGCGACGCGAGCCCTACTGCCTCCCCGATCTCTCGCACGGTCGGGGGATAGCCGTGTCCGTCGACGTAGTCGACCAGGAAATCCCAGATCTGCCGCTGTCGCGGGGTGAGCATTCCGGACGTCTCCTTCCGAACGTGTGTTCGATCAGGCTAGCGAGGCGCCCGGACGGCGTCAAGGGCGGAGCGCCCGCCCTGCTGCCGTGCTCTCGTGAGAAGTGCGCTGGAGAGGACTTGAACCTCCACGGGTTATTCACCCACAAGGCCCTCAACCTTGCGCGTCTACCAATTCCGCCACCAGCGCGAGGTGCGGCGATGATTCTAGCGGGCCTTCTCGGGCTGCCCGATCTGCTCGCTCGGCCGGGTCTACTTCAGCAGCCGTACCCGGGTCTACTTCAAGAGCTGGAAGAGCACGACCGTGTCGGTCAGGAACATGGCTGCGACCGCGATCGTCAGCCGCGTCAGGTTGCGCTCGACGATGTGCGTGCCGCCCTGCGAGGCTGGCGTGAAGCCCATGCCGCCGAAGCCGGCGTCGCGCCCCGAGTGCATGAGGATCAGCCCCAGCAGGGCGAACGAGACGAGTACGTGCCAGACCGCAAACGCTTGCAGCATCTCGCGACTAGGGTACCTGAGCGATGCCCGAGGACGCCCGTGTGCAGATCCAGCATCTCCTCGTCACCGGTGACAACCGCCTGAAGCAGGGCGTCGCCGCCGACAAGGTGCGGGCGACCTACGAGCAGGCACTCGCACTGGCCCGGGAGGCCGGGCTCGAGGAGACGGTGCGGCCCCTCGTCGAGGTCCGCCTGGCCGACCTCGATCGGCTCGCCACGCCCGAGAGCTGATCAGAGCCGCGTTCCATCCGGTCGCGCTGCCACGCTTCCCTCCGAATCGTCCCGCGTCACTAGAGGGGGTCGGCGAGTGAAGCAATGGCAACGGTATCTGGCTGAGCTGTTCGGCACGTTCATTCTGGTCATCGGGGGCACGACGTCGATCCTCGCCGCGAAGTACGTCGTCGGCGGCGCCCCGTACGGAACGGGTAGCGGCCTGAACGCCGTCGAAGCTTGTGGTGCCCTTCGGCTTCGGCCTGGCGCTGCTGGCAGGGCTCTACGCGTTTGCAGAAGTTTCCGGCGGGCACTTCAACCCCGTAGTCTCGCTCGGCATGTTCCTCGACCGGCGGCTGTCGTTCGAGGACCTGCTCGGGTACTGGATCTTCCAGTTCGCGGGCGCGATCCTGGCGTCGCTGCTGATGCTGATCCCGTTCAACCACGATCTCGTCAAGGCGACCGCGAACTACCCGACACAGGGGAACGGAGCGTCGATCTTCGTCGAGATCGTGTTCACCGCGATCTTCGTGCTCGTGATCCTCCACTCGACGAAGAGCGAGCGGTACAGCGGGGGCGCTCTGGTCGCGATCCCGCTGGCCCTGGTCGCGATCCACTTTGCGATCATCCCGGTCGACGGTTGTTCCCTGAACCCGGCCCGCTCGCTGGGCCCGGCGCTCGTCGGCGGCGAGTGGACCGGATTCTGGATCTTCGTCGTCGGGCCTGCAGCGGGAGCGATCATCGCCTGGCTGATCTACACGATCGTCGTCAAGGGCGACGTGGACTTCCGCGACGAAATGCAGCGGATGCGCGGCGGCGGAGGTTCCTCGAGCGCCGTCGGCCGACGCAGCCACACCGCCCCCGGCAAGCTAGGGGGCGCCGACTCAGACTGCAGAGCGGGCGGCCCCGGCCGCCCGCTCGAGCACCGCCTCGATCCGCCCGCCTGGAGCCTGACGTCGTGTCGTTCGGCGACCTCCCGGGCGGCGAGGTTCGGACGCGGCAGGAGCGCGGCCGTCCGCAGCGCGTCGAGCAACGCGTCCTCGTCGGCCGGGTCGACGAGCACGCCGGCGCCCGGAGCGACGAACTCCGGCGGGCCCCCGACGCTGGTCGCGACGACCGACCGGCCGCACGCCATCGCCTCGAGCAGCGCCTGCCCGAACGGCTCGACCAGGCTCGGCTGGCAGACGACGTCGCTCTCGGCGAGCAACCCCGGGATGCGCTGGTGCGGCACGCTACCGAGCAGCGTGACCTTCGGCCTCCCATCGAGCTCACCCCGAAGTGGGCCGTCGCCGACGAATGTGAGCGTGCCCTCGTTCAGCCGCTCGAACGCGCGCGCCAGGCGGACGACGTTCTTCCGCTCGGTCAGGCCGCCGACGCAGAGGAATGCGGGCCCGTCGCCGGCGTCGGGTCGCGCCGGCAGCAGCGGGAAACGCTCCAGGTCGACGCCGCAGTCGATCACCTCGGTCTTGCCACGCGCCGCCGGGATCCTCGCCTCGAGCTCACGACGCAGGTAGTCGGACACCGCGACGACGGCGGCCGCCCGCCGGACGACGTGGCGAGTCGCCGCGGCGACGCCCGGGAAGGTACCGATGTTGCGGACGTCCTGGCCGTGCGCGGTGACGACGAGCGGGGCACGCGAGGAGAGCGCCGCGATCAGGCCGGCCGGGACGAGGAAGTGGGCGTAGACGACGTCAGGCCGGAACGTGCGCGCTGCGCGTGCCGTGCGGCTCGCGAGCCTCGCGTAGCGCGTCCTTCCCCCCGAGCGGCTGTCGAGGACCGCGAGCTCGATCTCGTGCCCGCGGGCACGGAGAGCGGCCTCGATCTGAGCAACGAAGGTCCCGAGGTCCGGGTCGGCGGGCCCGGGGTACATCTGGGAGACGAGGAGGATCCGCACCTCTGGAGCAATCGTGACGGAATCGGGACGGTCCGGTCAGACAGCGTGCGCGCTCAGAAGCTGGGCTCGGGTCGCTGAGAGTCGTAGGTCCCGTACAGCTCCCGCAGCGCCGTGCAGATCTCCCCGATCGTGCACCGGACGCGGAGCGCCTCGCGCATCGGGACGAGCAGGTTCGCGTCGCCTTCGGCGGCGGCCCGGACGGCTGCGAGAGCGGCCTCCGCTGCACCCGCGTCGCGGTCGGCCCGCACACGCGCAGTCCTGGCCAGCTGGCGCCGCTCGATGTCCGGGTCGATCCGCTGCAGCTCGATCTCGCCGCTCTCCGCCTCCGTGAAGGCATTCACCCCGACGATCACGCGCTCCCCCGCCTCCACCTCCTGCGCGTAGCGGAAGGCCGCCTCCTCGATCTCGTGCTGGACGAAGCCCTGCTCGATCGCGGCCACCGCGCCGCCGAGCTCCTCGATGCGGTCGATCAGCTCGAGCGCCCGTTCCTCGATCTCGTCCGTCAGCGCCTCGATGAAGAACGCACCGCCGAGCGGATCGGCCGTGTCCGTCGTTCCCGCCTCCTGCTGGAGCACCTGCTGGGTGCGGAGCGCGATCCGCGCCGACCGCTCGGTCGGCAGGGCGAGCGCCTCGTCGAACCCGTTCGTGTGCACCGACTGGGCTCCGCCGCACGCCGCCGAGAGTGCCTGGATCGCCACACGGACCACGTTGTTCTCGGGCTGCTGGGCCGTCAGCGTCGAGCCGCCGGTCTGCGCGTGGAAACGGAGCGCCATCGCACGCGGGTTCGTGGCCCCGAACCGCTCCTTCATGATCCGCGCCCACAGGCGCCGCGCCGCGCGGTACTTGGCGACCTCCTGGAAGAAGTGGTTGTGCGCGTTGAAGAAGAACGAGAGATGCTCGCCGAACTCGTCGGGCGACAGGCCGGCATCGACGGCCGCCCGGCAGTAGGCGATCCCGTTGGCGAGGGTGAACGCCACTTCCTGGACGGCGGTCGAGCCCGCTTCGCGGATGTGGTAGCCGGAGATCGAGATCGTGTTCCAGTGCGGCAGCCGCTCGGCGCAGTAGGCGAAGAGGTCGGTCGTGATCCGCATCGAGGGCCGCGGCGGGAAGATGTAGTTCCCGCGGGCGATGTACTCCTTGAGGATGTCGTTCTGGACCGTCCCTCGCAGCTCGGCCGCCGGCACACCCTGCTCCTCGGCGACCAGCTCGTAGAGGAGCAGGAGGAGCGACGCCGGCGCGTTGATCGTCATCGACGTCGAGACGCGGTCGAGCGGGATGCCCTCCAGGACGATCCGCATGTCCTCGATCGAGTCGATCGCGACTCCGGTCCGCCCCACCTCGCCGGCGGCGACCGGGTCGTCGGAGTCGTAGCCGAGCTGGGTCGGGAGGTCGAAGGCGATCGAGAGACCCGTCTGACCGCGGTCGAGCAGATAGCGGAACCGCTCGTTCGTCTCCTCCGCCGAGCCGAACCCCGCGTACTGGCGGATCGTCCAGGGCCGGCCTCGGTACATCGTCGAGTACGGCCCGCGGGTGAACGGATACTCGCCCGGCGGCTCGAGGTCGAGCCCGGCGACGTCGCCGGCCGCGTACACCGGCTCGATCTCGATGCCCGAGTCGGTCACCCGCCTGTCCTCGCTCGTCGCCACGCTCGCATCGTACGCTTGGGCTGTGCAGGTCAGTGTCCGACTATTCGCCGGGCTGCGGGAGCGAGCGGGCAGCGGGGAGCGCGAGCTCGAGCTGCCGGCCGGCGCCCGCGTGTCGGACGTCTGGCCGGCGCTCGGCCTCGGCGACGAGCCGGCCGGCCTCCTCTACGCGGTGAACAAGCGGTACGCGGCCCGTGAGCAGGAGCTCGAAGCCGGGGACGAGGTGGCGCTGATCCCGCCCGTGTCCGGCGGCGCGTTCCGGCTCAGCGAGGAGCCTCTCGACCCGGCCGACGTGGTCGAGGAGGTGCGGTCGGAGCACGCCGGCGCCGTCGCCACCTTCATCGGCACGACCCGGATCGAATCGCGCGGCCGCGTCGTGCACTACCTCGAGTACGAGGCCTACGGAGGCATGGCCGAGCAGGTCATGGAGGAGCTGGCCGACGAGCTGAAGGGGCGCTACGACCTGTGCGAGGTCGCGATCGCCCACCGCACCGGCCGGGTCGAGATCGGAGGTCTCTCGGTCGTGATCGCCGTCTCCGCGCCCCACCGTGCCGACGCGCTCGCCGCCTGCCGGGACGCGATCGACCGGCTCAAGGAGATCGTGCCGCTCTGGAAGAAGGAGGTCTACGAGGGCGGCGAGGAATGGATCGGGCGCGGGTCGTAGGTCGGGACGTGGCGCGGACACCGGCCGCCGAGCTACCGTAGGTTCGTGGAGCCGCCCGAGGTCGTCCGCGATTACGAGCCGATTCACCCCGGCACGAACTGGCGCGAGGGATTCAAGCGGCTCCTCGGCCCGGTCATCGTCGCCGTCGGTGCGATCGCCAAGTACGGGTTCGCGTTCGCGAAGTTCGGGAGCATCTTCATCGCGTTCGGAGGCTACGCCCTGCTCTGGGGGTGGCAGTTCGGCGTCGGGCTCGTCGCGCTGCTCCTGATCCACGAGATGGGGCATTACCTGGAAGCCCGGCGACAGGGCATGCATCCTTCGCTGCCCGTCTTCATCCCCTTCATGGGTGCCTACGTCTCGTTCAAGAACGAGAACCTGACGCCGTGGCAGCATGCGCGGATCGCTCTCGCCGGGCCTTTCGTCGGCTCGATCGGAGCGGCTGCGTTCTGGGCGGCCGGCGAGATGCTCGATTCGCCGGTGCTGCGCGCGCTCGGCTACACCGGCTTCTTCCTCAACCTCTTCAATCTCTTGCCGGTCGGCTTCCTCGACGGCGGGCACATCTACCGCTGCTTCAACTACCTCCGGCGAGGCGGCGCCAAGGACCGGGCCGCGCTCGTCGGTTTCGCCTACGGCGGGCTCGCCTTTCTGCTCGTGCTCGGCATGATCGGCTCTCACGTCTCCCAGCACCGCCTGTGAGTCGCCCGCCTTCAGCTCGCTCACGCGACGAAGACCGGGCGATCCTCGAGCGGGTCGAGACCGACCTCGACCGGCACGTGGCGATGATCGCGCAGGAGTTCCGCGACGGCTTCGAGGCCGTCGACCGGATCGGGCGTCCGGCGGTGACGGTGTACGGCTCGGCGCGAATCGCCGAGGGCGATCCGGCCTACGAGCGGGCCAGAGAGATCGGCCGCCGGTTCGCCGATTCCGGGTTCGCGGTCGTCACCGGCGGCGGCCCCGGGATCATGGAGGCCGCGAACCGTGGCTGCCAGGAGGCCGGCGGGCTGTCGATCGGGTTCAACATCGAGCTGCCGCACGAGCAGGGCGCGAACGGCTACCTCGACGTGTCGCTCACCTTCCGGCACTTCTACGCGCGCAAGACGATGCTCGTGAAGGCCGCCGAGGGCTTCGTGCTGTGCGAGGGAGGCTTCGGGACGCTCGACGAGTTGTTCGAGTCGCTCGTCCTGATCCAGACCGGCAAGATCCAGCACTTCCCGGTCGTGCTCATCGGCAGCGCGCACTGGAGCGGCCTGCGCTCCTGGATCGAGAAGAGGCTGATCGCGGAGAAGCTGATCGCCGACGACGACGTGCGGCTGCTCTCGCTCACGGACGACCCGGCCGAGGCGGTGCAGATCGTCCTCGACTCGTATGAACACCATCGCGCGGACACGAGCGCCGGCGAGGAAGCCGCCGCCGGCTAGCCGTGCAGCTCCGCGACCTGCCCTCTGTGGACGAGCTGGCCCGCGAGATCGGGGATCCGCTCGCCGTGGCAGCCGCCCGGACGGTGCTCGAGCGCGCCCGCGACGAGATCCGGGCCGGGGCCGATCCCGGAGACCTCGCTGCCCGAGTCCGCGACGAGATCGAAGCGAGCAGAGCTCCGCAGCTGCGCCGGACGCTGAACGCGACCGGAGTGATCGTGCACACCAACCTCGGGCGTGCACCGCTCGCACGGGCGGCGCTCGAGCGCGTGCTGGAGGTCGGCCGTGGCTACTCGAACCTCGAGTACGCGCTCGACGAGGGCGAGCGCGGGTCGCGGCAGACGCACGTCGCATCGATCCTCGGCCGGCTGACGGGAGCCGAGGCGGCCCTCGTCGTCAACAACAACGCGGGCGCGGTGCTGCTGGCGCTGGCAGCGCTCGCCGAGGGCCGGGAGGTGCTCGTCTCGCGCGGCGAGCTGATCGAGATCGGCGACGGCTTCCGAATCCCGGACGTGCTCGCCCGCTCGGGGGCGCGGCTGGTCGAGGTGGGAACGACGAACCGCACGAGTGCTGCCGACTACGAGCGCGCGATCGGGACTGATACGGCGACGATCCTGCGCGTGCATCAATCCAACTTCAGGGTCGTGGGCTTCACCGAACGTCCCCGCCTGGAGCAGCTGGCGCAGATCGCTGGGCGAGCTGCGCTCCCGTTGATCGATGACCTGGGCTCGGGCGCCTTCCTGACGCTGCACGACGAGCCGTCGGCGCGCGACAGCCTCGACGCAGGGGCCGATCTCGTCTGCTTCTCCGGCGACAAGCTCCTCGGCGGCCCGCAGGCGGGCATCGTCGTCGGCCGCGCCGACCTCGTCGAGCGCCTGCGGCGCCACCCGCTCCAGCGGGCGCTCCGCGCCGACAAGCTCACGCTCGCGGCACTCGAGGGGACGCTCGCGCTCTACCTCGACCCGGAGCGGGCGCAGCGGGAGATCCCTGTGCTGCGCATGCTGCGCGAGCCGGTGGAGGCGGTGCGGGCGCGAGCCGCATGGCTGGCCTCGCTCGTCGACGGCGCCGTCGAGCAAACGGTCGCGCGGGTCGGCGGCGGAGCGCTGCCGCTTCTCGAGCTGGAGAGCTTCGCCTGCGCCGTCGAGGAGGAGCTCGCACGCCCGCTGCGGCTCGGCGAGCCGCCGATCGTCGGCGTACTCCGTGACGGCCGGCTGCTGCTCGACTGCCGGACGCTCTCGGACGACGAGATCGAGGAGGTCGCCGCGGCCGTCACCACCGCGCGCCGATGAGCGAGGTCTCGGCCGAAGGGCGGCTCTGGGACCTGCTGCGTGGAGCCCTCGCGACGCGGGCACTTGCGCTCGCCGCCGACCTGCGCATCGCGGACGCGCTCGCCGACGGGCCGCGACAGGTCGACGAGCTGGCGCGCGAGGTCGGAGCCGACGCCGACGCCCTGTACCGCCTCCTGCGGGCGCTCGCAAGCGACGGCGTCTTCGCCGAGGACGGGCCAAGGCAATTCCGGAACACCGCCGCTTCGGAGCTCCTGCGCGGCGACGGCGGCTGGCGCGACTTCGCGCATCTCTTCGGCGGTGCCTGGCTGCCCGCGATCGCCGAGCTCGGCGCCGACGGCGCGCCGACCTTCCCGCGCCTGTACGGGGCCGACTACTGGGCCTGGCTCGCTGCCAACCCCGGCGAGCGGGCCGCCTTCGACCGCGCGATGGTGCAGGGCACGGAGGGGAGGCTGGCGCGACTCGAGACGGTCGAGTGGCGCGGCGACGAGACCGTCGTCGACGTCGGCGGCGGCACCGGCGCCCAGCTGATCGCCTTTCTCGAGCGCCACCCGGGAATGCGCGGAATCGTCTTCGACCTTCCCGAGACGGTGCGCGACGAGTCGACGTTCGGCGATCGGTGCATGTTCGTCGAAGGCAGCTTCTTCGAGTCGGTGCCGGCCGGCGACGTCTACGTCCTCTCGACGATCCTCCACGACTGGGACGACGACTCGGCCGTCAGGATCCTGCGCACGATCCGAGCCGCCGCGCGTGAGGACTCGCGCCTCGTGCTGCTCGAAGGAGTGGTCGAGCCGGGGAACGAGCCCGACGGGGCGAAGTGGCTCGATCTGCTGATGCTCGCGCTCTTCGCGGGGCGCGAGCGAGACGAGGCGCAGTGGCGCGCGCTCCTCGACGCCGGCGGTTTCGGCGTCGAGCGCATCGGCGGCGGCGTCATCGAGGCGCGATGTCTCTGACGGTCGGCACGGCCGGCCACATCGACCACGGCAAGACGTGGCTCGTCAAGGCGCTGACCGGCAAGGACACGGACCGGCTGCCCGAGGAGCGCTCGCGCGGGATCTCGATCGACCTCGGCTACGCGCCGCTCGATCTCCCGGACGGCAGGCGGTTGTCGCTCGTCGACGTGCCGGGACACGAGCGGTTCGTGCGCACGATGATCGCCGGTGCGACCGGGATCGACATGTTCCTGCTCGTGATCGACGCCGGCGAGGGCGCTCGGCCGCAGACGCACGAGCACCTCGCGATCATCCGGCTGCTCGGGATCGAGCACGGTGTCGTCGCCGTCACGAAGGCGGACGCGGTCGACGCCGAGACGCTGGAGCTGGCGCTCGACGAGGCGCACGAGCTCGTGCCCGGGGCGACCGTGGTCGCGGTGAGCGCCAAGACCGGCACCGGCCTCGACGAGCTGCGGTCGGCCCTCGCGTCCACGGCCGACCGCGTACGCCCCGAGCACGCCGACCGGCCGACCCGCCTCTACCTCGACCGCGTGTTCACCCTGCGCGGGATCGGCACCGTCGCAACGGGGACGCTCTGGTCGGGCTCGATCGGCGACGGCGACGAGCTCCGTGTCGAGCCCGCAGGCCTTCCCGTCCGCATCCGGAGCGTGCAGGTGCACGACCGGCCCGTCGAGAGGGCGCTCGCCGGCCAGCGGGTCGCCGTGAGCCTCCCCGGCGTCGACCGGACGCGCCTGCACCGTGGCCAGGCTCTGATCGAGCCCGGCGCCTACCCGGCGAGCTACCGCCTCGACGTGGCGCTCGAGGAGCTCACGCCGATCAGGGACGGAGCCCGCGTGCACGTCCACCACGGAACCGCCGAGATCCCAGCCGTCGTCCGACGGATCGGCGAGCGGTACGCGCAGCTCCGCCTGTCCACCCGGGCCGTGGCCGCCCGGGGCGATCGCGTCGTGCTGCGCGGAGAGACGACCCTCGGCGGCGGGCGCGTGCTCGACCCGTCGCCGCCCCGGCACGCGAGTGCCGAGCGGATCGAGCTGCTCGAACGTGGCGACGTGGCGGCCACGATCCACGCCCCGGTGAGGCTCGCCTCTCTGCGCCACGTGCTGGACGGCGAGCCGGCCGGGGTCGAGCGCGCCGGCGAGTGGGTGTTCTCGCGGGAGTGGCTGGACGAGCTGGGCACCGAGCTCGACCGGAAGCTCGCCGCGGCGGATCCGCTCGATCCCGGCATCCACCCTCCGGCCGAGCCGTGGTCCTCGGCCGTGGTGCCGCTGCTCGGCCTCGAGCGCAAGGGCGCCAAGCTCTACCGGCCGGGAGCGAGTGCGTCGCTCGGCGAGCACGAAGGGGCGGCGGCGGAGCTCGAGACGCGTCTCGGCATCGAGCCGGTCAAGGTCGACGACCCGAAGCTGGCCCTCTTTCTCGAGCAGCAGGGTCGGCTCGTCCGCCTCGGTGACGGGATGGCCGTGTCGGCCGCCGGCTACGAGCAGGCCCGGGACGCACTGGTAGTCGAGTGCACGGCGCAGGGGCGGATCACGCTCGCGCGCTTTCGCGACCTGATCGGCGTCGGCCGTCGCGCCGCCCAGTTGCTGCTCGAGCGGTTCGACGCGGACGGGATCACGCGCCGGATCGGCGACGAGCGGGTGCTGCGCCGGTCGGCCCGCGGCTGAATAAGATCCCAACTCGGTGGTCATGGGCCGTCGCATGCTGCCGATAGGAGCCTCATGTCGATGCTGGCGCGCTTCGTGCAGGTGACATCCGACGAGCTGAGGGAGCTCCAGAGCGAGCCCTCCTCGATCGCCGATCTGCTCGATGAGGCAGACGAGTCTGTCCGGCGGACCGCCGGTCGTCCTCTCGAGCGAGGCACGCCGGCGGCTGGAAGCGAACGCGCCGCAGGTGCTCTCCCGCGTCCTGACCGGAATCGATCCGGCACTGCAGGACGCCCTGGCCGAGCGACTCGGCGTCGACAGGGATGCTCTCGGCACCGAGGCCGGCAGCACCGCGATCTTCCAGCTGATGCGGATGCGGGGCCTGGCCCGGGACGAGTCCGACGGCGACACCGATCGGACGCCGGGGCAGCCCCATTCGACGCTCTCGCTCGACAAGGCCTGGCACGGCGTCCACTACCTGCTCTGCGGGCACCCGGAACCGACCGACGACGCCCTCGGGAGCGTCATCCTCGGGGGGACCGAGATCGGCGACGACGACTTCGGCTACGGCCCGGCGCGCTACTTCGACCCCAACGAGGTCGACGGGATCGCGGCGGAGCTCGGTCGAGACGCCCTCGACGACGAGGTGGCCGGCAGGTACGAGCCCGCGCGGATGACCTCGCTCGGGCTCTACCCGGGCGGCTGGGAGTCGAGCGACGGCGAGTGGCTTCTCGAGGCGTTCCGCGAGCTCAGGGACTTCTTCCAGGACGCCGCCGGCCGCGGGCACGCGGTCGTCACCTGCCTCGTCTGACCGCGCGGCTCATGCCGCTCTCGGGAGGAGCCGATACGAGCCCTATGGCCCTGCTCGAGGGAACGGCCACGTCCGCGGCGCGCGCGGTCGATGCGGCCGCACCGTCTCCCGTGCTCGTCTTCGGCTCGCTGCCGGGGGTCGGGCGCGACCTCGACCTGCTCGTCCGCGACGAGGATCTCGCGGCGATCCGGACCGGGCTCGGCCGGGAGGGCTTTCGCAATCGCGGCGACGAGTGGGCCCGGTTCCGCGACTGCACGGTCGACGCGGTCGATCTCGTCGCCGCCTCCGAGTGGCACCTGCCGCCGCGCGAGCTCGACGACCTCTTCGCCCGGGCAATTCCTCTCGACGGCCTCGAGCACCTCGTCCGCCCCGCTCCGCACCACGCGTTGCTCGTGCATCGCCCGGCTGACCGGGCCTGCCGGCTCTCTCCCCGAGAAGCGGCGCCGCCGCGTCGATGCCGCGCTCGCCGAGGACCCGGCCGCCTGGCGACTCGCCCGCGAGCTCGCTCCGGCCTGGCGGCTCACGGCCGAGCTCGAGCACCTCGCGCAGGCCGTTCGCGGCGAGTCGCGCCCGCGGCTCCGGACGCCGAGACCTCACCGGCCGCGCGTGATCGCGCTGTCCGGGATCGACGGCTCCGGCAAGAGCTCGCAGGCCAAGCTCCTCTGCGAGACGCTCGAGCGTCTCGGCTACGACGCCGCCGCCGAATGGACGCCGTTCGGCCAGAACGCCTGGCTCGACCGCCTCGCCGTTCCCGTCAAGCGGCTCCTCGCCCGCTCGCAGCGCTTCAGGGCCCCCGAGCCGGAGCGCGAGACCGGGCTCGAACGGACATCCGGCACCGCCCTCCGCGAGCGCAGCGGCGCCGTCAACCAGCTGTGGGCGGCCGTGGTCGCACTCGCGAACGCGCTCACACAGCTGCAGACGATCGCGCGCCATACGCGGCACGGCCGGATCGTCGTCTACGACCGCTACACGCTCGACTCGACGGTGCAGCTCCGCTTCCGCTACGGGACGAACGGGACGTTCTTCCTGCAGCGGAGGCTGATCGAGCTGCTCGCCCCGAAGCCGCTCGCGTCGTTCTACCTCGACATCCCGCCCGAGGCATCGCTCGACCGCAAGGACGACCGCTGGACGCTCGCCGATCTCGAGACCCAGGCACGGCTCTACCAGGAGGAGTTCGAGCGTCGCGGTGCCGTCCGGCTGGACGGGATGCGGCCCCGGGACGAGCTGGCGGCCGAGATCGGCGAAGCCGTCTGGCGCGCGCTGGACTAGACAGCGCCGCAAACGCGCCTACAGTCAGTCGGTGGGGCTCCGAAGGGGGACGGCTCTCGTCGCGCTCGCGATCGCTCTGATCTGCGCGTCCTCGGTGGACGCGCGGACGACGGCCGCCCCGGCGAACGACAACTTCGCGAACGCGCAGAGCGTGACCGGGCAGAGCGGCACGGCCACGGGCTCGAACGTCGGCGCGACCAAGGAATCCGGCGAGCCGAACCACGCCGGCAACGCCGGCGGCGCCTCGATCTGGTACCGCTGGGTCGCCCCCGCGAGCGGCTCGGCCACGATCGACACATCCGGCTCCAGCTTCGACACGCTGCTCGGCGTCTACACCGGCAGCGCCGTCAACCAGCTGACCACGATCGCCTCCAACGACGACTGCTGCAGCGGCCGCCAGAGCAAGGTCACCTTCCCGGCCGTCTCCGGAACGACCTACCAGATCGCCGTCGACGGCTACAACGAGGCGACAGGCTCGGTGACCCTGCACTGGAACCAGGCGGCCGCCCCGGCCAACGACCTGTTCGCGAACGCGCAGAGCGTGCCGGGCTCGAGCGGCACGGCCACGGGCTCGAACGTCGGCGCGACCAAGGAGGCGGGCGAGCCGAACCACGCCGGCAACGCCGGCGGCGCCTCGATCTGGTACCGCTGGGTCGCCCCCGCGACGGCTCGGTCACGATCGACACCTCCGGCTCCGCCTTCGACACGCTGCTCGGCGTCTACACCGGCAGCGCCGTCAACCAGCTGACCACGATCGCCTCCAACGACGACTGCTGCAGCGGCCGCCAGAGCAAGGTCACCTTCCCGGCCGTCTCCGGAACGACCTACCAGATCGCCGTGGACGGCTACAACGCCGCGACGGGCTCCGTGACCCTGCACTGGAACCAGGCGGCCGCCCCGGCCAACGACCTGTTCGCGAACGCGCAGAGCATGGCAGGCCCGACCGGCACGGCGACGGGCTCGAACGTCGGCGCGACCAAGGAGTCGGGCGAGCCGAACCACGCCGGCAACGCCGGCGGCGCGTCGATCTGGTACCGCTGGGTCGCGACCGCGACGGCGCCGGTGACGATCGACACGTCCGGCTCGAGCTTCGACACGCTGCTCGGCGTCTACACCGGCAGCGCCGTCAACCAGCTCACGACGATCGCCTCCAGCGACGACGTGTCGAAGCAGGACCTGACGAGCAAGGTGACGTTCACGCCGGTGCCGGGCACGACCTACCGGGTGGCCGTCGACGGCTACAACGCCGCGAGCGGTTCCGTCACGCTGCACTGGAACCAGGCGGTCCCTCCGGCCAACGACGCGTTCGCGAACGCGCAGGTCGTGACGGGTCCGAGCGGGTCGGCGACGGGGTCGAACGTGAACGCGACCAAGGAGCCGGGCGAGCCGAACCACGCCGGCAACGCCGGCGGCGCCTCGATCTGGTACCGCTGGGTCGCCCCTGCGAGCGGGACGGCCACGATCGACACGTCCGGCTCCAGCTTCGACACGCTGCTCGGCGTCTACACGGGGAGCACCGTCGGCACGCTCAGCGGCGTGGCCTCGAACGACGACGCGCCGGGCGTCAAGACGAGCCAGGCGGCCTTCTCGGCCGTGTCGGGAACGACCTACCAGATCGCCGTGGACGGCCACAACGGCGCGACCGGCTCCGTCACGCTGCACTGGAGCCTCACGGGAGCAGGGGGCGATCCCGTCGTCGTCGCGGCCGGAGACCAGCACGCGTGCGACGGCCCCGGGGACGACCAGACCGCAGCGCTGCTCGGGCCGATCAACCCGTTCGCCGTCCTCCCGCTCGGCGACGCCTCCGGCGAGTACGGGTACCTGAGCGAGTACACGGCGTGCTACGGCCCCACCTGGGGCGCCTTCAAGCCGATCACGTACCCGACTCCCGGGAACCACGACTACGAGGGCGACTCCACCGCGGCCGGCTACTTCACCTACTTCGGCGCAGCCGCCGGCACGCCCGGCCAGGGTTGGTACAGCTACGACGTCGGCGCCTGGCACGTGATCGCGCTGAACTCGAACTGCGGGCTCGTCGGCGGCTGCGGAGCCGGCGACCCGGAAGTGACGTGGCTCAAGCAGGACCTGGCCACGCATCCCGCCGCCTGCACGCTCGCCTACTTCCACCATCCGCTCTTCACCTCGACGCCGGCGCCCGGCTACAACGGCCCCGTCGATGCCCTGTACCAGGCTCTCTACGACGGCGGCGCCGACGTGATCCTGAATGCACATTCGAGGGCGTACGAGCGGTTCGGGCCCCAGGACCCGGACGCCAATCCCGACCCCCTGTTCGGTATCCGCGAGTTCATCGTCGGGACGGGTGGCGGAGCGCTCGACCCGACGAACAACCACGCGGCGAACAGCGAGGCCTGGCAGGCCTCGACGCTCGGCGTGCTGAAGCTCACCCTCCATGCGTCGAGCTACGACTGGCAGTTCGTGCCCGTCGCCGGCGGCTCCTACTCGGACTCCGGCAATGCGAACTGCCACAGCGACACCCCTCCGCACGTGCACCAGCAGCCGCCGAGCCCGCCGAGCCCCACGCCACCGCCACTGCCGCCGCCGCCTCCGCTGCCCGGGCCCGGCGGGCCCCCGCGGCAGCAACCCTGACCTGAGGGGCTGCGAGACTAGGACGATGCCCGATCCGCGCATCGCGGTCGTCATTCCCTGCTTCAACGACGGCGCCACGCTGCGCGAGACGGTCGACTCGATCGACGAGGCCGAGCCGCTCGAGCTCGTGGTCGTCAACGACGGCTCCGACGACCCGGCGACGCTGGAGGTGCTGGCGGCGCTCGAGGCCGGGGGCGTGAAGGTCGTGCACCAGGAGAACGCCGGGCTCGCCGCCGCCCGCATGGCCGGTGTCGCGGCGACCACGGCGCCCTACGTGTCGGCGCTCGACGCCGACGACCTGGAGGCGCCCGGCGCGCTCGCCGCGCTCGCCGACGCCCTCGACGCGGACCCCGGCGCCGCAGTCGCCTGGGGTGACGTCCAGAACTTCGGCGACGACCGGACGCACCGCCGCCTCGGCCGGACGCTCGACCCCTGGCTGATCACCTACGTCAACGAGCTGCCCGCCGACGCGATGGTGCGACGCGATGTGCTGCTCGATGCAGGCGGCTGGCAGCTCCGCGGCGGCTACGAGGACTGGGACCTGTGGATGGCCCTCGCCGGACGGGGCGCCCGCGGGATCCACGTCCCCGTGCTGACCGGCTGGTACCGCGTTCGCTCGACGCGGATGCTCGCCGACGCGGAGCAGCGTCACGAGGCGATCCTGGCCGTGCTGCGGGAGCGCCACCGGGGCCTGTTCGCCGAACGCGCCGGCGAACCGGCGGCGCTCGCCGGCCCCCCTCCGCTGCAAGCTGCTGCTGCCCCTGATCGACCGGCTGCCGCTCGCGGACTACACGAAGCAGCGCCTGTTCCGGTTCGTCAATCGCCCGGCGGCAGCTCTCCGGGCGCGGCTTTGAGCCCGGCGATCCGGCACAGGAACGGGAGCGGGTCGCGTGCGGAGAAGATCGCGTGGGTCGTGCGCGGCCGGGGCAGACAGGCGCGCAGCGCGTCGCTGCGGCGGCCGGATCGGAAGCCGTGGACGATCGCCCGCACGTCGCGCTGCTCCGACCGGTAGCGGACACCGGCGCGGTACTCGCCGATCCTCGGGCTGCGTCCGAGCAGCAGATCGACCCAGATCGACGGCAGGTTCAACCCCGATCTGACGGCCAGCGCGAGCGAGCCGTAGAAGCGGGTGTTCAGGTCGATGACGTAGTCGCCTTCCGGCCGGCGGATGAACTGCAGCTCGAAGATGCCGCTCCAGCCGATCGCTCCGAGCAGCTTCGCGATCCGCTCCTCGAGCTCGACATCGCGCGGGATTGTCTCCGCGTACGAGGAGACGCCGCAGTCGGGAGGCCAGATCCGCCGGGCCACCTGATGCTCGACGCACACGAGGCGTCCGTCCCAGAAGACGCCGCAGGCCGCCGACAGCGAGCCCTCGAGGAACGGCTGGGCGAGCAGGGCGTCGCCGGGCATCCACTCGAGCGCGGCACGCAGCTCGGCCGGCGAGCCGATCCGGCGGACCCAGCCGAGCCGCAGCGCACCGTCGACGCGGACGGAGCTCGACACCGGCTTGACGACGGCCGGATACGAGATCCCGTCCACGTCGGCCCGGTCGACCACCCGCGTCTCCGGCACCATCAGCCCGGCGGCGGCGGCGAGCTCGGCCAGCAGCGCCTTGTCGACGGCCCGCTCGACGATCTCCCGCGGCGGAACACCGAGCACGACGCCGTCCGGGAAGTCGCGTTCGCGGCCGGCCAGCGCCGACAGCGACGTCTCCGTTCCCGGCAGGACGGCCGCGACGCGCAACCGCGCGGCCGCCTCGGCGAGCGCGGCCACGAACCCGTCTGGGTCGGGGCCCGCGTCCGGAACGGGGACGGTGCCGGCCGTCGCCCTCGAGCGTGCCGCGTACGCGCTCGGAACGCTCATCGCGAGCCACGGCTCGTACCCTCCCTTGCGGAGCGCTCGGACGGCCGCGAGCACAGCCGTGAAATCGTCATCCGGGACGAGCAGGCGCACCGGCCTAGGATACGAGCCGATGGAGATCGACCCCCGGCTCGTGGAGGAATGGGACTCGCTCGCCGACCGGGCTCGCGCGGCTCCCTGGTCTCGCCCGGCCTGGGTTTCGGCCTGGTGGCGAGCCTTCGGGAACGGCGAGCTGGACGTCTTGACCACGAATGCGAGCGACGGCCGCCTCACCGGCGTGCTCCCCGTCTCGCGCCGGTTGGGCCGGACGAACGCCCTTGCGAACTGGCACAGCCCGGACCTGCCCTTCGTGGCCGAAGGTGAGGACGCAGCCGCCGAGCTCGCCCGACGGCTGTTCGCGACCCGACCGCGCAGCGCCACGCTCAGGCACGTGCCCGCGAACGCGATCGCCGAGCTCCGCGCCGCCGCCGGCGCGGCCCGCTACCGCGTGCTCGAACGCGTCGTCGAACGCTCGCCCTACGTGGAGATCGGCGGCACGTTCGAGGACTACCTGGGCACGCTCGACCGCCATCACGTCAAGGAGACGCTTCGCCGCCGCCGGCGGCTCGGGGAGGAAGGCAAGGTCGAGTTCTCGGTCGAGGACGGACGGGAGCGACTCGACGAGCTGCTCGCGGAGGGGCTGCCCGTCGAGGCATCCGGCTGGAAGCGCGACAGCGGGACGGCGATCGACTCGACGCCTGAGACCCTTTCGTTCTACACCGAGATCGCCCGCTGGGCGGCGGCGCGAGCCATCCTGAGGCTCGCCTTCCTGCGCCTCGACGGGCGCGCGATCGCGTTCGAGCTCGCGCTCGAGGAGCACGGCGTGTACGCGATCCTGAAGGGCGGCTTCGACGTCGAGCTGCGCCGCTTCGGCCCGGGCGGCCTGATCACCTACGAGCAGCTCGCCCGAGCATTCGAGCTCGGCCTCGAACGGTACGAATTCCTCGGCACGGACGAGCCGTACAAGACCGTCTGGACGTCTGCCGCGCACGAACGGCGCGTCCTGCAGGCCTTCGCGCCGACGCCGACCGGACTGGCCGAGCGAGTCGCCTTCGCCTACGGCCGCCCGCTCGCCAGGCGCCTGCTCAAGCGCTGAGCGCGCGAGCCGCAGGTGAACCCGGGCGTGCAGCGGCCCCGGCGGGCCTAGGAGGACGAGGGCGGCGCGGTCGTGCCGCCCAGCTTCAGCCGCGGCCGGAACACGTAGTTGGCCAGAGCCTGATCGGGCTCCTCGATCTGCGTGTTGAGCGCCGCGATCGCCGTCTTCGCGATCACGTCGATCGGCTGCTCGATCGTGGTCAACACCGGCTGCGTCCATTCCGCCGCTTCGATCCCGTCGAATCCGACGACGGAGAGGTCCTCCGGCACGCGCAGGCCGACGACCGCAGCTTCCTGGAGCACGCCGATCGCCATCAGGTCGTTGGAGCAGATGACGGCCGTCGGCGGCTCGTCGGCGTGAGCCTCCATCAACTGCCTCAGCACCAGCCGCCCTCCGGTGACGGTGAACGGCCCGTGCGCCACGTAGCCGCTCGGGTCGAGGCCCACTGCGCGCATCGCTTCCTCGCGGCCGACCAGCTTCTCGCGCGTCGGGCTCGCGTAGGGGTCGCCGGCGACGAAGCCGACGCGGCGGTGCCCGAGCTCGAGCAGGTGCTCGGTGGCGATGCGGCCGGCGGCCCGCTCGTCGACCCCGACCGACGTCACGTCGAGCGACTCCGAGGAGCCGTTGACGAACACGAGCCGGGCGCCGCGCTCGATCAGCTGCTGGTAATGCCCGTGGTCCGAGCGCACGTCGGTGACCTCGGCGCAGATGAACACCATCCCGTCCACCCGCCGCTCGAGCAGCATGTGCACGTAGTCGACCTCGCGCGAGGCCGAGCCCGCGGTGTTGCACAGGATCGTCGCAAACCCCTCCTGTGTCGCATGGGTCTCCATCGCCTGGGCGAGCGCCGCGAACACCGGGTTCGCGAACTCGGGGAGCAGCAGGCCGATCGCCCCGGTCGCCTCCGGCCGCACCCGTGACACGTACAGGAGGTCGCGCATGGCGCGCTCGACGCGGTCACGCGTCTCGGGCCGCACCGAGTCGTTTCCGTGGGCCACGCGCCAGGTCGTGGCGACACTGACACCTGCGCGCTCGGCTACATCTCTCAGGCTTGTCATTTCACCGTCCAGAAACGTGTATCACGAGGAGACCGGCCAGCATATTACCGCGGCAAGACGTCGAAATCCAGCGAAAGTTTGCGGACAAACCCTATTGACGTCGGTCGCAAGAAGAGTTACATTCCTGCCGCTCTGTTTCAATCTGGTGAAACACGTTTCGTCCGGCGCGCGAGCGTCGACTCTCAAGGAGGAGAAGAAGCACATGCTCAAGACTCGTAGCCTGAGGCTCGCGGGTGCCGTGGTCCTGATGACGCTCGCGGGCGTTCTCGCGGCTTCGGCGACGGCGACCACGAAGGCCACCACTCTGACCATCTGGGCCGACGCCAGCCGTACCCCGGCGACCCAGAAGGTCGCGGGCGCCTGGGGCGCTGCGCACGGCGTCACAGTCAACGTCGTGCAGAAGGACTTCGGCACGATCCGCAGCTCCCTGGCCACCGTCGATGCCTCGACCGCTCCCGACGTCGTCGTCGGTGCGAGTGACTGGATCGGCGAGCTTTCGGCGAACGGCTCGATCCTGCCGCTCTTCCTGAGCAAGACGGTCAAGGCTCAGTTCCCCGCCTACACGCTCGACGCGCTGTCCTACGGCACGGCCGTCAAGCGCTTGTACGGGATGCCGACGCAGGTCGAGAACATCGGCCTCGTCGTCAACACGAAGCTGGTGAAGGTGCCCAAGACGTGGGCGCAGCTCGAGACGGAAGCGCTCGCCTTCAAGAAGAAGGCCTCCGGGAATCTCGGGATCGCCGTCCAGCAGGGCGCCGGTTTCGACGCGTACCACATGTACCCGTTCTTCTCGGGGCTCTGCGGATACGTGTTCGGCAAGAACGGAGCCGGCAACCTCGACCCGTCGAACATCGGAGTCGCCAATCCGAAGTTCCTCAAGAACGCACCGCTGATCGACAAGTGGAACAAGGAAGGCCTGATCAACTCCCAGGTCGACGGCGGGATCGCGCAGAACGCGTTCCTCAAGCAGAAGGCCGCATTCTGGGTCACCGGTCCGTGGAACTCGGCCACCCTGTCGTCGAGCGGGCTCAAGTTCACGGTCATCCAGGTTCCGAAGATCGCCTGCACGTCGGCGCCGTTCCTCGGCGTCCAGGGCTTCTTCGTGACGAAGTTCTCGACGTCACACGGCGTCGAGTCGGCGGCGCGTGACCTGGTCGGCAACTACATGGCTCAGCCGGCCTCGCAGGTCGCGCTCGCCCTGGCGGCCGGCCGCGCGCCGGCCAACCTGAAGGCCTCGAAGACCTTCAGCGACCCGGTTCTGGCCGAGTTCGGGAAGGCCAGCGCCGGCGGCGTTCCGCTGCCGAACATCCCCCAGATGGCCTCCGTCTGGTCGGAGCTCGGCGGTGCCTGGTTCAAGTCGACCAAGGGTGCCGGCGCGACACCTGCGCGTACGGCCTTCCGGACCGCTGCCCGGAACATCGCCAACAAGATCGGCTAGCGCAACCACCTCCGACGGGGCGTCCGGTCCGCCGGGCGCCCCGTTTCGGCTCTAGGATCGGCGAGGTGAACGCATGACGTCGACGGCCGCCCCGACACCGGCTCCCGGACGACCGGCCTTCCGGCCGTCCCTGCTGGCCCGTGGAATCGCCGTGTTCTCGGGCACGGTCGGCGTCGTGATCAAGATCGCCCTCCTGGCGGCGCTCAACGCCATGGCCGTGTGGGCCGCCGCCGTGCTCGCCTCGCACGACAAGTGGCCGGCGTTCGGAGTGCTGATCGTCGCCACCGTCGGAGTCGACGCGGTCTACGCGACCTCGTCCCGCAAGGTCCTGCCGCTCAAGTTCCTCATCCCCGGCGCGGTGTTCCTGGTCGGCTTCCAGATCGCACCGATCATCTACACGGTCAACGTCGCGTTCACGAACTACTCGACCGGCCACATCCTCACGAAGGGGCAGGCGATCCAATCGATCAAGCTCAACTCGCTCCAGCCTGTCCAGAACGGGCCACGCGACCGAACCTGGTCGCGTCGTTCCCGGCCCGCGACGCCGTGCAGCTCACGCTCGGGGATCACATCCCGATCGCCGTCGACGTCTCCAACGTCCACCTCTTCGACCTCGACACGGGTGAGCCGCTCCGCTAGGGCCGGCCTCGCGCTGGCCGTCCTCGTCAGCGTCGCCGGAGCGGCGGCGTCGGCGCTCGCCCGCGGCACGTCCGGCCCGCCGACCGGAGCCGCGCTCGCAGCGCTGGCGAAGCCGCCGGTCTACACGTCGCTCGCCTCGCAGCGCGTCTACTTCGTGATGACCGACCGCTACGCGAACGGCGATCCGTCGAACGACCGAGGCGGGCTGACCGGCGGCCCCGGCGTTACGGGCTACGACCCGGTGAGCACCGCCTATTACCACGGCGGGGACTTCAAGGGCTTGACCGGCGACTGCACCGACACGAAGCACGGCCTGGCGCGCATCAAGGATCTCGGCTTCACGGCACTGTGGGTCACGCCGCCCTTCGGCCAGCAGACCGTGCAGGCAGACAGCGCCGCCTATCACGGCTACTGGATCAAGGACTTCCTGAACGTCGACCCGCACCTGGGCACGAACCAGGACTTCGCGGACTTCGTCACCTGCGCCCACTCGCTCGGCCTCAAGGTCTACCTCGACGTGGTCGTCAACCACACCGCCGACGTGGTCCAGCTCCAGGGGAACGCGGGCTACCTCGATCCCGGGCAGATCCCCTATCGCGACTGCCACGGCAGGAAGTTCGACCCGGCGCGGTACGTACGGGCGAAGACGTTCCCCTGCCTGTCGGCGCAGAACATGCCCTACAAGCCGTTCTTCGCGGTCCCGTCCGACCGGACGGCGAAGAACCCGGCCTGGCTGAACGACCCGACGAAGTACCACGACCGCGGCGACATCAACTTCTCGGGGTGCAACCAGACCTGTTACGAGCAGGGCGACTTCTTCGGGCTCGACGACCTGTTCACCGAGCAGCCCGCCGTCGTGAACGGCCTGGCGCAGATCTACTCGAGCTGGATCACCAAGTACAAGGTCGACGGCTTCCGGGTCGACACGGCCAAGCACGTCAACGCAGCCTTCTTCGGCCTCTGGGTACCGAAGATCCTCGCCGCGGCGCGGAGCGTGGGGATCGACGACTTCCCGATCTTCGGCGAGGTGACGCTCACGGACGACATCGAGCTTTCGTCCTTCGTCCGCGACCGGGGCCTCCCCAGCGTGCTCGACTTCCCGTTCCAGGACGAGGCCACGGGATTCGCCGCCGGCACGACGGGCGCGCGGGCGCTCGGCTCCCGGCTCGCCGACGACGACTACTTCAGAGGGCCGTCGGGAACGGCGCCGACACCTCCGACCTTCCTCGGCAACCACGACATGGGCCGCGCGGCGCTACAGATCCTCCAGCACGGTGCCGTCAACGACTCGAAGCTGCTCTCTCGCGTCGAGCTCGGGTACGACCTGCTCTACCTGCTGCGCGGTGCTCCGGTCGTCTACTACGGCGACGAGGTTGGCATGATCGGCCGCGGCGGTGACCAGGCGGCCCGGCAGGACATGTTCCCGACCCAGGTGGCCGAGTGGAAGACGCAGGAGCGCGTCGGCTCGCCGCCGATCGGCAACGGCTCCTCGTTCGACGTGACGAACCCGATCGAGGGCGAGCTGCGGGCGCTCGCGGCGCTGCGGGACGTGCATCCGGCGCTCGCGACCGGAGCGACGATCAACCGGCTCGCGTCGAAGCAGCTCCTCGTCGTCAGCCGGATCGACCGCGCGGCGCGGCGCGAGTACGTGGTCGCGTTCAACTCGGCCACCGCGGCGGCGAAGGTGACGATCCCGACGGCGACACCGTCGTCCTCGTGGTCGACGCTGCTCGGGCCGCCGGCGTCGGTGAAGA
Source organism: uncultured Actinomycetes bacterium (assembly GCA_963742925.1). Lineage (GTDB taxonomy): Bacteria > Actinomycetota > Thermoleophilia > Gaiellales > Gaiellaceae > PALSA-612. The sequence continues at coordinate 123,352 of CAVUNV010000016.1, read as the reverse complement.
GCGGCGCCGACGGGCGGGTGTCGTTCTCGGTTCCGGCGCTCTCGACCGTCGTGCTCCAGGCCGATTCCGACCTGCCGAAGCGGGCCGCGCCGAAGCCCAGGCTCGCATTCGGCCTCGACCCGCTCAGCGGAACGCTGAAGGTCGCCTCGGCGAAGGTCGCGACCTCCGACCCCCTCAGCGTGACGTTCGCGATCCGGCGCGGCTCGGGTGCCTGGCGGCGGCTGGCAAGCGACGACTCGCCCGCCGTATCGCGCCTTCGTCGAGCCCGGCAGCTTCAAGAAGGGCGAGACGGTGCAGCTGGTGGCGATCGCGACCGCGACGGACGGCAGCATCGCCGTCTCGCCCGTGCTGCGCGCCACGCCCCGCCGCTGACGCTCAGGCGGCGACGGCGCTGATCGTGCCGCGGAGGTCGCTGCCACCCGTGGACGACCACTCGGCGTGCACGTTCCGGGGCGAGCCGTCCGGCAGCGTGCACGTCCCGTCGAAGCTGTAGGAGGCGACGTTCGTGACCGTGCCGGTGCAGGTCATGCCGCTCGGCAGGAACTCGAGCTGCAGCGAGGTCGAGTCCAGGCTCTGCCCGCCTGCGAGAAGCAGGTCGACCCGGACGAGCAGCCCCGTCGAGCCGTCTCCGCGGCCGGTGAGCGAGACGAGCTGGTTCGCCGTGCCGTTCTGGTTGACGATCTGCCCCGTGAGCGTGTCCTGGACGGAACGGGGCGCCGCGGTCGCGACGCGCGAGGACTTCACGCCGGCCGCGACGCCGCCGCGGCCGAGCGGAACGGTCACGAGCAGTCCGACGATGAGAGCGGCGGCCCCCGCCCCCCAGAGCAGCTCGCTCCCCGCCCGAGAGGAGCCCCCGCTTCGGGATCGCGCGACGCGACGCGCCACCAGGCCCGTCACGAGCGCCACGGCCGACGCATACAGCAGCACGTTCCAGCTCGCCGCTGTGTCGCTGCCGGCGCCGATCCCGTGTGCCGTCGCCGCCGCCCAGACGGCGAAGTTCAGGTAGTGCGCGCGCCGCCAGAACCGGTACGGCAGCCGGTGCCTGAACCTGTTCGTGAGCGCCAGGGCCAGCAGGAGCTCCGCACCGACGATGCCCATCGCCGTCCAGACGGGCCGGTAGGAGGAGGTGAAGGGCACCACGAGCTGCCCGAGCGAGAAGGGAAGGAACGCGTCGATCGCCAGCGTCACGACGTGCAGCGACACGAACACGCCGACGAGCAGGCCGGCAAAACGGTGGATGTCGGTGACGGCGAACCGCGGCCAGCGCTCGAGCCGCTCCTTGCCCGCCAGGCCGAGCCCGATCGCGACGGCGGCGGTGAGCAGGACGTACGCGACGATCCCGGAGGCGCGGAGCACGTACCAGTCGACCGGGCTCGACGTGACGTGCATCAGGCGACCGCGGGCTCGAACACGCCCGCACGCCAGGCCCGGCTGTGAACCGGCCGGCCGGACGGGAGCAGGAACCGTCCCGCCAGGCCATGCTCGTCGAGCCAATCGGGCCCGTCGCGGCCGAGCAGGAACGCGGCCTTGGCCGCGATGTCAGCGTCGAGGCAGGTCGAGGCGCAGACGGTCACGTCCGTCCAGGGCGAGGTGGAGGGCCTGCCGGTGGACGCGTCGATCAGATGGTGCTGCCATTCGCCACCTCGCAGCCAGCGCCGCCTGGTGCGGCTCGACGTGGCGAAGCCGCCGCGGACGCTGACCGTCTCGCCGCCGGGGAGGGCGACGTCGAGCGGCATCTTCGTGGCGAGATCTCCCCCGGCGGAGACGAATCCCGGGCCCTCGATCAGGGCCAGGGCGTCGTCGACCGTAGCGCCCTTGACGACCCCGTTGAGGTCGAGGCGGACACCGGCGGGGCGGCTGAGGCAGTTGCCGCTGACGCGAAGCTCCCGCCAGCGTCCCGGCTCGCCTGCTCCGGCCGGGGACTCGTCGGCCCCGAGCTCCTCGAAGTTCCGGTCGTATCCCGCCTCCTCGACCGCGCGGCCGAGCGTCGGGTCGACGAGCCCGTCCGTGAGCACGGCCGCCCGCAGCGCGCGAAGCAGCATCCGGTGGAAGACCTCGGACACGACGACCACCTCCGCCCCGCCGGCGTTGACCCGGTTGAGCTCGCTGCCGCCGATGAAGCGGCTGAATCGCCGGTCACGGGCCGTGAACAGCCGCTCGATCCGGCGCAGCTCCTGCGGCGAAGCGCCGCCGACCACGATCTCGCAGCCCATCGAGCGGAGTCGCTCCATCGCTACGAGCCGCCGCTCGACACGGACGGCGGCTGCGAGCTCTGAGCCGGAGCCACCGAGCCCGCACCGGAGTCGAACCCGCCCGAGCCGCTGTCCTGGCTGAGCGCCGAGAGGAACGAGCTGGGCGCCGAGAGCGAGCTCGTGTGCCCTGCGGTCTGCTTCGAGCTGCCGCCCGGATTCGTCGCTCGCGCCAGGAGGGCCGACGCGGCGAACGCGACGAGCGCCGCGACCGAGAGCGCGATCTTCGCGCCGGCGAGCCGCGCCCTGGCCGCCGCGATCCTGGAGCTTCCTTCTTCCGGAGGAGAGGTGGCCCGCCGAGCGGTGTGTCCGCTCGGCGGGCCGGTGAGGGAGGAAGGAACTTCTTGCGTCACGAAGGGCGAGTGCCGAGCGTGACGGTGATCGTCTTGGTCTGTCCCTTGCGGACGACCGTGAGCTTGACCTTCGTGCCGGGCTTCCTGCCGGCGATCTCGGTCTGCAGCGCGTCCGCGCTGGTGACCGAGCGACCGTCGACCTGGGTGATCACGTCGCCGCCGGTCACGTACTGCTGGCCGTTCACGACCCGCGTGCCGGTCGAGGCGACGATGCCGGCCTTCGCGGCGGGAGAGCCCGCCACGACGCTGGTGATCTCCACGCCGGCCGGAACGTTCAGCGTGCTCGCGGCATCGGAGGGGATCGTCTGGATATGCACGCCGAGGTACGCGCGCTGCACCGAGCCACCGGTGATCAGCTGTGACACGACCGAGCGCACGGTGTTCGAGGGAATCGCGAAGCCGACGCCGTCGTTCCCGCCCGACTCACTGTCGATCTGGGCGGTGACGCCGACCACGTCGCCCGACATGTTCAGCAGCACGCCGCCCGAGTTTCCGTGGTTGATCGCGGCGTCGGTCTGGATCGTGTCGGTGATCGTGAAGTTGTTGGGTGAGGTGATGTCGCGGTGCAAGGCGCTGACGATGCCGGACGTGATCGTGGTGGCGAGCCCGAACGGGCTCCCGATCGCGACCACCTCGTCGCCGACGTTGACGCTGCTCGAGTCGGCGAGCGCCAGCGGGTGCAGGAGCGACGACGGGGCGTTCACCTTGATGACCGCCAGGTCGCTCGAGGCATCCGAGGAAACAAGCGTGGCCTTGTACGTGGCACCGTTCGGGAACTTGACCGAGATCGCAGAGGCACCGGCGACGACGTGCTGATCGGTGACGATGTCACCCTGGCTGTCGTAGACGAAGCCCGAGCCCTGGGCCTGGGCCGTCCCGCCGCCCTGACCGAAGGCGCCGCCGGAGCTCTGGGTGGTGACCGTGATGGTGACGACGCCGGGTGCGTTGCGCTTGTAGATCTCGCCGACGCTCGACGGCGACTGCTGGCTGGTCAGCGTGGTCTGCGATGACGAGGTGCCGGCCGTCGAGGCGGGAAGGGTCACGACCTTCGTCGTCGACTTCGAGCCGCCGCCTACAGCCGCGTAGGTGCCGGCGCCGACGCCGGCGCCGATCAGCGCGGCACCGCCGACGATCGCGAGGAGAAGCTTGTGAGGAAAACGGTCGAGCACGTGTGCGTTCCTTCCGGAGTTGGTTGTCGTACGAACCATGGGACCAGCGCACGATGAGAGACCCCTGAGCCGAGTCTAAGACTTGGCTAAGAGCTCACTGCCGGGCCGGCCTCGTTCCAGGGACACGAACCACTCGATCTAGCGGTTCGCAAGCGCCGGCCCGAGCCGATGACCACGGCAGCATGCGACTTCCCGCCTCGCTCGCCCTCCTGTCCGTGGCCGCTGCCGCAGCGGCATCCGCACTGCTCGCCGACACCGGCCCCGGAGGGCCCGTCCGGACGTGTGTCCGAGTCAATTCCGCCGGCCAGCCGAGCAAGGTCGGGACGATCCGGATCCTGGACGGCCCCGGCCTCCACTTCCAGATCCCTCAGCCGCCGTGCGACCCGACGACGGAAGTCGAGCTCGACTGGCCGAGCGTGTCCGGCGGCGCCGTGGGGCCGACCGGAGCGCGCGGCCCGACCGGCTCTCGCGGCCCGAGCGGCTCTCGCGGGCCGACGGGCGGCCAGGGACTACCAGGCGCTCGTGGAGCGACAGGATCGAACGGCCCGTCCGGAGCGCGTGGCCCGACCGGCCGCGGCACCACCGGCCCGACAGGCGCGGGCGGCGCGACCGGCGCCAGGGGCGCCACGGGAACGAGAGGACCGACGGGATCGACCGGCTCGACGGGAGCCGCCGGCCCGACCGGCACCCGCGGCCCGACAGGCTCGCAGGGTCAGCCCGGCCCGCAAGGAACCACGGGCTCACGCGGCCCGACCGGCCCGGCGCCTCCGCCCGGAGCCAAGGGCCCGACCGGGAACGCCGGCCCGACAGGAGCGAAGGGCCCGACGGGCAACCAGGGCCTGCCCGGACCGGCCGGCCCTCCGGGACCGACCGGCTTCCCCGGGAGCACCGTCGTCCAGGGCAACGCCGTCACGACCGGCGCCAACCCGGCGCAGGGCACACAGCTGAGCGCCACAGCGAGCTGTCCGAGCGGGTACCTCCTCGGCGGAGGCGGCCGCGTGACGGTCAACGGGCCGTCGCAATTCCGCCCGGTCGCGATCTTCGAGTCGTACCCGAGCGGCCCGACGACCTGGACCGTCACCGGGATCACGCTCGGCCGGATCGGCGGCGGCGCACAGATGGTTGTGCGGGCGTACGTCGTGTGCAGCAGCTGAGTCTGCGCCGTCGCGCCGGCTACGACGGTTCGTAGCCGTGGAGCGGCGCGTCCTCGAGCTCGACGGGCCAGACGACGCGAGGAGGCCGCCGGTCGATGATCGCGATCGGCTTCCGCGCGAGCAACTCCAGCTTGTGCGTGGGAGGCGCCGTGAGGAGGGCACGAAGCGCGGGGACCGGATCGCGCCCGGGCTCGACCGGAAGATCGATCGAGTAGATGTCCACGTTGCGATGGACGATGCCCGGGTAGCGTCGCTGGATCTGACGAAACGCCGGGTCGGTTCGGTCGCCGAAGTGTGAGGCTCCGAAGTCGACGTGCGTGTGGCCGCGGAAGATGGCAGGATCCGGGCTCGGACGCTCGGGCGAGGATGCAAAGAGTCGATAGACGTCGAAGTCCTTGAGCCCGGTCGTGCCGTCGATCAGATGGCGCGCCCCTCCCTGTGCCAGGCAGACGGCGAGAAGTCGCTCCCCGTAATGCCGCCAGTGAGCCTTCCGCCGCTCGAGGCTTTCTCTCCACTGCCGCTCGATCGTCAGCAGGCGGTCCAGGTCCGCATCGGTCAGCTTGTCCGGCGAGCGCTCGGCCACCTCAGCCCTCGGGCACGAGCCAGACCACGCCGAGCGGCGGGAGCGTCACCTCGGCCGAGAAGGGCTGGTCGTGCCACGGCTTCTCCTCGGCCTCGATCGTGCCGTTGACGATGTTCGAGCCGCCGTAGCGGGTCGCGTCCGTGTTCAGCACCTCGCGCCAGCGTCCGCCGCGCGGCAGGCCGATCCGGTAGCTCGGGCCTCGGTGTCGGCGAGAAGTTCCCGGCACACACGAGGCAGCGGGAGCCGTCCGCCGAGAAGCGGGCGAAGACGAGCACGTTCCAGGACGCGTCGTTCGCCTCCAGCCAGCGGAAGCCCGACGGCTCGTAGTCGACCTCCCACAGCGCGGGCTCGTCGCGGTAGATCCGGTTCAGGTCGCGGACGAGCGCCTGCACCCCGCCGTGGTCGGCGCGCTCGAGCAGGTGCCAGTCGAGCGAGCGGTCGTGGCTCCACTCCTGCTCCTGGGCGAGCTCGCCGCCCATGAACAGCAGCTTCTTGCCCGGATGCGCCCACATGTGCCCGTAGAGGGCGCGCAGGTTCGCGAACTGCTGCCAGCGGTCGCCCGGCATCTTCGTGATCAGCGAGCCCTTCCCGTGCACGACCTCGTCGTGGGAGAGCGGCAGGATGAAGTTCTCGGTGAAGGCGTAGATCAGCCCGAAGGAGAGCTGGTTGTGGTGGTGCATGCGGTGCACCGGGTCGCGGTGGAAGTAGTCGAGCGTGTCGTGCATCCACCCCATGTTCCACTTGAAGCCGAAGCCGAGGCCGCCGAGCTCGGTCGGCCGCGACACGCCCGGCCAGGCGGTCGACTCCTCGGCCGCCATGAGCACGCCCGGAACCGCGCCGTGCGCGACCGCGTTCAGCTCCTCGAGAAAGGCGATCGCCTCCAGGTCCTCGCGGCCGCCGTAGACGTTCGGGATCCACTCGCCGGGCTTGCGCGAGTAGTCGCGGTAGAGCATCGAGGCGACCGCGTCCACCCTCAGGCCGTCGATGTGGTACTCGCGCAGCCAGAAGAGCGCGTTCGCGAGCAGGAAGTTGCGCACCTCGTTCCGCCCGAAGTTGAAGACGAGCGTGCCCCAGTCGGGGTGCGCGCCGCGCCGCGGGTCCTCGTGCTCGTAGAGCGCCGTGCCGTCGAAGCGGGCGAGCGCCCACTCGTCGCGCGGGAAGTGCGCCGGCACCCAGTCGAGCACGACCCCGAGCCCGCGCTGGTGCAACCGGTCGACGAAGGCGCGGAAATCGTCGGGCGACCCGAAGCGCGACGTCGGCGCGTAGTAGCCGGTCACCTGGTAGCCCCACGAGCCTCCGAACGGGTGCTCCATCACCGGCATCAGCTCGACGTGCGTGAAGCCGAGATCGAGCACGTAGTCGGAGAGCTCGTCCGCCAACTCGAGGTAGCTGAGGCTGCGGTTCCCCTCGAGCGGATTGAGCCGCCACGAGCCGAGATGCACCTCGTAGATCGAGACAGGGCCGTGCCAGAGGTCGTTGCCGGCCCGGGTCGCCACCCACTCGTCGTCGCCCCATTCGTGCTCCGGCCGGAAGACGACCGCGGCCGTCTTCGGCGGCACCTCGGTCGCGAACGCGTACGGATCGGCCTTCAGCAGGAGACCGCCGGTCTGCGTCCTGATCTCGAACTTGTAGTTCTGGCCCGGCGCCAGGTCGGGCACGAAGAGCTCCCAGATCCCCGCGCTGCCGAGCGAGCGCATCGGGCTCAGGCGTCCGTCCCAGCCGTTGAAGTCGCCGACGACGCTGACCGAGCGGGCCGCGGGCGCCCAGACGGCGAAGGCCGTGCCCTCGGTCCCGTCCATCTCGCGCACGTGGGCACCCAGCTTCGCGTACAGCTCTTCGTGCCGGCCCTCGCCGGCGAGGTAGAGGTCGAGCTCGCCGAGCGTGGGCATGAACCTGTAGGGATCGTCGAGCGTGAACGTGTCCCCGTCCGGGTAGTCGACCTCGAGCCGGTAGCGGAGCGGAAGGGTGGCGCCGGCCACGACGCCCGCGAACAGGCCCCCGGGATGGATGCGCTCGAGCTCGGCGGCCTCGCCCTCCGCCGGCAGGACACGCACCGCGGTCGCGTCGGGCCGGTAGGCGCGGACGAGGACGCCGTCCGAGGCGTGGTGCGCGCCCAGCACGCCGTGCGGGTTCGCGTTGTCCCGCCGGAGGATCAGCTCCAGCTCGGGCTCGAGACCCGGCCGCGCGACGCGCTTCACGGCTCCACCCGCAGCACGTGCGCCTGCCGCACACCGGGCTCGAGCCGGACGTAGTTCCGCCCGACGTGCCAGGTGTAGACCGTGTCGTCCAGCAGGTCGCGCACGCGGAAGGTCGGCGGCAGCCCCATCGCAGCCGGGACGATCGCCACGCCCTCACGCGCCTGCTTCGGATCCAGGTTGACGACGACGAGCACCGTGTTCCGGTCGCGGCGCTTGACGTAGCCGAGCAGCTCGGTGTTCTCGGTCTCGACGAAGGTGAGGTTGTCGAGACGCTGGAGGGCCGGGTTCTCGCGCCTGACCCGGTTCAGCCGCGCCGCGAGCGGCAGCAGCGGGCCGTCCAGCGAACGCTGCTTGACCTCGTACTTCTCCGAGTTCAGGTATTCCTCACTTCCCTCATGGACCGGGACGTTCTCGCAGGCCTCGAAGCCGGAGTAGATGCCGTAGCTCGGCGACAGCGTCGCAGCGAGGATCAGCCGCGCCTCGAAGGCGGGCCTGCCGCCCTTCTGGAGATAGGCGTGGAGGATGTCCGGGGTGTTGGCGAAGAAGTTGGGCCGGTAGAACTCGGGCCAGTCGCTTGCCGTCAGCTCGGTCATGAACTCGACCAGCTCGGACTTCGTGTTGTGCCACGTGAAGTAGGTGTAGGACTGGCTGAAGCCGGCCTTGGCGAGGGTCGACATCATCGCCGGACTGGTGAACGCCTCCGAGAGGAAGACGACGTCGGGATGAGCACCCTGCACCTCGCGGATCAGCCATGTCCAGAACGGGACCGGCTTCGTGTGCGGGTTGTCGACCCGGAACACTCTGACACCGTGGCCCACCCAGTACAGCACGACGTCCCGGAGCGCCGGCCACAGGTCCTCCCAGCCTTCGGAGTCGAAGTTGATGTTGTAGATGTCCTGGTAGCGCTTGGGCGGGTTCTCCGCGTACTTGAGCGTCCCGTCCGGGCGGCGATGGAACCACTCCGGGTGCTCCTCGAGCCACGGGTGGTCGGGCGAGCACTGGATCGCGAAGTCGAGCGCGATCTCGATGCCCAGCTTCCGCGCTCGTGCGACGAGGCGGTCGAAGTCGGCGATCGTGCCGAGCCCGGGGTCGATCGCCGTGTGCCCGCCCTCGGGCCCGCCGATCGCCCACGGGCTGCCGGGATCGCCGGCCGCCGCGCTCAGCGCGTTGTTCCGCCCCTTGCGGTGCGTGCGGCCGATCGGGTGGACGGGCGGGAAGTAGACGACGTCGAACCCCAGGTCGGCGAGCGCGGGGAGCTGCTTCTCGACGCCCTTGAACCCTCCCCACGAGCGCGGGAAGAGCTCGTACCAGCTGCCGAAGCGGGCGAGCTCGCGGTCGACGACCAGCTCGAGCGGGAGGACGGATGTCTCGCCGCGGCGCTCCTGCTTCGGCGCCGTCGCCGGGTCGAGGGCCTGCTCCAGCGTCAGCGACTCGACACCTGCGAGCGCGGCGCCCTCGAGCAGCTCGCTGCGCAGATCCTTCTGCCCCGCGTCGAGCTTGCGGTTGAGCTCCCACTGCCACGACGCCCAGCGGTCGATCCAGGCCGTGATCGTGTACTGCCAACGGCCGAGCTCGGAGGCGACGAACGAGCCGTGCCAGCGGTCGTTGCCGATCGCCTCCATCGGCGTCTCGAGAAATCGCCGGGCGCCCGGCGGGCGGTAGCGGACGGCCGCGCGCAGCACGTCGTGGCCGTCGCTGAACACGTCGGCCCACACGTCGACCTCGTCGCCGACCGTGCGCTTGGCCGGGTAGTCGCCGCAGTCGAGCATCGGCCACACCCGCTGGATCTGGATCCGTGCCCGCGTCTTCGAGAGAGTCGTCATCGAGTGCTTCGGTACAGCGACCCGGCAGGGATCATGCGCGCCGGCCGATGAATCTTCCCCGCTCGAGCGGAATCCTGCTGCACCTCACCTCCCTGCCGGATGGACGTCTCGGCCCCGGTGCCTACTCGTTCGTCGACTGGCTCGCCGCGGCCGGACAGACGTGGTGGCAGGTGTTGCCGCTCGGTCCGCCGGACACGGACCGGTCGCCGTACATGGCCGCGTCGGCCTTCGCCTCCTGGCCGGGGTTGCTCGCCGAGCCGGACGCGCCGGTCCGGAAGGCCGAGATCGAGGCGTTCCGGGCGCGCGAATCGGCCTGGATCGCCGACTGGGAGCGGTTCGCCGGGCCCGGCGCGGTGGAGGATCAGGTGCGCTTCGACCGGGAGTGGACGGCGCTGCGCTCGTACGCGGCCCGGCGCGGCGTGCGGATGCTCGGCGATGTCCCGATCTACGTCGCGCCGGGCGGCGCCGACCAGGTGGCGCATCCCGAGCTGTTCCAGCGCGGGGCCGTCGCGGGCGCACCCCCGGATGCGCTCAGCGCGGTCGGCCAGCTGTGGGGAAACCCGCTCTACGACTGGGAGGCGCTGCGGCGCGACGGCTACCGCTGGTGGATCGAGCGCCTGCGGCGCACCGGCTCGCTGTTCGATCTCTCCCGTATCGACCATTTCCGCGGCTTCGTCTCGTACTGGGCCGTGCGCGACGAGTTGAAGACGGCGAAGAAAGGGCAGTGGCGGCGCGGGCCGGGAGCCGCGTTGTTCCTCGCCGCCGAGCGGGAGCTCGGGCCGCTGCCGCTCGTCGTCGAGAATCTCGGAGTGATCACGCCGGCGGTCGAGGCGCTGCGCGAGCAGCTCGGCCTGCCGGGCATGGTCGTGCTCCAGTTCGCCTTCCGCCGCGGGCCGACCAACCCGCACCGGCCGGAGAACCACCACCGGAACCTCGTCGTCTACACGGGGACGCACGACACCGACACGGCGCTCGGCTGGTGGCAGTCGCTGACGCGGCGTGCCCGCGTCGCGACCGGCCTCGATGCGTCCGAGCCGCACTGGAGCCTGATCCGGATGGCGCTCGGCTCGCGTGCCGCGATTGCGATCCTGCCTGCCCAGGACGTCCTCGGTCTGGACAGCTCGGCCCGGATGAACCTGCCCGGGACGACCGGGCCGCACAACTGGACCTGGCGCCTCGAACCGGGCCAGCTGACGGACGAGCTCGCCGCGAGGCTGCGCGACGAGACCCGCGCCGCCAGACGGTCGCCATGACCGCGATCGCCTGACCGCGGCCGCGCAGCTTTCACGAAGGAGACGTCACACCCGCGCGTCAGGGACTGTCCCTCGGACCTGTCCGGACGATCGGCGCCGCACAGCAGGCGTTATCCGGATCGCGTCACGATCGCGCCACATTCGCGTGCGAGGGACTGTCCCTCGGACGCGGCCGGGCGAGACTAGGCCAGAACGGAGCGGTAGAGCTCGACCGTCTGCTCGGCGATCGAGCGCCAGGAGAAGTGCTCGACGGCGCGGCGGCGGCCGGCCCGGCCCATCTCCTTCGCCCGGGCCGGATCCGCCACGAGCTCGTTGACGCGCTCGGCGATGTCGGCCGCGAAGCGCTCCGGGTCGACGGGAGCGCGGGACCCGTCGTCGAGCGGCTCGAACGGCACGAGCAGCCCGGTGACGCCGTCCTCGACCACCTCCGGGATCCCGCCCGTCCGCGTGGCCACGACGGCCGCCTCGCACGCCATCGCCTCCAGGTTGACGATGCCGAGCGGCTCGTAGATCGACGGGCAGACGAACACCGTCGCGTGCGAGAGCAGCTGGATCACCTCGGTCTTCGGCAGCATGTGCTCGAGCCAGATCACGTTGCCGCGCTCGGCGCGCACGCGCTCCACCTTGGCTGCAATCTCGGCACCGATCTCCGGCGTGTCCGGCGCCCCCGCGCACAGCACGAGCTGAGCCGTCGGGTCGATCCGCAACGCCGCGTCACACAGGTACGTGACGCCCTTCTGTCGCGTGATCCGCCCGACGAACACCACCGACGGCCGCGACGGGTCGACGCCGTGGCGCTCGAGGACGTCCGTCGCCGGATCCGGCCGGTACTCCTCCGTGTCGATCCCGTTGTAGATCACGCTCACCCGCTGCGGGTCGATCGCCGGGTAGCAGCCGAGGACGTCGCGCCGCATCTCCGAGGACACGGCGACGATCGCATCGGCCGCCTCGAGCGCAGTCCGCTCGCAGAACGACGAGACGGCGTAGCCGCCGCCGAGCTGCTCCTCTTTCCACGGCCGCATCGGCTCCAGCGAGTGGACGGTGGCCACCGCCGGGATCCCGTACATCAGCCTGGCCAGGTGTCCACCGAACTGCGCGTACCACGTATGCGAGTGCACGAGCTGTGCGCCCTCGATCCCCGCGGCCATGGCCAGGTCGATCGAGACGGCCTGCAGCGCCGCCAGGTGCTGCGAGTCGCCGGCGAGCGCCTCCCAGGCCCGATGAGCCACGACCCTCGGCTCGCCCGGACCGGCCGGCGGGCGATCGGCACCCCAGCAGTGCACCGTCACGTCGACGAGCCTCGCGAGCTCGCGAGCCAGGTACTCGACGTGCACGCCCGCACCGCCGTACACCTCCGGCGGGTACTCGCGGGTCAGGAGCGCGACGCCGAGCCGGTCGCCATCAGGCGTCAACCTTCTCCCCCTTCCCGACCACGACGATCCCGCCCTCGGAGACGACGAAGCGCTTGCGGTCGGCCTTCGGGTCGACGCCGATCTGGGCTCCCTCGGCGACCTGCACGTTCTTGTCCAGGATCGCCCGCCGCACGACCGCCCCGCGCCCGACGTCGACGTCGTGCATGAGCACCGAGCCCTCGACGAGCGCGCGCGAGTGCACGTGCGCGCGCGGCGAGAGGATCGACCGGCGGACGACACCGCCGGAGACGACGACGCCGGCGCACACCATCGAGTTGACGGCCATGCCGGTCCGCCCCGGCTCCTCGAGCACGAACTTCGCGGGCGGCAGCGGCTCCGGCCAGGTCAGGATCGGCCACTCCTCGTTGTAGAGGTTGAAGACCGGGACGACCGAGATCAGGTCCATGTGCGCCTCGTAATAGGCGTCGAGCGTCCCGACGTCCCGCCAGTAGCCGCGCTCGCGCTCGCTGATGCCCGGCACCCGACTCTCGGCGAAGTCCCAGACGCACGCCTCGCCGCGCTCGACCAGCGCCGGAACGATGTCGCCGCCCAGATCGTGGCGGGAGGTCTCGGCCGCGGCGTCGAGCGTCACCGCCTCGACGAGGGCCTTCCTCGAGAAGACGTAGTTGCCCATGGAGGCGAGCACCTGGCCGGGCGCGTCGGGCAGCGGAGTCGGATCCGAGGGCTTCTCGCGAAAGCTGGCGATCGTCAGGCCGTCCGGCGCCTTCTCGATCACCCCGAGCGTTCCCGCCAGCTCGATCGGCACGCGAATTCCGGCGACCGTCACGCCCGCGCCGCTCTCCAGATGCTGCGCGATCATCTGCCGCGGGTCCATCCGGTAGATGTGGTCGGCGCCGAAGACGCAGATGTAGTCGGGCCTCTCGTCGGAGATCAGGTTCATGTTCTGGTAGATCGCATCCGCGGAGCCGGCGAACCAGCGCGGCCCGCGGCGCATCTGGGCCGGCACCGGGGTCACGTAGTTGCCGAGGATCGGGGACAGGCGCCAGGTGGTCGCGATGTGGCGGTCGAGGCTGTGGCTCTTGTACTGCGTCAGCACCGCGATCCGCAGGAAGCCCGCATTGACGAGGTTCGAGAGCGCGAAGTCGACGAGCCGGAAGTTGCCGCCGAACGGCACCGCAGGCTTGGCCCGGTCGGCCGTCAACGGCATCAGACGCTTGCCCTCGCCCCCCGCGAGCACGAGGGCGAATCCGCGGGGAGACGGCATGCGCCAACATTACTCACGGACGTCGAGCGAAGATCCCTCGTTCGGGGGATACGGCGCGCCTGCGCCGGGTGCCGAGGTGACGCTCCAAGGGAACCGGGGTGAGGAGGTTCAGGGTGGCGTCGTTGCTCGAAACAGGCGGGCACGCGGGAGATGAGGGAAACTTCGAGGCTCTGTACCGCACGTACAAGAGCGAAGTGCACCGTCTGGCCTCATACCTGCTCAGGAACTCGGCCGACGCCGAGGATGCGTCGCAGACCGTCTTCCTGAACGTCCTGCGCGCGCTCCGCCAGGGCGTCAAGCCGGCCGAGCCGCGCGCCTGGCTGCTCGCGATCACCCGCAACGTCTGCTTCAGCCGCCGCCGCGCCGGCGCCTGCCGGCCGGACGAGGTCGAGCTCGATCCCGAGACGGTCGGCCGGCCCGAGGAGAACGGCGGGCCGAGCGCCGACGACATCGTGGGCGCGCTCGCCCGCATGCTGCCGAACCAGCGGACGGCACTGATCCTGCGCGACTTCCGTGGCGTGCCGCGAACCGAGATCTCGGAGCTCCTGCATCTCTCGCCGAGCGGCGTCGAGGCACTGCTCGCCCGCGCACGCACCAGCTTCCGCGAGGAGCTGGAGGCCGACCGGCAGCCGTTCGACTGTGCCGAGACCAGGACCCTCGTCGAGCAGCAGCTCGAAGGGCTGATCACCGTCGCCGAGCGCCACTCGCTCCGCACACATCTCCGTCACTGCGCCTCCTGCTCGTCGCTCGCGCGCGTCGTCCGTTCGAGCCGCGGCAAGCTGGCGAGCCTGCTCCCGTGGACGGGCGACTGGTTCTCGCGGCTCGCCGCCGCCCTCTCGCAGGCGCCCACCGCCGTCCACGTCGCCGGAGCGATCTCCTCGACGGCGTTCGTCGCGAGCGTGGCGATTCCGGTCGCACTCGTCCACGGCCCGGGAACCACGCAGGCTGCTGCGGGCGCGCCGCCGGCTCGCCCCGCGGCCCGGCACCATGTCGCCTCGACCTCCGCCAGGCGCCGGCTGCTGCGGCGACACCCGCCCGGCCGCACGCGGCAACCGGCAAGCATGTGACCCTGAAGGCCGCCGGCCGGTCACACGGACATGCGGCCTGGACGGCACAGGCCTGGCCGGCCCAGCAGTGGTCAGCCCAGCGCGGCTCCCGCACCGCCACCGGAACCACCACGGTCGCCACGACGCCGGTCCAGGCCCCCGCCACGGCGGCCCCGGCCGGCGATCGGCTCCACGGTGCCTCAGGCGACCGGCCCGTCGGTCACGCAGCCGTACGCGGGCGCGACCGGCACGGCCCCGCGATCCACCTCCCCGGCCGCCCGGCCGCCCACGAAGGCGACGCCGGCCCGTCGAGCCCCGAAGCGCGGCGTGAAGACTCGCCACGCACCGGCTCCTCCGAACAGGATGCCGGCCTCGACGCCGCCGGCCTTGGATCTTCCACCTGCCGACAACGGCGCCGTCGACGGTGCGGGCCGGGCTTCAGCAGCGGCTCTTCGTCGGGGGCGGTCACCGCTCCGGCGGCACAGGACACGAGTCCGGGCGCCGGGAGCAGCGGCGGCAACAACAGCAACAGCAACGCCGCCACCGGTAACAGCAGCTCGGGCGACGGCCACCACAAGCACCGCAAGTAGCGGCGCGGAGCCCGTCCTCCGCGGGCGGCATCTCTTCGACTCGCTTCCGCTGTAAGGTGCGGCCGTGGCTCCTTCACTCCGGCCGCCGCAGCTGCGAGTAGGCGCCGTCCTCGCGATCGCGATCGCGGCCGGCCTCGGCGTGTGGCTCGCGACCGGCGGGGCGGGAACACCACGACGGCGCCGATCGTCTCCGAGACGACCGCTGCCGGGACGACCGGCAAGAAGGTCGTTCCGGTCACGCTGAGCGGCCTGCAGGTGCTGGCGACGACACTCCGGCGTCCGATCTACTGGGCGGGCCCGCAGCCGGGCAAGACGTACGAGCTGACCGTGCTTCCGAAGGGCGACGTCTACATCCGCTACCTGCCGCCCGGCGCGAAGCTCGGCGCCTCGACTCCGCTGCTGACGGTCGGGACCTACCCGGTGACCGGCGCGTTCGCGGCCGCGCAGCGCAGCGCGGCCCAACCCGCCTCCGTTCGACTGTCGGCCCGGACCGGCGGCGTGGCTTTTTACAGCAAGAGCGCACCCACCAGCGTCTACCTCGCCTACCCCGGCCTCGACTACCAGATCGAGGTCTACGACCCCGCACCCGCGGAGGCGAGACAGCTCGTCGAATCGGGACGAATCTCGCCCGTGCGTTCGAGCCAGAACGCGCCGGCCATCGTCCCGGTGGCCGGCCTGAAGGCGCTCGCGCGCTCGATCGGACATCCGGTCTACTGGGCCGGGCCGAGGCAAGGCGCCGCCTACGAGCTGAGGAAGACGACCGACGGGCTCGTCTACATCCGCTACCTGCCCGCAGGGACGCAGGCCGGAGCGAACGTGGCAGCGCTCACGGTCGGCACGTATCCGGCCCAGGGCGCCTTCGCCACAGCCGTGCAGCAGTCGAGGCGCAGCGACTCGGTGCAGGTGCCGGTGACCGGAGGGGGCGTCGCCTTCTACGGGAAGAGCGCGCCTACCAGCGTCTATCTCGCCTACCCCGGCTCGGACTTCCAGATCGAGGTCTACGACCCTTCGGCGGCGCAGGCGAGGCGGCTCGTCACGTCCGGGAAGATCGTCCCGATCCGCTGATCGCGCCGGCGTGCTGACCTCCTGGCTCCTCTTCCCGCTCGTCCTGGCGGCGCTGGCGCTCGGCTGCGGACTGTTGCTCGAGTGGGCGGCCGGCAAGCCGCTGCCGCGCCCGCTGCTCGTGCCCGCCGGCCTGGCGGTGATCATCGTCGCGTCGCTCTTCCCGCCGGTCTTCGGCTCGACGACGGCATCGCTCGTCACGCCGCTCGTGGTCGCGCTCGCGGCGGCCGGCTACGGCCTCGCCTGGCCGTTCAAGCGGCCGCGGCTCGACGGCTGGGCGGCGGGAGCGGCCGCGGTGACGTACGCGATCTTCGCCGCCCCGGCCGTGCTGCTCGGCCGCACGACGTTCGCGGGCTACATCAAGCTCGACGACACCGCCACCTACCTGGCGATGCTCGACCGCTATCTGGGCCACGGTTACAACGTCGCCGGCCTACCTCCCTCGACGTACGAGGCGACGCTGGCGACGACGCTGGCCCGCGGCTACCCGATGGGATCGCTGATGCCGCTCGGCATCGGCCACCGGCTCGTCGGCCAGGACACTGCCTGGCTCTGGCAGCCCTACCTCGCCTTCCTGGCTGCGATGGTCGCGCTCGTCATCTACGTGCTCGCCGAGCCGCTCGTCCGTGCGCGGGCGCTACGGGCGATCGCCGCGGTCGCCGCCGCGAGCGCGGCGCTCCTCTACGGGTACGCGCTCTGGGGCGGGATCAAGGAGCTCGCCGAGGCCGCGCTGCTGGTGCTCCTCGCGGCGCTGGTGCCGATCTTCCTGCGGGCACCCGGCCGCCGCGCCGCTCTCCCGCTCGCGGTCGTCGCCGCAGCCACCGTCGGCGTGCAGAGCGCAGCGGGGGCGGCCTGGCTGCTCGTGCCCGCAGCGGTTGTCGCGGTCGTCCTCGCGCGCCGGCCCGATCGGCGCGCCAGCCTCGACGCCGGCGCGGCGCTCGTCGTCGAGACGCTCGCGCTCTCGATCCCGACGCTCGCCGCCGCGACGATGTGGCTGCACCACTCGGGCGCGTTCACGAGCGGCGCCGAGTACGCCAACCTTGCCTGCAACGGCCACCGGCAACCGCTCAAATGGCTCCAGATCTTCGGCATCTGGCCGACGGGCGACTTCCGCTG
Source organism: uncultured Actinomycetes bacterium (assembly GCA_963742925.1). GTDB lineage: Bacteria > Actinomycetota > Thermoleophilia > Gaiellales > Gaiellaceae > PALSA-612. The sequence goes on along the minus strand of CAVUNV010000016.1, from coordinate 106,119 downwards.
CTCACCGGTGCGGACCGACGTCACCGGCGTCCTGATCGGGCTCGTCGTGATCGGCGCGGCCCTCGCGGTCGTCGTCGCGTGGCGGCGGCGCGGCTTCGGCCTGCTCCTGTATACGGGCACGGCGCTCGTCGCCAGCTCGATCTTCTGGCTGGAGGGCTCCCCCTGGATCGGCGGGAAGGCCCTTGCGATCGTCTCGCCGCTCTTCCTCGCGCTGGCGCTGATCGCCGCCGGCTGGATCTTCGAGCAGGGCCGCCGGGTCGAGGCGGTGCTGGTCGCGGCCGCGATCGTGTTCGGCGTCGGCTGGTCCGACGTCTGGGCCTACCACGACGCCCTGCTCGCGCCCAGCTCGCGGCTCGCGGAGCTCGAGGCGATCGGCCAGCGCTTCGCGGGCCAGGGCCCGGCGCTCGAGACCGACTACGACCCGTACGGTGCCAGGCACTTCCTGCGCAAGCTGGACGCCGAAGGGGCCTCCGAGCTTCGCGTGCGGCCCGTGCTGCTCCGGGCGGGCGGAACGCTCCCGACCGGGGCGTCAGCCGACATCGACGAGTTCCAGCTCCCCGACGTGCTCGTCTACCGGACGCTCGTGATCCGCCGCGCGCCGTCGACGAGCCGTCCGCCCTCGATCTACCAGCCGGTCGCGGCGGGGCGCTACTACGAGGTCTGGCAGCGGCCGGTCACGGGCTCCCCGCAGATCCTCGAGCATCTGTCCCTGGGTGACCGGTTCCACGCCGCCGCCGTGCCGCGCTGCGCCGACGTGCTGCGACTCGCCAAGCTGGCGGGAGCCAATGGGCGGCTGGCGGCGGTCCTCCGGCCGGCCAACGTCGCGGTCGACCTGAACGGGTCGGCACCGGGCGCTGCGGGGTCCTTCGGCGAGACGGCCGGGCTCGAGTACCTGCACGGCCCGCAGACGTTCCCGATCTCGCTGAACGCTCCGGTCGCCGGTGTCTACGACATCGGCGTGGACGGGTCGTTCCTCGGCCGGCTCGAGCTCTACGTCGGCACGAAGCGGGTCGGCGACGACCGCCACGAGCTGAACTGGCCGAGCGGGTACGTGCCGCTCGCGTCCGTCCGGCTGCCCAGGGGCCAGAACCGCCTGACGCTGCGCTACGACGGGCCGGATCTCCATCCGGGCAGCGACGGCACCGGCGACGGGTTCGGGCTCGGCCCGCTCGTCGCCGGCCGCGCCGAGCCCGATCTGCCCGTCACCTATGTGCAGCCGTCACAGGCCCGCACCCTCTGCGGCAAGAGCCTCGACTGGATCGAGGCGGTCCGGCCCTAAGTACCCGTGCCGCTGAGCGGAACGGCCGTCGCGTCCCCGCCGCCGGCGACCGTGAGCGTGCCCGTGAACGAGCCCGCGCTCGCCGGGGTGAAGGTCACGTTCACCGTGCACGATCCGAGCGGGGCGAGCACCTTGCCGACCGTGCACGTCCCGCCCGCCACGACGTGGAAGGCGCTGCCGGCGACCGTGATCCCCGTGAGCGTGAGTTGCGCCCCCGACTTGTTCGCGAACGTCTCGGTCAGCTTCTTCACCGTCCCGTGCAGGATCGAGCCGAACGCGAGCGGGAACGCCGAGGGCGCCAGCTTCGCCAGGCGGACGACCTCGGACGTGAACGGGGATGCTGCGTTCCCCACGGCGTCGTCGCCGCCGAGCTTCCAGCAGTAGCACTTGCCGTACGCGAGCGTCTCCGGATCGGTGAGCGACGAGCCTCGGGTCATCGCGATACATCCCGACGGCAGCATCAATCGTACACCTGCTGACGCTGCACCATCGGGATCGGCAACCAGAGCTGCACGGACTCCGGCTCGGCGGCGTGGCAGCCGGCGAGGCGATCGTCGTCGGGGTCGGGAACAGCGGCTGTTGCGGCTGGAGCTTCCCCGACGTCGTCACCTCCTCGGTCATCTCGGTCGAGTTCAAGCCGTAGGCTGACCTAGTCCCGGTACGGGTCGTGGACGTCGCGACCCGCCATCGCGACGCCGAGCGGCCGGAGCGTGTGCTTCACGCGGATCGAGCCGGCGTGCGCTGCCAGCACGTCCGGCAGGCGCTTGTACGCCTCCGGCGCCTCGTCCGCTCCGCCCCCGACGAGCACGATGCCCCGCTCACGCAGCCGCGCCTGCACGGCCGGCCAGTCGACCGCACCCGGGCTCACCTGCTCCTGCACCCAGGCCTTCCGGAGCTTCGAGCCGTGCTCGGGGCAGCTCCCGGCCGCCTCCGCCGCGTACGAGCAGTCGCGGTGCGTGCACGCCCACCGCTTGCGCCGCCGCACGCGCCCGGTCGCCTGCGTGCGGCTCATGACGCGGCCGGCGCCGTGGACGGTGGAGAAGAGCGACTGCTCGGCCTCCGGGCTCTGGACGCCCTCGAGGATGACCGACTCGTCGCCCATCGACCCGCCGACGAAGCCCTCCTGCCCCGGCCGGGCCGGCGTGCAGCCCTTCCGGATCACCCAGTACGACCGGCCGAAGTGCTCCTCCCGCCAGGCGAAGTTGTGATGGTTGTGCACCTCGTACACGGAGTCGGCGCCGAGGATCTCGAGCACCTTGGCCACCACGATGTCCCGTCCGGCGTACGCGTACTCGCCGGCCAGCTGCATCGCCGCGATGTAGGAGCCTCCGAGCTCGGAGCCGGCCTCGAACAGGACCGGCGGCGCGTCCATCCCGCCCTCGCGCGCCCTCGCGCCGAAGGGCATCCCCTGTGCGAGCGCCAGGAACCCGGACGCGGTCCGGTAGCCGAATCCGCGCGAGCCGAAGTGGACGCCGACCCAGACGAAACCGGCCTCGTCCTCCAGCAGGTCGACGTAGTGGTTGCCCGAGCCGACGGTGCCGAGCTGGGACTCCGCAAGCTGCGCCATCGCCCGCTGCGGAGCGAAGTCGGCGGCACGGATCCTGTCCAGCACCGGATGGTCGGTCCGCTCCCGCGCGGCGACGCCGATGCCGAACGAGATCCGGCGCGTGATCTCGCCCATGAGCCGCTCGACGCCTCCGAGCGCGTCGAGGTCGGACCGGGTCAGGTCCGTGCGGGCCGCCTTGTTGCCGCAGGCGATGTCGTAGCCGACACCCGAGGGCGACACGTAGCCCTCGTAGGCGATCCCGCCGCCGATCGGCTGGGAGTAGCCGGGGTGATGATCGGCGCAGAGCACGCCGAACTCGGCATCCCCGGCCTCCATGCAGCGCTCGAGCTGCTTCAGGCTCCGCTCGTCGACGGCGCCGAACGTCTTGATGGTCATTGCGTGCCTCTCTCCATTGTCGCTCTTCTCCGCGCCTCGGCCGCGGAGGTGAGGGGCACCGCTACGTCAGGTTGCGTCGTCAGCCGGGGAGATCTCGTCTCCGACCGAGATGACGCCGTCCGTGAGGATGTCCGCGTTGATCCCGGCCCGATGGGTGAGCTCGCGGATGATGCCGGGCCGTGTCATCTCTTCGAGATGGAGGCACGGCTCGCACAGCTCGACGCCGTAGCACTCGACCGAGCCGACACGGAAGCGCTTTCCGACCAGGTCGTTGAGCCGCACGCCGCGCACGGTCAGCTGCCGGCGGGTGCCGCCGGGAGCCAGCCCGACCTCCTCGACGACCTCTGCCTCGACCAGCGTCAGCGCCTGCCCCGGCTTCGCGCCGAGCTCGTGGAAGTGGCGGTCGCCCTCGAGCCCCTTGCCCGCGACCGCCCGCACCGAGTCGACGGTCCACAGCTCGGGCGTTCGCTCCGCCCCCAGGTGGATCGCGACGACGCTCAATTGGTTGGGCTCAGCTCGCGCCGTACTTCTTCGGAGCGGCCCGCTTCTCGCTGCGGCGCTCCTTCAGCGTCTTCTGCGGCTGCTTCTTCTGCTGCTTCTTCTGCTTGTCGGCACCCTTCATCGTGACCTCCAGCCGGACGTCTGATCTTGTTCGTGAACACTACTCGGCGCACCTGACCGCACGCCGCTCCGGTGTGACGAGGGGTTCCCAGCAGCGCTCTCCTTCTGCCACGATCAGACTGTGAAGGCGCAGCTCGCAGCCGGTATCGGCGTCCTGGTCGTGCTCGTCCTCGCCGGGTGTGGCGGGAGCTCGTCCCGCTCGGAGGGCTCCCACCAGACGGCACGCGCGGCCGGGATCGGTGTGAGGCACATGCTTGTCGCGGCTCGAACGGCCCCCCGGTGCACGAGCTGGGTGCCGTCCGCGTCGCACTCGTATGCGTCGGTCGTTCGCCGCCTCGCAGCCGTGCGAGCATGGCCGAGCGGCGGTGCGCGCCTGCTGAGCCGGTTCCCGAGCATCGATCAGAACGGGTTCCCGACCGTCTTCGCGGTGCTCGACGCCCACCTCCTCGGCTGTCGCCCGACCTGGTTTCGCGTCCAGTTGCCCTCGGCCCCGAACGGCAGCACCGGCTGGGTGCACGCCTCGGACGTGCGCGTGTACCCGGTGACCTCGCGGGTCGTCGTCGACCTCTCGAGCCGACGCGCCTTCGTCTACCAACGCGGCCGGCTCGCGTTCAGCACGCCCGTGGCGATCGGCACGCCGCAGACCCCGACGCCGCTCGGCCGCTTCTTCGTCGACGAGCGGTTCCGGCTGTCCGACGCGAACGGGCCCTTCGGTGTGGCGGCTCTCGGAATCTCTGCGCACTCGGAGGTGCTGCACGACTGGGTGCAAGGAGGCCCGATCGCCCTCCACGGCACGGACGAGCCGGCCTTGATCGGCGGCGCCGTCTCACACGGCTGCGTCAGGCTCCCCAATGCCCAGATGAGCCGCCTGTTCGGGCTCGCGCCTGCCGGAACTCCGGTCCTGATCCGGCCCTAGTAGGCAAGGCGCCGCCGCCGCACCGTTGACCTTTCTCGCGCCGGGCGATAGGGTCGTGGCGTACCGCACGAAGCGTGATGCACCGAGGGTGAGGCCGTCAGCCGTGGAACCCAGAGGAGAGCGTGTACGGTCGTCTGTCTGCCGCAAGCGGGGGCGGTGTCTGTCGGCGCCGGAGTCGAACCGACCCAGAGATAGACTCGCGCCTCGTGTTCACCGTCGAGCAACGGGATGCTCTCCGCGAGCACCTGCTACGGCTCGCGGAGGAGGATGAGCGCGTCGTTGCCGGAGCCGCCGTCGGCTCGCTCGCCGTGGACGGCGGAGACCGCTTCTCCGATCTGGACCTCACCTTCGGCATCGCCGATGACGTGTCGGTCGCCGACGTGCTCGACGACTGGACGCGCACGCTCATCGACGAGCTCGACGCGGTGCACCTCGCCGACCTCGAGCGGCGTCCGACCATCTACCGCGTGTTCCTGTTACCGGACGCGCTTCAGTTCGACCTCTCGATGACGCCGGCGGCTCAGTTTCGTCCCGCCGGGCCACGATTCCGGCTTCTGTTCGGTGAGACGGCGGCGGGCGAGTCCGAGGCCTCCACACCGCCGGCCGCGGGGGACCTCTTCGGCTGGGGCGTCATCTACGCGCTGCACGCGCACGCATGCATCGAGCGCGGGCGTGTCTGGCAGGCCGAGCATTACGTCGGCGCCGTGCGCGACTACGCGCTCTCGCTTGCCTGCCTCCGCCAGGGGCTGCCCGCGGTGCAGGCGCGCGGCTACGACGACCTTTCCGATGAGATCCTCGCTCGATTCGAGGATGCCCACGTCGGCGCGGTCGAGCCCGGGGCGCTCCGGGCAGCCCACGCCGCCTCGGTTCTCGCGCTCATGCGCGAGGGCGCGGAGGCGCGTCTACCGCACGCGAACACCGTCGCGCAGCGCCTCGCAGAGCTTCACTGACGAGCCGCGCAATTCGAAGCGAGCAGGCCCTTGCGAAGTCCGCTTTTGGCTTGACGGAGCGGCGCCGGAGTCGAACCGACCCAGCCGTGGGTTGCACGGCCTTACTGGTTTTGAAGACTCTCCTCGTTTGGCTCAACCACGCCGCTTCCGGCCGCTGCGCGCCAGCGTGTGCGCCAGTAACTCCGCTGAACTCGGCTGAATCTCATAGCCGGCCCATGCTCGGCCCACGCACCTAACTAACCGGTGGAAATGTGTCGCAGCTGCTCGAAGCGCCTGCAAATCAAATACTTCTGGCCGAGAGCCGTCTCAAGTCAAGTCGGTTCTAAACGCTAGGGGCCACAGACGGGGCCACACGCGAAAGCAGGGCCCCCTCTTCTTACTTGTTCAAGTTCCGCGCGTGCGCGGGAAACGGCGTGCGCACGCCTCGACCCCTGATCGGACGATCAGCGCTCGTGATCACCGCTTGCTCTCCTACCGGCCAGGTGAAGGTGGGAGGCGAGACGTGGATCGCCCACTGCGAGACAGGAGCGAACGCCGGTCAGAAGGTTCACGTCCAGGCTGTTGACGGGCTGACACTCCTCGTCGAGCGCGAACAGACTCTCTAGCCGCTGTCCGGCTTGCGCTGAAGCAACCGGGCGAGGTTGATCGTCCAGCCCCACCCGAACACCTTCGGCACAAACAACCTCGGCTCGTCTGGGTTCCAGACTGTGGCGCGAAACCGCTGCCAGGTCGGCGTGTCCCAGTCGTAAGGGATGCCGAGGAATCGACCACTCGTTCGCTTTGGTTCGGTCATGACCGCCAGAGCCTACGTTCGGTGCAGGAGCCGGTCGAGCCACCCGCGCCGGACTGGCTCACAGATCAAGGGGCGCGGTCGCGCCTGGATGCCGAGCGACTGGAGTCACGTTCAAGTCCTTCCTCACCCGCTGACTCAGCGGAACCCTCCAAGTCACGGTCGCGGCGCTGACCCGGAAAAGAGAATCCGTCCTCGAACGGCCCCAGCGGTAGACGGCGAAGAGAAGAGCGAGCCAGAGGCCGAAGCCCACAAGAAGCCCGGCGAGAGTGAACGTCGTGATAGCCAGCAGCGTCAACCGTCCCGACGATACCTTCGACCCTAGGCTCCACCGGTCGGGCCAGATCCGCCTCGCCTGTCTGGGTGACTCGGCCGGCATCCCTGACCTTTCGTCTGTTCAGGCCGGGAGAGGGCTCAGCTTCGGGGTTTCTTGTCCCAGTTGAAGTCGAGGCCGCTCGGCACATCCTCCAGGGACTCCAGGAAGGTGTTGGCGTTCCGTCTCGTCCTGCCGCGTCGCGTTTCCGACCATTGGTCGCGGTTCCATTCAGCCGTGTTGAACGCGGCCCCTTCAACTTCGGCGTCGAAGACTCCTTGCGGTTGGCCGGTGGCGAAGGCTGCTTCGAGTTGGTAGTTCGCGAGTGGGAGGCTTGCTTCAAGGTGGCTGTTCCGTCGCTTCAGGTCGAGGTGTTGTCGGATCACATCTTTGAATGACTCTCCCACGGCTGTTCCTCTTCTGTTGCCTACGACAGCCGTGACTTCGACCCTGATCTGATCGCTCCTTCGCTTGCTGCCCTGCGTTAACGTGGCTCTTCGCCCCTCTAGTGAGGAAGGGAGGCAGGGTCATGGACCTCGACCAGAGTTACGTGTGGATAACGACGCGACGGTTGAAGCCCGGCACGCGCGAGGAGTTCAGTCGGGCCTGGCGACCACGAGAGTTTCCCGAAGGCATGCTCCGCGCCTACGAGTGCTACAGCCCCGATGGGAACGAGGTCGTCGGCATCGCGATCTGGGACTCGCATGAGTCGTGGGATCGCTTCCGCCGCTCGGATGCCGAGACGGAACGCCGCCAGGCAATGGCACCGTTCCTGATTGAGGAACGCTCCGGCTTCTACACCGGCCGCGAGCTGAAGATCCCTGAACGCTGACCGCTCGCCACAGGTGGTCAGTTCGGGGTGAGTTCGTTGGGACGATCGCTGTTTGAGACCGGAGGCTCTCGCCCCTTCGCTGGGGAGGAGATCCAGGCGTTTGCGCGAATCGCAACGATTATGGAAGCACCCGCCAAACCTGCGAGCGATGCGTGCCCGTGGTGCCACGATGCCGAATGGCGCTGGAACGGATTCGACTGGTACCCAGCCGACCGAGCGACGCACAAGCTGCATGTCTGCATGACGCCAGAGGCAGTCGCCGATCGCAGCGAGCGCGGGGCACGCGCAAGCCGTGGCGGCTTCAGACGCGCACTAGCGCACCTACACCGGTAACGACAAACAACCACAGACGCCTCGGGTCACCCGTCGGTGTTCCCGCCGTCGCTGTACGAGCACCAACTCGCGCCCTTAGAGCGACTGCCCAGCTGGCGGGCCGCGAGTCAGACCATTCTGGGAATGCCGAGGAAGCGAACGAGGATCTTGGCAGTGTGGCCGGATCGGATCTGGAAGGTCAACTTGCGGCCACCACTGGTGTGCGCTTGAACGAGCGGCGACACCTGATAGTCGCCCGTGCTGAGCCGAACCGAGAAGTGGCCCTGGCGGTTGGAGAGGACGCGGATGATCTGCGGGAGCGGTTGTCCTCTCGGCCCGCTCTGTCTGATCCCGAAGCGGGCGTGTGGGGAGGGATGCCAGATCTCGCAGGAGGGGTGGCCGACGCGGGTGGGGCCGGGGCAGCCGTAGCTGATCTGGGTCAGGCCGACAAGCAAGCCCGAGCCTGGCTGAGCCTGGGACGGGGCTGCCACACTGATGCTGATGGCGACTAGGGAAGCGGTAACGGCGACGAGCCTGTTCATGCCTTCACCTCCTACAAGAGTGTTTGTAGCTTGCCCAGACTAGGAGTGGTGTAAGGCCGCGGGAAAGCGTTCGTGTTGCCAATCGTTCTGGGGTGGCGCTTGGTCGTTGATTCGCGAATACTGAGTCAGGTGGTTGTGGAGTCGGCGCGAGCAGTGTCACGCGGTCGTGGCAGCGATCGGCTGCTGCATGACTGCGCCGTGATCGGTCGGATGCTGATGACCGACCGGCCCTCTGCCGCTGAGCGTCTGCAACACGAGATCGGCGTTCGGCTCACCGACTTGTTGCGCTCAGCTTTGACTGGCGACCAAACCCTCCAGCACAGTTGGCAGGTGACGGCCGAGGCAGCATGGTCGTGCTTCGACCGCGGCTTGGCTGTTGTCAGCGACCCTGATTTCGCGTCGTTGCGTCCTGAGGGCGGACGTATAGTTGTGTTGCATCCCGAGCGTCCGACTGCCGTCTCGCCCGGGATGGGCCGCAACATGAAACAAAGGATGGTCTCGCCAGTGGGCGCGAGCCAGGCACGGGCACGAAAAGCCGCTCTCAACAAAGGGCTCCAACACGAGGCAAGCACCGCTGCCGCCCCGGCTGATCAGATCGACCTTGCCTGCGAGTGCGATGACGAAGCATGCCACGCCCGGATCGTGCTCAGCCCAGACGAGCACACCTTCCTACGAAGAGTGCCCGGCTACTACGCGGTCTCACCCGAGCACGTAAGTCCAGACGACCACATCATCATCGGTGATGGTGGCCGGTTCGCGATCGTCGAATAGCTCACGACCCCCAACAAGGGAAGCATCCTCTCGGCCGAGCTTTCATGTACGGCCTCTTCGTCTGCACCGGGGACAAGCCCTGTGTGCTTCGAGCAGCGAGAAACCAGCGCCAGCTCGCGAATGTGTATGGGATACGTCGGTCGTCGAGCCAGCTCCGAAGATGAGCTGAGGCCTGGAAGTCGCCGCCATACTTCCCTTCGAGGAGCGAGAGTATTGCCTCGTCTGCGTCAGTGTGGCCAATGGGTTCGAGGTTCCCCTCCTCAGTTAGCCCACGAGCGAGCCTGTGCTTGTCGGCTGCCGCTATCCGGATCGGATACTCGTAGTCCGAATCCTCGCGTCCCAGGTAGTCATCCACGTTTTGCCTCTGTCCTCGGTTTCGATCACCAAGTCGCCGGACGGGGCATCGGCGTGGGCCCGGATCGAACACCACAGCCCGTCATGAACCTGACCGGTAGACAGACGGACTTGGCGCAAACCCATCCAGAGATGGTAAGGGCTTAGTTGTGATGCCTAGCGCTTGCGTGCGGCGACCGAGGTACCGACTGCCTCAATCGGCTTCGAGCCTGATGAGACCTCCTTCGGCTTCCGACCCCGACGAGCCTGCTTACGGCCCTTCTGACCAAGCTCCTCAGCCTCAGCCTCGGTCACATCGAGCACGTAGGTGCCCTTGCGAGCATCGGCGAACTTGATCGAGATCGTCGCGCCCTTGCCTTCCGGCAGCCAGAAGGTCAGGGTTCGAATCCGCCCATTGGCCAGATCTACTCTCTTACCCGGCCCCGTTCTTAGTCCCGGAGGCAGTGCGGGTCTCCGTGTTCGCCCCGGAGCCGTCCTCGTCGCCTAGTGTCGAGCTGATCGTCCGCTGCGCGCCAGTGAAGATGACGTGTGCCCAGCGCTCGTTGAACCCGGCGAGAAATGCGAGCGACGCATAGAAGTAGTACGCCTCCGCTCCCGTCGGCGGCGTCATCTGGAAGATCTTGCTCTTGAAGAGCGCGTACAGCGCGACGCCGAAAATCGCGCCGAGCAGCGGTCGGAAGCTGCCGAGAAGGACGGCGTTCGTTCTCCCGATCTCGTAGTCGAGCTTGAACTTGTCCGATCCCATCCTTGTAAGGACGCTCACGACGGCCCCGATCCCTCCGGCCACGAGGCAAATGAACAGCGTTTGCCTCGTGACGCGGTGCGCCTCTAGCACGCCGAATGCCCAGAAGAGTCCACCCATGAGCCCGCCGAGGGCGGCGAGCAGGAGAACTCCGCCGAGCATGCCGAAGAAGAAGAACAGGCGCGCGCTCTTGTTCCCGGCGTCATGGTAGTAGCGCTCGACGTGGATGAGCTCCTTCTTGACGCGGTTGTAGAACGGCTCCACCTCGCGCTTGTCGAGCACTCCGGCCGAGCGCTCGATGAAGCCGAGCAGATCGCTCTCGACGGAGAAGATCCATTGCATGACGATTCGGGCGGGAGTGCCCGTTAGCACCGCGCTCGCCTTGATCGCCAGCGTGTCGCAGTGGTGCAGGAGCTCTGCAATCGGCTCGCCATGCAGGGGCACCGCCCAGTCGCTCGCCCGGTGAATGCGAGTCTGCGAATGCCGGAAGAGTCGGAAGTGTCCGGGTGGCTCCCGTACCGTCAACGCAATGCCCAACGGCGCGGTCGTGCACCAGTAGGCGCCCTGGATCTTGCCCTCGGCGCGCTCGAAGCTCTTCAGCGTCCGGTGATACGCGTCGTCGCCGTCCTCGGACAGCCCATCCGTCTCGACGGTCTTCTCCCAGCGGTCGTGGATCCGCACGAGCTCGGCGAACGTGACGGCACCGCTCAGGCTTCGAGCCCCGTTCACAACCCCCCGAGCGGCCCTTGGGCGTCCGCCGACCGAATCACTCGTTTCCGCCATCGCGACCTCCGTCCACCGGCCGCAGGCAGAACGCTCAAGAATCCTACCGATGCAGGTTAATCGCTCGCGCCGTCTTCCGCAAGAGTCCCCCGCGGATCGTGGCTCATTTCCTCTCCACCTCGATCACCCGGCTGAGGCGATGATCGCTCTTGCGGCCTCGCCGCTGGCGAATTCGGTTCGGAATGACGATCCGAGTCTGCTCGTCCCGGACTCACTCGCTGCTTAGTCCGGTTGCCGCCTCCGACCGGCGCGGTCGCTAGCTTCGGGCTGGTGGCCGGTTCGGTTGAGATCGCTCCGTTCCCGGCAGGAAGGGCGCGTCTCGGGGGCGTGGTGCGTGGGGTTAGGGGGCGGGTTCGGCTCCTTCTGGTCGTTGCTGTCGCCGCTCTCGTGGTTGATCAGTCGGGCAAGCTGGTCGCGGCGGCAGTCCATCCTGCTGGTTACGTCCAGAATCCGTCGCTTCGCGGTTCGGTGTGGCCGAGTTTCGCGTTGGCCCTAGGGGTGTTACTGCTTCCCTATCGGCCGCTTGTGGCGGCTGTCGGTCTCAGCCTGGGTGGCGCATCCGGCAATCTCCTTGACCACTACCTGTGGCCGGGAGGCACGCCCGACTTCATCTCGGCCTCCTGGCTACTTCCGGATGCGGTCTGGAACCCGGCCGACCTGCTGATCGTGGTCGGCAGCGTTGGGATCGTGCTGGCTCTACTCGTTTGGCCCGTTCACGTCGGTGTTCGCCAGTGGCGTCAGACCCCCGCTACCCCTGGGAGTCGTCGGCTGGAGGGGATCGTCTAGCGGTGTAGAGGTAGAGCGCCGAGGATGATCCGTCGTGTCTTGGGCTCGATTTGCTGTACCTGCTCGACCGGGATCAGGAGTCGTTTGCCGAACCGGCCGGTGCGGACTTCGATCTGTTCCGGCTGGGTCGAGGCCTGGAAGCGGAGACCGGTCACCTTGCCAAGCTCCCGCTGACCTTTCTGGACGGTGAACCCTTCGCAGCGGTGCAGCCAGTAGTCATCGCCGTAGGTCGAACGGCGAGGATCAGGGATGTCGATGCCCGCCATACCGCGGACAGAGCTTAGGTGATGCCCGTCACGTCGGCGGCGACACTAAGGGCTTACGCCGCGCATACGGATGATCGTCGATGGTGAAGTGCTCCTCGAGGGACTGGAGCACTACCGTCGCGCCGAGCGCGTCTGGCCTCCTTGAGTGGCCTGAGGCGGGGTGGAACGTCTGAGCTGCGAGTGGCGCTTGGGCGACGAGAGAGCGCTTCTGGGCCACCGGTCAAGTGGGTTCGCAGCCGCAGGATCGCCTTCGTGTGGAGCTGCGAGACGCGCGACTCGGTGACGCCGAGAACCTCGCCGATCTCGCGCAGTGTCAGCCGTTCGTAGTAGTAGAGCGTGATCATGATCTTCTCTCGTTCCGGCAGCGCCGCGATCGACTGGGCGAGTACATCGCGTGTTTCCGCTTTGTCGAGCCCGGTCTGCGGTTCAGGTGTCTCGGTGTCTTCGATCGTGTCGATCAGGGCCAACGGGTTTCCGTCAGGGTTCGAGCTTGTCCAGACTTCGTCGAGCGAGGCGATCGAGGAGTGTGCGATGTCGGTGAGGCTGTCCTCGAGCTCCTCCTCGGTGATGCCGATCTTCTCGGCGATCTCGGTGTCGGTCGGCGCACGGTGGAGTTGGGCCTGGAGCGACGCCATCGCCCGCTCGATCTCGCGCGCGCGGGCCCGCACGGAACGCGGCACCCAGTCCATCGCGCGGAGTTCGTCGATGATCGCGCCCTTGATCCGCGTGACCGCGTACGTCTCGAACTTGACATCACGGTACGGGTCGAAGCGCTCGATCGCGCCGATCAGGCCGAGCAGGCCATAGGAGACAAGGTCGTTCTCATCGAGATGCGCGGGCAGTCCGCTGCCGAGCCGGCCGGCCACGAACTTGACGAGCGGCGCGTAGGTGAGGATGAGCCGGTCACGGATCACCTTGTCCTGCGTCTTCCGGTACTCACGCCAAAGCCTCTTCAGGTCTTCGCCTTCTGTCACGACGGCGGCGGGAGGCGCCATCCTACGATCGGCTCTCGGCCTCAGTCCTACTGACACGCCGTCCTTCCCAAGTCCCTTGCTTGCACCCAAACCACCCAGCGCCTCCTGAAGCAGACTCCTGATTCGCCTGGCCGGGCTAGGACTGGGCCGAGCCGAGGCTAAACAGCAAAGGCGTCGACAAGTAGCCAGACGCGGTCGCCCGTATAAGCCCGCAGTCGGACTCAGGGTTATTCCGCAGCATCCTGGCCAAGTCCGGTAGGGCCCTCCGAAGCCACCAACAATCCCGAGAGCTGAAGACAACCCAGAACCATTCCCTGCGCCTGGCGGAATTGTCTGGGGTTCTGGTGGCCTTACAGGGTCTCTTGAGGCCAATCCGAGCGGGCGGAAGTGTGAGCGGAGACGTCTCTCCTAGACCAGCGAGCCATGCCGGGATCGGCTAAGCCGCCGCCGGGCGCTCCAACCCCGGTAGCACAGTCGGCGACGGCTCAACCAACGAGCTAACCACAACGCGGGTCAAGTCGACACCCAGCGCCTCCTCAAGCCGCTCCCGCGCCGGCCGCCACTCCGCGTGAGCAAGACCAACCACAGCCACGTCATGCAACAGCCGCCGGCTACCTGCGCTCCCGCTCGATCTCACGCTGACCCTAACCTTGCTCATGTCGCCAGCCTCCCATCGACAAGAAATGACCGTCACCCTCTACAACTCCCGGCGACACAGAATCCAGGCACAGTGCTCCCCCGAATCACTCGAACGAGGGACAACTAGGCGACCGCATCGAACCGCTACCAGCGGTGGCTCCGGTGCATAACCGGATGCCAGTGATCCTGCCGGTCGAGCTTGAGTCGGAGTGGCTCGACCCGGAGATCAGCACGGAACACGCCTTGTCGCTGCTTCAGCCCTACCCCGCCGAGGCGATGGTTGCTCTGAAGGCCTCCCCGTTGGTGAACTCGGTGCGGCAGGATGATCCGGGTCTGCTGATCCCGGACACTCTCGCTGCGTAGTCGGTCAAGCTGCCGCATGCGCGTGCTCTGCAGCTAGGGATCCGATGACAGGTGCGCGATTCTGGAGACGGTTCCATTGGTGATCAGCCGCCGGAGCGGGCTCCGTTTGAAGTAATGGTCGAGGAAGGCGATGGTGACTCGCTCGACGATCCCGAGCTGGGGTTGTTGATACGAGTAGGGAGGGAGGTGCTGTGCGCCCTCTAGGGTCAGCAGGAACTTTGGTCGCGGCGCGAGCTTGTAGAAGGCGTATGTGAGGCTGGGCGGGTTGATGGTGTCGGCGGTGCCCTGCGTGGCAAGAAGAGGCGGGCTTCCGTGCGGGAAGGTGAATCCGCGTCCGGGGATCTGCGCTCCTGAAAGAATCATTGCTGCACGGATTCGACGGTCGCGAAATCGTGGATCGTAGGCGACTGCCAGGGCTGTCTCGCCGCCGTCGGAATGACCTGCGACAGCGATGCGCAACGGGTCAATCATTCCTTGGAGAGGATTGGTCGCGGCACCGCTGGCTGCGACTATTCGTGAGATAACGAGGCGCAGGTCGGCGGGCTGGTTGGCGAGGTCAGCCTCGTTCGGCCCGCCGGGAGCGTTTGCGTTCTCGAGCGGGAATACCGGCGCGGCCACCACGTAGCCCGCCCGTGCCCACGCGCGAAGCAAGTTTGCGTATGGAGCAGGAGTGACGGCGTACCCGTGGCCGAACACGATCAAGGGGAAGGGGCCTGAGCCGCGTGCTGCCGCAGCGTCACTGACATCAGATCCAGCAGGGCTGCCGAGCGCCGGATAGCGCAGGTAGGTGACCAGCACACGCGGCACCGACTTGCCGCCAGGCAAACGAACAACACGCGACCGGTCGACGAACCGGACGACTCGCAACCCGACCGCGAATGAGTGGCGCAAGGATCGAGACGTCGCCCGCCGCGTTGAGACAACGGAGGCGGCAGTTGAGGAGTTGTTCCAGCGGTCTGCGGGAAGGACGCGGTCGTGGGATCGCGCACTCCTGTCCTGCTGCGACAAGGGCTGAGAACGTGCCGAGCGGAGCCCTGCAACGCCAGCAACAGCGATAGCGATGAGGCCGCAACTGACCGCCCAAGCAGCCCTCTTCATAGAGCAACGCGCAAGCCGCCCGTGAACGGAGATGCACAAGAGCTCCGACCAGCCCGCAAGCAGAAGATCCTGTGCGTCTTCGGCACGCGCCCGGAGGCGATCGGGAGATGCTGGATCCGATGCAGACGTCCGCCTCGACAAGATCGGCGTAGCAATCGGCCGTTCGAGCCTGTCACGCTCTCTGAGCGAGCTGTCCGAGGCTGGAAGAAGGCGCAACTGCAGGCGATCACCCTGCACGAATGCCGTCACACGTTCGCCTCGCTGATGATCGCGGCAGGGGTGAACGCGAAGGCGCTTTCCACGTACATGGGGCACGCCTCCGTGATGATCACCCTCGACCGCTACGGGCACCTGTTCCCGGGCAATGAGGAGGAGGCAGCGGGGCTGCTGGACTCTTATCTGGCCGGCCACGCCGTCAGCAATCTCTGACGGCGTGGTCGACAACATGTCTGAATGGACCCTCGGGCGGGTCACCATTCAAAAAGCCGTTGGCGTGAGAATAGAACGCATTCCTCCACGGAGGGCTCGCGATCCTGTACCACCACCCTCCAGGGCGGGACACGGCCAAGGCTGTGTCACGAATCTTGCAGGACACGAGGACGGTCTGCGAAGCAGGGATCGGCGGTCCCTCTTCCGCAGAGTTCAAGCTACTTGGGTTTCGGAGCGTCAAGAGCGGAGTCGGACCAACCACCTCATAGTGCGTGCCGGCAGGCGCAGCAGGCAGTCCTTGCTTCCCCGAGGTGAATCCCGATGCGCTGTAGACCGCGATTCCGATAGCCAGGACAGCCGATATGGCGCCCAACCCCTGCCATGCCGGATGACTGAGAAAGACCCGCCAACGTGTCTTTCGAAAGATCGCGACAGTCCGATCTGAAAGGTGTGGAAAGGCGAGCCCCACTAGCTCTACGGCTAGGCAGGCTGCTGTTACCTCGCGTGCTCCCGTCCAGATGGACTGCGAGGCGAGGACGTAAAATACAAACGCCTACGCCTAAGACGAACGCAAGGACGACACCGAGCTCAAGAATGAGGTCAGCGACACGTTCGTCGGCCTTACGCTCCAGAACCTTCTGGTCAAAGACCAGCGCCAGGAACAAGACGGGGAGAACCTGGGCGGCGACGGCAAAGAACTCCAAGAGACGGCGAGTCTCTCACGGAGGTCCCGCACTTTCCAAGGGCGCGTCCGGCTTCTGCTTGGGCTGTGCGCCAGTTGTGCGCCAGTGCGCGCCAGTGAACAGCGGTTTCCAGCGGATCTGAGCGGAGAACAGCAAGCCCCCGCTCGTCGATCTGGACGAGTCGAAACCCCGCATCGTGAGCGGGATCTGGCTTAACGGAGCGGCGCCGGAGTCGAACCGACCCAGCCGTGGGTTGCACGGCCTTACTGGTTTTGAAGACCAGCTGGGGCACCGGCCCCCGCCGCTCCGCCGCGCAGCCTAGCGGCGGCTTCATGCAACGATCGTCTGGACGCCCCTCGATCTCGCCTCGAAGCGGAGGCAGACGATGCCGGCGACCAGGTACGGGATCAGGTTGAGCGCGTGCAGCACGAGCGCGACCGAGAACCCTTCCGACTTCGGGATCCCGTACGGCTTCAGGGCGATGAGCACGGCCGCCTCGAAGACGCCGACCGACGCGGGTGACGACGGCAGGATCATCGCGAGCGAGAGCGCGATCGAGATCAGGATTCCGGCGAGCGGCGACAGGCCGAGCGAGAAGCCCTCGAGCACGCACCAGTTCGAGATCCCGAAGACGACCCAGGAAGCCGTCGTCAGACCGAACGCGACCAGGGCCGGGCCCGGCTTGCGGATCGAGATCAGCCCGCGCCAGACGCCGGCCGCGGCGCTCTCCGTGTGCGCGAGCGTCAGGAACGGCAGACGGGCGAGCGGCCGCGTGAGCGCCCCGAGCAAGGGGCGCCCCACGGCGACGATCAGCGCCAGGGCGGCGACCAGTCCGACGGCGAGATACACCGCGGCACGCAACCAGGCGACATGCGGAAGCCACGGCGCCAGCACGAACAGGAGCACGAGCACCGAGAGGACGTCCCAGACGCGTCCGAGCAGGACGGTCGCCGTCGTCTCGGAGAGCGACGTCCGGGAGCTGCGCCTGAGCGCGACGATCTGCGCCGCCTCCCCCGCCCGCGCCGGCAGCACGTTGTTGAAGAAGGTGCCGATCAGCAGGGCGCTCAGCGCCGGCCAGAAGCGGGGCCTGGTCGCGGGCGCGAACTGGAGCTGCCAGCGCCACGCTCGCAGGACGTTCGCGAGCGCGAGCAGCGCCAGCGCCGGGATGAGCGTCCAGTAGCGGCACTCGCCGAGCGCGGTCCAGACCTGGTGCCAGTCGACGCCGCGGACGGCGAGGTAGGCGAAGACGGCGCTGACCGCCAGCCCCGTCCAGACGAGCGTGGTCTTCGCCCGTGGACGAAAGCGTCACAGAGTCGGCACGAAAGAACCTCACCGCCGCGCGGATTTCAGCGGCGGCTCAGTCGGAGCTCGAGCGCCGCATCTCGTCGGACGCCGACCGAGCGCGCTCGTGGATCTCGCGGCGCTTGGCGTCCAGCTCCTCCGAGTCTGCAGGCGCAGGGGGCTCGGGTGTCTCGACCTGCGGCTCTGCGGCTCCGGCTCCGATGCCGCGGGCGCCGCCGTGTCGCCGCCGCGCTCCTTCGTCTGCTCGAGCTTGCGCCGGAGGTCCTCGGCCGGATCGGGCGCCGTCGGAACCCGGACCGGCTCCGGCCGCCGCGCCCCGCGCCGCAGGTAGATCCAGACGAAGCCCGCCAGGGCGGCGAGCCAGAAGAGGCGCCGTCTCATTCAGTGCTCGATGCTACAGTGTCGCGACTTCTCGCCACGCCTCGCGTCGGCCGTTCCCGGGCAGACGCACGACGGCGGGGCCGCCTAAGTCCAAGGGAAGGAGCTGGACGGGAACATGAACGACTACGAGATTCTGCTCATGCTCGACCCTGAGCTCCCGGAGGAGCGCCAGGGCGAGATCGTCACGCGCGCCCAAGAGCTCGTCGCCAAGCAGGGCGGAGCCTGGGAGTCGCATGACACGTGGGGCCGCCGGCGGCTCGCGTACGAGATCGATCACAAGTCCGATGGCGCCTACCACCTGCTGACCTTCAGCTCGACGCCGGAGACGCTCGACGAGGTCAGCCGCGTGCTCAAGATCACCGAGGGCGTCATGCGCCACATGGCGACGCGCCGGCCGATGCCGCACCGGCGCTCGACCGCCGATACGGCCGGGACCGCTCCACCACCCGCCGAAGAGCCCGTCGCCGCAGCCGAGGGAGAGGAGTAAGGGATGGCCAACATCAACCGCGTCGTCCTGGTCGGGAACCTGACCAAGGACCCTGAGCTCCGGCACACGCCGAGCGGCACAGCCGTCTGCAAGCTGCGCGTCGCCGTCAACACGCGCCAGAAGGACGGCACCGGCCAGTGGGTGGACAAGCCGAACTACTTCGACGTCACCGTCTGGGGAAACCAGGGCGAGAGCTGCGCGCAGTACCTCGCGAAGGGACGCCCGATCGGCGTCGACGGACGCCTCGACTGGCGCGAGTGGGAGGCGCAGGACGGCACCAAGCGGCAGGCCGTCGAGATCATCGCCGAGAACGTCCAGTTCCTGGGCGCGCGCGGCGACGGCGAGGGCCGCCCGCAGTTCGTCCCCGAGGGAGCGGGCGCGACCGCTGCGGCCGACGCCGACTTCGGCGGCTCGGCAACCGACGACGACATCCCGTTCTGAGGAGAGGAATGGCCAAGCAGACCGAACGACGCTCGACCGGACGCCGGCCCGGCCTGAAGGAAGGCCAGGCCCGGAAACGCAACTGCTACTTCTGCCGGATGAAGATCCAGGACGTCGACTACAAGGATCTGAACATGCTGCGACGGTTCATCTCCGAGAAGGGCAAGATCCGCTCGCGGCGCATCACCGGCGCGTGCCGGCGGCACCAGGTGCAGATCGCGATCGCCGTCAAGCGGGCGCGCGAGATGGCGCTGCTGCCCTACGTGGGTGAACGCTGATGGACATCATCCTCCTGCAGGACGTCGACAAGGTCGGCCTCCGCGGCGAGGTCGTCTCGGTCGCCCGGGGCTTCGCACGGAACTACCTGCTGCCCCGGAAGCTCGCCGAGACGGCGACGCCGGCCCGGGTCGCCGAGCTCGAGCGTCGCGAGGCGCAGCGCTCCCGCCACGAGGCGCGATCGGTCGACCAGGCACGCGAGATCGCGGCCGTGCTGGAGAAGACCGTGCTCCGCTTCGAGGTCAAGTCCGGCCCCACCGGCTCCCTGTTCGGATCGGTCACCTCCACCGACGTCGCCGACGAGCTGTGGCGCACGCGCAAGGTGCGCATCGACCGGCGCAAGATCGACCTCCACGATCCGATCAAGCGGATCGGCCGCTACGAGATCGCGATCGACGTCTTCCAGGACGTCCGCGTCGAGGTGAAGACGCTGGTCGTGCCCGAGGGCGGCGAGCTGCCTCCCGAGGAAGAGCTCGAAGCGGCTGCAGCCGCCGAGGCCGAGGCCGCCCAGGCAGCGGCTGCCGCGTCCGAGCAGGCCAGCGCGCAGGTCGCGGAGGCCGTCGATCAGGCCGAGGTCGAGGCTGCGCCCGAGCCGGGTGCCGAGGCCTCGCCGGCCGCCGAGGCCGAGCCGACGACAGAGCCCGATACGGCCCAGCTCGAGCCGGCAGAGCCCCCCAAGCCGACCGAGCCGACCGAGTAGGCGTCTCGCCGCCCCCGGTGCCGGGCACGCGCCTGGCACCGAATCCACAGTTGTTGAGAACTCCTGTGGACGCCTGTGGAATTGACGAGGAACTTCCCGCGTAGAGCGGGGTTTTCTTCCACCGGTCCGTCCGGCTGTAGTGCGAACATAAGTTCTCTTGTCCCTGCACGTCAGCGCCTTTCGGGTCTGGACGCACCTGTCTCCACAGGGCTAGCCAGCGGGCGCGAGGAGGTGGAATATGCAGCCAATGGCTCAAACAGCGAGCGTCGCGCCGACCGCCCCGGTCCCGCCGCAAAACCTCGATGCTGAGGAGTCCGTCCTCGGCGCGATGATGCTCTCCCCCGGTGCGATTGGGGCGGTCAGCGAGGCGCTCTCGGCCACGGATTTCTACCGCGAGAGCCACGCCAGGATCTACCGCGCGGCGCTGTCGTTGTACGGCCGCGGCGAGCCGGTCGACGCGATCACGCTCGTCGACGAGCTCGAGCGGCGCGGCGAGATCGAGGGGGTCGGCGGCAAGGTCCGCATCCACGAGCTGGCCGCGCTCGTCCCCGCGGCCGCCAATGCCGGCCACTACGCGCGGATCGTCCGCGAGATGGCGACGCTGCGCGGGCTGATCCGCGCCGGCAGCGAGATCGCCCGGCTCGGCATGGACCGCGAGGGAGACGAGGCCACGGAGCTCGTCGACCGCGCCGAGCAGATCATCTTCGACCTCTCGCAGTCGCGCGTCGCGGGCGACTTCAGCCACATCGAGGAGCTGCTCAAGGAGAGCTTCGAGCGGATCACCGCGCTGTACGAGTCGGGCGCCGACATCACCGGTGTCGGCTCGGGCTTCACGGAGCTCGACAAGCTCACCTCCGGCTTCCAGCCCGGGAACCTGGTCATCCTGGCGGCACGCCCCAGCATGGGCAAGTCGGGCCTGGCGCTCTGCATCGCGGCGAATCTCGCCGTCCGCCGCGAGGTGCCGACGGCGCTGTTCACGCTCGAGATGTCGAAGTCGGAGGTGACGCAGCGCCTCATGTGCAGCGAGGCGAAGGTCGAGTCCCAGCGCCTCCGCTCCGGGAACCTCGCGCCGGACGACTGGCCGCGCCTCACCGCCGCCTGCGACCGGCTCTCGAAGGCGCCCGTGTGGGTCGACGACACGGGCTCGATCACGATGATGGAGATCCGTTCCAAGGCTCGCCGGCTGAAGATGCGCGAGCCCAACCTCGGGCTGATCATCGTCGACTACCTGCAGCTGATGACCTCCGGCTCGAACGCCGAGAACCGGGTTCAGGAGGTCTCGCAGATCTCACGCTCGCTCAAGGTGCTCGCACGCGACCTCGACGTGCCGGTGCTGGCGCTCTCGCAGCTCTCGCGCGCCGTCGAGCAGCGGCACGACAAGCGCCCGATCCTGTCCGACCTGCGGGAGTCGGGCTCGCTCGAGCAGGACGCCGACCTCGTCATGTTCATCTACCGCGACGAGTACTACAACGAGGACAGCCCCGATCAGGGGCTGGCGGAGGTGCATCTCGCCAAGCACCGCAACGGGCCCACGGGCACCGTGAAGCTCTCGTTCCTGCGGCGGTTCGCGAAGTTCGCGGACCTGGCGGCATAGGCGGAACGGCGACACCGGACAAGGCACAGACGGAGGAGACAGGAGGGCAGACGGAAACACGGCAGATCATCTGGGTCCGCCCCGGGGCGAAGGTCTTCGCGGCGCCCTGCGAAGCGTGTGAGCTCGATCAGCGGACTCCGCCCGCGATCGTGCAGGGAACGCTTCGCATGGAGGCCGACGTGGGGTTCGTCACCTGCTGGCGCGGGCACCGGGTCCGCGTCAAGCGCATCACGCGCGCCCCGGCCGCAGCCGCCTGAGGCCCGCCCCCGCCCCCGCTGGCACACTTCGGCTGTGCCCGCGACCGTGATCGTCGGAGCGCAGTGGGGCGACGAGGGCAAGGGCAAGATCGTCGACCTGCTCGCCCAGCACTCGGACCTTGTCTGCCGCTACAACGGCGGGCCGAATGCCGGGCACACGATCGTCGTCGCCGGTGAGACGTTCAAGCTGCGGCACCTTCCCTCCGGGATCGTCTCCGGGAAAGAGTGCGTGATCGGCGCCGGCTGCGTCGTCGATCCGGAGGACCTCGTCACGGAGCTCGACGACCTCGAGGCACGCGGCGTCGCCACCGACCGGATCGCCCTGTCGGGAAACGCGCACCTGGTGATGCCGTGGCACCGCGCGATCGACCAGGCGAGCGAGCGCCGGCTCGGGAAGCTGAAGATCGGAACGACGCGGAGAGGCATCGGGCCGACGTACGCGGACAAGGCTTTCAGGCTCGGCATCCGCGTCCAGGATCTGCTCGACCCGAAGATCCTGCGGCAGAAGATCGAGACGGCACTCGCCGAGAAGAACCTCTGGCTCGAGCGCGTCTACGGCGCGGAGCCGATCGCGCTCGAGGAGCTGGCCGAGCGCTACGAGGGGTACGCCCAGAGGCTGCGCCCGCTCATTGCCGACACGTCGCTCCTCGTCGACCGCGCACTCCGAGACGGCAAGCGGGTCCTGTTCGAAGGGGCCCATGCCACCCTGCTCGACATCGACCACGGCACCTATCCGTTCGTCACCTCCTCGCCGACGATCGCGGGTGGTGCGACGACGGGAATCGGGATCGGCCCGACTCGGATCGACTCGGTGCTCGGGGTCGCGAAGGCCTACGTCACGCGTGTCGGCGAAGGGCCGTTCCCGACCGAGATCGAGGGACCCGTGCAAGAGCAGCTGCGCGAGCTCGGCGCCGAGTACGGCACGGTCACCGGCCGGGAGCGTCGCTGCGGCTGGCTCGATCTCGTCGGGCTGCGCTACGCCGCGCGACTGTCCGGCTTCACCGCGCTCGCACTGACGAAGCTCGACGTTCTTTCGGCGTTCGCGGAGCTGCCCGTCTGCGTGCGCTACCGGCTTCCGGGCGGCGACGAGACGGCGGACTTCCCCGCGCACCAAAGCGACTTCCACCAGGCGGAGCCGGTGTACGAGGTGCTGCCGGGCTGGGAGGAGCCGATCGGCGAGGCCGAGGAGCTCGGCGATCTGCCCCATGCGGCGCGGCAGTACGTCGCGTTCGTCGAGCAGGAGCTGGAAGTGCCGGTGACGCTCGTCGGCACCGGCGCGGCGCGCGAGCACGTCCTCATGGGCGCGGGCGGCGTCGAGGCGTCCCTGGCGCGCTGATCAGGGTCTGGCGCTGCTCTGGCGCTGCTCTGGCACTGCTCCGCACCCTGGTCTGACCCCCCTTTGGCACTGCCGCGTAGCAGTGTCTGGCACGCCTGCCTGGACACTGCTATTCGAGGAGGCGCAGGTCGTCGGGCGTGTTGACGTTGACGAGCAGGGACTCGTCGACGGTGATCGTCCGGGTGTCGAGCTCAGCGACGGCCTCGCGCAGGGAGAGGCGCTCCGCGGCGAGCCGCCGTTGCAGCACCGGGAGCGCCGATGTTCGGTACGCGCCGGGCAGCGGCCCGGTTTGCGGGACGGCCGCGTCCACGCCGGCGCACGCGTCGGCCAGCCGGCGCAGAAGCGCCGCGTCGACGCGCGGACAGTCGACGGGAAGCACGACACAGAGCCCGGTCGCGGCCGCCTCGAGGCCGGCGACCACCCCGGCGATCGCGGCCCGTACCGGCGACCCGTCGTCGACGAGCGGGAACGGGAGCTCGAGCGCGTCCGCGAGCTTGCCGACGGCGATCCGTTCGTCGCAGGCCTCGCCGAGCGTCCGCCACGCCCGCTCGGCCAGCGTCTCGCCGTCCAGGCGGGCCAGCGCCTTCGGCGACCCGAACCGCGTCGAGGCGCCACCGGCCAGCAAGACGCCTGTCAGCCGCTCAGGCGCCACGTCTCGGTGTAGACGTTCACACCGCCGCCCCGGACGAAGCCGCAGAGCGTGATGCCCCGGTCGCCGGCGAGCTCGACCGCGAGGCTCGACGGCGCGCCGACCGCGACGAGGAACGGGCACCCGGCCACGGCGGCCTTCTGGACGAGCTCGAAGGAGAGCCGTCCGCTCACGCAGAGGAGGTTGTCCGCGAGCGGCAGCGACCCGCCGGAGAACGCCCAGCCGATCACCTTGTCCATCGCGTTGTGGCGACCGACGTCCTCGCGCGCACAAAGCAGCGCACCGCTCCGGTCGAAGAGCCCGGTCGCATGCAGGCCGCCGGAGACCGCGAACGCGCCCTGATCGGCGCGCAGACGCTCCGGAAGCGAGGCGACGAGCTCGCGCGCGATCGTCCACGCCGCCGTCACGCGCGGCGCCTCGACGGCGACCGCCTCGAGCGCGCCCTTCCCGCAGACACCGCACGACGAGGACGTGAAGAAGCTGCGCTTGAGCCTCGCCGGGTCGAACCCGGGCACGTCCACGTCGACGGTGTTCGCAGCCAGGTCGCCGGGCAGACGGGCCGCAGTCGGCTCGATTCCCTCCGTGATGCAGAAGCCGAGAGCGAGCTCCTCGTCGTTCCCCGGCGTCCGCATCGTCACGGCGACAGCCTCGCCGTTGACGCGGATCTCGAGCGGCTCCTCGACCGCGACGCGGTCCGGCTCCGGCACCCCACCGGGCAACCGCAGCACCTCCACCCCGGCGGTCGCGTACGGCGGTGCCTCGGGCATGCTCGAAGCCTACGCGGCGATCAACTCCCGGGCGCGGGTCGCGGCCACGAGCGCCTCGACCACCCCGGCGAGCTGCTCGAGCAGAGCGTCCTCGAGCTGTCCGTCCGGTCCGAAGCGCTCATGCGCGTGGCCCACCGCGACCTCGCCGTCGACGACGCGAGCGCCGATCGCGGCCAGAACCTTGCGGAGCTCGGCCTGCGCCCAGACGGCGCCGAACGCGCCTGCGCTGGCCCCGACGACCGCCACCGGCACGTTGCGGAGCGGATTCGTCGCCAGCGGGCGCGAGGCCCAGTCGAGCGCGTTCTTCAGCTGGCCGGGCACCGATTGGTTGTACTCCGGCGTCGCGAACAGGATCGCGTCGGCGCCGGCGATCGCGTCACGTAGGTCCGTGACCGCCGCCGGCGCCGGCTCGACGTCCTCGTCCTCGTCGTACGGCGGCACGGCCTTCAGGCCGTCCCAGAGCTCGAGCTCGACGTCGCCGGGCAGGAGCTCCGCCGCCGCGAGCAGCAGCTTCGTGTTGTGCGAGTCGCGTCGCAGGCTGCCGGAGATGGCGAGGACCTTCATCGTTACCCCTTGACCAGGTAGAGCTGCGCCGTCAGGGTCACGTCGTTCCCGAGCGCCTGCTCGCCGCTCGGCAGCGGCAGGTTCCAGTCGATGCCGACCTCGCGGCGGTCGATGGTGGCCTCGAGGTCGAGACCGAGCCGCTCGCCGCCCATCGGATGCTCGACCGGGTCGCTGATCGTGCCGGTGAGCTCCACCGGGACGGTGATGCCCTTGATGGTCAGCTCGCCCGCGATCGCGATGTCGGCGCCAGCGCGACGGACGGCCGTCGACGAGAAGCTGAGCAGCGGTGCCCGCTCGGCGTCGAAGAAGTCCGGCGAGAGCAGATGGGCGTTCAGGTTCTCGTCGAGCACGTGCACGCTGTCGGCGCGGGCGGAGCCGGTCAGCTTCGTGTTGCCGTCGCCGTCCACCTCGAGGCTCGCCTCGAACGGCGAGAACGTGCCGCGGAACGTCCCGACCATGTAGTCGAGCGCAAAGCCGACCTGAGAGTGCACCTGGTCGATCTGCCAGGTGCCCGTCGGGATGGCCTCCTGCGTGTGTGTCAAAGTGCTCATCAAGACCTCCTGTGTTGTCGATATACTTGAGTTCGCAAGCAACTCTACAGAGAGAAACATGAGTAGTCAAGTTTTGAGTCCGCAAGTTTCTTCGCCGGCACTGACCGCCTGGGTCAGGCTGCTGCGCGCTCATGCCTCTGCGACCCGCGAGCTGAGCGCCCAGCTCCAGGCCGAGCACGGGCTCACGATCAACGACTACGAGGCTCTCCTCCACCTCTCCCGCGCCGAGAACGCCGCCATGCGCCGCATCGACCTGGCGGGCCGGCTCCTGCTCACTCCCTCCGGCGTCACGCGGCTGCTCGACGGGCTCGAGGACGCGGGCTTCGTCTGCAAGGGCTCGTGCCCGGGCGACGCCCGCGTCACCTACGCCGTGCTGACCGAGGCAGGCCGGGCGAAGCTCGAGCAGGCGTCCTGCTCCCACATCGCCGCGGTCAACGACCTGTTCGAGGGCAGGCTCTCGGACGACGAGCTGGCCACGCTGGCCACGCTGCTCGAACGGCTCACCGGAGCCTCCGGCGACGGCGAGGACTGCTCCGCGGGACACACATAGACTCGGCCGCGTGAAGGTCCTGGTGGTCGGATCGGGCGGGCGCGAGCACGCGCTCGCCTGGAAGCTCTCGCAGAGCAGGCAGCTCGACGAGCTGCACGCCGCCCCGGGCAATCCGGGCATCGCCGCGCTGGGAAGCTGCCACCCTGTTCGTCCGGACGACGCCGAGGGCCTGCTCGAACTGGCGCGCACGATCGACGTCGATCTCGTCGTGATCGGTCCCGAGGCGCCGCTCGTAGCGGGCGTCGCCGACGAGCTCCGCCACGCCGGCGTGTCCGTGTTCGGCCCGAGCGCGGCCGCGGCCCGCATCGAGGGCTCGAAGAGCTTCGCCAAGGACGTGATGCGTGCGGCGGGCGTCCCGACCGCGGCGACGCTGGATGCTCCGCGGGCGCCGTGCGTTCTCAAGGCCGACGGGCTGGCGGCCGGCAAGGGTGTGTTCGTCTGCCGAACAGACGAGGAGCTGCGGGCGGCGCTTCCCCAGGCGGAGGCGCTCGGCGACGGGATCGTCGTCGAGGAGCTCCTCGAGGGCGAGGAGCTGTCGGTGTTCGCGCTGTGCGACGGGAGCACCGCCCTGCCGCTCGGGGCGGCGCGCGACTACAAGCGGATCGGCGACGGCGACACGGGCCCGAACACGGGCGGGATGGGCGCCTACTCGCCGGTCGACGGCTTCGGCGTCGACGCGGTGGCGAAGCTGGTCGAGGAGATCCACGTGCCGGTGCTGAAGGAGCTGGCAGCGCGCGGAACGCCCTTCACCGGAGCGCTGTTCGCCGGCCTGATGCTCACGGGCGACGGCCCCCGCGTGCTCGAGTTCAATTGCCGTTTCGGCGATCCCGAGGCGCAGGTGATCCTCCCCGCCCTCGACGACGATCTCCTCCCCGGCCTGGCCGGGTCGGCGGCCGGCGACCTCAGCCAGTTCGCGATCGTGGCCTTCGAGCGCGCCGCCGTCACCGTCGTCGTCGCCGGGGGCGGATACCCGCAAGAGAGCGATGCCGGCTCGCCGATCGAAGGCATCGCCGAGGCGGAGGCGGCCGGCGCACTCGTCTTCCACGCCGGGACGGCGAGGCGCGCGAACAGCCTCGTCACCAACGGCGGCCGCATCCTCGGCGTCACGGGTGTCGGCGAATCCGTGGCCGACGCGCGCCGGCAGGCCTACGAAGCGGTCGAGCGGATCTCGTTCCCCGGGGCGCAGTATCGTCGGGACATCGCCCATGGCTGAGCAAACCCCTCTCGTCGGGATCCTGATCGGGTCGGAGTCCGACCGCGAGCGCATGCAGCCGGCGCTGGACGAGCTCGCCGCCCGGGGCATCCCGTGCGAGCTCGAGGTGCGCTCGGCACACCGGCAGCCCGACGCAGTGGCCGAGTACGCGCGCGGCGCCAGGGAGCGCGGCCTGCGAGTGCTGATCGCGGGCGCCGGACTTGCCGCGGCGCTGCCCGGAGTCGTCGCCGCGCACACCGATCTGCCCGTGATCGGCGTCCCGCTCCGCTCCTCGATGAGCGTCCTGGACGGGCTCGACGCCCTGCTCGCGATCGTGCAGATGCCGCCCGGCGTGCCGGTGGCATGTGTCGGGGTCGACAACGCGAAGAACGCAGCCGTGCTGGCAGCCCGGATTCTCGGCGCATGACACCGTACTGGTCCCATCCCTAACCCCCGCCCACCCGGGGAGCAGTCTCAATGGTGCCGGGCGAAGACGCGCGTGATCGTGCCGATTCTGTGCCGATTCTCCGCGCCGAGACGACCTGACCCCCAACTAGACTTGTTCCAGTGATCCCGCGCTACTGCCGACCCGAGATGGCCAGGGTCTGGTCCGAGGAGCGCAAGCTGGAGCTCTGGCTCGAGGTCGAGCTGGCGGCGCTCGATGCGTGGGCCGAGCTCGGCACCGTGCCGCCCGAGGCCGTGCGGAGAATCCGCGCCGAGGCGGCGCCGCCGACACCCGAGCGCGTCGCCGAGATCGAGCGGCAGACGAACCACGACCTCGCGGCCTTCGTCGACGCGGTCGGAGAGGCGCTCGACGAGGAGGGCCGCCGCTGGCTCCACTACGGGCTCACCTCCTCCGACGTGATCGACACGGCGCTGTCCCTGCAGATCCGGGAGGCCGGCGCGCTGGTGCTGGCCGGAATCGACCGGTCACTGGGCGCGGTCGTTGCACGCGCCGAGGAGCACCGCAGCACGCTGACGATCGGGCGGACGCACGGCGTCCACGCCGAGCCGACCACGTTCGGCGTCAAGCTCGCCGGCTGGGCATTCGAGCTCGACCGGGGCCGCCGCCGCCTCGCGCGGGCGCTCGAGGAGCTGCGCGTCGGGAAGCTCTCCGGCGCGGTCGGCACCTACGCGGCGACCGATCCGGAGCTGGAGCGGCTCGCCTGCGAGCGTCTCGCGCTCGAGCCCGCGCCGGTCTCGACCCAGATCCTGCAGCGCGACCGGCACGCCGAGCTGCTCGCCGCGCTCGCCGTTCTCGCCTCCTCGCTCGACAAGTTCGCCCTCGAGATCCGGCATCTCGCGCGGACAGAGGTGCGCGAGGTCGAAGAGCCGTTCGGCCGCGGCCAGAAGGGCTCGTCGGCGATGCCGCACAAGCGAAACCCGGTCACCGCCGAGCGGATCTGCGGCCTCGCACGGGTCGTGCGCGGGGCAGCGCTGGTCGGCTTCGAGAACGTCGCCCTCTGGCACGAGCGCGATATCTCGCACTCGTCAGCCGAGCGAGTCGTCCTCCCCGACGCGTTCCTGGCCCTCGACTACATGCTCGACCGCTTCGCCTGGCTCGTCGAGGGGCTCGTGGTGCGCCCCGAGCGGATGCGGCGGAACCTGGAGGCGAGCCACGGCCTCTACTTCAGCCAGCGGGTGCTGCTCGCGCTCGTCGACTCGGGTCTGCCGAGAGACGAGGCGTACGTGCGCGTCCAGCAGGCCGCGATGCGTGCCTGGGAGGAGGAGCGGCCGTTCCGGGACATCGTCGCGGCCGACCCGGAGCTGGCCGGCCGCCTCGACCTCGACGCCGTCTTCGACCTCGGCGCCTACACCCGGCACGTCGACACGATCTTCGACCGGCTCAACACGCTCGTGGAGGACAAGGAGGGGGTTCATGCCTGAAACAGCCGTGCACGTCGCGAGCGGCAAGGTGCGGGAGATCTACCAGCTCGACCCGGACCGGCTGCTGCTCGTCGCCAGCGACCGCATCTCGACCTTCGACGTCGTGCTCCCGACCGAGATCCCCGACAAGGGCCGTGTGCTCACGGGCCTGTCCGCCTTCTGGTTTCGCCGCACGCGGGAGATCTGCCCGAACCACCTGCTCCGCGTCCGGCCCGACGGCCGCTCGACCGAGTGCCGGCGGCTCGAGATGCTGCCGCTCGAGTGCGTCGTCCGGGGCTACCTCGCCGGCTCGGGCTGGAAGGACTACCAGCGGACGGGAGAGACGTCGGGTCATGTGCTACCCGAAGGGTTACGCGAGTCCGACCGGCTGCCCGATCCGATCTTCACCCCCTCCACCAAGGCGATGGAGGGGCACGACGAGAACATCGACTCGACCGCGGCCGTCGCGCTGGTCGGGGAGGAGCGGTTCCGCGAGGTCGAGCAGGTCTCGCTCGAGCTCTACCGTCACGCCTCCGCGCATGCGGCCGAGCAGGGCATCCTGATCGCGGACACGAAGTTCGAGTTCGGCGTCGATCCGAGCGGAGCCCTCGTGCTCGCGGACGAGGCATTCACGCCCGACTCGTCGCGGTTCTGGCCGGCCGACGAATACGAGCCGGGCCGGCCGCAGCCGTCGTTCGACAAGCAGTACGTCCGTGACTACTGCGAGTCGCTCGGCTGGGACAAGACCGATCCCGGCCCGGAGCTTCCGGCCGAGGTCGTCGCCGGCACCCGCCGGCGCTATGTGGACGCGTTCGAGCGCCTCACGGGTCTCGCGTTCGACGACTACCTCGCCGACCCGGAGCTCGTGCTGCGATGAAGGCGACGGTCGCCGTCCGGCCGAAGCCCGGGATCCTCGATCCGCAGGGCGATGCGGTGCGCGGCTCGCTCCGGCACCTCGGCTTCGACGTTACCGAGACCCGGATCGGGCGACTGGTCGAGATCGAGCTGACTGCGGCCGATCCGGAGGTCGCCCGGGCAGAGGTCGAGCGGATGTGCGAGCAACTGCTCGCGAACCCGCTGATCGAGACATTCGAGATCGAGATCACCCCGTGAACGCCCGCGCGCCCCGGCCCGCCATCGCCGTCGTCACCTTTCCCGGCTCGAACGACGACCGGGACGCAGCGCACGCGCTCGACCTGCTCGGCGCCGACCCCGTGACGGTCTGGCACGCGGACGACGACCTGCCGGCCGTCCAGGCGGTCGTGCTGCCCGGCGGCTTTTCGTACGGGGACTACCTGCGCTGCGGCGCGATCGCACGGTTCGCTCCCGTGATGCGCCCGGTTGCGAGCTTCGCCGAGGACGGCGGCCTCGTGCTCGGCATCTGCAACGGCTTCCAGGTGCTCTGCGAGGCCGGGCTGCTGCCGGGAGCCCTCCGCCCGAACGCCTCGCTCTCGTTCGTCTGCCGCGACGTGCCGCTTCGAGTCGAGAACGCCGAGACGCCGTTCACATCGCGCTGCGAGCCGGGCCGTTCCCTCGTCATTCCGATCAAGCACGGCGAAGGCTGCTGGACGTATCCGAACGTGGAGGAGCTCGAAGTGTCGGGCCAGATCGTGCTCCGCTACGAGACCGGCGCCAACCCGAACGGATCGATGGGCGACGTCGCCGGAGTGACGAACCGCGACGGCAACGTCATGGGCCTGATGCCTCACCCCGAGCACGCGGTCGATCCCCTGCTCGGCTCGACCGACGGCTGCCTCATCCTCGGCTCGCTCGTCGACGCAGCCCGCGCCCGCCTGGCCGTCCTCGTGTAGCGACGCCCTCGTACCCGAACGCGGCGGCCAGCTCAGGGTGCCCGGCCAGCTCCTCGCGGAGGCGCTCGAGATCCGAGATCAGCATCGTCACCGGCCCGCGCCGCACCCATCCGTGCGCGGCTGTCGCGTACGCGAGCCGTACGAGCCGCTCGCCCGCAGCAGTCTCGAGTAGCTGAACATGCGTCGTGAACGCCCGGTCACCCGGCGCACGCTGCCGCACCACCACCTCGTCGAGGATCTCCGCTTTGCCCCACGGAGTTGCCGCCTTCGTGGTCGCCATGAAGCCACCGTAGCCCTGAAATCGTCACCTGTCTGTGCCGGATCTGTGACGAAAGCGACGCTGCAGCCCAGCAGCTCAGTGCCCGCGGACCCGCGAGACGCTGATCCTGATCGGCACCGAGTACATCGTCGGCGAACTGCGGCGGCGTCCACCGGTTGCGCTCGATGAGCAGCGTGTACTTGTCCAGATAGGCCGGGAGCTCGTGGGCCGGTGGATCGTCCGAGACGGCCGCCTGCCCGGTCGCGACGACGATGTCGCCACCGAGGCCGTTGCCGTCGAGGTGCAGGCTGACGCGGGGGTTCCGCTCGATCGACCGCAATTTCGGCGTGTCGGGACGGCTGTAGATCAGGATGGTCTCCGCGCCGTCCCAGAGGAACCAGACCGGAACCGGTTGCGGCGTCCCCGCGCGGTCGACCGTCGTGAGCCACGCCAGCTTCTCGTCCTGCAGCCGGCGCTCGGCCCGCTGACCGAACTCGCTGCTCCGGTCGATCAACATCATCTGCGCCCGGACCCTATCGGGAGAGGCCTCCGGCATGTAACGATGCGGTCGTAGCGATGTCCGTACACGCCATGACGCTCGCCATCCTGCTCACGTTCGTGTCCGCCGTGGCCATCAACTGGGCCTGGATCCGCGAGCACGACGCGGCGAGCGCGCTGCCACCTCTGTCCGTGCGACGTCCGCGCGAGTCGCTGGCGACGCTGTTGAAGGACCGCAGCTGGATGACCGGCTTCGCCGCCGAATCGGGCGGCTTCCTCTGCTTCGTCGCAGCGCTGACGCTCGCCCCGCTCGCGCTCGTGCAGTCGCTCGCCGCCGGCGGGATCGGCATCCTCGCCTTCCTGAGCTCGCGGCTGGCCGGCGTCAAGCTGACGCGGCGGGAGGTGGTGGGCGTCGTGATCGCCGTGATCGGCCTCGCCTTCCTCGGCATCTCTCTCGCGGGAGCGACCGGGCAGGGGGACGGAGGGGTCTGGGCGGGCATCATGGCCTGGGTCGTCGCCTCCGCCGTCCTCGCGGCGGTTGCGGTCCGCTTCGGCCCGAGGGTGCTCGGCCGCGCGGCCGCGCACGGCGTGGCGGCCGGCATCCTGTTCGCCGCGGGCGACGTCGTCACCAAGGCCGTCGTCACCGGGGGAACGAGGCTGCTGTTCATCCCGGCGATGATCCTCGCCTACTCGTTCGGGACGATCGTGCTCCAGCTCGGCTTCCAGAAGGGAGCGGCGCTGACGACCGCCGGCCTGGCGACCCTGTTCACGAACGCGCTGCCGATCATCGCAGGCACGACGCTCTACGACGAGCCGTTCCCGAACGGCAAGCTCGGCGTGCTGCGGGGCATCGCGTTCGCGCTGCTGATCGCCGGCGGAGCTCTCCTCTCGCGACCCAAGGCCGACGCGCAACCGAACGTCGCCGAGCTCGAGCTCGCCGGAGCGTGAGGCGCGGGCTCGCCACGCTCGCCTCGGTAGGTGCCGTCGCCGCCGTTTCGGTGACGGCAGGCTCCGGAGCATCGAGCGCTGCTGCCCCATCCGAGGATCCGGGCCGGGTGATGAAGGCCGTGATCAGGTACGAGCTCGCCGGCCTGCGCGCTCTCTCCTACAGGCTGCTCGTCCGCGAGCAGCGCCGGGTCGTGGCCGCCGGCCTGTACAACAGATGCTCACCGGGTGCGAGCTTCCGGATCTCCGACGTCGACGTCGGCATCCTCGGTGTCCACGACGAGGTGTTCAAGGTTCCGGCGCTCGGCAAGACGAAGACGAAGGCGGTCGTCTACCGCATCGACCTCCACAACGGCACCCAGCCGATCGTCGCCACCGGCCACCTGATCGCCCAGGACGGCCACTGGCGCTGGACGCTGTCGGCCGCGAGCTTCTCCTCGTTCTCGCAGGGCTCCTGTCCGTAGCGGGCGAGGTACGTCGAAGACAGCACGGGGCCCGCGGCTACGATGATCGCCTCTGGTCGCTCGCGTCTCTCTCGTCTTCATCCTGATCGGCGCGTCGTTCGCAGGCTGGACGTGGGCTGCGAGCGCCGGCAGTCCGGTGCCGACGCCGATCGGCGTCTCCCGCGAATACCGGCTGCCCGCGAGAGGCGCGGACGTCACTGCGGGCCGGCCGGTCGGGGGGCTCACCTGCTCGGCGGGGGCCCCGATCCGCCTCCGCGTCCACCTCGAGCTGTTCGCGCGCAGGCTGGTGCTGCTCGTGCCCGCCGGGATCGGCATCTCCCCACCGCTCCTGCGTGACGGCGCCCGCGTGATCCGGGGCCGCTGCTCCTACCCGCTGCGAACCCGTGAGCCGACCGGCGTGATCGAGATCTCCTCGACGCGGCAACTCCGGCTCGGCGACGTCTTCCGGATCTGGGGACAGCCGCTCTCCGCGCAGCGGCTGGCCGGGTTCCGGACGACGCAGCGCGTGCTCGCATTCGTGAACGGGCGGCGCTTCGCGGGCGATCCGCGTGCGATCCCGCTGCGACGGCACGACGAGATCGTGCTCGAGATCGACGGCTATGTTCCTCCCCACACGTCGTACCTGTTCCCGAAAGGATCCTCGTGAGCCGACGCCTCCTCGCACTCCTGCCGCTTCTCGTGCTCGGCCTCGCGATCGCCGGCTGCGGAGGATCCTCCGCCCCGCCGACGGTGACACAGGCGGCGGGGACCTTCCATCTCGCCGGCTTTCAGCCCGCGGGGCCGGTGGAGGCCGGGAAGCCCGTCACCGTCTCGTTCAAGGTCGTCCAGCCGGACGGACAGACGATGACGAAGTTCAAGCGGGGCAGCGGGCCGCACACCGGCGTGCACCTGATCCTCGTCCGGAAGGACCTGAGCGCGATCATCCACCGGCATCCCCCCGAGAGGGCGGACGGCGTGTTCACGGAGCAGGTCACGTTCCCGGCGCCCGGTCCCTACCGGCTCGTGCTGGACGTGTACCCGGCCACGAGCAACGCCCAGCTCCGCAACTTCCAGCTCTTCCATCAGGTCACGGTCGCGGGGGCCTACAAGCCGGTGCCACTTCCGCGGCCCGGGCGGACGCAGACGGTCGACGGCTACCACTTCCAGATCGTGAAGATCAGCCCGCCCGTCCTCCGGGCGATCAGCCCCGCTGACCTGACGATCACCGTCACCGACCCGCAGGGCAAGCCGGCGCCGTTCACGCCCTGGTACGGCGCTCTCGCCCACGCGATCTTCTTCCGCGCGGGCTCGCTCGACTACTTCCACACCCACGTCTGCAGCCCCGGCGCCACGGCGTGCGGGAGCGTTCTCGGCAGCGCGAAGGTCACGGGGAGCTCGGCGATGCCGGGCCGCCTCACGGTCGGCGTGCTCGTTCCCCTCCCCGGCACCTGGCGGCTGTTCCTGCAGATCCAGTCTGGCGGGAAGGTCCTGACCGCGCCGTTCACCCTCCGGGTGCACTGAAAACCGCCCGGGCGATCGCGGAGCTATCCTCCCGTGATGCGACCGACGTGGCGGACCGTCGTCGGGCTGCGGCGCCTGGTGCCGATCGCGCTGTGCGCGCTCGGCGGGCACCTCGCGCTCTACCGCTCTCTCCGCCCTTCGACCGGCAACCACGCCTACTTCGCGTGGTACGAGCCGCTCGTCGTGGGCCTCACGCTCGCGGCGCTGATCGCATTCGCAGCGCTGCTGGTGGCGGCCCTGCTCGGACGTGACAGCCTGCGACGAGCCGTCATCCGGGCCCTCCTGCCCGCGACGGCGGAACCGCTGCCGGCGAGCGTTCGGGCGGTGCGGCTCACGCTCGCGAGCGTCGCGTTCCTCGCCGTCCAGGAGACATTCGAGCGGACACTGGCCGAGGGGCGGCTCGCGCCGGCCGCGTTCTCGCCCTCCCAGGTGCTGCTCGTGCTCGCCGTGCTGGCCGCGATGTCCACGCTCGTCGCGCTCGTCGAGCGCTCCTGCTCTCGGCTGATCGGGCTCGTCGCCGGGCCGGGCCTCCGCGCCCGCAGCCGGACGGCAGCGCTCTCGTTCCCCGCCGCACGGCCGGTCACCGTCCGGCGGCGGAATCCGCTCGCCGAGCTCCGCGGGCTCCGCGCGCCGCCTCTCGTCGTCTGACCGGACGCGTCCGGACGGGCGCGTCGTCAATCGACAGACGGAGGAAGCTTGCAGCTCTCGCGTGCAGGACGAGTCGCTCGCCTGCTCATAGCAGCCGTTCTCGCGGCCCTCGTGGTGCCGGGCGTCGCCCAGGCGCACCACACCGCGGTCCCGATCGTCGCGCTCGACTACCGGAACCGGGTCGAGCCGTCGGTGGACGGCCTCGTCGCCGTGCGCGCGTCGCTCGAGGACGCCGGACGCAAGCTGCGGCTGGCCGTCGATCCAGCGAGCGAGGCGGTCGTCCTCGGGTACGTCGGCGAGCCCTTCCTCCGCTTCGGCCCGCAGGGCGTGGCCGCGAACACCCGCTCGGAGACGGCGCAGGGCCTCCGGCTCGTCCCCGGCGGCCATGTCAGCACCAGGCCCGGCGCCGCCGTCTGGAAGCAGCTCACGAGCGTCCACAGCTTCGCCTGGGCGGACTCACGGTCCTGGGCGCCCTCGCCGGCGCTCCACGGGCGCGCGGTCGTCCGGTGGTCGGTGCCGATCGTCGTCGACGGCCGCCGGGTCGCGATCGCGGGTGAGCTGACGCACGTCGCGCCGCCGCCGCTGTGGCCATGGCTCGTCCTGGCCGCTCTCCCGCTGCTCGCCGCGGCGATCGCGGTGCGCCGGAACCGGTGGCTGTGGGCGACCGCGACCGGCCTGGCCGCGCTCGCCGGCCTGGCGACGCTCGCCGATCTGGGCGGCTTCGCGCTCGGTGGGCTCGCGGTCTCGGCCGATCGCTGGCTGCTGCTCGCAATCGAGGTGGCACTCATGCTCGTTGCGCTCGGCCTTCTGGGCCGGCCGCGGGCGAGATTGATCGCAATCGCGGCGATCGCCGCCTTCGCCGTCCTGCAGTCGCTCTCGGAGCTCGCCGTGTTCCGGCACGGCGTCGTCGTCTCGGGCCTCCCCGCCGCGGCGGTTCGCGCGGCTTCGGCCCTCGCTCTCGGTGCAGGCCTCGGAGCAGCGGGCCTGGTCTTCCTCGCGCCTGCTCCCGGCACCCGCCGGAAGCGGCAGAGCCGAAAGGCCCCCTCATACGTACGGAACTCACGAAAGGAGCAGGCATGACTGGAGCCCGCAGATGGGCGATCTCACTCGGCATGGTCGGAGCGACGGCGCTGGTCGCAGCGACCGTCGCCTCGGCGCACGCGACCATGAGCCCGCCGGTCGCAAAGGCGAACGTCCTCCAGCAGTTCACGCTCTCGGTGCCGACCGAGGAGCAGAACGCGATCACCACGAAGATCGAGCTCACCGTCCCGCCGAGCTTCGCCATCGACTCGTTCGAGCCCGCGCCCGCGCCGTGGAAGATGCAAGACCCAGACGACGGGATCGGGCGAGAGCGCGGTCGTGCAGAAGGTGACATGGACGGGCGGGAGCACGCCGACCGGTCTCGACTCCGTGTTCCGTTTCAACGCCCTCGCCCCGAACACCGGAACGGTCACGTTCACCGTGCGCCAGACCTACTCGGACGGCAAGGTCGTCGACTGGTCCGGGCCCGAGACCTCGGACACGCCCGCACCGACGATCGAGGCGGTGTCCTCGTTCGGCGGCGGAGGCGGCACGTCGACCGTCGAGATCATCGCGATCGTGCTCGCCGCCGTGGCCCTCGTGCTGGCGGGGATCGCGCTGTTCGGAGGCAAACGCCAGCTCGCATGAGCCGTCGTCGCCGTCTGATCGTCGTACTCGCCGCGGGTGCAGCCTTCGCGCTGGCCGCCCCCGCCGCCGCGTGGGCGCACGCCTACCTCATCCGCACGGTGCCGGCCGCCAGCGCGACGCTGAACACGGCGCCGAAGCAGCTGGAGATGACCTACAGCGAGGCGGTCGAGCCGCGCTTCATGGTCGTCTCGGTCACCGATGCGGGCGGACATCAGGAGACGAGCGGACGGCCGTTCCGGTCACCGTCGAACGCCGACACGATCATCACGCCGCTGAAGCAGGTGCCCGAAGGCTGGTACCTCGTCTTCTGGCGGGCGATCTCGGCCGACGGGCACCCGGTGCGAGGAGCGTTCACGTTCGCGGTCGGGCCGAACCCGGGCCCGCCGCCGCAGTTCGTGATCCCGTCGCTCACCGAAGGGGCGACGACGCCGAGCCTGCTCGTCTTCAGGTGGCTCTCCTTCCTCGCCTTCATGGCCGCCATCGGCCTGTTCTGCCTGCGGACGCTGATCGCCCGGCCCGTCGTCCTGCGCGTCCCCGGAGCGTCGCTCAGGCCGCTGTCGATCGCCTTCGGGATCAGCCTCGCGCGCCGCGCTGATCGCGATTCCCATCTACGTCGACATCGCGACGGCCCAGTTCGCGTTCAGGTCGGTGTGGGACGTCGGCGGCAACGTGCCGCTGATGCGGTCGTCGGCGTTCGGGCGCAGCTGGCTCGACCTCGAGCTCGTGCTGGCGCTGTTCGGGGGCGCGGCCGCGATCGCGATCGCCACCGATCGTCCCGAGCTGCGGCAGCGCACGATCGCCGGCCTGCTCGCCCTGTGCGGTGCGCTCGCCGCTGCCGCGGCCGCCCTGCTCGTGCCGGGCCTCGCCGGCCACGCCGGCCAGACGGCCCCCAGGGGCGTGTCGCTCGTCCTCGACTGGCTCCACCTCGCGGCCGGATCGTTGTGGCTGGGAGGGCTGATCGGCCTGCTCGTCCTCTGGTGGACACTCGGCAAGGCGCACAGGACCGCGGGGCTCGGCGTCTGCGTCCCGCGCTTCTCCCACGTCGCGCTCGCCTCCGTGCTGGTCCTGCATCGGCTCGGGCATCTGGGCGAGCTTCCTCCGCCTGCCCACGTTCGCCACGCTCTGGGAGACGAGCTACGGCACCGCGCTGATCGCGAAGATCGCGCTGCTCGTGACGGCGATGGCGCTCGCGTCGGGCAACCTCCTGCGGGCGCGCCCGCGCCTGCAGGAGGCGGCCGCCGAGGGTGGGACGCTCGGGACAGGGCCGGCGCGGCTCCTGCGCGTCCTCGTCAGCGGCGAGGTGCTGCTGATCGTCGGGGCTCTCTTCGCGGCCGGAATCCTCTCGAGCCTTCCCCCGCCGCCGAAGGCGCTGGCGTCGATCGGGACGGTGAGCGCTCGCGTCGGGCCCGGCCCGGCGAACGTCGTCGTCAACCACGGCCCCTACCGGCTCGTCTTCCACATCGCCCCGAACAAGGCCGTCGTGCCGGACTCGTTCTCGGTCTCGATCACGAAGAACGGCAAGCCGGTGCGCGGCGCGACGGTGGTCTCGAACTTCGCGATGCTCGACATGGAGATGCCGAACCTGGCCTACAACCTCGCCGAGCAGGCACCCGGCAAGTACGCGCGGGCGACGAACGCGCTCGTCATGGTCGGGCACTGGGGCCTGTCCTTCCAGGTCGAGCCGCCGCACGACCTGCCGTTCACGGTCACCATCATCGACCACGCGGTGGGATGAGCGAGCCTCGCACCCAGCCGCGGAACGTGCAGCTCTGGCTCCTGCTCGCGCTGGTCGCGCTCGGCCTCGGCGCCGCGGCCTGGATCGTGGTCGCCCTGCTGGCGCGCTCGACGCTGGGCGGCGACCCGCTCGCCGGCGGCGGCTCCGGCAGCAGCTGCGGCACCGCCCTCGAGCTCGACGCCGTCCGGGCCGGCGTTCCCGAGCCCTCCCGCGGGCGCGCTCGTGCTGGCCCGCGCGGATCGAGAGCTCGCCGTCGGCCTGGCGGTGTCCCGCCGGGCCGGAAGACTCGGGCTCCAGGCCTCCCTGATCGGCCAGGAGCAGCCCGCGGAAGGCGCTTCGGTCTCGTTCCGTCTTCCGGGAGGCACCCCCGTGACAGCCCGGCCGTGCGGAGCCGGTTGCTACCGGGCGCTCGTCGATCCGCACGGGTCGCCACGAGCGGTCGAGGTCGCGATCCGCGGACCGGGCCGGCCCGCCTCGACCGTCTCCTTCCCGCTTCCCGCCTCGGTGCCGGGCCCACCGGCAACCGCACTCGTCCGCCGCGCCGAGACGACCTGGCACGCGCTCGAGACGCTCGTCGTCCACGACAGCCTCTCCTCCGGGCCCGGCGCGACAATCCACACCACCTGGCAATTCCAGGCCCCGGACCGGCTCACCTACCGGATCCGGAACGGCCCCGAGGCGGTCGTGATCGCCGGCCGCCGGTGGGACAGGGTTCCGGGCCAGGGCTGGCAGGTCTCCGACCAGGATCCGATCAGGCAACCGGTCCCGCTCTGGGAAGCCGTGACGAACGCGCACCTGCTCGGCTCGGTGACGGTGCGCGGCCGGCCGGCGTGGGAGATCAGCTTCTTCGACCCGCGGATCCACGCCTGGTTCACGATCCGGGTCGACAAGGCGACGATGCGTACCCTGGAGCTGCGGATGGTCGCGCAGGCCCACTTCATGCACCAGGTCTACGGGCCGTTCAACAGCCCGCTCCGGATCGCGCCGCCCACGAAGGCGACGCCGTGAAGCGCCGCGTCGTCGTGCTCGCGCTTCTCGCGGCCACTGTCCTCGTGCCGACCGCCCGCGCGGACGGCGACCCGGCCAGCGACTCCCTGATCAACTCCCAGGTCTTCTATCCGTACTACTCGAACACGCCGAAGGCGAGCCTCGAGCAGCTCCAGGCCACGGTTGCCGACGCGAACAAGCGCGGCTACACGATCAGAGTCGCCGTGATCACGTCGCCCTACGACCTGGGCTCGGTGTCGGCGCTGTGGGAGAAGCCCCAGCCGTACAGCCGGTTCCTGTCGCTCGAGCTCTCCTTCGCCTACAAGGGGCGGCTCCTCGTGGTCAGCCCGAAGGGCTACGGCTACGTCGACCACACGAAGCCGGTGCCCACGAAGCTGGCGCTCGTCCGGACGGTGCCGATCGGCAAGGGCACCGACGGCCTGCTCCGCACCGCCGACGCGGCGGTGCGCGTGCTGGCCAAGAACGCGGGCTACAAGCTCGCAGCGCCGCAGGTCGTCTCCGCGTCCGGCTCGAGCTCCGACACGATCGTGATCGCCGTCGCCGCCGCGGTGGGCGCGCTGCTCCTGGTCGGCATCGAGGTCGCCCGGCGCGCCAGGAGGCGCCGTAGAATGTCGGTCTCCACCGAATGAGGGGGCTAACGGTGAAGCGCTGGATCCTGCTGGCTGCGGCCGTCTCGGCCCTGGTCGGCTGGGTCGCGTCCACCGCGTCGGCCCGCACGCTGCACTACGAGGTCACCGTGTCGGTGACAGGGCCTGGACGGGTGACCGCGACGATGGCGACGGCGGCTCCATCGACTGCCCTGGAAACTGTTCCGCGCTGATCAGACAGGAGACCTCGCTGATCACCCTGACCGCGACCCCCGACGCCGGCTCCGAGTTCGCGGGCTGGGGCGACGCCTGCGTCGACTCGGGGAGCAACGCCACCTGCGAGCTGATGATCAGCGGGCCGAAGTCGGCTCACGGCCGGGTTCGACACGCCGCCGCCGCCCCCGACGACGTTCACGCTCACCGTCGCCAAGGCGGGCACGGGCACGGGCTTCGTCGGAGGAGCCGGCGGCATCGACTGCGGGCCGACCTGCTCGGCCACGCTCACGCAGGGCTCGACGGTCGCACTGCTCGCCGTCCCGGACGACGGCTCCCGGTTCGCCGGGTGGAGCGGCGGCGGTTGCTCGGGGACAGACAAGTGCACCGTCACCCTCGGCGCCGACCTGCAGGTGACCGCCACGTTCGACCATGTCGATCGTGCCCCGCCGCACATCCGTACGATCCCGGGCTCGGGGGCGCGCGGCACGACGGCGGAGCTCCGCTTCCGCGTCTACGACGACAGCGGCATGAGCCGGGAGGTCCTGCAGGTCATGAAGGGCAAGGCAACGATCGCACGCATCGCCGTGCCGATGGCCTCGGTCCTGTACGGGCGCGTCTACTCGGCGAAATGGCACGTCCCCCGCGGCCAGACACCGGGCCTGCGCCTCTACTGCGCGGTCGCGATCGACCCGGCCGGTAACCGCAGTGCGCGCGCCTGCTCGACGTTCAGGATCG
The DNA here is from genome assembly GCA_963742925.1 of uncultured Actinomycetes bacterium. Taxonomy (GTDB): domain Bacteria; phylum Actinomycetota; class Thermoleophilia; order Gaiellales; family Gaiellaceae; genus PALSA-612. The sequence continues at coordinate 64,747 of CAVUNV010000016.1, read as the reverse complement.
CCTGATGCGAAAGCTCGCCGTCCTCGCCCTCGCACTCGCAGCCCTGGCCGGGCTGGTGACTCCGGCCGCCCGCGCCGACGGCGACCCGGCGAGCGACATCCTCTACTTCCAGGACGTGTTCCTCCCCTACGTGAAGCCCTCGGCCGACGCGGCCAAGCAGCTGACCGCGGCGGTCGCGGCGGCGAACAAGGCCGGGTTCCGGATCAAGGTCGCGGTGATCGCCTCCGAGCAGGATCTCGGCTCCATCCCGAGCCTGTTCAACCGGCAGGACCTGTACGCGCGCTTCCTCGGCACCGAGCTCAAGACCTTCTACACGCAGCGGTTGCTGGTTGTGATGCCGGCCGGCTTCGGGATCTACGACAACGGGAAGCCGACCGACGCGGAGAAGGCTGCCCTGGCCGGGATCACGATCGACTCGCCCGACCCGGACGGGTTGACGAAGGCGGCCACGGCCGCCGTCCAGAAGCTCCGCCAGACGATCGGCACGGGCTCGCACACCGACAGGACCCCGCCGACCGTGTCCGCGTTGCCGTCCAGCGGCAGGAAGGGCAAGACGGCGACCCTGCGGTACACCGTGTACGACGCGAGCGGCAAGAGCCGGGAGGTCGTGCGCGTCTACGGGCCCGCGAATCAGCTCTTCGGCACGATCACGACGCGGCTCGCGAAGGCGAAGCCGAAGCGCACCAGCTCGGTGGTCTGGAAGGTCCCGGCAGACCTGGGAACGACGAAGCTCCAGTTCTGCGTGCTCGCCCAGGATCCGACCGGCAACCAGAGCAAGACGCGCTGCGCACCGCTCAAGATCACCGGCTAGGAGAGAGGCGACCCGTGTGGAGACGCCTCACCGCGAGAAGCACGCCGGTCGCTGCCTGCCTGCTCGTCGCCGCGTTCGCATTCTCGGCGGTCGCGGCGGCAGATTCGACACAGCCGGGCAGCATCGTCACGGTTGCACAGCTCGCACACCCGCGAGGCCTCGCTCTTCTCGCAGACGGCGACGTGCTCGTGCCGGAGCCGTTCGCGCATGACGTCCGCCTGGTCGCTCCGGACGGCACGTCGACGGTCGTCGCCGGAACAGGCGTCGCCGGCTCCTCGGGAGACGGCGGGCCCGCCATCGACGCCGAGCTGAACCTCCCGCACGGCGTCGCGCTGCTTCCCGACGGGAGCTTCGTGATCGCCGATGCCCTCGTCAACCGCATCCGTCGCGTCGCGCCCGACGGGACGATCACGAGCGTCGTCGGCAACGGTGAACACGCGTTCGCCGGGGACGGTGGTCCGGCCACGGCAGCGTCGATCGCGTCGCCGCGGGGGATCGCCTCGCTCTCCGACGGCACGCTGCTGATCCCCGACACCGACAACGAGCGCGTCCGGGAGGTGACACCCGCCGGGACGATCACCACCGTCGCCGGCACCGGCGTGGTCGGGGACGCGGGCGACGGCGGGCCGGCGGTCGCCGCGCAGCTCGACCAGCCGTTCGGCGTCTCGCCCCTCCCGGGCGGCGGCTTCCTGATCGCGGAGGCGCACGGCAGTCGCATCCGCAAAGTCGACGCGACCGGCACGATCACCACCGTCGCCGGCACCGGCACCGTCGGCTTCACCGGCGACGGCGGTCCGGCGACGGCGGCAGAGCTCGCCGACCCGCACGCCGTTCTCGCCCTGCCGTCGGGCGGGTTCCTGATCACGGACACGTTCAACAACCGCGTGCGCCGCGTGTGGCCGGACGGCACGATCACGACGGTTGCCGGGACCGGCGCCGCCGGCTTCTCGGGCGACGGCCCGGCCACGCAGGAGAGCCTCGACCAGCCGAAGGCTCTGGCGCTGCTCCCGGACGGCCGCGTGCTCGTCGCCGACGCGGCGAACGACCGGCTTCGTGTGCTGACACCGACCCGGCCGGCCGCATCGCGCATCGTCTCGATGACGGTGACCGGGCACGCGACGCTCAGCGTTCGCTTCCGCGTGTGCGACGGCACGCGGGACACGTTGCGCGCAGAGGTGCGGCTGACGGGCAAGGGACCGGGCAGAGTCGTCGCCGTGGCGCTGCCGTCGACGCGCGGCGGCTGCCTCCCGTTCCGGCTGCAGGTGGCGCGCGGCGGTGCATCCCTGGTTCGCCTTCGGGTGCGCAACGACTCGGGCCTGTGGAGCCTGGCAGCGCGGCAGACGCTGCGTCACGCCTAGCGCACGCCACGCGCCAGACTCTCAGGGCTTTCCAAGGCACGGTGTGTACCGTGGTCGCATGGTCGAGAGACTCACACGCACCGGGCTCATCGCACGGATGGGCGGCCTCCTCGCCGCCGCGGCCGGCCTCGGCGCCTGGCGGAGCGGCTCGGCGCCCGCCGCGAGCGCCGTCAGCTGCGTGCTCACCCCCGAGCAGACGGAGGGGCCCTACTACATCGCCGGCGAAAAGCTCCGCCGCAACATCACCGAGGGACGACCGGGCACGCAGCTCGACCTCCACCTCTCCGTGGTCGACGCGACGACCTGCCGCCCGATCAAGGGCGCCGCGGTCGACATCTGGCACGCCGACGCCGGCGGCACGTACTCGGGCTTCGGCGCGGGCGCATCGAACCGCACGTTCATGCGCGGCGTCCAGAAGACGGACGGAAACGGGCTCGCCGTGTTCCGGTCCGTGTATCCCGGCTGGTATCAGGGCCGCACCGTGCACATCCACGTGAAGGTGCACGTCGGCGGCAACGTCGTCCACACGGGACAGCTGTACTTCTCGGACACGCTCACCGACACCGTCTACGCGCGCTCACCGTACAACCGCCGCCCGAACCGCGACACGCGCAATGCGAACGACGGGATCTACTCCAGCGGCGGCAAGCAGTCGACCCTGACCCTCCGCCGGAAGGGCAGCAGCTACGTCGGGTCGATCGTCATGGGCGTCCGGCGTTAGGAGCTCGAGCGTTCGATGATCTCGATCCGGTATGAGTCCGGGTCGCGCACGAAGCAGATCCTCGACCCACCCTCGCGCACACGGTAGGGCTCGCGTTCCGGCTCGATCCCCTGCTCGGCGAGCCGGGCCAGGGTTGTGTCGAGGTCCTCGACGCCGATCGCGATGTGCCCGTACGCCGTGCCCATCTCGTAGGTGCGGCCGTCGTGGTTGAGCGTCAGCTCGAGCACGTCGTCGGCGTCGCCGATCGAGAAGAAGTAGTTCGTCGCCTCGCGCTCGCCGTTCCGGACGATGTCCATCTCGTTGCTGAACCGGAAGCCGAGCGCCTCGTAGAAGGCGCGGCTCCGCTCGGGATCTGTGATCCGAACCATGGTGTGGAGGAAGGTGGCCATACCCCGGATCCTACGCTGACGTGCGTCGAGGTGTCCCGAACCGGGAATGAATCGTTACGGCTGTGGCGAACGACGGGGGCTCCCATGAGAGGGGGATTCGTGAAGCAGATCGGACGACTTGGCCTTGGAGGTCGCGCCCTCCTTGCTTTGGTTGTCGGGGGAGCCGTTTTCGGGATCGCGACTGCTGTCCAGGCGAGCATTCCGGATTCGAGCGGGGTGATTCACGGGTGTTACAACACGAGCCTCGCGCACGGCAACCCGACCGGGGCGTTGCGCGTGATCGACACGCCAAGATCAACGGAAGCTGCGCCTCCTGGGAGGCGTCACTGAACTGGAACCAGACCGGTGTGACCGGGCCGACCGGGCCGACCGGGCCGTCGGGCCGCGGGGCGGGGCGCGGGCCTACGCGTACGTGCTCCCCGGTGGCTCGCCGACGTTGGATCCGGCACGTACCAAGAACTTCAGCGCGGTGATCAACAACGGCACGGGCATCTACTGTCTCACGCCTTCAGGCGGCGTGACCGAAGCCGGATCGACCCCCCTGGTGACCGTGGAGTGGGGCGAATCCAGCGGCAGTAACCTGTCTGCGTACTGGAGGGAGCATCCCCTCGGGAACAGCTGCCCCAACACAACCGATGTCGAGGTCAGGACGTACACGTTCACGGCGGGCGGCGACAACGCGCTCTCCAACAACGTGGCGTTCGACGTCGTCATTCCGTAGCCTGATGCAATCGCGACGGGGCGCGCACCGGCGCGCCCCGTCGATGTCCCACATGAAGCTTCGACACATTGCAGCCGTCGCCGTCATGGCCTGTGGGCTCTCGCAGGCCGCCTCGGGAGCTTCCCCGCCGACGGGGCACGCGCTCAGCGCCTACCTCGCGAAAGTCAGGCCGCTGAACGCAGCCGTCGTCGCGGCGGAGAGCTTCCTGGATCAAGGCGCCAAGGCGCATCCGAAGAAAGGCTCGAACAACACGAACCCCGGCGTGAATAGGAAGGAGCTCATCGCCACGCTTCTGAGAACGTCGAGCGCGCTGAAGCGGATCCTCCCGCCGGCGACGCTCGCGAGTCGCCAACTGGGCGCTCGCCTCCAGCCTGAAGCTCGAGGCGCAGGCAGCGAACGGTCGGGCAAACGCGCTCCGCACCCGCTGGCGCCTTGCGGTCACCCAGCAACTTCGGCGCGCGGGGCTTGCCGTGCCGCACTGGGTGACGCAACTGCGCGATCCCTTCGCCTGACGTCGGCTGAAGACATTCCGAGTGCGTGCGGTAGTACGGATCCGGGCACCTTTCGGACGGCTCGCCCGAGGACCAGCGCTCAGCCGTCGTTCACGGTAGCGTCCGGTGTCCGCCGTGCTCGAGCAACTCGCCCTCACCGGGCTGGCCGTCGCAGCCGTCCTCTACTGGCGCGGCCTGCGCCGCTCGCGCGGCAGCCGGCAGCGCCGCGAGCGCCGCTGGCGCGCACAGGCGTTCTACGCCGGTCTCGTCGCGGTCGTCATCGCCGTCGAGCCGCCCCTCGACCGCTACGCCGACAAGCTCTTCTGGGCGCACATGGCGCAGCACATGCTGCTCCAGATGGTGGCGCCGCCCCTGATCGTCCTCGGCGCGCCGTGGCTTCTGCTGTGGCGGCCGTTCCCGCTCGGCATCCGCCGGCCGGCGAGCAGGTGGATCCTCCACTCCCGCGGAGCGCTCCCCCTCCGCGGAGCGGCGCGCGTGCTCGGCTCGGCTCCCGTCGCACTGGTGCTCTTCTTCGGAGTGATCGCCGTGTCGCATCTGCCGGTCGTGTTCGACTTCGCACTCGGGAACACCACCTTCCACGAGCTGGAGCACATGCTCTTCCTCGCCCTGGGCGTGCTCTTCTGGTCACGCGCGATCGACTCGCCGCCCTTCCACGCCCACGTCACGGACCTCCGGCGGCTCGGCTTCTTCCTGGCCGCCGCTCTCGCGGAGACCCTGGTCGCGCTGTTCATCCTCGCGCAGCACTCGGCGCTGTACACCCACTACAGGACGCTGCTGCCTCGGCCCGAGCACCTGACGCCGCTTGCGGACCAGCAGTTCGGGGGGGCGATCATGCTCGAACCGGCGTCGATTCCGCTGCTGCTCGCGATCCTCTGGTCGATCGGGGCGTGGGTCGGGGCGAACGCACGGAGGCGGGCGGAGGCCGAAACGGCTCGCGCCGGTTAGCGTCTGTCCCGGTGCGAGCAGACTGGAGCGGACGATGGACGTCGTAGCTAACGAGGTGAGCGCGGAGGGCGTGGAGCGGCTGAGCGAGGCGGTCGGCATTGCCGCGCGGCTGACGGACGGCATCGAGTCGGTCCTCCGCGGCAAGCGCGAGGAGCTGCGGCTCGTCCTGACGGCGGTCGCGTGCCGGGGCCACATCCTCTTCGAGGACGTTCCGGGCACGGGCAAGACCGTGCTCGCACGCGCGATCGCCCGCTGCATCGAGGATGCGGCGTTCTCCCGGGTGCAGTGCACGCCCGACCTGCAGCCGAGTGACGTCGTCGGTGTCGCCGTCTACGACCAGAAGACGCGCGACTTCGCGTTCCGGCCCGGCCCCGTGTTCGCGAACGTCGTCCTCGTCGACGAGATCAACCGTGCCATGCCGAAGACGCAGTCGGCGCTGCTCGAGGCGATGGCCGAGCACCAGATCACGGTCGACGGAACGACCTACGTGCTCCCGAGCCCGTTCCTCGTGCTCGCCACCGAGAATCCGATCGAGTTCGAGGGCGTCTTCCCGCTACCCGAGGCCCAGCTCGATCGCTTCTTCCTCAAGGCGCGGCTCGGCTATCCCTCCGTGGAGGACGAGCTCCTGGTGATCCGCGACCAGCGGGGCGGACACCCGCTCGAGCGGCTGCGCCCGGTGCTTGGAGTGCCGGAGCTCGAGCGCCTCCAGGCGGCGATCGACGACGTCTACGTCGACGGGTTGATCGAGCGCTGGCTCGTCGATCTCGTGCGCGCCACGCGTCAGCTCGACCAGGTGCTGATCGGGGCCTCGGTTCGCGGCAGCCTCGCCCTCGAGCGGGCCGCCCGCGGCTGGGCGCTGCTGCACGGGCGCAGCTACGTGATCCCCGAGGACGTGCTCGCGCTCTATGCGCCCGTCCTCGGTCACCGCATGGTGCTCTCCCCCGCCTTCCTCGCCGAGACCCGCGGGGCGGCCCGGGACGAGTTGCTGCAGATCCTGGCGCAGCGCTGCCTCGAGATCGCACCGCTTCCCGAGCTCGAGGCACTCGAGAGCGAGGAGCCGTCTCGACCCAGCTGACCTTCCCGCTCGTCCCACGCTGGCGGCCTGTCGGCTCACCCTTCGGCCGGCTCCACGCGTCCCGTCGGGGGCTCGGCTCGAGCGTCGCCGGCTCCCGCCCGTACAGGCCGGGGGACGACCCGGCCGCCATCGACTGGAAGGCCTCCGCCCGGCTCTCGTCGGTGAGGGCCGAGCCCGAGTTCATCGTCCGCGAGCACTTCGCCGATGAGGCGCCGAGGGTCGTCGTCGTGGCCGACCGCCGGCCGTCGATGGCGCTCTACCCGGGGCCGTGGCTCTGCAAGCCGGAGGCGCTCCGGACGATCTGGAAGCTCGTCGCCTCGGCAGCGCTCGGGGAGCTCGGGCTCGTGGGCTATCTCGACACCGCCCGGAACGACGCGCCTGCCTGGTTCCCGCCCAGCGCCGGCCCGGCGCTGCACAAGGTCGAGGAGCACCTGGCCGGGGCGTCGTTCGAGGCCTCGGATGAGTCGCTGGACGAGGCCTTCCGGCACCTGACCGGCATCCGCAGGTCGCTGCCGCCCGGCACGTTCGTCTTCGTCTGCTCAGACTTCTTCTCGGCCCCGGAGCCCGCCTGGTGGGCCCGCGCCGTCGCGTACCGGTGGGACGTCGTCCCCGTGATCGTGCAGGACCCGGTCTGGGAGCAGAGCTTCCCCCTCGTCGACTCACTCGTCGTCCCCTTCGCCGATCCGGCCGGCGGGCGGACACACGCCGTGCGGCTCCGCCGCGGGGAGGCCGAGGCGCGGCGCCGCGCGAACGAGGAGCGACTCGCGTTCCTGACCGCCGAGCTCCGGGCGCTCGGCCTCGAGCCGATCCTGATCGGCAGCGCCGACGAGGCCGCCGTGCTGCAGGCGCTCGCCGACTGGGGCGAGACGAGGCTCGCCTTCCGGAAGGGCGAGTGGTGAGGCGGGCGCCGGCAGCGGCCATCCTCGCCGTGGCGGCGATCGTCGCGGTCGTGCTGGCTGTCGGGCTCGCCGAGGGCTGGTGGGGCGGCGGTGCCCAGACATCGCACCCGGGGCCGGCGATCTCGGCCACGGCGTCGCTCTCTCCGGACGCCGTCCACTTCGGCGATCCACTCACCGCACACGCCGTGCTGGTCGTCGACCCGTCACGCGTGGAGACGTCGAGCGTTCGCTTCGTGCCGCAGTTCCTGTCGTATCGCGTGGCCCGCGCTGCACGGACGCCGTCGCAGGCGAGCGGTCTGACGACCCTGGCCTACAGCTTCGCGCTCGAGTGCCTCGAGGCCGGTTGCGCGCCGGGCCGGGCGCAGGTCCCGCTCGTCTTCCCGGCCGCGGTCGTCCGCTACCGCACGACGAGCGGCGCTTCGCGTCGCCTCTCGGTTCCGTGGCCGGGAATCACGGTGGCATCCAGGCTCGACGACGCAGCCCGCGCCGAGCCGGCCACGCACCTGAGCGCCGCCGCGTCGCCTCCACCGGTCTCGTACCGTGTCTCGCCGGGACTGGTCGTCGACGGCCTCGCAGGAGCGGCCGGCCTGCTCGTCCTCCTGGCCGGGGCACTGTTGCTGCTAGCCGTCCGTCGTCCGGCGGCGGTACCCGCGGAGGCCCGGGCAGACGAGGCGCTGACTCCGCTCGAGTCCGCGCTCCTGCTCGTCCGCGAAGCCGCCTCCGACGGGCACGGCCCGAACATGCGTCGGCTGGCGCTCCAACGGCTCGTACGCGAGCTGCGCGGGTCCGACCACGGAGACCTGGCGCAGACCGCGGGCCGGCTCGCCTGGTCGGACGGCGAGCCGTCGGCACCCACGGCGCTCGAGCTCGCCGACCGGATCGAGGCGGAGCTGGCGGAGGAACGATGAGCACCGCGATCCCGCTCCCGGACGCCGGAAGCTTCCGCTCGGCCGAGCGCCGGACACGGCTGCTCCGCACCGGGCTCGCGATCGCCCTGGTCGGGACGCTGGTCGCGGCCTTCCTGCTCTCACGGGGCGCTCGAGCCCAGACCGGCGCCCCGGCGCGAGGCGCGAGCACAGTCGTCGTGCTCGACCTCTCGTGGAGCACGTCGTCCGACTACGGCGAGATCGCACGCACGCTCCGCCGGCTCGCCTCCTCGGACGGACGAATCGGGCTCGTCGTGTTCTCGGACGTCGCCTACGAGATGTTCCCCGCCGGCACGCCCGCAATCGAGCTTCGGCCGCTGCTCCGCTTCTTCAACCGGCCGAAGGGCCGGCGCGTGGAGTCTCCCTGGGCCTCCTCGCTGAGCGCGGGGACGCGCCTCTCGGCCGGGCTTCTGCTCGGTCAGGAGCTCCTCCGCCGTGACCGGGTCTCGAACGGTTCCGTCGTGCTCGTCAGCGACCTGAGCGACGCGCCGGACGACCGCGCCCAGCTGACCGGCGCCCTCCTTTCCTACCAGCGCGAGGGCATTCCGCTGCGGGTGGTCGCGATCGATCCCACCGCCGGGAACGAGCGATTCTTCAAGGGACTGCTCGGAAGCCGGCCGCTGCGACCGCGTACGGGCGGCGGCTCGGCGCTCGTCGCGTCGTCGTCGTCGAACGGCCTTCGTCTCGCGCTGGCCGTCGCGGCCGCCGTCCTGCTCGTGCTCCTCGCGGTGAACGAGCTCGCGTGCGCCCGGCTCACCTGGAGGGAGGAGCCGAAGATCGTGACACGCGGCCGTCTCCTGCTGGCTCTCGCTGCGGTGCTCTGCCTGTGTGCCGCCGCGGCCGCCGCCCTGCTGGCGAGCGACGTCCACGGCTGGCAGTCGGCGGTGCGCGCCGCCGACGGCGCGGTGGTCGCCGATCCGGCGAGGTCGGTGCCTTCCCGGACGGGCGATGTCTTTCCGTTCCACGTCGCGCGCAGCCTGCTCGGGCTCGACGACGACATCGCGCTCCGACGGGCGTTCGTCCTCTTCCGGGGCGGCTACTCGGGGATCCCGAGCCGCGACCAGAGCACCGCCGGCACGGAGGCCCGGGCGCAGGCCGAAGTCGCGCTCGGCCGCGTGATCGGGGCAGAGGGTGACGGCCGGCGTGCGGCGACCGCGGCCAACCTGCTCGGCGTGCTCGCGTTCGTCGACTCGCTCTCCGGAGCGGGCCAGGCGCCGGCTCCCGTCGAGCGCAGCATCGTCGAGTTCCAGAACGCGATCCGACTCGACCCGTCGAACGGCGACGCCAAGGCGAACCTGGAGCTGGCGCTGAGCGTCCTCCACCCGGACAGCCCGTTCCAGAGCTCGCGAAACGCGGCCACGGGCAAGCGCCGCGGCGGGGCGAGCCTGACCACACCGGGTCGCGGCTACTGAACGTGCACCTGACACTCCTCTTCCCCGCCGGCCTCCTGCTCATCCTGGGCGCCGTTCCGGCGCTGGCCGCGCTGGCGTACGCCGAGCACCGCGCCGGCCGCACGCGGCTCCGGCTCGGCCTGCGTCCGCCCGGACCGTTCTGGCGAGCCACCGCGGCGGTCGCGCTCTCTCTCGCTGCCTGCCTGCTCGCAGTCGCGGTCTCGCGTCCGGTCGTGCAGGAGACGCAGACTCGCTACGTGCGCACCGACGCGGAGGCGATCTTCGCGCTGGACATCTCCCGCTCGATGTTGGCCGCGGTGTCGCCCGCCGGCCCGAGCCGCCTCGCCCGGGCGAAGGCGGCCGCCGACGCGCTCCGCTCCGCGATTCCGGACGTGCCCGCCGGTGTCGCCTCCTTCACCGATCGCGCCCTCCCCAACCTGTTCCCGACCTCCGACGAAGCCGTGTTCCAGGCCACGGTCGGGCGTTCGGTGGGGATCGAGCGCCCGCCCCCGGGCGGCAGCTCCCTGACCGCCACGACCTTCGACGCGCTGACGACCCTCGCGGGGAACGAGTACTTCACGCCCGGCCGGCGCCGACGCCTGCTCGTGATCCTCACGGACGCCGAAAGCGGGGACTTCAACGCCGCCCGCCTGAGGGCCACCCTGGGACGCTCCCAGGGGCTGCGGACGGTCCTCGTCCGGGTCGGGTCGTCGCGGGAGCGCGTCTTCGGGCACGCCGGTCTCCCGGAGGCGGACTACCGCCCGCGGGCCGTGGCCGGGTCCGTTCGGCAGTTCGTCGCCGCGACGGGCGCACGCGCCTTCGACGCGGACCGGCTCGGGTCCCGCGGAGGCTGCGATCAGGAACGATCTCGGCACCGGCCCGCGGGTTCGCAGGGGAACAGCCTCGTCGACAACCGACCTGGCCTCGTACTTCGTGCTCGCAGCGATCGCGCCGCTCGGCCTCCTGCTCTGGCGCCGGAACCTGCTCTAGCCCGGCACGATCGGCGACGCGTAGACGCCGTGTTCGAGCGTTGCGGGATCCGGGGCGGGCGACGCCTCGGCCTCCGCGAGCCCGGCTTCGACTTCGCCGCGCGCCGCGTCGCGCCTGCCGTCCAGCTCCGCCTCGGAGATCCCGTCCAGGAGCAGCCGCGCCCTCAGTCGCTCGATCGGGTCCTGGAACTGCGCACGCAGCTCGTCCGGCACGTAGCGCGCGTCGTCGTGAGCCGCATGGCCGTGGCCGCGCAGCGTCAGTGCCTCGACCGCCCTCGGCCCGCCGCCGGCACGCGCCTCCTCCACTGCGACCCGTACCGCCTCGTAGACCGCGATCACGTCCGTGCCGTCGACGCGGAGGCAGGTGATGTTCCAGCCGCCCTCGATCCGCTCCGCGATGTTCGTGTTCACCATCTGCCGCTCGCTCGGCGTCGAGTAGGCGTAGCGGTTCGACTGGATCACGAACACGACCGGCACGAGCCAGACCCCGGCCAGGTTCAGCCCCTCGTGGACGTCGCCGACCGACATCGCGCCGTCGCCGAAGAAGGTCATCGCCACGCGCGGCTCGCCGCGGCGCTTGAACGCGAGCGCCGCCCCGACGGCGACCGGCACGAGGTTGCCGAGCATCGAGACGAGCGGGAAGACGTTCCGCGACGGGAAGCCGAAGTGCATGTTGCCGTCGCGACCGGCGGTGGGGCCGTCCGCCTTGCCGAGGAAGTTTCGGAAGACGTCGGTTGGCGTGAGCCCGCGCGCGTAGTGGCAGGCCTGCTCACGGTTCAGCGGAAGGGCGACGTCGTCGGGCCCGAGCGCCAGCCCCGCGCCGGCCCCGACCGCCTCCTGCATGTAGCCCGTGTAGACGCTGCCCGGGATCCGCCCCTGCCGGTAGAGCGCCATGATCCGCTCCTCGGCGAAGCGCTGCAGCAGCATCAGCCGGTAGAGCTCGAGCCGCGTCTCGCGCGAGACGCTCCACCCCTCGATGCAGGGCTCAATACTCAAGGAGCGCCTCCACCGCTGCGCGCACGCGTTCGACGGACGGCAGGTACGCGTCCTCGAGTTCGGGCGCGAACGGGACCGGCGTGTCGGGCGCCGCGACGAGGGCCGGCGGCGCATCGAGCTGCTCGAACCCGAGCCGCGCGACGAGACCGAGCACGTGACCGGCGATGCCGCTCGCCGCGGAGGCCTCCTGCAGCACGAGCACTCGAGACGTCCTCGCAACCGACTCGAGCACCGCCTGCTCGTCGAGCGGCCAGACGGTGCGGAGGTCGAGCACCTCCACGTCGAGGCCCTCGCACGCGCGGAGCGCCAGGTCGACGCCCGCGCCGTAGGTGATCACCGTGGCCGAACCGCCCGGCTGCGCCACGGTCGCCCGGCCGATCGGAACCCGGTGCTCCGGGCCGGGCAGTTCTCCGCGTAACCGCCGGTAGAGCGCCTTGTGCTCGAAGACGAGCACAGGGTCGTCGTCCTCGATCGCCGCCCGCGTCAGGCCGTAGGCGTCGGCAACCGAGCCGGGGCAGACGACCTTCAGCCCCGCCACGCCGGCGAACCAGCCCTCGGGAGACGCCGAGTGGTACGGGCCTCCGCGGACGCCGCCGCCGGAGGGCGCGCGGATCACGAGCGGCAGCCGGATACCGGACCGCCAGTGCGTCTTGGCCGCAACGGTGACGATCTGGTCGAACGCGCAGCTCGCGAAGTCGGCGAACTGGAGCTCGACGACCGGCCTCTCCCCCATCCAGGCGGCGCCGATCGCCGCCCCGACGAAGCCCTCCTCCGCGATCGGCGTGTCGATCACCCGCTGCGGCCCGAACTCCTCGAAGAGGCCCTTCGTGACACCGAACGCGCCGCCGAAGTGGCCGATGTCCTCGCCGAGCAGGAAGACCCGCCCGTCGTCCCGGAGCGCGTCGCCGAGGGCAGCCGTGATCGCCTCGAGGTAGGTGACGCCGCTCCCCGCGGCCTCCACTACGGAGCGGCCGGCATCGGCAGCACAGGCCCGCCCCGTCCGAGCCCCATCTCGCCTGTCTCGCCGACCGTCCGGTGCTCGACGGGGTGCTCGGGGCCGGGGACGGAATGCTCGAGCCGCGAGAGCACGCGGCCGTTCTGGACTCGCGCCGGGAAGTCGTGGATCGGGATCACGTAGTCGCCCGAGTTGAGCGCCCTCTTGATCGCGGCGCGCTCCTGGCGCTTCGACGTCGACTGGTTGCCGGTCGATTGCGGCTCGTAGTCGAGCACCTGGTAGATCGGGTCGACGATCTGGTTGTGGACGTCGTAGATCACGTCCCCGCAGATGCAGGCCTTCTCGCCGCCCTCGAGCGAGACGACGATGTTCATCGAGCCGTCGGTGTGGCCGCCGGCCGCCTCGCAGACGATGCCCGGGAAGATCTCGTCGGGCCCGGAGAGCTCGAGGTCGAGCAGCCGCAGCGCCCCCGGGGTGTGCAGCCGGTCGATGTGGTGCTTGACGTACTCCGGCGGATACTGGCCGCCCATGATCCCCGAGGCCGAGAACTCGAGCTCGCGCCGGTTCATGATCACCGTCGTCGACATCGGGAAGCCCGCGTCCTGGCCGGCGTGGTCGATGTGCGTGTGCGTGTGGAGGATGTAGCGGATGTCCGACCGGTCGAGGCCGTGCGCGGCGAGCCCTGCGTCGATGCCCTGCCCCTCGCCGACGTGGCCGGTCATGTGGAGGCGCTCCATGATCTCCGGCCCGCTGGCTCCCGTGTCGACGAGGATCGGACCGACCGGGTTGCCGAGGATCAGCACCCCCCAGGTCGGAACGCGGGTGCGGATCCCCATGTTGCGGGCGAGGACGAGAAAGCTGGACTCGAGCTCGATCTCGATCAGCGGGAGAAGCTTGATCTCGTGGGCCGTCATCTCGGAACCTCCTCGTGGGGTCGGAGATACCGTAAACCCGCCCGGTCGGCGACTCAAGCGGGCGGTGGCACGTACCGGCCCGCCGTCACCTCGCCGCGCTGCACGTCCAGGATCCAGGTCGACCCCTTTTCGATGTCGAGCCGGCCCCCGAGCGGGACGCCTGCCTCGGCCAGGGACTCGACGACGAGCTGCTGGACGTCGCCGTGGGTGGAGAGCACCACCGGCCCGAGCGCGGCGACCGTCCGAACGAGCCGGAGCGCCGCCTCCAGCGAGGCTCCTTCGGCGAGCGCGTCGTGCTCCTGGACGCTCAGCGCGAGCGTGTCGGCGAGTGGTACGAGTGTCTCGACACAGCGAACGTAAGGACTCGAGACGAGCGCGGCGATGTCCAGATCGGCGAGACCGGCCGCCAGCGCGTCTGCCTGCCGCCGGCCCAGAGCGATCAGCGGGCGCAGCTCGTCGCGCTCCTGCCACGTCTCGCGGCTCTCCGCCTCGGCGTGGCGGACGAGGAAGACGGGCTCGCTCTCACCGCCGGCGGCCTCCTCGAGCCCCCCGAGCAGCGTCCGGTCGCGGTCGTAGCTGACGGTCTCCGCGGCCTCCTCGAGGCTCGCCCAGCGGACCGCATCGACCTCGTTCGCAGGCCCCGGCTCACCCGCGGGCGCAGTCATCACCCAGTACCTGACCTCCTTGGGACGCCCTCGCGCGTCGTGGTAGGCCGTCGTTCCGAGCTCGCGACCGAGCAGGCAGACGACCCCGGTCTCCTCCTCGACCTCGCGGACGGCAGCGTCCGACTCGAGCTCGCCCGGCTCCAGCTTGCCCTTCGGAAACGTCCAGTCGCCGTAGGCCGGCCGGTGGACGAGCAGGACCTCGAGCCCGTCTCGACCCCACCTGACGACGAGACCGCCGGCGGCCCTCACGACCTCGCTCATGCAAACGACTTCGGCCGGGCGGCGACGAGGGCCTTCCAGGCCTTGCGCCAGCTCGTCCGCGAGGCGTTGGCCGCCGCACGCTCCAGCCCGGCGAGCTCGCCCGCAGCGAAGACAGCTCTCCCCCCGCGGCCCGCCGCCCAGTCCCGGAGCCAGGCTTCGGCGACGACCGCGTCGTTCAGCTCGCCGAGCGCGTCCTGGAGGCCGACCGCTGCGGCCGCGAAGCCCGCCGCCCGCTTGCCGAGCACGGTGGCAGCCGCCTCGGCGGCGTACCGGCAGCGCTTCGCCTTGATCCGCACAGCGTGGAGCTCCTCGTCCGAGGGCTCCTCTCCGAGAGAGCTCACGGCCCGCTCGAGCGAGCGCCAGGGATGCCTCATCAGCTCCGGCACGACGTCCTTCGCCGGCTCCCCGGCGCGCTCGGTCAGCGCGGGCAAGCTCGCCGCGGCGACGAGCCGGTCGAGCAGGCCGATGTAGCGCTCACCTCGCAGTGCGTCGAGCAGATCGGCGAGCGCCTGCGTTCGCTCGGCCGTGAGCGTGGCGACGACCGGAGCCGCGGCCTTCGCGGCCGGGCCGGAGAGGCGCTCGATCTGCCCGCGGACCCCCGCCAGCATCACGTCGGTGTCGCGAACGCGTCCGAGCAGGGCGGCGAGCCAGCCGAGCTCTTTTCGCAGTCCGTCGCTCCACGCCTTGTCGACGAGCGGAGCGAACGTCACCAGATCGGAGCGGAGCGTCCGGGTTGCGACGCGCGCCTTGTGCACGCCCTCCAGGTCGGTGTCGAGCCGGACGATCGGATCGTGGCGGATCAGCCGGGTCACCGAGGAGGCGAGCGCCCGCCGCACGACGTCGCCCGCCGTCGCGTCGAGCCCGAGCTCGCCCACGACGACGTCCGGCGGCGCCTGCGCGGGCGGCCCGAACGCGCGCATGACCTTCGGCAGCTGCTCGAGCGGGCCGGCGCCGGCACCCTGGAGGAGCTTGACGAGGCGCTTCGCGAGCTTCGGCGAGGCCGCCTCGGCCGCCTCGAACTCGAGCTGGCGGAACCTCATCCCGACCTGCCGGTGCTCGTCCAGCACCAGGACCGTGTCGTCGACCAGCTCGCCGAGCCTCGTTCCCTCCGCGTCGGTGAGCTCGATCACGCGACGCATCGTGCGCAGGCGCGCGCGCGGCCCGACCGGCCGGGAGCGGGTGTAGGCCCGGACGAGCTCGATCGCCTCGGCCGGGGGACGGCCGACGCTGCCGGGGAACACGAGCTCGTCGCGGACGACGAAGTCGCCGCTCGCCGCCTCGGGGAGCTTGAGGGTCCAACCCTCGCCCGTCCGGTGCCGGAACGTGACGCCGAAGCGGGCGAGCCGGAAGTCGTCCGTGTCGAAATACGTGGCGAGCATCTGCTTCCGCCCGCGGGGCACAGCCGTCACGCCGCTCGCGAGGCCCTCGAGTCGTGGCATCCGGAAGCCGTCCGGCGCGGAGAGCTTCAGCTCGCGCTCGCGCGATGCCTTCACAGCTCGTCGCGCGAACGCTCGAGCGCCAGCTCGGCGAGCCGGATCTGACTGTCGAGGCCCGCGACGGTGGGCACCTTGCTCCAGCCGGCGGGACCGAGCTCCCACGAGAGCACGTCGTCGGCGAGCGCCACGGCGAGCATCTGCTCGAGCCGCAGCGTGAGCTCCGGATCGGCGACCGGCGCCACGCATTCCACACGGCGGTCGAGGTTGCGCTGCATCAGGTCGGCCGAGCCGATGTAGTAGCGCGGGCCGCGCTCGTCGGTGCCGAAGCGGAAGATCCGCGAATGCTCGAGGTAGCGGCCGACGATCGAGCGCACCCGGACCGTCTCGGACAGGCCCTTGACGCCCGGCTGCAGGCAGCACATCGAGCGCACGATCAGATCGATCGGCACGCCGGCCTGCGAGGCCTCGTACAAGCCTTCGATGATGCCCGGGTCGATCAGGTTGTTGACCTTGAAGACGATCCGTCCGTCCGGGCCGGCCTCGGCCTCCTCGCGGATCAGGTCGACGAGACGCTTGCGCAGCGTGCCCGGCGCGACCAGCACCTTGCGGTAGCTCCGCTGGTGCGAGTAGCCGGTCAGGTAGTTGAACAGGTCGGCGACGTCGGCGGTCAGCTCGGGATCGGCCGAGAGCAGCCCCACGTCCTCGTAGGCGCGGGCCGTGACCGGGTTGTAGTTGCCGGTGCCCACGTGGCAGTAGCGGCGGATGAGCCCTGCTTCGGCCCGGACGACGAGGACGGTCTTGGCGTGGGTCTTCAGGCCGACGACGCCGTAGACCACGTGGACGCCCGCCTGCTCGAGCCGGCGCGCCCAGCCGATGTTGGCCTCCTCGTCGCCCCGTGCCTGCAGCTCGACGAGGGCGACCACCTGCTTGCCGGACTCGGCCGCCTGCGCGAGCGCCTGGACGATCGGGCTCTCCTCGTCCGAGGTGCGGTACAGCGTCTGCTTGATCGCGAGCACGTCGCGGTCGTCCGCCGCCTGGCGCACGAACTCCTCCACCGAGGTCGAGAACGAGTCGTACGGGTGCTGGACGAGCACGTCGCCCGCCCGGAGCACCTCGAAGATGTCGGGGCGTGTGCCCTTCGTCGCGGCGAGGCGCGGCTGGGTGACGCCGATCCACGGCTTCGCCTTCAGGGACGGGCGCCGGAGCTCGGTCAAGGCCCGCAGGTCGCCGAGATCCAGCAGGCCCTCGGTGACGTAGACATCGGCGCTCTTCAGGTCGAGCTCGCGCTGCAGCAGCGAGCGCATCTCCTTCGGCATCGTCGGATTGATCTCGAGGCGCACGGCCTCCGGTGAGCGCCGCCGGCGGAGCAGCTCGGTTCGGAGCGCCGAGAGCAGGTCCTCGGCCTCGTCCACCTCGATCTCGATGTCGGCGTCGCGGGTGACGCGGAACACGTGGAACGACTCGATCTTCATGCCCGGGAAGAGCAGGTCGAGGTGCGCCGCGATCACCTGCTCGATGGGCACGAAACGCCGTCCCCCCGCGACCTTGAGGAAGCGCGGCAGGAGCGGCGGAACCTTGACCCGCGCGAAGCGAGGCTCCCTGGTCAGCGGGTCGCGCGCGATCACGGCCAGGTTCAGCGACAGGTTGGAGATGTACGGGAACGGGTGGGCCGGGTCGACGGCGAGCGGCGTCAGGACGGGGAAGATCCGGTTCTCGAACATCTCCCCGAGCTCCTCGCGCTGCGTCGTCTTGAGCTCGTCCCAGTCGACGATCCGCACGCCGGCAGGCCCGAGCTTCTCACGCAGCTCGGAGGTGAAGATGCGCGCAGCACGGGCGGACAGCTCCTGGACACGGGCGCGGATGGCGTCGAGCTGCTCGCGAGGGCTGAGACCGTCCGGAGACGTCGTGGTAAGGCCGGCGGCCAACTGCTCCTTCAGGCCCGCGACGCGGATCTGGAAGAACTCGTCGAGGAAGCCGCCGAAGAAGGCCAGGAAGTTGACGCGCTCGAGCAGCGGCTGGGCGTCGTCCGCGGCGAGGGCGAGGACGCGCTCGTAGAAATCGAGCCGCGAGAGCTCGCGGTTCAGGAAGATGGGCTCGATCTGTGCCGGCGCCTCGATCTCGTGATGGGTCTGTGTTTTCGTCATTTCGTGTTCCGATCTGTCATTGTTCCAGCCAGGCGCAACTTCGGGGAGGGAGTGACCGCCGTTACCAGATCGACACCACAACGTCACCAGTCCGTTGCCCACGGCGACGTGGCGACGGCGCACGGTTCACGGTACGTGACCGGCCGGGCCGATCAGCCTCACGTCGAGCACCCCAGCCGTATCGGCATGGACCGCGAGAAGCTCGAGACGCTCTCCAACGACGACCTCGAGGCGGAGCTGACCATCGCCGCCTATGCTCCGGGCCGTCTGCGCTGGGAGCGCTACGAGCACCTGCTCGTCGAGCGCTTGCGCCGCCGGCTCACCGCGGCATAGCCGCTAAGCCGCGGACTGCTGCCGGGCGGCCAGCGCCAGCGCGGCGCCCTCGCGCACGCCGCCGCGGCCCACGATCAGCGGCACCGCGAGGCGGAACTGCACCTCGGAGAGGATCAGCGCGCCGCCGAGCATCGTCCGCGCACGCTCGGGATCGATCCCGTGCTCGGCGGCGATCTCGGACGAGGGGCGCCTGCGCAGCTCGCGTACCGCCGCCTCCAGCTCATCGCGGCCGAGCGTCCGCGTCCCCAGCAGGCGGCGCAGGCCGCGCGCGCTGCCGCCGACGACGAGCACCTGCTTCGGCAGCGGGAACACGAGCCCGTCGAACTGCTCCGACACGAGCTTCCGGGCGGCGGCGACAGCCTTCTTCCCCGCCGGGTCGTGCTCGAAGGCCTGTGCGGTCAACCGGAGCGAGCCGATGTCGATCGAGCGGAGCCAGGTAGGCCCACCGCCCGGGATCCCGATCGCGAGCTGCGTCGAGCCGCCGCCGACGTCGCAGACGCCCACGCTCTCGGCGCAGATCCGCATCGAGGCGACCGCTCCCTCGTAGGCGAGGCGCGCCTCTTCGTCGCGGCGCAGGACGCGCACCGTCGTCTGCGACGCCGCCTCGAGACGCCGCAGGAGCTCGCTGCCGTTCTCGGCCTGCCGGCCCGGGGACGCGACCAGCGTCTCGATCCTCATGCAACCCTGGCGGCGCGCCACGGCCGCGAACTCGGCAACCGCCCGCGCGGCCGAGTCGAGCCGCAACTCGGAGATCGCGCCCTGCCCGGCGATGTCGGAGCCGAGCCTCACCCACGCCGTGCGCTCCTCGACCACGCGCAGCTCCGGCCCCAGCACCGAGGCGAGGAGCAGGCGAATGGTGTTCGACCCGACGTCGATGACCCCGACGTTCATCGCCTCCGATCCTCTCAGCCGCGCCGGTCGACAGGCGGCTACGAAGTGGTGAACAAGTGACTACCTCGGCCTGCTACGGGTGCGCGACGACGAGCACGATCGTGGCGATGCCGAGCAGGCCGCCGAGCACCGCGAACACGAGTGCCGCCCCCCGGTCGAGCGGCGCGTAGTCGCCACGGGCGAGCGCCTCCTCGATCTGCTTCTGGCGCCGATAGCCCTGCGCGATGAAGGCGACGCCCACGACCGCGAACGCGACTCCGATCACCTCGAACGGCCAGGTCGTCTGGCCCTTGGACAGCTCGGGGATCAGGCGGCCGGCCCCGAAGCCGACCGCGAGCGCCGTCAGGCCGGTTCGCCACCAGGCCAGGTAGGTGCGCTCGTTGGCGAGCCGGGTGCGGCGGGTGGCGTCGCGCGCCTCGTCGAAGGGTTCACCGGCCACGCGGCCGTGTTCGGCGCGCCGGACGCCGATCCCTGCCGGACCGCCTACCGGCCTCCCGAGCCAGGTCCCGGGGCCTGTCCCTCGGACATGTCCTCGAGGTCGTCGCGGATCAGGCCGAACAGGACGCCGTCGACCCACTCGCCGTTGCGGAGATAGGCGCGGCGCTTCACGCCCTCGCGCACGAAGCCGGAGCGCTCGGCGTGCGCGATCGCCCGCTCGTTGAACCCGTAGATCTCGAGCTCGAGCCGGTGGTAGTCGAGATCGAAGACGAGATGGCGCTGCAGGAGCCTGGCCGCCCGGTCACCGATCCCGCGCCCGCGGAACTCGGGGCGAACGGCAAGCCGCTGAAGGAACGCGATCCGGCTGCGCCGGTTCCGCACCTCGAATCCGACCGCGCCGGCCCGCTGCCACTCTCCGCCGTCCTCGGCCTCGATCACGAAGCGACCGAACTCCTCCGGCTCGGCCAGCGACCGGTCGATCTCGTCGAGCAGGTCGCTCCGGTTGCGGGCGCCGACTGCGGCCAGGAACGGCTCCACGTCGTCGTGGGTCAGCAGCTCGACCAGGAAGTCGACGTCCTCCCACTCCGCGCGGCGGACTCTCACGCCCTCGGCCTCGATCACGGCACCGTCCGCAGCTCGGCCCGGCGCTTGAGGCCGACGACACCGGAGCCGAGCGCCACGCCGAGCAGGATCAGCGCCAGTCCGGCGAGCGCCGCCCAGCGCACCGACTCGCCGAGGATCGTGACGCCGTAGAACACCGCGAAGGGCGGTATCAGGTAGGTGACGAGCGACAGCTTGGCGGCGCCGTGCAGCCGGAGCACGTGGAAGAGCAGCACCTGGGCGAACGCCGTGCCGACGAGGGCCAGGTAGAGGAGCGAGGCGACCGGCTTCCAGCTCGGTGCGTGCGCGGGCAGGTCGACGAGCGCCCAGGGCAGGAGCAGCAAGGCGCCGTAGAGCGTCGTCGCGGTCGCTAGTACGGGCCCCGCGACGGTCGCCGTTCGCGTCTGCCCGTAGAGGCCGCCGGCCGCATACGAGACGGAGGAGAGCACGACGGCGAGCGTGCCCGCCACCGCCCACCACCCCTTCCCCGGGTCGATCCCGGTCAGCACGCCGACGCCGACGAGGCCGACCCCGATCCCGACCAGGCGTGCGCCGGTGGCCCGCTCGCTCGGCAGCCAGCGGAGCGCGAGCAGCGCGGTGAAGACCGGGACACTCGCCTGCGCGACACCGGCCACGCCGGAGTCGATGTGCGTCTCGCCCCAGGCGACGAGCGTGAACGGCACGGCTGCGTTCACCAGCCCGAGCACGATGCCCGCCCGCCACACCCCGGCCAGCTCGCGCGCGGCCCGGCCGGGACCGCCCCTCGTGACCGCGAGGTACACGAACAGCGGCACGAAGGCGATTGCGAGCCGCGCCGCCATCAGCGTCGGCGGCTGGAAGTCCCGCACGCCTACCTTGATGAACAGGTACGAGGCACCCCAGATCGCGGCCAGCAGCAAGACCGAGGGGACGTAGCGCTGACTCACGCGCGTCCCTCGCCGGCGGCGCCCGACGAACCCGCGAGCGGCTCGACAGTCCCTCTCGCGCGCGCCCCGGCCGACGACGATCCCCGGTTCATGATCTCTCCAACGATCGCACAGCCATGCTGTGAGTAACGAGCCGCCTGCTCGTCAGGTTCCCGCACTAGACTGGGAACCCCTGACGACGCTTGTCGCACAGCCCCTCCATCAGGCCCTCGGCCTCACCGACGGGGAGCTGGAACGCATCCGCGAGCTGCTTGCGCGGGAGCCGAATCACTTCGAGCTCGCGGTCTTTTCGCTCCTCTGGTCGGAGCACTGCGGCTACAAGCACTCGGCGCTCCTGCTCCGCCGACTCCCGTCGACAGGTGAACGCGTGCTGCAGGGCCCGGGCGAGAACGCCGGGGTGCTCGATCTCGGCGAGGGCGAGGCGGTGGCGTTCAAGGTCGAGAGCCACAACCACCCGTCGGCGGTCGAGCCGTTCCAGGGGGCTGCAACCGGCGTCGGCGGCATCCTCCGCGACATCAGCGCGATGGGCGCACGACCGATCGCGCTCCTCGACCTGCTGCGCTTCGGCGGGCCGGACGACCATTTCGACCGTGCCGTCGCGGGGATCGGCTCCTACGGCAACTCGGTCGGCGTCGCGACGGTCGGGGGCGAGGCCGTCTTCGACCAGGCCTACAGGGACAACTGTCTCGTGAACGCGATGTGCGTCGGCCTCCTGCCGGCCGAGCGCGTCACCCGCGCCGGTGCCTCGACGGTCGGGAACGTGCTCGTCCTGTACGGCGCCACGACCGGCCGCGACGGGATCGGCGGCGCCAGCGTGCTCGCGAGCCAGGAGCTCGGTGAAGGCGCCGCCGAGAAGCGGCCGTCGGTGCAGATCGGCGACCCGTTCACCGGCAACCGGCTGATCGAGGTCTCGGTGGAGCTCGCCGAGCGCGGCCTGGTCGAGTCGCTGCAGGACTGCGGCGCCGCCGGGCTGGCGTCGGCACTCGCCGAGATGGCCTCGGACGGCGCGGGCGTCGACGTCCATCTCGACCGCGTGCCGCTGCGCGAGGCCGACCTCGAGCCGTGGGAGATCATGATCTCGGAGAGCCAGGAGCGGATGGTCGCGAGCGTCGCTCCCGATCGGCTGGCCGAGGTCGCCGAGGTGCTCGAGCGCTGGGAGCTGCCGTTCGCCGAGATCGGCTCGGTCACCGCGAGCGGCGATTTGCGCGCCTTCTCCGGCGACGAGGTCGTCGGCGCCGTTCCGGCCCGCTTCCTGACGGACGACTGCCCTCGCTACGAGCTACGGCCGAAGCCCCGGGTCGTGGAGCGCGCGCCGGTCGATCCGACGAACCTCGAGCCGAAGACGGGCGTGTTCGAGCGCTACGACCAGCTGGTCGGCTCGCGTACCGTCCGCCGCCCGGGCTTCGACGCGGCCGTGCTGCGGCTGGACGGAATTCGCGGGCTTGCGGTGTCGCTCGACGGCCCGCCGCCGGGCGAGCGCGATCCGTACCTGGCGGGCCGCCTGGCCGTCTACGGGGCCGCGCTGAACGTCGCCTGCGCGGGCGGCGAGCCGATCGGGCTCACCGACTGCCTCAACTTCGGCAATCCGGAGAAGCCGGAGATCGCCTGGGAGCTCGAGCAGGCGATCGAGGGGATCGCCGTGGCGGCCGAGGAGCTGGGCATCCCGGTCGTGTCGGGCAACGTCTCGCTCTACAACGAGACGGACGGGCGCGCGATCCCGCCGACGCCCGTCGTCGGCTGCGTCGGACTCGTCCGCGACGTGACGCGGATCCCGAACCGCTGGCACCGGGGCGACACGGTGGCGCTCCTCCACGGCGAGGGCGCCGAGCTCGTCCGCTTCGTCTGGCAGAACGCGCACCGGTTCTCGCTGGCGCACGACGTCTCCCGGGGCGGTACCGCGAAGGCCATCCGCGAAGCTGCAACCTGGTCAGGGATCGAAGCCGAGCTCGATGTCATCGACGGTGCCGGTGTCATCGTCGCGTACTCCGGAGACGAGCCTGCGTGGCACGACCTCGTGGAGCTCGGAACAGTCTGATGTGCGGCGTGTTCGGCATCCGCGCCCCGGAACGCGATGTTGCGCGGCTCACCTACTTCGGCCTGCACGCGCTGCAGCATCGCGGCCAGGAGTCGGCCGGCATCGCCGTCTCCGAGGCAGGACGGCTGACCGTGCTGCGCGACCTCGGCCTGGTCGCGCAGGTGTTCACGGAGGAGAAGCTGCACGCGCTTCCCGGCGAGCTCGCGATCGGCCACACGCGGTACTCGACGACGGGATCGAACGCGTGGGAGAACGCGCAGCCGCTCGTGCAGCACGGCCGTGTGCGGACGATCGCCCTCGGGCACAACGGCAACCTCGTCAACGCGTCGAGGCTGCGCGACGAGCTGGCCGCAGACAGCGTTCGCCTCTCGTCGACCTCCGATTCGGAGCTGATCGCGGCCCTGATCGCGAACGACGAGCGGCCGGTCGAGGAGGCGGTGGCCGCGGCGATGCAGCGACTCGAGGGCGCCTACTCGATCACGGCTCTGTCCGAGGGCAAGCTGCTCGCCTTCCGCGATCCCCGCGGCTTCCGCCCACTCGTGCTCGGCAGGCTCGGCGACGACCGGGTGGTCTCCTCCGAGACGTGTGCGCTCGACCTGCTCGGCGCCGAGTTCGAGCGCGAGGTCGGTCGCGGCGAGCTGCTCGTCGTCGACGAGTCCGGCGTGCAATCGATCCAGGCCGTCGACCCCGTCGACGGCGGCGCGCTCTGCATCTTCGAGTCCTTCTACTTCTCGCGGCCCGACTCGTACCTGGCCGGCGTGGAGACGCACGGCGCGCGGGTGCGCATGGGCGAGGGGCTCGCAGCGGAGGCGCCGGTCGATGCCGACCTCGTCCTCCCGATTCCCGACTCCGGCACGCCCGCGGCGGTGGGGTTCGCGCGCGCGAGCGGGATCCCGTTCAGCGAGGGGCTGATCAAGAACCGCTATATCGGCCGTACGTTCATCCAGCCCGACCAGGCGTTGCGGGAGCAGGGCATCCGTCTCAAGTTCAACCCGCTCGACGAAGTCGCGGGCAAGCGCCTCGTCGTCGTCGACGACTCGATCGTCCGCGGGAACACGACCCGGCAGATCGTGCAGATGCTCTTCGACGCGGGCGCGGCCGAGGTGCACGTGCGCGTGTCGTCGCCGCCGATCGTCGGGCCGTGCTTCTACGGCATCGACCTGGCGGACGAGAGCCAGCTGATCGCGGCGAGCCGCACCGTCGAGGAGGTGCGGGAGCACATCGGGGCGACGTCGCTCGCCTACCTGTCGCTCGAGGGGCTGACCCTGGCGACCGGCCGCCCCGGGACGACACTCTGCCGCGCCTGCCTGACGCGCGACTACCCGACGCGGATTCCCGAAGACCGCACACTCGCGAAGCTGCGGTTCGAGCCGGCGCGGGCGTAGCCGACCCGTGCGTCAGCGGCTGGGGAGCTTCTCGCCGCGGCCGTAGCGGACCGCGCGTGACGCGAGGGCCGGATCGTGGCCTTCCTCGATCAGACGCTGCTTGAGCTCGCTCTCCCCGGCCAGCTTGAGGAAGAGCCACGCGATCGCGCAGATCGTCACCACCGAGTCCACGATCATCATCACCGAGCCGGCCGTGCCCTGATCGGCCTGCGGCGTGATCCCCCATCGGGCCGCGTGGTCGTAGGTCGAGTAGAAGACGCTTCCCGACCACAGCATCACGTTGGCGAGCACCATCCCGATCAGCCGTGCCGCGACGATGTAGATGAGCTTCGCTCCCGTGCCGAACCAGCTCGGGCCGGGCAGCGGCTCCAGCACGGCGGCCCAGAAGAGCGCCCCGCACGCGAAGAAGAGCGTGTGCTGGAGCGCATGCACGACGTCGTGGTGGAGCGCCGCCTCGTACAGGAAGGGCAGGTGCCAGATGTACAGGTTGAACGCCCACAGCGGCAGCGCGATCAGCGGGTGCCCGAGCACGCGGAGCCGCCCGATCACGGGGAGCGCCAGCACCGGCCGCAGGATCGGCCCCGTCAGGCCCGCCACCATCAGGAGCGGCGACAGGTCGCCGATCACGATGTGCTGGATCATGTGCATGAACAGGAACTGCTTCTCGCCGAGCGCGTCCACCGGCGAGGCGAGGACGAGGAAGAGCAGGGCCAGGCCGGAGCCGAACGACCACTGCCGCCAGGCCGCGACCGGCGTGCCCCGCTCCGCGAGCGTCCGCACCCGGCGGAAGTAGAGGAAGCCGATCAGCGCCAGGCTCGTCAGCTGGATCGGGTCGAACGTCCAGCTGGTCAGCGGCGAGACCGCGGCGAGCACGCCGCCAGTGTAGTGCCGTGGTGCGCGGGCTCTAGACTCGGTCCGTGACCCCGGAGCACTCGTACGAGACCGCCGGCGTCTCGCTCGAGAAGGCGGTGGACGTCGTCTCGCGCCTGCGGGCGGCGGTCGAGTCGACCGGCGCGGAGGGCTTCGGCGCGTTCGCCGGGCTCTATCCGCTCGGGGGCGGACGGCTGCTCGCCGCCTCGCTCGACTCGATCGGGACGAAGCCGATCGTCGCCCGCGAGCGCGGCCTGTTGCGCAACTGCGGCGCGGACATGGCGGCGCACTGCATCAACGACGTGATCACCACGGGCGCCGAGCCGCTGTTCCTGCTCGACTACGTCGCCGCGGCCGAGCTCGACCTCGAGCAGGTCACGGAGCTGGTCGAGGGCGCCGCCTCGGTCTGCCGCGCCGCGGGCTGTGCCCTGATCGGCGGCGAGACGGCCGAGCTTCCGGGCATCTACCGCGAGGGTGAGCTCGACTTCGCGGCCACCTGCGTCGGCATCGTCGAGGAGGCCGAGTTGATCGACGGCTCACGGGTGCAGGAAGGCGACGCCGTGATCGGTCTTCCGTCTGCAGGCGTTCACGCCAACGGCTTCACGCTCGTCCGCCGGATCCTCGAGGAGGAGGATTACGACGGGCCGGATCTGCTGGCGCCGACGCGCCTGTATCTCGACGACGTCCGCCGGCTGCGGGCGGCTCACGACGTCCGGGCGCTCGCCCACGTGACGGGCGGAGGCATCCTCGGGAACCTCGAGCGCGTCGTTCCGACCGGCCTGCACGCCCGGATCGACTGGGACGCGTGGGAGCGACCGCAGGTCTTCCGCTGGCTCGCCCGCCACGTCGCGGAGGAGGAGCTCCGGCGGGTGTTCAACCTCGGCATCGGCTACTGCGCCGTCGTGCCGGACCCGGGAAGCGAGCTCGTGATCGGCAGGATCGAGCGCGCGTGACGGAGTCGCGCGTTCCTGGGGCGCCGCTGGTGGTGCGGGGCCGGAGGGCACAGTGTGAGTAACACGGGCCCGGAGAGCACCGTGCCGCCAGCGGCGTCAGGCGGCGGCGGAGCCGGGCTTCGCCCGGTGGGAGCCGACGGCGGCCAGGGACGCGCGATCGGTGTGCTGGTGTCCGGGCGTGGGACGAACCTGCAGGCGCTGATCGACGCGGGCTTGCCGGTCGTCGCCGTCGCCTCGAGCCGCAAGGACGCCTACGCCCTGTTGCGAGCCCGCGCGGCCGGCATTCCGGCGGCGGCCTTCAGCCTGGACTGCCATCCGATCCGCGAGGAGCGCGATCTCCTGATGGCGACCTGGCTCGAGGAGCACCGGGTCGAGCTCGTCGTGCTGGCGGGCTACATGCACCTGCTGACACCCTCCTTCCTCGACCGGTTCTCGGGCCGGATCGTCAACGTCCATCCGTCGCTCCTGCCCGCGTTCCCGGGTCTGCGCGCGATCGAGGACGCGCTGTCCGCCGGCGCGGAGACGACCGGCGTGACCGTCCACTACGTCGACGAGGGGATCGACACGGGACCGGTGATCAGGCAGGAGCCGGTGCCCGTCGAGCCGCGCGAGACGCTCGAGGAGCGGATCCACGCCGTCGAGCACCGGCTGTTGCCGGAGGTGGTGCGGGAGCTATGCGCGCGCTGATTTCCGTGTACGACAAGGGCGGCGTGGCCGAGTTTGCGCGCGGGCTGGTCGAGCTCGGAGCCGAGATCGTCGCGAGCGGCGGCACCGCGGCCCACCTCGAGGAGCACGGGATCGAGGTGACGAGGATCGAGAGCCTCACCGGCTTCGCCGAGCTACTCGGGCATCGCGTCGTGACGCTGCACCCGGCCGTCCACGGCGGCATCCTGGCGCGCCGCGACGTCCCGACCGACGTCGCCGACCTCGAGGCGCACGGCATCGAGCCGTTCGACCTCGTCTGCGTGGGCCTCTATCCGTTCGGCGAGCACGAGACCGTCGAGATGATCGACGTCGGCGGGCCGGCGATGCTCCGCGGCGCCGCCAAGAACTTCGCCCACGTCGCCGCCGTCTCCCGCCCCGAGCAGTACGAAGGCGTGCTCGACGAGCTCCGGCGGGACGGCACGGTGTCGCTCGAGACACGGCGCACGCTCGCCGCCGAGGCGTTCGCGGCGACGGCAGCCTACGACGCAGCGATCGCAGCCTGGTTCTGTCGCGACGACGTGCTCCCCGACCGGATCACGGTCACGCTGGAGAAGGTGACCGATCTCGCATACGGCGAGAATCCGCACCAGCGGGCTGCGTTCTACGGCGCCGGGGCAGCGATCGGCGAGCAACTGCACGGCAAGCCGCTTTCGTACAACAACCTGAACGACCTCGCAGCCGGACGGGCACTGGTCGAAGAGCTCGAGCTCGACGGTCGTCCGACCTGCGCGATCGTCAAGCACGCAAACCCGTGCGGCGCCGCCGTGGCGGGCTCGATCGAGGACGCCTACGAGGGAGCGCTTGCCTGCGACCCGGTCTCGGCCTACGGGGGCGTCGTCGTGCTCAGCGAGCGCGTGACCGCGACACTGGGGCAGCACCTCGCCGAGCAGTTCGTCGAGGTTCTCTCTGCCCCCGGGTACGAGCCGGGCGCGCTCGCGGCGCTATCCGCCAAGCCCGCGATCCGGATTCTCACCGCCTCGGCGAGCGGCGCGAGCCCGCTGCAGGCGCGTAGCGCTCTGGGCGGTTTCCTCGTCCAGCAGCGCGATTTCGGGGGCCACGAGTCGATGTCGGTCGTCTGCGGCGAGCCGGATGACGCGGCCTTCGCCGACCTCCGCTTCGCCTGGACGGTCTGCAAGCACGTGACCTCGAACGCGATCGTGCTCGCGAAGGGCGGGCGCACGATCGGGATCGGCGCCGGCCAGATGAGCCGGGTCGACGCGGTCCGCATCGCCCTCGACAAGGCGCGCGAGCACGGGCACGATCTCGCCGGCGCGGCCCTGGCCTCCGACGCGTTCTTCCCGTTCGCGGACGGGCCCCGGCTCGCGCTCGAGGCGGGAGTCAGCTCGATCGTTCAGCCCGGCGGATCGAAGCGGGACGCCGAGGTGATCGACGCGGTGCGCGAGGCCGGGGCGGCGATGGTCTTCACCGGCCGCCGGCACTTCCGCCACTGACCGACGGTGTCTACGCGCTAGGCGTCGCGGCGATCGTTCGCGGCTTCGGCGGTGAGCGCGGAAAGAGCGGTCATCGCATCCGCCAGCATCTCCTGGAGATGCACGAGGTCGGCGCGTGCCGCTTCGAGCTCGGCGCGAAGGGCCGCGGCGTTCTCCGGCTCGGCCCCCGGCTGGGGCTCGGGCGCCACCTCGGCTGCGGGCGCAAGCACTGGCACTGGCACTGGCACTCGGCTGCGGGGGGAGGCGCCGGCGCCTCGATCGGAGCGGGCGGCTGGTACTCCTCGAACTCCTGGTGAAGCTCCCGGTCGACCGCCGCGGGCGGCAACACGATCGGCTCCGGCTCCGGCAACGCGATCGGCTCCGGCTCGGGCTCGGACACATCGGGCTCCGGCACCGCAGGCTCGCCCCCGGACGGTGGGACGAGCGCGATCTCCGACCGTTCGGAGACGTCCGGCTCCTCCCCCTCGGGCAGGTCGGGACGGACGCGCTTGTGACGGCGCTTGATCTCGGCCCAGAGACCGGAACCGAACCCCTCTTCCTTGGAGATCTCGATGCCGAGCTGATCCATGAGCGCGCTCGTCAGGTCAGGCCCCGACACGAGCCCGCGGTCGACGAGGATCTCGCCGAGGCGCTTGCCCGTCGCGGTCTGCTCAGCGAGCGCCGTCTCGAGCTCGGCCTCGCTGATCAACCCGCGGCTGACGAACAGCTCGCCGAGCGGGCGCCAGGAAATCTCCGCGGCTTCCACGCTTGCGGTTATCGTCACCTCGCATCCCGAACTTGAGGGATGCGGACGTTAGGCTTGCCCGGTGCCGAGGGACTATCCGACCGTTCTCGACCTGATCGGAA
Organism: uncultured Actinomycetes bacterium; assembly: GCA_963742925.1. GTDB lineage: Bacteria > Actinomycetota > Thermoleophilia > Gaiellales > Gaiellaceae > PALSA-612. The sequence continues at coordinate 35,206 of CAVUNV010000016.1, read as the reverse complement.
ACACGCCGGTCGTCCGCCTGCAGAAGGTCGGCGCGGAGCTCGGCTGCACCCTGCTCGCCAAGCTCGAGTATCTGAACCCGGGCGGCTCGAACAAGGATCGCATCGGCCTACGGATGGTCGAGACAGCCGAGCGCGAGGGCAAGCTCCGGCCCGGAGGGACGATCGTCGAGCCGACCTCGGGCAACACCGGCGTCGGGCTCGCCCTCGCCGCGGCGATCAAGGGCTACCGGATGATCATGGTGCTTCCGGACAAGGTGGCCCCGGAGAAGATCTCGCTCCTGCGCGCGTACGGCGCCGAGGTCGTCATCTGTCCCACCGCAGTCGATGCGGACTCGCCCGAGAGCTACTACTCCGTGTCCGACCGGCTCGCGGAGGAGATTCCCGGTGCATACAAGCCGGATCAGTACTCGAACGCCGACAATCCGGAGGCCCACTACGCGACGACGGGGCCTGAGATCTGGGAGCAGACCGGCGGCGAGCTGGACGCCGTCGTCATCTCCGTCGGGACCGGTGGCTCGATCACCGGCGCCGGCCGCTACCTGAAGGAGCAGAACCCCGAGCTCCTGATCGTCGGCGCCGACCCGGAGGGCTCGATCTACTCGGGCCCGGACGTGCACCCCTACCTCGTCGAGGGGATCGGCAAGGACACGTTCCCCGGCACGTTCGACCCGGCCGTCGTGGACGAGTACGTGCGGGTCTCGGATCGTAACTCCTTCCTCGTCGCTCGCCGCCTGGCGCGCGAGGAGGGGATCCTGGTCGGCGGCTCGGGCGGCACGTCCGTCCACGCCATGCTCGAGACGGCAGGAAGGCACGGGCCGGGAATCACGATCCTGACCACGATCCCCGACGGCGGCCGCGGCTACCTGTCGAAGATCTTCGACGACAACTGGATGCTGGAGCACGGCTTCCTCGAGCGCGGAGGCCCGACGCCGACGATCGCCGAGGTGCTCTCCTACAAGCATTCGCCGGACGGCCGCCTGCCCGACCTCGTCGTCTGCGGAACGCACGAGAAGGTCGGCGCCGCCATCGAGCTGATGCAGCGCTACGGCATCTCCCAGTTGCCGGTCGTCCGCAGCGAGCCGGTCGAGTCGCTGGCCGACGTGGTCGGCTCGCTCAACGAACGGGGGCTGCTCGACCGGATCTTCAGGGATCCCGACTCGCTCGGCGAGGAGGTTGCCGCGGCGATGGGCTCGCCGCTACCCGCCGTGGACGCGAACGACTCGCTGGACGAGGTGTTCGCCGACCTGACCGGCGGCGGGGCGGCGGTAGTCGTGGTGCGCGGCGACGTCCCGCTCGCGGTTCTCACCCGCTCGGACTTCCTCGAGTACCTGGCGCACGCCCGCACCGAGTAGCACGGGGAAACCGGCCGGTTTCCCCCACGGGCCTTTCCTTTGCCGCACCGGCTGGACGGCGACCCGGGCTCCACCGGGGCAAAGCCCCGGCTCCGCGGAGGTTGGAAGCGTCCCCAAGGGCCCCGTCGTTACGCGCCACCAGCGGCGGCGAAGGCCGGGCTTGCCCGGTAGTAGCTCGGGCCGCGCTGTGAGCGCGGCGAAGGGGAAGGGGGCTCACGGGGGAAACCGGCCGTTTCCCCCGTGGTTAGGTGCGGGGCCTGGCGTCGACCCGGCGGATCCAGCTCTCCAAGCGCGGGTGCGCGTCGCCCAGCGGCTGGTAGTCGCGGAGCACCCGGTGGAAGAGCTCGTCGTCGCCGTCCGGCAACGGGATCGCGGCGTACTTGAGAAACGGGAAGGCGACGCAGTCGGCTGCAGAGAAGTCCTCGCCGAGCAGGTGGCCGCGGTCCTCGAGCAGGCGCTCGAACAGATCGAGCCGGCCGCTCAGCTGCGAGCCGAGCTCGGCGATCCGCTTCTCGTTCGGCCTCGCTTTGGCGAGCTCGGCCGCGATCGCGTTCGGAGGCACCTTCCAGACGCGGTTGAACCAGTCGACGAACACCTCCATCTCGGCCCGCGACGCCGTGTCCTCCGGGTACAGCGGCCGGTGCGGATGGCGCTCCTCGAGGTGCTCGAGGATGCGAGTCGAGTCGGCGATCACCTCCTCTCCGTCCACGAGCACGGGAACCAGCCGCTGGCCGCTCACCTTCCGCACCTCCCTGCGGTCGGCCGGGTCGACCAACACCGATTCCGCCTCCAACCCCTTGTGCGCGAGCGCGAGCGCGACGCGCTCCACGTTCGTCGAGAACGGAATGCGATAGAGGCGGAGCATCCGGACGAGGTTAACGAGTGTGGCCAGCCGAACCATGACAAGCCTGCTGGCCGCATCGCCGATGCGCCGCCCCGGTGCGACGGTACGTACGTCACCGAGAGCGAAGGGAGAACACGAATGTCGACCGTGAACCAGATCGAGATCCCCGCCGGGTTCCGCACGGAGCCCGATCTCAGCGAGTGCTACGCCAGGACGGTCGAGGCCTCGTCCCCGGCGGTGGAGGCCGCGGCCGCGAATCAGGATCTGGTCGGGCCGCTCGTGGAGGGGCTGCTGGCGCTGGGTGTCGCTCAGCACATCGTGACGCCGTGCCCGAACGGGTTGATCTGGCGATTCGACGCAGGGGCGCCGGGCCGGATCAGGCTCGCGTGGGCTGTTTCCGTCGAGCCGGAGACGGACGATGCGTCGCTGGTCACCTTCTCCGTGCGCGCGACCGCGAGCGACGCAGCCTCGCGTGAGCGGCTGCTCGATGCGTGGCCGGTGATCGGGCCGATCGTCGAGCACCATGCGCACCGGATCCTGCGCTCGATCGAAGCGCTGGCAGACGAGGAAGCCGAGCTGCGCGAGCTGCGTTGACACCGGCGTGGAAGTCGTTTCCCTCGACCAGCTCCGGCGCTACGTCGTCGCCCACCAGCGCTTTGCGACACGGGCGCGGACGTCCCGTCCGGCCGACGTCGCCGCGACGGTCGAACGGCTCGGCTGCGTGCAGCTCGACTCGATCTCGACCGTCGATCGCGCGCACCGCCTGACGCTGACCTCGCGGCTCGGCCGCTACGCGCCGGGAACGGTGACCCGCCTGCTCTCGCAGGCACGGATCTTCGAGTACTGGGCCCACGAGGCGTGCCTGCTCCCGATCGAGGACTATCCGCTCTTCAAGCGGCGCATGGTGCACCTCCGCGACCGGCACTGGTGGGGTCGCGAGCGGACCGACCGGGAGACGGAGGCGCACGTGCTCGAGGCGATCCAGGAGCGCGGCGCGCTGCCCTCCCGCGCGTTCGAGGGCCAGGGGCCGACGCCGGGCGAGATGTGGAGCTGGAAGCCCGCGAAGCGTGCGCTCGAGCACCTGTTCGCCGCGGGCGAGGTCGTCGTCGCAGGCCGCGACGGCTTCCAGCGTCTCTACGACCTGCCGGAGCGCGTGATCCCGGGCCCGTACCTCGACGCGCCGGTGCCGTCCGAGGACGAGTTCCGGCGCGGCTACGCGCTCCGGGCTGTGCAGGGACGCGGAGCGCTGACCGAGGCGGGGATCGCCGACCACACCCGGCTCCCCGGCGGCGCCGGAGGCATGCGACCGGCCGTCGACGAGCTCGAGCGGCAAGGGCTCGTGCGGCGGGTGCGGGTCGCGGACGGCGGAGCGCCGGTGGTGGTCCCGGCCGGCGCGGAGGTGGACGGGAAGGTTCCCGGGGGCGGCGTCCTGCTCTCCCCGTTCGAGAACATGCTCTGGGACCGGGCCTTCGTGGAACGCGTCTTCGGCTTCCGCCACGTGATCGAGGTCTACAAGCGCGAGCACGAGCGCGTCTACGGCTACTACGTGCTTCCCTTCCTGTACGGGGACCGGCTCGTCGGCCGGGCCGACCTCAAGACGGACCGCAAGGAGAGCGTGCTGCGCGTCAAGGCCTTCCATCTCGAGCCGCGCGTGCGCCGCTCGCAGGCGCTCGACGACGCCCTCGAGCGCGCCCTCGAGCGCCTCGCGCGCGCGCTCGGGATCGAGAGGGTCGAGCACTGATCGACGCCCTCGCGGGAGCAGGCACGGCGGCGCTAGCCCAATCCGGACACGTCCGGGTGACTGACACTGCTCTGACCCTGCTCCGGCACTGCTCGCGGCACTGCTCTGGCACTGATCGGATCAGGGTCTGGCTCGTGCCAGGCACCGGGTGTTGCAGCGCTACGATCCCGGGGTGGACTTCGAGACACGCGCGATCCACGACGGGCAAGAGCCCGACCCCGCCACCGGCGCAGTGACCGTGCCGATCTACCAGACCTCGACCTATGTCCAGGAGGAGGTCGGCGTCCACAAGGGCTACGACTACTCGCGGGTCGCCAACCCGACCCGAACGGCCCTCCAGGTTTGCCTCGCCTCGCTGGAGGGCGCGGAGCACGGCGTCGCCTTCTCGTCGGGCCTCGGCGCGACGACGACGCTCATGCACCTCGTCAACCCCGGCGAGCGCGTGGTCTGCGTCAACGACGTCTACGGCGGCGTCTACCGGATGTTCTCGCAGGTCTACGAGCCGAAGGGCTACGAGTTCACGTACCTGCCCGCGACGGACATGGGCGCGGGTCTCGCCGACCATCTCGACGATCGCACGCGCCTAGTCTGGATCGAGACGCCGACCAACCCCACGCTGAATATCGTCGACGTCCGCGCCGCCGCCGACGCCGCACACGCGGCCGGCGCGCTCGTCGTCGTCGACAACACCTTCGCCACGCCGTACCTGCAGCAGCCGCTCTCGCTCGGCGCCGACGTCGTCGTCCACTCGCTCACGAAGTACCTCGGGGGCCACTCGGACCTGATCGGCGGCTTCGCGGCTACCAACGACCCGACCGTGGCGGAGCGCCTCTTCTTCCTGCAGAAGTCGCTCGGCGCCGTCCCCGGGCCGTTCGACTGCTGGCTCGTGCTCCGCGGCCTGAAGACGCTGGCGGTGCGCATGCGGCAACACTGCGAGAACGCGCGCGCCGTCGCGGAGTTCCTCTCTTCCCATCCGCGCGTCGAGAAGGTTCTCTATCCCGGTCTGCCGGACCACCCCGGCCACGACATCGCCTCGAGCCAGATGCGCGACTTCGGCGGCATGGTCTCGTTCCTCGTCGAGACCGAGGAGGAGGCCGTCGAGCTCGTCGCCCGCACGAAGCTGTGGCTCCTGGCCGAGAGCCTCGGCGGCGTCGAGAGCCTGATCGAGGTGCCGGCACGGATGACGCACGCCTCGACCGCGACCGCCCCCTTCGCCGCGCCGCGCAACCTCGTCCGGCTGTCGGTGGGGATCGAGTCGGCCGACGACCTGATCGCCGATCTCGAAGCGGCGCTGGTGCGGTCTCCGGCCGCCCACGCCTAGAGAACGTGGCGCCGGCCGCCGTGACACTCGCGCCGATCGACCTGATGCACCAGGGCCTCGAGCGCATCGTCGGCGTGTACGTCGTGGACACGGACGACGGCCCGGCGCTCTTCGACTGCGGGCCGTCCTCGACGGTCGAGGCGCTGAAGGCCGGCCTCGGCGAGCGCGGGCTCGCGCTGACGGACATCCGCCATCTACTGCTGTCGCACATCCATCTCGACCACGCGGGTGCCGCAGGCACGCTCGTCCGCCAGCACCCCACGCTGCGCGTCCACGTCTCGCCGATCGGAGCGCCGCACATCGTCGATCCGAGCCGACTGGAGCGGAGCGCCCGCCGGCTGTACGGCGACGCGTTCGACGTGCTGTGGGGAGAGCTCGTCCCGGTGCCGGAGCAGAACATCGATCCGGTCGGCTCGAGCGCCGTGGGGCTCGAGGTCTTCCCCACGCCGGGCCACGCGTCCCACCACGTCTCCTACCTCGCCCGCGACGGCACGCTGCACGCAGGCGACGCCGTCGGTGTGCGGATCCAGCCCGGTCGGTACGTCTTTCCGGCCGCGCCCCCGCCGGACATCGACCTCGAGGGCTGGGAGCAGACGTTCCGGGAGATCGAGCGGCGACGTCCCGAGCGGTTCGCGCTGACGCACTTCGGCGTCGCCGACGACCCCGAGGAGCACCTGACGCGGATGCGCGAGGAGCTCGCGCGGGCAGCCGAGCGCGTGCGCTCCGGGATGAGCCAGGAGGAGTTCATGGCGGCGTCGCGCGCCGACGTGCTCGCCTCCGACGAGGGCGACGTCACCTACTACGAGCGCGCCGGCCCCGTCTGGCAGACGTACCTCGGACTGAAGCGCTACTGGGAGAAGCGCGCCGAGGCCGCGGCTACGCCGGCAGGCTGACTGTTGCCAACCCCTGCGCACGAGCTGCCGCGAGCAGCGCCCGGTCGGTCGCCACGAGCACGGTGCTGGGGCCGTTGATCGCCTCGGCGGACGCGAGATGAACCGCGTCATAGGCGCGAAGCGCAAGCGTCTCGGCGAGCTCTCCGGCTCTCGCCAACAGCGGCTCGTCCGCGGCGACGCGAGCGAGGCCCCTCCAGAGCCGCTCGAGATCGCCTCGCGCCTTCCGGGCCGCCCGCGGCGAGGCGCGCTTGCTCCGCGCTGCGGCGGCAAGGGCAGCCCGGGCCTCCACGTACAGCAGGATCGATGAAACCCGGCTCGTCGCCGAGTTCCACACTGCCTCGACGTCGGACGAACCGGGCTCGTCGACGATGAGCTTGAAGAACGCAGACGTGTCGAAGTAGGCGATCAGCGTCGCTGCTCGTCGACGAGATCGCCGATCCCGCCCTTGACGCTGACCCGCCTGGTGGGGCGCCAGCCCGAAGGGTCCGGCGCGGGCTGCACACGGCCCTCGGCGATCAGGTGGTCGAGCTTGGTCCGGCCGTCCGCGGGGACGATCCGCGCAACCGTCCGGCCTCGATCGGTGATCACGATCTCTTCACCGGCCTCGACCCGCTTCACCCACCTGCTCAAGTCGGCACGCAGCTCTCTGATTCCCACTGTCGGCATTGTAGCTACAAAGCGTAGCAACAATGTCGCGTCATTGTGCCGGCTCGGCTACACGAGTGGGACGATCTTCTGTATCGCCGAGCCGCGGTAGTTCTCGCCGAGCGCGTCCGACAGCTTGCGCTCGAGCTCGCCCGAGGCAGCCAGCTCCTCGGTGATGTCGGCGCCGCCGATCAGCTCGCCCTTGACGAACACCTGCGGGATCGTCGGCCAGCCGGAGAGCGCCTGGAGCTCCTGTCTGATCTGCGGATCCGGGAGGATGTTGACCGCCGTCAGCGGCGCGCCGGCACTCCGCAGCGCGTCGATCGCACGCTGCGAGTTGCCGCACATGGCCAGGTCCGGTGTGCCCTTCATGAACAGGGCGACCGGCTCGTTGTCGATCACGTCCTTGATCCTGTCCCTCAGCTCGTCGGTCATCTAGCTCCCTTTCGTCGTGATTCGCAGTTCGTGGATGGTGCCGTCGTCGAGCGGTCCGGAGAGCGCCGCGTAGACGAGCTTGTGCTGCTCGACGAGCGAGAGCCCGTCGAAGCGCGGCGACTGGACGAGCACATGGAAGTGGTCGCCGGTGCCTGTCCGGTCGACGACGCGCAGATCGGTCGCATCCGGGAAGGCGTCGCGCAACAGCGTCTCGAGGCGCTCCATGCCCATCAGACTAGCTAATCGGAAACAGCCTGCAAATCGCTTCTATTTGACGAGACCTATGATGATCTGATCGTATTCTTCACTCAACGAATAGACAAAGATGATAAATAAGGAGTCAGGATGAAACGTATAAGTCTTATCGCCGTAACGATTGTCGTGGCCGGCCTTGTCGCCGCCGTCGCCGGGGCGAGCACCAAGGGGACGACGCTGTCGCTCGTCGGCTACTCGACCCCGAAGACGGTGATGGGCAAGATCATCCAGCTCTGGCAGCAGACGCCGGCCGGCAAGGACGTCTCGTTCTCGACCTCGTATGGGCCCTCGGGCGACCAGGCGCGCGCCGTCGCGGCCGGCCTCAAGGCCGACGTGGTCTTCCTCTCGACCGGGCTCGACGTCGACACGCTCGTCGATGCGGGCCTCGTCGACGCGAACTGGCAGAAGCAGTCCTACGGCGGGAACGAGGCGTACTCCGTCGTCGTCTTCGCGTTCCGCGGCGGCAACCCGAAGCACATCAAGACCTGGGACGACCTGGTCAAGCCGGGGGTGCAGATCGTGACGCCGAACCCGTTCAGCTCCGGGTCGGCGAAGTGGAACGTGCTGGCCGCCTACGCCGCCGCGCGTCGCGAGGGCAAGACGGACAAGCAGGCGCAGGCGTTCGTGCAGAAGCTGTTCCACAACGTCGTCTCCCAGGACAGCTCGGGCCGAAACGCCACCAACACCTTCCTGGCCGGCAAGGGCGACGTCCTGCTCACCTACGAGAGCGAGGCGGTTGCGGCGCAGCAGGCCGGGCAGCACATCGGCTACCTCGTCCCGAACAAGACGATGCTGATCGAGCTTCCGATCGCTCCGATCAAGACGAGCTCGAACCTGGCGCTCACGAACAAGTTCATCGCCTTCACGAAAACGGCGCCGGCACAGGACCTGCTCGCCCAGTACGGCTACCGGCCCCTGCTCAAATCAGTGGCCAAGAAGTACAAGTCGAAGTTCCCCACCCGCGCGCTGATCAGGATCGACAACCCCCTGTTCGGCGGCTGGCGCAAGGTGGACAAGCGCTGGTTCGACCCGCGGAACGGCCTGATGGTCGGGATCGAGAAAGCAGTCGGAGGCCCCACTGGCTAGCACGGCCTCGGTAGCGGCGCCGCGCACGCGGCTTCCGAGTGAGGGGGCGCAGGCCGCCCTCTCGCTCGGGTTCATCACGGCGTTCCTGTCCGTGGTCGTGCTGCTGCCGATCGCGGCGCTCGTCTGGGAGTCGCGGCGCCAGGGCGCGGGCAGCTTCTGGACCGTCATCTCGAGCCCGGAGGCGGTCGCGGCCCTCGAGCTCAGCCTCGCCGCCGCACTCGTCGTCGCCGGGATCAACGCGGTGGTCGGCACGATCACGGCCTGGGTGCTCGTGCGGGACGAGTTCCGAGGCAAGAACCTCGTCAACGCGATCATCGACCTACCGTTCGCGCTGCCGACGATCGTCGCCGGGCTGACGCTGATCGCGCTCTACGGGCCCCGCTCGCCGGTCGGCGTCAACGTCACGGGCACGCGCTGGGCGATCGGCCTCGCGCTGCTGTTCGTGACGCTCCCCTTCGTCGTGCGGACAGTGCAACCGGTGCTGTACGAGCTCGACACGGAGATGGAGGAGGCGGCCCGCTCGCTGGGCGCGGCCGAGGGAACCGTGTTCAGGCGGATCGTCCTGCCCAACATCCTGCCGGGCATCCTCTCCGGCGTCGCGCTCGCGTTCGCGCGGGCGATCGGCGAGATCGGCGCGGTCGTGCTCATCACGGCGTCCTCCCGCTCGACGGAGGTCGCATCGGTCTTCATCTTCCTGCACATCCAGAGCGGCGACTCCGCGGGCGCTTCGGCTGTCGCCGTGGTCCTGCTGACGATCTCGTTCGTCGTCCTGCTCGCCATCGGTGGGATTCGACGCCTGGCCACGAGGCACGAGCGTGCGTAGCGGCACCGTCGCGAAGCTGTCCCTGCGAGGGATCGCGCTCTTCTACCTGCTGGTCGTCCTGATCGGCCCCGTGGCGATCGTCTGCTGGCGGACGTTCGACAACGGCGCCGGGCACGTCTGGAGCACGCTGACCGACAGCGCGACCGTCCATGCATTCGAAATCACGCTGCTGATCGCGGCGATCGCGGTTCCGATCAACACGGTCTTCGGCATCGTGGTCGGGCTGGCGATCGTTCGCCGCAAGTTCCCGCTCAAGGGGGTCGTCAACGCACTGATCGACCTGCCGCTGGCCCTCTCCCCCGTGGTCGTCGGGCTCTCGCTGTTCCTGCTCTACGGTCGTGGAGGCTGGTTCGGCGACTGGTTCACGCGCCACGGGATCCAGATCCTGTTCGCGCTCCCGGCCATGGTGCTGGCGACCGTGTTCGTCTCCCTGCCCTTCGTGGCCCGCGAGGTGATTCCGACGCTGCGCGAGATCGGCGACCAGCAGGAGCAGGCGGCGCACACGCTCGGCGCTTCCGGCTGGCAGACGTTCTGGCGGATCACGCTCCCGTCGATCCGGTGGGCCGTGATCTACGGCGTCGTGCTCACGACCGCGCGCTGCCTCGGCGAGTACGGCGCGGTCGCGATCGTCTCCGGCCGCCTCGAGGGGCAGACGGAGACGGCGACGCTCCGGGTCGAGGATCGCTACGAGAACTTCGATCTGTCGGGCGCCTACTCGATCGCGATGGTGCTGGCGATCATGGCCATCCTCGTCCTCATCGCCATGACGTTTCTCAAGCCCCGGGAGGTGGCGAGCTCGTGAGTATCGAGATCCACGGCGTTGGCAAGCGGTTCGGTGACTTCGTGGCGCTCGACGACGTGACGCTCGAGGTCGAGACCGGCTCGCTGACCGCGCTGCTCGGGCCGAGCGGCAGCGGCAAGTCGACGCTGCTCCGGATCGTCGCCGGGCTGGAGCGGCCCGACGCCGGCACGGTTTCGCTGGACGGCGAGGACGTCACCGAGAGGGCTCCACAGGCGCGCGGCGTCGGCTTCGTGTTCCAGCACTACGCGGCGTTCAAGCACATGACGGTCAGGAAGAACGTCGCCTTCGGCCTCGAGATCCGCCGCCGCCCGAAGGCGGAGATCGCCGACCGCGTGGAGGAGCTGCTGCGCCTCGTCCAGCTCCACGGCCTCGCGGACCGCTACCCGGCGCAGCTCTCCGGCGGCCAGCGGCAGCGCATGGCCCTCGCCCGGGCGCTCGCGGTCGAGCCGAGCGTCCTGCTCCTGGACGAGCCCTTCGGTGCTCTCGACGCGCGAGTCCGAAAGGAGCTCCGAATCTGGCTGCGGCGCCTCCACGACGAGCAGAACGTGACCACGGTGATCGTCACGCACGACCAGGAGGAGGCGATGGACGTCGCCGACCGGATCGCGCTCATGAACGAGGGACGGATCCAGCAGATCGGAGCGCCGCGTGAGCTCTACGACGCGCCGGCGAACGAGTTCGTGATGACGTTCTTCGGGCCTGTCGTGCAAACGGCGGACGGCCCTGTGCGGCCGCACGATCTCGCCGTCTCTCACGACCAGTGGCCGGGCGCGTTCGAGGCGATGGTCGCGCGCGTCGTCCACCTCGGCTTCGAGGTGCGCGTCGACCTCCTCGGCGGCGACGGACGGGCGTTCTCGGCCCAGCTGACGCGCGACGAGGAGGCCGAGCTCGAGCTCGAGAGCGGGCAGATCGTCTTCGTCGGGTCGCGAAACGGATCAGTGCGGACGCCAGGCCTCGGGGTCGGCGAGCAGCTCGTCCAGTGAGGCCGGCAGCTCACCCCGTGCCACGTCGGCGAGCGTGACCGACTCGAGCACGCCTCGCAGGCTCGCCCTGACCGCGACCCAGACGCTGCGCAACGACTCGGCGGCCCCCTCGTACTCGACCGACTCGGGACGGGTGCCGCGCACGTTCGCGAGCGGCCCTTCGACGGCCCGAATCACCTCGGCAAGCGTGATCTCGGCCGCCGGCCGCGCCAGCCAGTAGCCACCCTCGACCCCGCGCTGGCTCGACACGAGCCCGGCGTGGCGCAGCTCGAGCAGGATGTTCTCGAGGAACTTCGGAGGGATCGCCTGCGCGCGCGCCAGCTGCTCGCCCTTGATGTGCCCCTTTCCCTCGGCCGCGGCCAGCTCGGCGGCGGCTCTCAGGGCGTAGTCGGCCTTGGCGGAGACGCGCATACCGCCATTCTCCCGCAGCGGGGGGTCACGTCACGCCGGGCTCGGCGTGCTCATGCCGGCCCGGCGAGGAATGCACCGGCCAGGCGCCGGATCTCACCCGGCCGCTCCCACCACGGGAAGTGGCCGCAGTCGGGAATCGTGTCCAGCCGCGCCCCGGGAACGAGCGCCGCGGTCCGCTCGACCGACCAGAGGGGGATCGGATCGAGCAGGCCGTGGACGAACAACGACGGGAGCCGGACACCGGGGAGCCCCTCGACGAGCGTGCCGCGGGCGAAGTGCTCGGCGATCGAGGCGTTCGTGTCCCTCGAGCACTCCCGGCCGATCCGCGGCGGCACCCGCGTCACACCCGAAGGGTCGGCGAAGTACTGCGGCCACAGCAGCGCGAAGCGATCCTGGAGATCCTCTTCGGTCGCCTCACCCTGCCTGCGGAGCTCTTCGACCTCGTCGACACGCGCGCGCTCGGCCGGAGTCATCCTGCGGCGCAGATTCTCGCCCGCCTCCTCGAACACCTCGCCGTAGGCGCCGAGGGGATCGACGGCGATCACTCCGAGCAGCCGCTCGGGATGGCTCACCGCCAGGTGCAGCGCGAGGTGGCCGCCCCAGGAATGACCGACCGCCCACGCGCGCTCGACTCCGAGCCGGTCGAGCACCGCGAGCGCGTCCGCGGAGTGCGACTCGATCGTGTACGGGGCGCCGACCGTCGAGGGCGCCACGCCGCGCTGGGTATAGCGGATCGTGGAGAGGAAGCCGCCCACTTCGCCGGCCAGCCCCTCCGTGTAGTCGGGCACGGCCGGGCCTCCGTGGAGCACGAGCGCCGGGGGGCCCCTCCCCGCCGCGATGCCCGGCGAGCACACCGCCGCCGACAGGAACCTCGAAGCGGCTACTCATGGTGGGAAGTGTCGCCACGCCACCGGGCGAATACAAGCTGTTGCAATCGGCGCCTCCCGGCTGAACGGGCCATCCGCGGCGAAGCCCGAGCCTTGCTCGGGTGTAGCTCACTCCGCTTGATACGCGACCACGCCGGGAAGGGGGCTCATGGGGGAAAACCGGCTGTTTCCCCCATGCCTAGAGCGGCGACGAGCGGCGGAAGCTCTCTCCGAGCTCGACGGTCACCGACGGCTGCTGTCCGGCGTGGTCGACCTGCAGGGTCGTGTGCTCCAGGTCGAAGCGCTCCCTGAGCACCGATTCGATCGTGCGGCGGACGGCATGGCAGTCGGCACCCGGATCGACGAGCACGTGGGCGGACACGGCCTGAAACCCGCTCGTCACCGTCCAGACGTGGAGGTCGTGCGCCTCGACGACCTGCGGGATCGAGACGATCGCACGCCCCACCTCCGCCGGGTCGATCCCGCTCGGCGCCAGCTCGAGGAAGATCGCCGTCGAGTCGCGCAGCAGCGAGTAGGCCGCCCAGAACATCAGCCCGGCGACGAGCAGGCTCGCGATCGGGTCGACGCGGTTCCACCCTGTCACGAGAATGACGGCGCCGGCGATCGCCGTGCCGACGAAGGCGACGAGGTCGGTCGCGACGTGCAGGAACGCACCCCGGACGTTCAGGCTCTCGCGACTCGCCCGGGACAGCACGAGCGTGGCCGCGAGGTTGACGGCGATGCCGGCGAGCGCGACCGCGAGGACGATGCCGCCCGACACGTCCTCCGGGGACACGAGCCGCCGGACAGCCTCGTACACGATCCAGATCCCGACCAGCCCGAGCATCAACCCGTTCGCCTGCGCAGCCAGGATCTCGAGCCGGCGGAAGCCGAAGGTCCAGCGGCCACGTGCAGGCCGTGCGGCCATCGCGGCCGCGAACAGCGCGAAGCCGAGCGCGGCCGCGTCCGAGACGAGGTGGCCGGCGTCTGCGAGCAGGGCCAGCGAGTGCGCCACGATGCCGGCAGCGACCTCACCGACCGCCAGCCCCGCGATCAGCGCGAGCGCAACGGCAAGCGCCTTGCGGTCGCCCTGCAACCGCTCCTGCTCGTGGTGATGGTGACCGGCCACGGATGGGAGAGTAGCGGTGCAGAAACGCGCGATCCGAGCGCCTCGACGCAACGTAACGCCTCGGTAAATCTGTCCCTCGAAGCAGGGATTCCGGGATCGCCGCCGCTATAAAGAACTCGCACCACGAGATTCGAAGCAACCCGAACGGAGGTTCAGATGAGCAGCAGAGCAGGTCGTCTGGGGGGAGCACTCTCACTGCTCGCGCTCTTCGCCCTCACCGCCGCCGCCCTCGCCACGGCAAGCTCACCGCCGGCGCCCGTCGGCCCCGCGAAGCCGGGGAAAGTGCACAAGGTCGGGCAGAGCGACCCGCGTAGCGGAACCGCCTCGCCGGGCGCCGTCCACGCGGTCGGCTACCGCCTGACCGCGAAGCTGACGCCCTCGGCCGGTTCGTCGACCGCGTCGGGCCGCTGGGACGGGGTGCTGGTACACACCGTCGGCACCGTCAAGTCCGGCGCGATGCCGTCAGTCCCGGGGTGCTCCGTGACGGCACCGAAGCCGGGCGCGCCGGGCAATCCGGGCTCACCGCCGCGTTCGAGCGGGGTCCCGCACACGATCAAGTGCAAGGGCAACGTGCCGCCGTTCGCGGTTCCGGGCTCCGGCCAGCACTGGATCCTCGGCTGGAGGCTGTCCTTCACGAACCTGTCGAGCGCGGTCAACGGCGCCGACATCCGCCTCAACTCGCCCGGTGCCGCCGGCGCGCTCGCGGCGAACCTGTGCGGGCCGTGCACCTCCGGCAAGTTCGGACGCACGACGCTCACCGACGACCAGGCGAGCGCGCTGCTGAAGGGCAACGGCTACGTGGTCGTCCGCACGGTGAACAGCCCGAGCGGCGAGATCAGCGGCCAGATCGTCAAGGCCGCGACGAACCCCTAGAGCACCAGCTCTCGCATCGCCGACCGCGTTGGGCGGGCCTGGGGGGCCCGCCCAACTTGTTACTGGTTCTTCTGTGAGACGCGTGTGGGCGGTGACGGGGTCGAACCGCCGATCTCCTGGGTGTAAACAAGGCGCAGCCCGCCATCAGGGTGTCCGCTGACCCGGACTGCCGTGATCTACCGAGGCTAGGCCCCTGCCCACGGGAACCACTCAGGCGGCGCGGGAATGGGCACCCCCAGTTACTTGCGAGGCAACGGCTGCCAGACGGGTCGTACATCGCCGAGGGCGTCGGTGTTGTAATCGCCGCCCTTGATGACCAGGTGGATCCCGCCTCCCGTCCTATTCATGACGGACACGACGCCGCCGTCCGAGACGAGGATCTTCGTGCCGTCAGGCGACCAACTCAGGCTGTCGACGGGGCCTCGCAGCCTGCGCGTGCCGCTCCCATCGGGGTTGATCAGGTAGATGCCGTTGGTTCCACCGACGAGGATCTTCTTCCCGTCAGGCGACCAGCAGCCGTCGCTCGACTGCCGCTTGAGAACCCGTAGCTTGCCGGTCCTAAAATCGTAGACGTAGGTCCCGCCCGGGTCGTTCTTCGAGTACGCGGCGAGCAGAAGCCGTCGCCCATCCGGCGACCAGTCCGAGACTGTCACCGTGTCCTGGTGTTGGCTGAAAGGGACTCCGAGACTGGTGACGATCAGCCGCTTACCGCCTCCAGCCGCATTCACGATCCCGACGGTCTTGGAGTCCCAATCGACGTACGCGATCGTGCGGCCGTCGGGTGACCACGTGTACCAAGGGTTGGCACCGTCGATCACACGGCGGAGACCGCTCCCGTCCGTTCGGACAGCCATGAGAGCCGAGTCAACGCCGTTGTAGCTAACGAAGGTGATCCACTTACCGTTGGGCGACCAGGCGAGTCCTTCGAAGGCCTGGTCTTCGGCGTGACGGACGACAAGACGTACACCACTGCCGTCGGCACGCACCACGTAAAGATCAGAAAGCATCTCGTGTCGGCTCCACAGGAAGGCGATTCTCCTCCCGTCCGGAGACCAGGCGAACTCACCAACCCCGACCTCGCCAGGCCCGACCAGACGCCGCACATGCGTTCCATCAGGACGGACGACATAGAGCGACGTTTCAGAGATGCCGCGGACGAACCCGATCAACCCGTTCGCAGGCAACCCACGATGTGCAGCCAACGCCCGCGTCGTAGCCGCAGCCCCGGCCAACACGACCAGCCCAGCCAACCCGCAAATGAGCATCCGCCGAACGAAGGTCATCATCCCTCCCTTCCTAGCCGCTACCACCCTGCCTCAGCCCACGCCACAGCGACATCAGGGCGTCCGCTGACCCGGACTGCGCGATCTACCGAGCGGCATCAACCCGGTGCGCTCGACCCGCCTGGGTCTACCCCCTGCTGCCGGGATGGCTCGCTCTTTGACCCGTCCTTCAATTTGGCGGCGATCAAGGCAACCAGCAGAGGCGCCAAGACCACCCCGAACACCACCAGCCAAGCAGCGAACCGTCCGAACCACTGACCCACCCCAAGCGACGGGTGAAGCTCCGCCTGCCACGGTTGCGCAGCCCCAAAGACCGCAAGTAGGCAAAGAAAGACCGGAAGAAAGATCAGAAACGGAACCCGCGACCGCAAGTCCCTACTCGGCTGCTCCTGATACCTAATCACCGCCAACACCTCCCCAGACAGACTCGCAGTTGGACCCTGGCTCGGCATCCCGAGCACACCAAACACGCTCCGCCAAGGCAGGTACAAACAGGGTCGCGCGCGCCGGTCACAAGACGGTCGCGATTCAGTCGCAGCAGGCCGACTACACCGCGCCGAACCGGCCAACGTCTCCTCGACGGCGGCCGGAACGAACATGTAGCGGAGGGCACCCTGGAGCACCTCCCACTTGAACCTCTCCGCAGGCCCTACCGCAAACGGAAACCCGCCGTTTCCAGCGGGTTTCGCGAGTGGGCGGTGACGGGGTCGAACCGCCGACCTCCTGGGTGTAAACCCCGCTCCGCCGCTCATGTCCGGCAGCTTCGTCGCAATCCGAGCACGCACGCGCGTCCGGGTCCGCGATCGTGACGGTATCGACCAGCCTCTGCCAGCGCGGCTCCCACTCGACCAGTCGCCGTGCGCTTACTCCGCCGAGACGTCGCAACCCTGCCGTCTGCGAAGCTCTGGGCGTAGCCCCTTGAAGACTGTGTGGCGGTCGCAAACATCATCACCTGACCCCGAATCTGCTCCACGCCCGAGTCGTCCGGCGTGACGATCGTGGGGAACCCGCAGGCAACGTCGAAACCGTCAAGCGTGCGTCCGGCGCGTTCAGCTCCGATCCTCAGGTTCGGGATCACCACGTCGCGCACGTACGGCACCGAGTAGCAGTAGCCGATCACGCCGTCCGCGATCTCGCCCGCAAGCCTGCACATCTGCGGCCCGATCGCGGACGTGTAGATCCGCACCGGACGCTCTGGCGGTGCCATATTCAACTGGAAGCCGCGAACCGAGAAGATCTCGCCCTCGTAGGTGACGCGCTCCCCGCTCAGAATCCGGCGAAGGATCGTGATGTACTCACGCAACGCCCGCACGGGTCGTTCGTAGCGCTGGCCGTGCCAGCCCTCGACGTAACCGCTCGCCTGCGGGCCGAGCCCGAGAATCAGCCGCCCATGCGAGAACGCGCGCATCGCCTGCTGAGTCGAGATTGTGACTCGCGCCACTCCCGCCGCGTGTGATTCGGGCCGTCCTGAGCCACTCGAAAGACAGAAACCCCTGTGGGGCCTTTCAGTGGGCGGTGACGGGGTCGAACCGCCGACCTCCTGGGTGTAAACCAGGCGCTCTCCCAGCTGAGCTAACCGCCCTCGTCCGGGAACGCTAGTCGACGCGGAGCGTCGAGAGCTCGTAGGCGGTTACCGGCCGCGCAAAGCCTTTGAGCTCGATGTCGGTGATCGGGTGCGCGTCGACGTGGTTCTCGACGGCCGCGAAGACGCGTTGGCTGACCAGTATCTGGTTCGCGTCGGCCTTCGTGCTCAGCCGGGACGCGAGATTCGTGACGGGGCCGAGCGCCCCGTAGTCGTAGCGGCCTTCGAACCCGATCCTGCCGAGCGTCGCGTAGCCGGCGGCGATGCCGATGCCGATGCCGAGCTCGGTGCCGCGCTTGCGCCAGCCCAGGGCGAGGTCTGTGAAGCGCTCCCGCACGGCGAGCGCGAGCCGGATTGCCTGCAGCTCGTGCTCGTCGACCGGCACGGGATCGTTGAAGAACACCATCAGCCCGTCGCCGGCGAAGTGCTCGAGCGTGCCGTCGTAGGAGGGAATCAGCTCGCCGACCATGCCGTGGTACTGGCGCAGCACCTCGAACAGCTCCTCGGGCTCTGCGGTCTCCACGAAGGCCGTGAACCCGCGCAGATCGCAGAAGAGGACCGAGATGTACGCGCGGTGGCCGGCCAGGAGCTTCTCTCCTTCGGACGAGGAGACGAGCGCTGCCACCTGCGGCGAGATGAAGCGCGAGAGCTCTGTCCGCTGCCGCTCGACGGTGTCGAGGAGACGCGCGTTCGCGATCGCGACTGCCGCCTGGTCGGCGAAGCTCTCGAGCAGCTCGAGATGCTCGTCTGTGAAGGCTCCGACCTCCTCACGCACGATGCCGATCACGCCGATCAGCTCGTCCTCGAGCAGGATCGGGACGTTCAGACCGGAGCGGTAGTGACGCGGTCCGGCGTAGGTGTACTCCGGGTCGGCGTCGACGTCGGGCAGATGAACGACCTCTCGCGTCAGCGCAGCTCGGCCGGCCATCGTCGTCCGATCCGGGACCCTGGGCTCGCGGTCGTAGTCGTACCCTTCGCGGGAGCCGTAGTTGGCAAGGACATGGAGCAGGCCGTCCCTGAACAGCCACAGGCGCCCGTTGTTCGCCGAGCACAGGCGCGCCGCCGCCTCCACGACCTCGTCGAGCACCTGCTGGATACCCGCGCCGCGTGCCACGGCGCGCAGTACTCGGCTGCTCGCACGTTGCTGCTCGCGCAACCTCTCGAGCTGCGAGGCGAGCTCCTTGGCACTCACCCCGGCGATCCTAGCGCGCCGGGCCGTCGACTCAGCTCGCGCGGACGGGCCTGGAGGCGGGGCCGGCCCTGCCGTCCAGGTTGTACGGGATCACGCGGTACCACCTGCGCTTCGCCGAGCTCGGGTCGAGGTAGCCGTCGCCGAGATCGGTCGCACAGCGCTTGCACAGCGTCGTCCACGGCCCGCGCGAGGCAGGCGCGCGCTGGACGCTGTAGTTCCGGGCGCCGGCCGAGCCCTGCCAGTAGACCTTGACCCCGGCGAGGCTGGAGGAAGTAGCCGAGGTCACCCTCGGCGCCGGCGGAATCGCGTGCCGGGGGCGCCGGACGCCGTCCATCGCGTAGTTGTGGCTGCGAATGATCTGAGCGCGCGCCGCCATGTCGCTCGCGGACATGACGAGCGTCTGGACGCCCGTGTAGTACATCGCCCACCACTGACCGCTCTCTCCGGTTCGCGCGGTGGCCGGGTCCGAAGTGTCGGCGGGTATCGGCATCCATCCGTGCCCGTCCGCGTGCGCCTCGAGCGCCCAGAACGCGTCGCCCGCGATCTCGGGGTCGGCCCGGAGGGTTGCCAGGAAGCCGCCGAGCGAGGGTCGCGTCGGGAAGTTGGTCAGGTCCCACCCGTACTCGTAGACGATGTACGGCTTGCCGGCCGCGCGGCAGGCGGCGATCCAGCTCTCCACGAAGGACAGCGGCAGGGACCAGTGCGGATAGACGAACGAGACGCATGCGTTGACGGCGGCGAGGCCGACGTTCGCGGCGCCGGAGAGGATCAGGTGATGCCCGTCGAGCGAGCGGACGTACTGGGCGACCTGCCTCGTCCAGGGCGTCGGGCTGCCGCCGCCGTTCAGGAGATCCCAGCCCAGAATGGTCGGATCGTCCTTGTAGGCGACGCCGGTGTAGACGTTCACGTGGTCGAGCAGTGCCTTGATGTGCTCCTCGACGTCGCCGAGCACGGTCGCGTCCGTCCAGAACGGATCCATCTGGATGATCGAGCAGCCGGGGACGTCGATTCCCCGCCAGCGCAGATAGACGCAGCCCGTGCCGCCGGCCTGAGCGTCGTCGCCGACGATGGTGGGGATCACCTTGATGCCGCGATTCCGCGCAGCCCGGAGCGCGTAGTCGATGCGCTCGAAGGCGGCCTGGTTGAACGTCCCGAGGGCAGGCTCGATGCAGAGATCGCAGCCGACCGAGTCGCCCATCGTCTGGCTGCGGACGACGCGGACGCCCATCTCCTTCGCCGTCGTCAACGCATCGTCGATCTCGTAGTTGCTCGGGTAGTGCGGCCCGGCGGGATCGGACGGCCCGTAGCCGGCGAGGCCGAGCCACTCGATGTTCGCCCCACCGAAGCGGAACGGCAGGCCGCCGAGCGTGAGCTGCGCGCCTGTCCGGGTGACGAACTGCGGCGCCGTGGGCGTCGCTCGAGAGGCTCCGGCAGCGAGCGCCACGAGCAAGGCTAGAAGGACGGCAACGAGGCGCATGGAGCAGATTCTCTCAGCCTCTCGATGCCCCCAGCGGGATTCGAACCCGCGCTACGGCCTTGAAAGGGCCGTGACCTGGGCCGCTAGTCGATGGGGGCCGCGGCCAGCATACCCCTGGCCCGGGAGAGGAGCTGGAGGCGAAATCACGCGGATCGACCGCGGATGGATCCTCTAGTCCGGGAGGATGCCGGCAGGGTCCCACACGCGTGGCTGCTCCGGAAACAGCTGGAGCAGGACGCCCGACTTTGATGCGCGCTCGGCTGCGAAGCGTTCCCCGGCTTCGCGGCCGAGGTAGCGCCCGGCGATCGATCGCCTGATCTCGGTCACGTCGCAGTGCGTCAGGGTCGCCTCGCCGCGCAGCTCGACGCCGCGGAACGGTTCGACTGTCTCGAAGATCACGAGCGCACAACGTGGGTCACGCTCGAGGTGCCGCAGCTTGACGTCGTCCCGGGCGATCACGACCTCGAAGGCGAGGCCCGTCCAGCGGAACCACACGGGCGAGGTGAGCGGCGTTCCGTCGCTTCGAGTGGTCGTCAGGACAGCCGCCGACGGCGCCTCCAGCAGCGTGCGAACGTCGTCGAGCGACAGTGGCGTCACTGGTCACAACGATACTGCCGGGCGTACCCGCTTTCCGTCGTCTAACCTGCCGCACGGCCGCTCGCTCGACGCGGCCGTCTCTACCGCACAAAAGGAGGGAAGCCCAATGTCCACCGTGGTGGTCGTGGAGGAGCAGGTCTACGACGAGAACTACGGCAGCTGGTGGTGGATGTTCCTGATCACCGGAACGATCTGGTTCGTCCTGTCGCTGATCATGTTCCGGTTCAACATCACGTCGGCGAAGTCGATCGGCATCCTCGCCGGGATCATCTTCCTGATGGCGGGCGTCTTCGAGCTCGGGATGGTCGCCGTCGTCAGAGGAAGCTGGTGGAAGGCGCTGAACGCGTTCCTGGCCTTCCTGCTGATCGTCGGCGGGATCATGTCGTTCATCCATCCCGAGAACACGTTCGTCGCGATCGCGTCGGTCATCGGCTTCATGTTCCTGTTCGTCGGGATCGTCGACATCATCGTCGCCTTCGCCAACCGCACCGGGCTCTGGTGGGTGCGGCTCACCGTCGGGATCGTGTGTGTCGGGCTCGCCTTCTGGGCCTCCGGCGACTTCGACCGCAAGACGATCCTGCTCACCGTCTGGGTGGGCCTGTTCGCACTGCTGCGCGGGATCAACAGCTTCATCGTCGCCTTCACGATGCGCAGCATCCACAAGGAGCTGACCGCTCGCTGACAGGCGACTGCACGCCGAGCGTGAGACGGGGGCCGCATGGCCCCCGTTCTTTTACCGCCGGCGGTCAGGCCGCGGGAAGCGCTGCGGCGGCCGCTTCGAAGCCGGCTCGCAGCCGGCTGGCAAGCGGAATGAAGCCGCCGGGATCATCGAGGACGAGCACCGCGCCGAGGCCCTCGGCGTCGGCCAGACCCTGGCCGACCACGTCGCGAAGCTCGGGGAGAGTGGCGTAGTCGCGATTAGGATCGAGATCGAAGAGGGCGACCCCGGCTGAGCGAGCCTCGCCGTGCAGCTTCTCCGCGAGCTCGTCGCGCGCCGCGCGCGCGTCCAGGAGCGCTGCCTTCACGCCGGCGAGCTCCGCCTCGTCGACCGCGACGGCGAGAACACCCGCCGTATCGAGGACCAGCCCGCCGAGGCAGGCCGACGCTCCGGCCAGCGCGGCCCAGGCTGCCTCGATCTCGGCCGACCTCATGACGGCACTCTAGCCCGCCGGAGAAGCGTGCCCGGCACGCTCAGGTAGGCGGCCCGGGAAGCTGGAGGATCTGGATCGCTCCGAAGACGAGCAGCGCACCCCCGAGCGTGATCAGGCCGATCCGCACACCGCGGAGCGGGAAGTGGCTGCTGATGCCTACGATGAACAGCACGCTCGCCAGGATGACCGTGGTGCGGACGTACTTGTCTCCGGTGTTGGCGTCCTTCTCCCCCTCGGCGTATTGCGCGTCGGCGGTCGCGTCGAGCACCTTCGCCTGGGCCTCGCCCGTCGGCTTGTACTGCGGCATGAACTGCGGCCCCGCCGGCGCCTTCGGGTTCGTGAACGGATGCGTCGCGATCCACGCGTTGAACGCGACCCGGTACTGGGGCCGGAAGCGCTTCTCGGCGACCCGCGCGGCGTTCTTGTTCCCGGAGATGTAGGCGCCGAACCAGGCGTTGAAGGTGGTCGCGTCCCCGACCCGGTACGTGAGCGACTGCTGGAAGGCCCGGTTCGCCTTCGTCCGGGTCGCCGATGCCTTGGCCAGCTTGAGCGAGGACTCGGTGCCCCACTTGGCCGCCGAGAACCCCGACCAGGCGGCGGTGATGGTCACGATCGAGAGCAGCACGGCCTCGGTGATCGAGATCAGGCGATCGTGGCCCCGGCCCCCACGGTGCTCGCCCGAGTGCTTGGCGTGCTCCCCGATCTCCTTGCCCACCTCGGTTGCAGAGAACCCTTCAGGCAGAACAGCCCCCTCGCTCGCAGGCCCGCGCGCGCGTCACGGCCAGTGCTTGCTGGCCGGGTCGAGGTCGAGCTTGCCGCCGTCGCGGCACTGCGGCGACCAGCGCCCGGCCGGGAGGTTGCTCCGGCTGTACCACCCCGCGGCCAGCCGGCCGAGCCGGTCGGCGTACGCGGGGCCGGCGCCGAGCCGCTCGCTCGTGTCGGGAACCAGCTGCAACCCGTAGCACGTGATCTGGGCGAGGCTGACGTAGCCACGGCTCTGCTCGATCCCGCTCGCGAAGACGAGGACGGCGACGGCTGTGCTCGTCGCGGGAGGCGGCATCGGCCTTCGGTACTCGATCCGGTCGAGTCGTGAGCAGGTCTGCGGGGCCAGGTTGATCTGGCGCGGCTTGGCCGGGTCGACGAAGCCGCCCGTCCCCTGCTCGTCGAACGCCGGCTGGAGGATCGCCCAGTCGGCGGCGCTCCAGCAGATGACCGACCGCGATGCGCCGGCCGCCTTCGAGGCGACGCGGCTGTAGGCGGGAGCTTTCCGGCTGCGGGCGCTCGGGCCGGCGATGGTCGGCAGTCCTTCCGCGGCGGGAAGAGGTGCCACCGCGAGCTGGATCGAGGACTGGGCCTGAGCACCGGCGGCATTCGTGACGACGAGCGTGACCGGGAACGTGCCGGCGGCCGCATACCGATGGAAGGCGAGCGGAACCTTCGTCTGTGCCGTCGTGCCGTCGCCGAACTGCCATGCATACGACGCGGCGCCGTACGTCACGGCGTCGAAGCGGACCCGCCAGTGCGCGTAGTGGGGCGGAGCGTTCGCGCCGAAGGACGCGCTCAGGCCGCCGGGCGGGGGCGGGGGTGGCGGCCCAGGCGGCGGTGGCGGCCCGGGGGGCGGAGGCGGCCCGGGCGGAGGCGGCGGGCGGAGGCGGAGGCGGAGGCGGAGGAGGCGGCGGTGGGCTTCCGGCGAGCACGTAGTTGTAGAGCCCATCGTCGGGAGCGAGGTCGTAGCCGCCGCCGAGCTGGGTCAAGATCGCGAAGTTGAACGCTGTCCCGATACCGGCGTCGGAGCGGCTCATGTCGACGTTATCGGTCGACGGGCCACACGAGGCATTGAGTGTCGGTGAGCCGACAGGTGCGAAGAACGATCCGTTCCACCTCCCGAGGCTCGACGAGTGATCGCCGTTGACGAGGATCGCGTAGTCGGCACCCAGATAGCCGGTATTGGCGTTGAGGTCGGTGTCGAGACCGATCTGGTAGTCGTCAGGAGTGCTGATGCACGGGCTCCGATTCGCGAACGTGATCGCCCAGTGGAGCGTTCCGTCCGGATCGTCCGAGACGGCGACCTTCACGACATCGGGCGCGTCAATGAGATCTGCGTCGTTCGGAGGATCCGTGTACGTCTGGCTCGAAGAGATCGCGACCGGCGCCTCCGGTCGAGCCCCGGCAGACGTCGTCAGCAGCGGGACGAGAATCCCGGCAGCGAGAAGAAGCCCTGCAAGCAGCAGGCGGTGGGCGCGCCGCCTCATGCGCCCGATTCTGCCACGGGCCGCTGGCCGACGGGTCGCATCAGAGATCCCGTCGCGCGAACGCCGTGACGGCCAGCGCGCCGACGATGACGAGGTAGGCCGCCGCCCAGACGCGCACCCCCCAGCCGCTGTTGTAGGCGCCTCCGAACGGCCCGAGCTGCAGCAGGAACCCGGTGAACCCGCTCGTGCCCAGCGTCATCTGCTTCAGCGCGTCCTGGTAGAGCGCCTCGAAGGGGAGCACCCAGGCGGCGATGTTTGCGGCGTGGGAGATCGTGTGCGAGCCGAGCGCGTGGCCGATCGTCCCGAGCAGCCCGGCGACGAGCCCGGCGATGAACAGCATGAAGATCGCGATCCCGTTCGCCGTCCCGCCGAGGAAGACCGAGCCGAGCAGCGACAGCGCCGTCATGATCACGACGGCGCCCCCGAGCAAGAGTCCCGGTGCAGCGATCGAGCTCGGCCACCACGAGCCCTCGGTGCCGGTGATCACCACCGCGATGATGTAGACGACGAACACGTAGACGGCGCACACCCCTGCCGCGGCGATGAAGCGCGCCAGCAGCATGCTGCGGCGGCCGATCGGCCGGACGACGAGCGGCTGCAACAGACCTCGCTCGGCGTCGCCGGACACGGCTCCGAGGGTCAGGAACACGGCCAGCACGACGCCGAGGAAGAGGGTCGCGAACATCGACATCCCGACCACGAACGCCCCGGCGAACGTCCGGGCGTCCACGTGAGCGTCCGCGGGCACGCGGATCCCGTATACGTCCCGGAAGATGTAGTGGTTGGCGACGGCGTCCAGGCCCAGGAAGATCGCCGTCAGGACGAGCACGACCAGGAAGACCTTGCGCCGCACGGCCTCGCCCATCGCATACCGAATGATCGTGATCACGCGCACCGCCCCTCGCCGGCGTCGGCTCCTGCCGGGCGAAACTCGGCTCCGCCGACGCCTGACGCCGCGAGGAACGCGCGAACGTCGCAGGCGGACACTCTCCTCACGACGTCTCGCCCTTCACAGCGTCGAGATAGACCTCTTCGAGCGTCGACGAGAGGACGCGCACTCCGTAGACCTTCCTCCCGGCGGCGACCAGCTCGGCGACGAGCCGCGGGGCGTCGTCACGGGTCGCGCCGGCATGGAGCGTCGTGCCCTCGTCGGTCTCGATCTCCAGCCCGCGCGGGTGTGCGAGCTCGTGCGTCGCCCCCTCGGCGACGACCTTGCCGCTGAGCAGGATCACGACGCGGTCGCAGACGAGCTCGACCTCGCTGAGCAGGTGCGAGTTGAGCAGCACCGAGACGCCGTGCGAGCGCACCTCCTCCAGCAGCTCGCGAACCGTGCGCCGGCCGACCGGGTCGAGAGCGCTCGTCGGCTCGTCCAGCAGCAGGATCTTCGGCGTGCCGACGAGCGCCTGCGCGATGCCGAGCCGCTGCTGCATTCCCTTCGACATCTCCTCGACGTGCCGGTCGCGCGCGTCGGCGAGCGCCACGAGCTCGAGCAGGCGCTTCCGCTCGTCCTTGCCGCCGTCCGAGCCGGCCAGCTTCTGGTGCAGTCGGAGCAGCTCGTCGGCCGTCATCCAGCCCGGGAAGCGGAAGAACTCGGCCAGATAGCCGAGCGCCGACCGCGCCTTCGACGATCCCGCCTTCGCGCCACACACCCAGGCGGTGCCCTCCGTCGGGCGGACGAGCCCGCACGCGATCTTGACGAGGGTCGACTTGCCGGCGCCGTTCGGGCCGAGCAGCCCCACCAGCTCGCCTTCAGCGACCTCGAGGTCGATGCCCTTGAGAGCCTGCACCCGCCCGTAGCGCTTGGCCAGTCGCTGAGCGGCGAGAGCGGCAGCCACGCCGGCCAGTGTAGGGACCAGCGGCCCCGACAAACCGAAGAGCCGCCCTGAGGCGGCCCTTCGTCGAGCGAGCTGGGATCTCCTGCTCAGTGTGGCCGTTGTGGACGAGCTGTCAACGGGGGCGCGGCTAGCATCGAGCCATGCCGCGTGGCTACATGGAAGGCCCGGCGAGCGAGGAGCGCGAGGCCGCGTTCGAGCGCGGCGACCACCTGGAGCGGGAGCGTCCGCGCGAGCGCCGCGCAGTGTACGGCGCGACGGCCGAGGAGCCCGAGCAGCACTTCATCGGCTGGGCCGACGAGGTCGACCCGGACGAGCTCTTCGCGTCGGGCCGCGCCTGGGGTCTCTCCGTCCGGCTCAGGGCCGCGGACTAGCGGCTACGGAACCTTCTGGAAACGCGCGACGGTGAAGCCGAGCAGGACGGGCGGGGCGAGGATGAACGTCGCGAGCAGGAGCGTCATCACCGCGAGCACGGCGCCGCGCGTCTGGTCGTAGATGAAGGCGTACTCGATCATCCCCCCGATCACGATGTAGGCGAGCAACGTCCATCCGGCCACCTGGAAGAAGCGGGGCCAGGCGAACTCGGGCTGGCGGACGATCAGGACGGCGGCGGCCAGCAGAGCGGCGACGGCCGCGACGAGGCAGGCGATGGCGGGCCCGAGCGGCGCGGTCTTGGGCAGGTACGCCGCGAGGTAGCTGACGCCGCCGGCGACGAGGCCGAGGGAGGCCATGCCGAGCGCCGTCACCGGCGGCACCTTCCGGTCGGCCCAGGCCTTTTGCTCCGGGCTGATCATCAGAAGCTCGCGAGGTGGGTCATGATGATCAGCGTCGCAATCTGCATGAGACCGGTGATCCCGGCGGTGAAGATGAACCGCTTCATCAGCTTGTCGATCACGGCCGGGTTCGGCTCCGGTTTGCGCAGCTCGAAGAGGACGGCGACGTTGGCCGGCTCGAGCAGGCCAATGGCGATCACGGCCATGACGCCGACCACCACGAACGACGCGACGACCCAGCCGTGTTGGGGGTACGACGTGTCGAGCATCCCGTTGATGCGGGCGAGCTGGAAGCCGGCGGCCAGCGTCATCGTCACCAGCGTCGGGATCAGCAGCACCATCTTCGGCATCAGCTTCTTGGTCAGCTCGATCCGGCCCGGGATCGTCATGCTCCCCAGGATCGGCCCGAGGATCAGGCCGAGGAAGAGGTCGAGCGCCGTCCAGATCCCGCCGCCGACGACGTGGAAGAAGTCGAGCGCCCACTTGGAGTTCGTCGCGATCGCGGCGACCAGGCAGACGACGATGACGGCGACGACGGGCAGCGCCTTGACCGGCACGATCTCGACGGGCGGCCCCGCGGTGGGCGAGCCAACGGCCGCTGCGGGCGGAAGGTGTTGCTCGGCGACAGCCATGGGCGCCCGACTATAACGAGCGGGCTCCTCGGTGACGAAGAGTGCAGGGCGGCGGCCGCTGCAGTAGGGCAAGCTCCCGTGGTGAGTGCATTGCTGTCCGAGCAAGGAATCGCCGACTACCTGGCCGCCCGGGGCATCATCGACCCGGGCACGGCGCTCTCCGTCGAGCCGCTCCGCGGAGGTGTCTCGAGCGAGATCGTGGCGGTGAGAGGGCAGGGCGTCTCGCTCGTCGTCAAGCGGGCGTTGCCGGAGCTTCGCGTGGCGCAGACGTGGGTCGCAGACGTCGGCCGGATCGCCGGTGAGGCGGAGGCGCTTCGATTCGCCCACGCCGTGACGCCGTACGCCGTCCCACAGGTCGTCGACCTCGACGGTGATGCATCGATCGCGACCCTCGAGCTCGCCCCGGCGAGCTGGGTGAACTGGCGCGACGAGCTGCTCGCGGGGAGGATCGACCCGTCGGTCGGCCGGAAGCTGGGCGAGCTGCTCGCCGCCTGGCACTCGGCGGACGTGCCGCCCGGCTTCTCGAACGTGGAGATCTTCGTCCAGCTCAGGATCGACCCCTTTCACCGGGTCGTCGCCGAGCGCCATCCGGAGCTCGCCCCGCAGATCGGCGCGATCGCAGACCGGCTGCTGCAGCGGCGGCTCTGCGTCGTCCACGGGGACTTCTCGCCGAAGAACGTGTTGACCGGCACGGACGGACTGTGGGTGCTCGACTGGGAGGTCGCCCACCATGGCGATCCGGTCTTCGACCTCGCCTTCCTGCTCACCCACTTGCTGCTGAAATCCGTCCACCGCCCGCTCGACGCCGCGGGCTACCGCGCCGTCTCGGAGGCGTTCCTCGACGGCTACGGAGAAGCCGACGGAGACCTGAGCCCGAACGTCGCCTGCCTGCTGCTCGCGCGTGTAGACGGGAAGTCGCCGGCCGCCTACCTGGACCCGTCCGAGCGGCAGCGGGTGAGAGAGCTCGGTTCCGGGCTGCTGCGTGACCCTCCGGCCGACGTCCTGGAGACGTGGGAGCGACTTCCGTGAAGATCGACCGCGTGTTCGCGTGGGAGGCGCTCGACTCCCGCGGGAACCCGACCGTCGGCTGCGAGGTCGTCCTCGCCGGCGGGGCGAAGGGGAGCGCGATCGTTCCCTCGGGAGCGTCGACCGGAAGCCACGAGGCCCGCGAGCTGCGCGACGGAGGCGAGCGGTACGGCGGCCTCGGCGTCAGAAACGCCGTCGCCAACGTTCTCGGCGCGCTCGCGGACGCGGTCGCCGGCCTCGAGGCCGGCGAGCAGGAGACGATCGACGCGGCACTGGCGGCCGCGGACGGCACGGCCGACCTCGGGCGGCTGGGAGCCAACGCCGTCCTGGCCGTCTCCGTCGCATCCGCGGTCGCGGCCGCGGACGCGGGCGGCGAGCCCCTCTACCGCCTGGCCTCGGCCGGCGCAAGGCCTCTGATGCCGCTGCCGATGGTGAACGTCATCTCCGGCGGCGCGCATGCCGGCTTCGCCGTCGACGTACAGGACTTCCTCGCAGTCCCGCTCGGCGCCGCCAACTTCGCCGAGGCGATCGAGTGGGCCTGGCGCGTGAGGCGGGCGACCGCCGAGGTCGCCGCCGAGCGCGGGCTCGTGGTGGCGCTGGTCGCAGACGAGGGAGGCCTCGGCCCGGTGCTGTCGTCGAATCGCGAGGCGCTCGAGCTGCTCACTCTCGGCATCGAGCGCGCGCGGCTGACCCCGGGCGAGGACGTCGCGATCGCGGTCGACGTCGCCGCGACGCAACTCCTCGAGCCGGGCGGGTCCTATCGCCTCGCTGCCGAGCAGCGCAGCCTGAGCGCAGCGGAGCTGGTCGAGGAGTTGGCCGGTTGGGCCGCGGCCTATCCGCTCGTCTCGCTGGAGGACCCGCTCGCCGAGGACGACTGGGAAGGATGGACGACCGCCGGGAATCGACTGGCCGGACTCCAGCTGCTCGGCGACGACCTGTTCGCGACCAGCCTCGGCCGACTCGAACGCGGGATCGCCGACGGCGTGGCGAACGCGGTGCTGGTCAAGCCGAACCAGATCGGGACGCTGTCGGCCGCCCGCGCGGTCGTCGATCGCGCCCGCGAGGCAGGCTACGCGACCGTGCTCTCGGCACGCTCCGGCGAGACCGAGGACAGCTGGCTCGCCGACCTGGCGGTCGGCTGGCGAACGGGCCAGATCAAGGTCGGCTCGACGATGCGCTCCGAGCGCACCGCGAAGTGGAACCGCCTGCTCCGCATCGAGGCCGAGCTCGGCGGCGACGCCGTCTTTGCCGGCCGCGCCGCGCTGGCGCCCCTGTCAGCGCCGTAGCCGCAGGTTCAGCCGCGTCAGGACATCCGGGTTGACGACGGTCGCGGGCACGTCGCCGCGCAGCACCGCCGCGACGTTGCCAGCGGCTTTCGCCTGCAGCTCGGCGATGGCCGTCTCGGAGTAGAACGCGGCGTGAGGCGTGACGATCACGTTGTCCAGCCGGAGCAGCGGGTCGTCCGGCTGCGGGGGCTCCCGGTCGAGAACGTCCAGAGCCGCGCCTGCGATCCAGCCCTCGCTCAGGGCGCGGTGCAGTGCCTCCCCGTCGACGAGCGCGCCGCGCGACGTGTTGACGAGGTACGCGGTCGGCTTCATCAGCCTGAGCTGCTCCTCGCCGATCAGGCCGCGGGTCTCGTCCGTCGCCGGTGCGTGGAGCGACACGTAGTCGGACTCGGCGAGTAGATGACCGAGATCGTCCGTCAGCTCGACGTCTCCACCCGTCGTCGGAGCGAGCCGGGGCGTATAGGCGATGACGCGCATCCCGAATCCGCACGCCTTCGGCACGAGGGCCTGCGCGATGCTCCCGAAGCCGACGAGCCCGAGTGTCTGCTCGCGAAGCCTCGGCAACCCGCGGCCGGGGCCGGCGAGATCCCAGCGGCCCTCACGCGTTGCGCGCGCGAAGGTGACGATCCGCCGCGCGCAGGCGAGAAGGAGGGCCATCGCGTGATCGGAGACCTCCTCCAGGCAGAAGTCGGGCACGTTGACGACGAGGATGCCGAGCTCCGTCGCCCGGTCGACCGGGATGTTGTCGACGCCGACGCCATAGCGCGAGACGACGAGACAGTTCGGCGCCAGGTCGAGCGCGGCCGCCGGCACGCGCTTCCAGTTGGTCAGGATCGCGTCGACCGACGGCGCGAGGAGGACGAGCTCCTCCTCGTCGCCGGTGTCGGCGACGAGCAACTCGGCGTCGGCGGCGGCCAGCAACTCCCGCTCGATGTCGAGCGAGGGCCATGCGAAGTCGGTCACGAGAACCTTGCGGGAGCCGGTGGCCATCGAACGATTCTCTCAGCCGCCGCGGGAGCCGAAGCGCGGTTCGGGTCGGCGCGAGACTCTAAACTCGCCGGGAGGGCCGGTAGCTCAGCTGGTAGAGCAGGGGACTTTTAATCCCAAGGTCGCTGGTTCGAGTCCAGCCCGGCCCACTTGCTTTCTCCCTGCAAGTGCGCCTGTTCTGCAGTCGTCTTCTTGAGCCCAGAGGCGAAACGGGGGTTGGAGCGCGGTTCCGGCTATCGTTCGACCCAAAATCTGACTGTTTATTTCGTCTGTTGATTGCATTGGCACCGAACCGGCCGACTTGTATCTTCTGTCATGAGGTGGTGCCATGGCCGCTCCGGTAACCGCCGCGGTGCCGTCGGTCGTCGTGTCGGATTTGTTCATGGCAGGGCAACCTCTTCCACGTTCAGTCGAACTCCTCGGAGGCGAGAGTAACAACCGGGTCCGAGTATCGCTGACCGCCTTCGCCGACGGCGATGACATCGGCGTAGCCTGCTCATTCGTCCATGTGGTCGAGGGGTTACGGCACGATGGGAGTTACACGCTCTCGTTGACGTGGGACCACCGCACGCCGTTTGGAGGCAGACGCCTCTGGTTCCTCTGTCCCGGATGTTCTGCGAGGGCACGCCGGCTGTTTCTACGGTTCGCCGACGCGTGGCTTGTATGCCGCACGTGCGGAAGGATTCAGTACCTGAGCCAGCGCGGTCGCCGTACGCGGGGCGCCCGCCGCATGGCTCGCGCGATGGACATCCGGAAGGAGCTCGGCGGGGCATCAATGCCCGAGGCCCCATTCCCACCACGGCCAAAAGGGATGCACAGGAAGACCTATGAACGGCTACGAGAGGAAGCGCTGAAGATCGAAGAGGACGAGCGCTTCGAACGTGTCAACGAAGCCGTGACTCGCGGCGACATGTCGCTAACTCAAGCCCTCGCGATGTACCTTGAGCAGGATCTGTCGCGGCGCCGTCGATCCGAGCCGGATCGCTAGGCAGAGTCTGGCAGCACCGCGTCGAGGGGACTCATGCTGATCGGACGGCTGATCGCATCGTAGAACGACGAGCGTTCGCGAACTTGAGATAGTTAGTCCGCTGACGCGGGCGGACTAGTCACAGTATTCGCCGACCGGATGAGGCCGGAATCATCGGTGCTTACGACTTGGGCCGTTCGCCCGTCGCTTGGGCGGCGACTCGCGCGCGGACGCTCTATCTGCGACTCGACCCGACCTGTGATCACGAGCCGCTGGTCTGCTGCGTGGCGTTCTCGACTAACCGGCTCATGAGTGCGATCGCCCGCTCAGTGCTCAGCTGCTGCTCGCGGGTGAGGGTGCGGTGCGTGTCGAAGCTGAGAGCGAGAACGATGGCTGCTTTCTGGTTCTTGCGTTGTTGTCCGCGGGTGCGCCAGGCGGCGGCGAGCGTTTCGGCGGCATCGTCCCAGTAGGCGTGGTATGGGGCCATCATGGGGAGGTCACGGGCTTCGGCTAGGGCCATGCCGATCATCTGCGCGTTCTCCTCGTACCAGGCGTAGCTCTCGCGTAACCCGGTCTTGAGACGCTCGACCGGGTCGGGGATCTGTCGCCAGCGAGCGATGTCGGGAAACGGGTGCTGTGAGAAGTAGTGGCCGCTGCAGGCGTAGAACAGGCTTTCCTCGTCGGGGAAGTGGCGGTAGACGGTCACTCTCCCCACCCCGGCCCGCTTCGCGATCTCGCTGATCGTGGTCTGCGCTGCGCCGATCGATCGGTGCAGCTCGATCGTTGCGTCAACGATCTTCTGCCGCGTCTGGTCTTGGTGCTCCGCGCGGCGCCTGAGCTTGTACGCGCGGGCCATCCAAACCACGATACACGATGTACAACGAAACTTGACAGACGCAACAGGGTCGGTGTAGGCTCGACTCGATCATGAAACAGACAGTAACGCGAAATAGGGGAAGGAGAAGCTCATGAACCAGACGACTTCCGCAGTCCCGATCGCACTGCAGCAGGGCGAGGGCGACGCGCGCTGGTTTCTCGGCGCCCTCTGCACAATCAAGTCAACCGGCGAGCAGACAGGTGGCCGCGTCGCCGTCACCGAGAACTGGGCGCCCCGCGGGCACGGCTCGCCGCTGCATGTCCACCATCAGGAGGACGAGTGGTTCTACGTCCTCTCCGGTGAGCTGACGTTCTGGGTCGACGGTCGAGTAATTACCGCCACCGAAGGATCATTCGTCTACGGCCCACGCGACGTGCCCCACACCTTCACCGTCGCCTCCGAGCAAGCCCGCTTCCTCCTCGTAGTCGAGCCGGCCGGCCTCGAAGAGTTCATCCACGTGCTCTCTGAGCCTGCGCAGTCACTCACCGTCCCGCCCACCTCGCTCCAACCACCCGCCATGGACACGATGATGGCAGCGGCAGCCGAGCACGGGATCGAGATCCTCGGCCCTCCCGGCATCCCCACCTAGACCTGCCCACGCCCGCAGCGAGGTCCGATGCCCAGCGAGCGCCCCGGACCTCCACCACTCCACTCGCATCGACAACGCCGCGCATGACCTACACCCGATCAGCTGCACAGACGACCGTGAACTCGACGAAGCCGACCGCTAGACGGGGTTCGTACCTGACACTTTGGTTGATGTGGTTTCCCCTGCAAATCGAGCGGATTGGAACAAACGGAGCACGTTTACGATCGACTTCAGGTTGAACTTCCGCACCGTGATCGACGCTGCTCCAACAGATAGGCGCCCAGCAGCAGCGTGAAAGTCAACAGCCGCGGCCACTCGGCCTCCGGCAAGGTGCTGTGCTCGGCGCGGTGAGTTCAGTTCTTCAGCGCGCCGGCAATCCCATGTGTGTTCGCGAGATACGGGGCGCCGTCGAGGCCTTGCTCTGCGCTCCGATTCCGACATCGTCGGTGAAGGAGGCGCTGTCCGCGCACGCCCGGGAACGTGGATCACGGTTTCTATGCCAGCCATGGCGTCTACGGGTATCGCCGCCTGTGAGCCCTCCATGGAAGGAGGGGGTCGACAGGGCCGCCGTCGCAGGAGTCACGGCTCTCGTCGACGCGATCGCTGAGGCCGTAACACCTGATGAGCCCGCACGAAACGCGTTCGCCGCTCGAGACTCCTAGCTTCAAGCGGCCCAGGTCAATCGTTCCCGGTCGGGATCACCGTGGCCGGCTCGACCATCAGCAAGACCGTGCGTCCGTGCGCGCGCGGATGGTGAAGGACGCCACGCGGGATCGTCACGCCCTGGTGCACACCAAGGACGAATGGCTCCCGCCCCTCCACCTCGAGCTCGAGCTTTCCCTCGAGCACGAGAAAGAACTCGTCTTCGTGCGCGTGGCTGTGCCAGTCGACAAGCTCGCCCTCGATCACGGCGAGTCGGACGACGGAGTTATTCATGCTCGTAAGCGTCTCATTCACCCACGGCTCATACCCCGCGCCCTCTGCGGCTACGTCGATCGGCGCAAGCTGACCGTACTTGTCGTCATATCTGATGTCGTAGTTCTGCATACACACCTCCCGGTTGCTCTTGATTAACAGGGGACGAATCCTCGGGGCATCAGTTCCTGGTCGTCGGTCTCGGCGCCGGCACGCGAGCGGCGGGCCCGCTGAAGGTACCTGAGCGCGTCGACGACGCCGAGCGCGAGCCCGAGGCCGACGAGACCAAGAGACCCGAGCAGCTCGGCCCACGCTGGATACTCCCCCCGTTCGCTCCGTGCACGGAGAGCTCGGCGAGGCGGGTGAACACGTTGCGTGCTTCCCGGGAGCGCACGCCGCTGCTCAGTCGATCCAGGCTGGGTCTACGAAGACGCCGTCGCCGCCGTCTGGGCGATCGGAGCCGATGGCGATCAGCTCGAGGCCGTCGTCTCCGGCTTCGAATGCCCGCACCGTTGCGGGGTTGACGCGAACGACGTCCCAGCAGCGGAGCTCGCGGATCTCGTCGTCGAGTCTGACTTGTCCGGAGCCGCTGATGACGACGTAGGCCTCCTCCTGTTCGCGGTGGCTATGCGCCGAAGGTGAGCGGACGCCGGGGCTATACCGTAGATAGGAGATGCCAAGGTGATCGGAGTTGAGGTGCTTGCGCGCGAACCGGCCCTCGATCCCGGGCGCGCGCTCGCCCATAGAGTCCTCGACCTCCTCTTTCAGGTTCACGATCGAATACGCGCTCATCAGTTCTCCTCTCTAGTGGGTCAGTGTTGGGTACCGGCCGGCAGGCGATACGCCGGAGCACCCCCGGCCTTCAAGGTCACTTCGCTGCGGTCGTCGAAGGGCGTTTGAGGCGGTCGCCTTGACAACGGCTTCGCCGCGTTGTGTCACCGCGATGGGCGGCCGGTCAGAGGATCCCGCCGTCCCTCGGCGCATCAGGTGGCCTCTGACGCGGCCTGCAGCGGCGGGGATTTCGTCGGGGAGCGGGGGGTCGGGTATCCGGTTTCCGAGTCGAAGGAAGCCGGCTCCCTCGTCAGTGCCAGCGCCAGGGCGCCGCCCCACCAGATGGTGTCGGGTGACGTTCCGAGCAGCACGCCGCCGACCGCCTGGCCGAGAGCAACGCCGACCAGGAAGCTGAGCTGGTAGAGCGACATGTAGCGGCCGAGCAGATGCGGCGGCGCGATTTCCGCGACTAGCGGGCCGAGCACGATGAACTGGCCACACTCAGCGATCGCGATCAGGATCGCGACGCCGGCCAAGACGGTGGTAGCGGCGAGCGGC
>CAVUNV010000015.1:0-6496 GCA_963742925.1 uncultured Actinomycetes bacterium | reverse complement strand
CCCACGCTAGACGGCCCTATCGCTTGGCCGGGGCGGGCATGTTCACCTCGGCCAAGCGCGTCGTGTAGATCTCCTCGTTGAGCGTCCGGAGCTTCCGCGTGTCAGTCCAGATCGGATGCGCCACACCGTTAGCCGCGGCGAGCCCCTGGTAGTAGCCGTACTCGTACGCGGCGCCCTTCTGCGTCTCGTCCGAGAAGACGGAGGCCGCCGCCACCGTGCGCGACCAACTGCGGCCGCCGTCGCGTGAGACCGTGCACGTGTACCGGACCTTCCTCCCTGTCCGGTCGCCGAGCGTGGTGTAGAAGCAGATCCACAGCGCGCCGTCCGAGCGATCGAGCGCAGACTGGGCCCAGAACTCGTCGGCGCGCGTGGGCGCGGGCGTCGG
This sequence comes from uncultured Actinomycetes bacterium, assembly GCA_963742925.1. Lineage (GTDB taxonomy): Bacteria > Actinomycetota > Thermoleophilia > Gaiellales > Gaiellaceae > PALSA-612. The sequence continues at coordinate 6,111 of CAVUNV010000015.1, read as the reverse complement.
GGCGACGAGCCGGTGGTGACTCATCAGCGGATACCCGGCGAGAGGGCGCAGCCTGCTGTCGAGCGTCGTCAGCGCCGCCCCCTCGTCGCCGGTGAAGTTCGTGCCCGTGTAGCTGACGTAGACCCGGCCGGAGTAGCGTCCGCCCGAGGTGTCCACGGTGACGGTCGGATCGGCCTGGATGCACGATCGAGGCTCGGCCGTCACGACGATCCCGATGCCGCAGTGCGGGATCGTGATCGTCGCGAACGCGGCCGCCACGCGCTGAGGCCCGAAGTGCCTGCCGCCGTCCGTCGACCGGACGATCCTCACGCTGTAGTTTGTCTCGTCGGTCCAGGCGACATACACCGTGCCGTTGCGTGCGACCGCTACGGACGCGTAGGTGACGTCGTGGTCCTCGTTGCCGCTGACGTTGACGGGAGCCGACCACGTGACGCCACCGTCGTCCGAGTGGCTGAGCACGATGTTCGAGCTCGTGTTGCGTGCGACCCGGGACCACGCGACGTAGACCCGGTTCCTGTGCAGGCTCGCAGACGAGTCGTCTATCGCGATCGCCGGCTTGTCGTCGAATCGCGCGCTCCCGAGCGGTGCGACCAGGGCCGGCGCCGACCAGGCGGTGGTCAGCCCGGAGCGCGTGAGCACGTAGATGCGCGAGGTGCCCTGAGCGCTGCACGGCGTCGCCACGTCGTAGGAGTAGTACTGGCGGCCGGTCAGGTCGATCGCGACGCCGGGGTCCGAGGGGCAGGCGCTGGCAATGTCGTCTGCCGGCCGCACCGTGATCGAGTTCTTCCAGCTCGCCCCGCCATCCGTCGAGCTGTAGATCCGCTGCGTCCCTTCGAGGACGCTGTTCGACCCGGCGAGGAGAACATCCGGGTTCGTGGGGTCGACGGTGATCGTCGCGTTCGTCTGCGGACCCGGCAGGTTCGACACGTCGACCTCCGCGATCCGCAGCGGCTGCCGGACTACGGCTTGCGCCGCGGCCACGGAGAGCAGCAGCACAAGCGCCGCGATGAAGGCGAACCGCATCCCGGTCACAGTACGGGCGAACGCCCGGGCCGGATTCGGCTACCCCTGTGCGACGGTCTCCGCGGCCTCGGCGTCGATCCCGCCGCCGAGCCCGAACTCCTCCTCGACGCGGTGCACCGGGGTCGACCGGAACTTGGTCCGCACCCAGACGACGACCAGGAGGAAGATGAGCAGTGCGAGCGTGACGAGCGTCGTCGCCGTCCCGAGCGCGTAGAGGTCCGGCCGGAGCGCGGAGTTCTGGATCAGACCGACGATCTCGAGCGGAAGCGTCGGGTCTCCGATCACGTTCAGCACGGTCCGGTCGTAATCGTTCCAGGTCAGCGTGAACCCGAAGAGGAACGCACCGAAGACGCCCGTCCAGACCAGGGGCAGCGTCACTTCCGCGAACGTTCTTCTAGCGTTCGCTCCGAGATCGCGTGCGGCCTCGTCGATGTGGTCGTCGTACCGGTTCCAGATGGCGACCATGACGAGGAAGCCGAAGGGAATCCCCCAGACCGTGTTCGTCCCGAGCGCGGTGTGCCAGAGCGACGTCTCCTGGTTGATCGCCTTCCAGAAGATCTGCGTGCCGAGGCCGAGCAGGAAGCCGGGCGCCATCAGCGCCAGCATGATCACGTAGAAGGCGATGCCGTCGCCCCGGAAGCGGCGACGGAAGGCCATCGAGAGCGAGAACGCCAGGAAGGCAACCACCGCGCCCGCCGCGAGGCTGATCTCGAGGGAGCCCTCGCCGGCCGTCCGGATCGCGTCGGCATTCGTGTAGATGTTGCCGACCCGACTCTCGAAGATCGTGCGCCACCAGTCCAGGCTCACGGGACCCTTGAACGGGAAGGTGACGCCGCCGTAGTACCCCTGGAACGAGAGGATCGCCATCAGGATCATCGGCGCGTAGAGGAAGATCAGGAAGACGACGAAGTAGGCGCCGAGACCCCACTTCGCCCAGTCACGACGGGGCTTGTGCTGGCGGCGGACGACGCGGTCCTGCGTCCGCTCCATTGCCGGTGCCGCCGCGGCGGAGCTCAAATCTCCTCCCGAAGGTTGGCGAAGCGGGTGATCACGAACACGCCCAGGATGAGGATGAACACGAGCAGCACCGCCGACGCCGCGCCCTGCGGGTACTGGGTACCGACGATCTGATTCTGGATGTACACCCCGACGGTGGTGACCGCGCCCTGGCTGATCACCTGGACGGTGCCGTACTCGCCCATCGTCAGCACGAAGATGAAGATCGAGCCGATCACGATCCCGGGCATCGTCTGCGGGAGGATCACCTCCCGGAAGGTGCTGAGCCAGTTGCCGCCGAGGTCGCGCGCAGCCTCGATCGCGTGCCGATCGACCTGCGAGAGCAGGAAGAAGATCGGCGTGACCATGAACAGGATGTAGAGCTGGATCATCGCGAGCTGGACGGAGAGCTGCGTGAACTCCGTGTCGATCAGCGGATGGTCGAGGTTGGAGACGCCGATGTAGGTCAGGAAGTAGTTCAGCGCCCCGTGGCTTCCCATCAGCGGATACGCCCATGCGACCGAGCGCGTGGTGAAGCTCGTCCAGAAGGGTGCCAGCGCGAGGATGAAGAGCCCGATCTGGTACTGGAGCTTCTGCACTTTCATCGCCAGGAAGTAGGCGACCGGGAACCCGAAGACGAGGCAGGCCGCGACCGCGATGATCGAGATCTGGAACGACCGCCACATGTCCTTCCAGTAGGCGTTGCTCAGGTTGAAGGGATGGAGGAGCGCTCCGTAGTTCGCGGTCGTCCAGACCTTGACGAAGCCCTTCGCCGTGTCCGGCGTCCAGAAGCTCATCAGCACGATGAAGACGAGCGGGGCGATCAGGAAGAAGGCGAGCCAGACGAAGCCCGGGAGCGCCCACGCGAGCGTGACCCAGCCACGTCCACGCTCCTTGCGTGCCGCCCGTGCCGTCCCGAGCGCCCGCTCGTGCTCGTGCTCGACCTCGCGCTCGTCCTCCTCGATCTCTTCGAGGTCGAGGTGCGGCTGCGGCGGCGGCTCAGGACTGGAGGAGCTGGACATCCTCCTCCTTCCAGGAGATCCGGATCTTCTCGCCCTCCTTGCCGCGGAAGTCGGGATAGCGCTCGCCGGGTACCTTCGCGAGCATGCGCTCGCCGCCGGCGGTGAGATGCAGCTTGACGAGATCGCCCAGGAACTCGACGAACACGATCTCGCATTCGGCGGTATTGCCGGCTGCGACGTCGCCGGCGCTTTCGCCGACGTCGACGGCGGCGGCACGGACGGCCACAAGCGCCGGCTCGCCGACCGCCGGCGCGGGTGCGCCTTCGACCCGAACGCTGACGCGAACGTTGTGCTCGTCCTCGACGACGATGCGCCCGTTCTGGGCCTCGGCGACCTTGCCGCGGATGATGTTGTTGTCACCCATGAACCGTGCCACGACCTCGGTCGCCGGCCTGGTGGCGATCGTGAGCGGATCTGCGACCTGCTGGATGCGGGCGTCGTTCATCACCACGATCCGGTCGGCCATCGACAGCGCCTCTTCCTGGTTGTGGGTCACGTGGATGAACATCAGCCCGAGCTGACGCTGAAGGTTGCGGAGCTCCACGCGCATGCGGAGCTGCAGCAGGCGATCGAGATCGCCGAGCGGTTCGTCGAGGAGCAGCGCCTTCGGCTTCGTGACGAGCACGCGCGCCAGGGCAACCCGCTGCTGCTGGCCTCCCGAGAGCGCGCTCGGCTTTCGCCCGGCGAGCTCGGTGAGTCCGACCATCTCGAGCGCCTCCATCGCGCGCTGCCGCCGCTCGGCCTTGCCGAAGCCCTCCATCTTCAGCCCGAATGCAACGTTGTCCAGCACGCTGCGGTGCGGGAAAAGCGCGAAATGCTGGAACACCGTGGTCGTCGGGCGCTTGTGCGGCGGCAGGTCGACCAGCGACTGCCCATCGAGCACGATGTCGCCCTCGGACGGGTACTCGTGGCCGCCGATCATCCGCAGGGTCGTCGTCTTGCCGCAGCCCGACGGCCCGAGCAGGACGACGTACTCGCCGTGGTCGACGTGCAGGTTCACATCGTCGACGGCGACGGTCCCACCGGGGAAGACCTTCGTGAGCCCGATCAGGTCGAGCCCTGAGCCCGCAGGCGCGGAGGGGGCGGTCGCTGCCGCCCCCTCCGCGCTCGTTTCTACGACCCCCTCAGTCATCCAGTCCTAGGCGCTGAGGAAGTCGTTCCACCGCTTGATCTGGTACGCGGCGTTCGTGAAGTAGCTGTTCCACGACGAGTAGTGGCCGATGCGTTGCGAGAACGAGCCACCGTCGCGGACCGAGCCCTTCTTGATGTCGCCGACCTTGCCGGTGATGCCCGGCAGGTCGCGCGTCGCCCGCTTGCCGTTGTACCAGAAGTCGTACTCGTCGGCCTGGAACGGGATCCCGCCCGCGGGGTGCGATGCACCCTGCGTGCTGATCCAATTCCGCAGAGTCGCGCCGTTGCCGATGTAGTAGCCCTGGCGCATGATCGTGGCGCCCAGCCAGCCGTCGTACATCCAGTTGATGTAGTCGTAGCAGGCCTGCAGCTTGGCCGGGTCGCTCGCGACGTGCGACGCGATGCTCTGGGCGCTACACCAACCGCGAAAGCCTGTGGGCGGAGAGGCGTACTTCACGTTGATGCCCTGCGCGACGAGCAGCGCGACTGCAGGCGACCACATCGACTCGACCACGACCGCCTTCGAGGCCATCAGGCTGACGGACTCGTTGAAGTTCGCCCAGTAGGCGCGGAACTGCCCCGCCTTCTTGTAGGTCGTCGCGATCTTGACGACCTTGTCGATCTCGGCCTTGGTCATGTTGCCCATGTCCTTGGGCTTGAAGATGCCCAGGGCCTTGAGCGCGTTGCCGATGTCCTGCATGACGATGCCCGGGTCCTTCAGCAGGGCGACACGGCCTTTCCACTGCTTGTTCAGGAGCTCCTGCCACCCGACCTGGCCCGGCTGCTTCTTGACGACGTCGGCGTTGTAGCCGACCGAGTCGGCGTTGAAGTGGGCAGGCGGGCCGACGACGTACCGCGGCATCGGGCCCGTCGTCTTGTTGGTGGCCTCGTTGGTGACCCACTGGACGATGTCCTTGTTGGTCTTCGGCCCTTCCTTCGTGAGCGGCAGGCCCTTCGTCCCCTGCTTGAGGAAGAGGGCGCGGAACGGCGCGTCGCCGTCGCCGTAGGTCGCACCCGAAGAGCCGGGGTGCACCTTGCCCCAGGCGAACAGCTTGTAAAGCTGGGGCCAGGCCTTGAGCTTCTTGGTGTCGAAGGGCATCAGGTGGTGCGATGACCACATCTGGATGTCCTGGTAGTTGTAGCCCCCGAAGATGTCGAAGGTGCCCGGTGCCGTGATCGCCTTCTGAACCATCGTGACCGGGTCGGTCACGGTCAGGTTGAACCCGAAGCCGAGGTCCTTCTGCGCTTGCTGCGCAACCTCCGGCGTCGGCCACTCCACGCCGAGGCTGATCACGTTCAGCGTGCCGGTGAACGCACCTGCCCTGGCGGGACGGGACGTCGCCGCGGCCGCGCCGCCGCCGAGCATTCCCGCACCCGCAACCGCTGCCGCACCGACGCCGCCCCTGACGAGCAGCTCGCGCCGGTTCATACCCCCGCTCGCCTCGTCTGCCTGCCTCGGCTCGCTGAAGTCGCTCCGGCCAAGCTCCGAGTTGGCCTGAAGATCCTTTGCAAGCTCGAGGGGATCGTATTCCTCGAAACTCATCTGCCGAACTCCTTTCCCCTCGCCGCCCTCTCGAGGATCTCGAATGCCCACGCGGGTGGATCACGCCACTCGAACACAGCGCGCAAGACGCCGTCACCGCAGAAGAGATGGGTGATGCCCAGCAGTGGAATGGCACTTGTATACAGCGGTTCCGCCCCGGAGTCAAATGTCTGACTCCGATCGATGTCTGACATCCGGCGTGGCAGCCCAAGACGGCTCCAGGCGCCGATTCTCGCCGCTGTCAATCTGGCCCTGTGCTCAGCAGCCGCAGGAAACGAATCACGACATCCAGGGCGACGGCGACGTCGTCGGCGCGCACCGACTCGGCCGGGTTGTGGCTGATCCCGTCCTCGCAGCGGACGAACAGCATCGCCACCTCGGGGGTGAGTTGCGCGG
>CAVUNV010000014.1:0-37124 GCA_963742925.1 uncultured Actinomycetes bacterium | reverse complement strand
GGGTGTCCCGGCGATGCTCGCGGAAGCCAAGCTGGCCGTCGATCGGCGGCGGCGTCGCCGGCTGCAGCCTGCTCTACCACCTCACGCGGCTCGGCTGGAGCGACGTCGTGCTCCTCGAGCAGAACGAGCTCACGAGCGGCTCGACGTGGCACGCGGCCGGCCTCTGCACGCAGTTCATCCAGAGCTACAACCTGATGCGCCTGCTTCAGCCGGAGCGTCGAGCTCTACGGACGCTCGAGGAGGAGACCGGCCTGGCGGTCGACTTCCACCAGTGCGGCAGCGTCCGCATCGCCACGACCGAGGATCGCCTGCACCAGTTCGAGCACGTCGCCGGGATCGCCGCGAACGTCGGCGTGCCGTTCGAGATCGTCTCGCCCGAGCGCGCGCTCGAGCTGTTCCCGCTCGCGAGTCCCGACGGCGATCCTCGCCGCCGCGTACCTGCCGACCGACGGGCACGTCGACCCGACGAGGCCTGACGAACGCGCTTCGCGAAGGGCGCGACCGACGCTCGGCGCGCGAGATCCTCCGCCACACGCCGGTGACCGGCTCGCGCGGCGGCTCCGGCGGCTGGGTGCTCTCGACGCCGAAGGGCGACGTCCGCGCGGAGATCGTCGTCAACGCGGCCGGCCAGTGGTCGCGCGGGCTCGGCCGGCTCGCCGGCGTCGACCTGCCGATCGTCCCGCTGCAGCACCACTACGTCGTCACCGAGCCGATCCCCGAGATCGCCGGGCGCGAACGACGAGCTGCCGGTCTTCCGCGATCCGGACAACTCGTTCTACGCCGCCAGGAGGACGGCGGGCTGCTCATCGGCCCGTTCGAGCGCAACCCGCTGACCTGGGCGCTCGACGGCATCCCCGAGGGCTTCCACGGCCGGCTGCTGCCGCCCAACCTCGAGCAGATCGAGGACTACCTGCTCGCGGCCGGCGAGCGCATCCCGGCGTTCGGCGACGTCGGGATCAAGACGGTCGATCAACGGGCCCGACGGCTACACGCCCGACGGCCGCTGCCTGATGGGCCCGGTGCCGGGCGCCGGGACATGTTCGTGCTCGCCGGCTTCTCGATCTTCGGGATCGTGTTCGGCGGCGGCGCCGGGGACTACGCCGCCGAGTGGATCGTCGACGGCCAGCCGAGCGACAACATGTGGGAGCTCGACGTCCGCCGCTTCGGCGACTACGCGACGCTCGACCTCGTACGTCGTCGAGCGCGCGTCCGAGGTGTTCGAGGACGAGTACAAGATCCACTACCCCGAGGAGGAGCGGCCGGCCGGCCGCCCGCTCAAGACCGACCCGCTCTACGACCGGCTGCTCGCGAAGGGCGCCGTCATGGGCGTGCGCTTCGGCTGGGAGCGGCCGCTCTGGTTCGCGCGGGACGGGCAGAAGGCCGGCGACGAGTACTCGTTCCGGCGCGGCAACTGGTTCGACGCGGTCGGCGAGGAGTGCCGCGCGGTGCGGTCGGCGTCGGCGTGCTCGACCAGACGAGCTTCGCCAAGTTCGTGGTCTGCGGGCCGGGCGCCGAGGCGTTGCTCGACCGGCTCTGCGCGAACCGGCTGCCGACCGAGCCGGGCCGGATGGCGCTGACGCAGATGCTGACGCCGAAGGGCGGGATCGAGTGCGACGTCACCGTCACGCGCCTCGAGCGACGAGCGCTTCTACGTCGTCTCGGCCGCGGCGACCGAGACGCACGACCTCGCCTGGATCGAGCGCCATCTGCCCGGACGACGGCTCGGTGCGGGTCGACAACGTCACTGCGCGCTACGGCGTGCTCACGATCGCCGGCCCGCGCTCGCGCGAGCTGCTCCAGCGGCTGTCCCGGGACGGACGTCTCGCGCGAGGCGTTCCCGTTCTTCCGGCGCGCGACACGTCGAGGTCGGCGGGGTGCGCGCTCGTGCCTGCGCGTCTCGTACGTCGGCGAGCTCGGCTTCGAGCTGCACCACCCGATCGAGCAGCAGCGCACGCTCTACGACCTGCTCTTCGAGGCGGGCGAGGATCTCGGCCTCGTCGACTTCGGCTACCGCGCGCTCGAGTCGATGCGCCTCGAGAAGGCCTACCGGCTCTGGGGCGCGGACATGTCCGCCGACTACTCGCCGCTCGAGGCCGGGCTCGAGCGGTTCGTCGCCTTCGACAAGGGCGACTTCATCGGCCGCGACGCGCTCCTGCGCGCAGCGCGACGAAGGCGGGCCGCGGATCCGCCTCGCCTGCCTCGTCGTCGACGCCGACGACGCCGACGCGCACGCGTACGAGCCGGTCTTCGCGCGGCGGGCGAGCTCGTCGCCTACGTGATGGCCGGCGGCTACGGGCACACGGTCGGGCAGTCGATCGCGCTCGCCTACCTCCCGATCGAGCTCGGCGAGCGGTCGGGACCGAGCTCGAGGTCGAGATCCTCGGCGACCGTCGAGCGGCGCGCGTCGTCCGCGCAGCCGCTCTACGACCCGAGAACGAGCGCCTGCTCAGCTGAGCAGACGGGCGCACGGCCGGCACTGAATCGGTCTCGCATCAGGCCCGTATCGGCGTTACGATCCCGGTGCCAGCGGCCGGCAGGCGAAGTGCGCAGCGATCGAGCACCGCTGTGTCGCGACGTCATTCGACAAGACAGCGGTTAGACGCACCGAGCCGCTGACGATGCCGACCGACGTCGGCAGAAGGGAGGGCCGCAATGGCCACCTGTTTCGATGAGCCGGGCGTGATCTTCGACACGCGTTTCTGTCTGGACGCCATCTCGAAGAACGTGAAGGGGTCAATCAAGGCCGGCAAGCCGCTCCAGATCGTCTGTGACACAGAGAAGTGCGTGACCCTGCGCACGATGAGCACGATCAAGGTCGCCGTCCTCACCAACAAGGAGTGCGACTCGAAGCTAGGGCTACGGCTCGACGGCAGCCTCGTCGTCGGCAAGCTTGCGACGGCGTACCAGAACGACGGCCTCCAGCGCGGTGTCCATGCCGGAGACTTCGTGTGGACGGGCCAGCACGTTCAGATCAAGGGCCGCATGTCGGGAATCACGAACGCCGGGATCCTTCGCGCTCCGGTGTTCAAGCCCGCCTGCGAGAAGTGCTCGACCCCGGGCGTCATGATCGGAAGGCTCTGCGGCCAGGTCGTCGGCTCCGCCGGAACCGGGTTGAACGGCGCGCAGGTGATGGCCGTCTACCGCTTCCTGGTGCCGAAGCCGACCAAGGAGGGCGCCAGCGGTCCGTTGACCGGGACGATCGAGGGCGTGATCGTCGGCCCGTGCAAGTAGGGCCGATCCAGGCCGGGTGGGCTACGCAGCCCGGCGGGGGTGCCCGTCCCCGCCGGGCTGTGCGGCCGGGCAGCTTGACAGAGCCGGGGCCGGGCGCTAGACGTCCCGTATGTCTGACTTTCGCGACCCCTTCGAGACGACGTCCTGGCCGCTCGTCCCGGGGCGCACCGTGCTCGTCAACATCGACCTCCAGAACGACTTCTTGCACCCCGACGGTTGCTACGGCAAGAACGGCATCGACATCTCCCACATGCAGCGGGTGGTCGAGCCGGTCAAGGAGCTCGTCGCCGCCTGCCGGCCCCGCGGCGTCCCGATCGTCTGGACGCGACACGGCACCCACGGCGCCGAGGATGGGGGCCCGTTCATGGAGCTGCGACCGGTGCTCCGCGAGGGCGGCCTGCGGATCGGCACCTGGGGCTACGAGATCCTCGAGGAGCTGGAGCCGCAGGCCGAGGACTGGTACGTCGAGAAGAACCGCCTGTCCGCGTTCTTCCAGACGAACCTCGAGCTCGTCCTGCGTGGCCTCGGGGCCGAGACGGTCCTGCTCGCCGGGGTGCTCACGAACCAGTGCGTCGGCGCGACCTGCAAGGACGCGCTGTTCCGCGACTTCAAGCCGATCGTGGTCGAGGAGACGACCGGCACGACGCTGCCGCACCTGCACGAGCCGGCGATCGAGATGATCCGTGTCGGCTGGGGGCAGGTGAACACCCTCGAGCGGACGCTCGCCGAGCTGGCGACGTTCCCCACCGTGCTCGCGCACACCTGAGAGGAGAACAGCACATGAAGATCGGCGCCCACTTCCTGCCCGAGGACTTCCCGCTCTTCATGGAGTGTGTGGAGGCGGCCGAGAGCGCGGGTTACGACCGCGCCTGGGTCGTCGATTCGCAGATGCTCTGGGAGGACGTGTGGGTCTACCTGACGCGGGCGCTCGCGGCGACCGAGCGGATCCAGTCTCGGGGTTGCGGTCGCCAATCCGCTCACCCGCCACTACACGGTCACGGCGAGCACGGCGGCGACGCTCGCGCAGCTCCATCCCGGCCGCGTCCTCCTCGGCCTCGGCCGGGGCGACAGCGCCGTTCGCACGCTCGGGCTCAAGCAGGTGGCGACGCGGAAGTTCGCCGAGATCGTGCCGCGAATCCGGGCGCTGATGGCCGGCGAGGAGGTCGTCACCGACGATGCCGCGATCCGGATCCGCTGGGCGAGCGGCGAGCGCGTGCCGATCGCCGTCGCCGCGACCGGGCCTCGCAACCTGCGCCTGGCCGGTGCGCATGCCGACATCGCCATGCTCCAGGTCGGCGCCAACCCGGACGCCGTGCGCTGGGCGATCGACCAGGTCCGCGCAGGAGCCGAGGAGGCAGACCGCGATCCGGGCGAGGTCGAGATCGCGATCTTCTGCGGCATGTGGGTCTCGGACGACCTCGACGAGGCGCGCGAGGAGACCCGCTGGGCCGCCGCCTGCGCTGCGAACCATGTCGGAGACGTGATGGAACGCGTGCCCGATCACGGCATGCCGGAGGAGCTGACGCGGCTCGTCGAAGCGCGCACGCAGGCCTACGACTACTACGAGGGCCATCTCGACTCCTCGGCCGAGCACACGGGCTGGCTGACCGGCGAGCTGATCGACGACTTCGCGATCACCGGTCCACCCGAGCGCTGCCTGGAGCGGATCCGCGAGCTCGCCGAGGCCGGTGTCGGAGAGATCTCGACCGCCTACCTGAACGGCAAGCAAGCGCAGCTCGAGCGGGTCGGCGAGGCGATCATCCCGGCGCTGGCCGCGATCCCGGCATGAGGCGCCTCGGCGTCGACGTCGGCGGCACCTTCACCGACCTGATCCTCGTCGACGAGGAATCCGGCCGGATCACGGTCGACAAGGTCCCGTCCGACGCCGGACGACCCGGCGCGAGGGACTGTCCAGGGCATCCGCGACCTGTGCGCGAAGGCCGACGTGTCGCTCGCGGAGATCGACAACCTGCTCCACGGCACGACCGTCGCGACCAACATCGCGCTCACGCACACGGGCGCCGAGGTCGGGATGATCACGACCGAGGGGATGCGCGACATCCTCCACATCGCCCGCCACAAGAAGCCGTACAACTTCTCGCTCCAGCAGGAGCTGCCATGGCAGTCGCGCCCGCTCGTCAAGCGCCGCCACCGGCTGACCGTGAAGGAGCGCGTCACCGTCCCGCACGGCGACGTGCTGGCGCCGCTCGACGAGGACGAGGTGCGCGAGCGCGTGCGGCAGCTCCGCGAGGCCGGCGTCGAGGCCGTCTCCGTCTGCCTCCTCCACTCGTACCTGAACCCGGCGCACGAGCGGCGCATCAAGGAGATCGTGCTCGAGGAGTTCCCGGACGCGTACCTGTCCGTCTCGCACGAGGTGCTGCCGCTCTACCGCGAGTTCGAGCGCTTCTCGACCGTCTGCCTGAACGCCTACGTGGGCCCGAAGGTCTCGCGCTACGTGGCGCGGTTCGACGAGGCGATGCGAGCGGAGGGCTTCGCGCACGGCGTGCAGCTGATGCAGTCCTCGGGCGGCATGGCGACGGTCGAGGCCGCGACGCAGCGGCCCGTGAACCTGCTGATGTCGGGACCGGTCGCCGGCCTGATCGGCGGGATCTGGGCCGGCAAGGTGGCCGGGTTCGAGAACGTCGTCACGCTCGACATCGGCGGCACCTCGGCCGACATCGGCGTCGCCGCCGGCGGGAAGCTCCGCATGCGGCACCTGCTCGACACGAAGATCGGCGACTACCAGGCGATGGTGCCGATGGTCGACATCGACACGATCGGCGCCGGCGGCGGCTCGATCGCGTACGTCGACGAGGGCGGCGTCTTCCGCGTCGGTCCGCAGTCCGCCGGCGCCGACCCGGGCCCGGCCTGCTACGGCCGCGGCGGCACGGAGCCGACCTCCACCGACGCGCAACTCGTCCTCGGCCGGCTGCGGCCGGACCGCGGGCTGCTCGGCGGTGCGATGCTCCTCGACCTCTCGCTGCGCAAACGGCCGTCGAGAAGCTCGCGGCGCGGCTCGACATGTCGGTGGAGGAGGCGGCGCTCGGTGCGCTGCAGATCCAGAAGTACGGCATGACGCAGGCGATCGAGCTCAACTCCGTGCGGCGCGGCTACGACCCGCGCGAGTTCACGCTCGTCGCAGCCGGCGGCGCCGGACCGCTGTTCGCGTGCGACATCGCGCTCGAGCTCGAGATCGCACGCGTGCTCGTGCCGCCCTATCCCGGGATCGTCGCCGCCGCCGGGCTGCTCGCGACCGATCTCGAGCACGAGTTCGTCGCCACCGAGCGCCACTCGCTCAAGAGCCTCGACCACGCGAGGCTCCAGAGCCGCTTCGACGAGCTGGTCGCCCAGGCGGTCGGGCAGCTCGAGTCGGACGGCGTGCCAGACGACCGGCGGCTCGTCCGCCGGCTCGCCGACTGCCGCTACGCGGGCCAGGGCTACGAGGTGCGCTTCGACGTCCCGGCGGGCACGGTCGACGACGCCTGGATCGAGGAGCTGAAGCAGGCGTTCCACCGGGCGCACGAGGCGGAGTACGGCCACCGCTTCGACGCCGAGATCGAGATCATCAACATCCGCGCCGTCGGCATCGGCCGGGTCGACGAGCTCCGGCCGACCGAGCTCGAGCAGGGCGACGGCGACCCCTCCCGGGCACGGACGCTCGACCGCGAGGTCGTCTTCGAAGTGGACGGCAGGCCGGAGACGCGACCGACCCCGTTCTACGAGCGCGAGCTACTCCGCGCCGGCGACCGCATCGTGGGTCCGGCCGTGATCGAGCAGTACGACACGACCACCGTCGTGCCGCCCGGCCTCGTCGCCGAGATCGACCGCCACGGCAACATCGTCGTCGACTGCTCCGTCTACGAACGCTCGGAGGCCGACCGGGGCGCCGGGCTCGCGACGCCGATCCTGATGCGTGTCATCGGCGGCGCCTTCGCGGCGATCGCCAAGGAGATGGCCGGCGTCCTCTACCGCATGTCCTACTCGTCGATCATCCGCGAGTCGGAGGACCTCGGCGCCGGCATCTTCGACGCGCACGGCAACGAGCTCGCCGAGTCGGACTCGACGCCGATGTTCATGGGCGCGATGCCGAAGATCGTCAAGAACGTGATCGAGATCCTCGGCGACGAGATCCACGAAGGAGACGTGATCCTGCACAACGACCCCTACGCCGGCGCCACGCACTCACCCGACGTGGCAATCGTGATCCCGATCTTCCACGACGGCGAGCTGGTCGGCTTCGCGGGGGCCTCGGCTCACGTGCTCGACATCGGCGGCGCCTACCCCGGTCTCGCGATCGACCTCGTCGACAACTGGTCGGAGGGGAACATGTACCGCGCCGTCAAGCTGCAGGAGAAAGGCGTCTGGCAGGCCGGCCTCTGGAAGCACATCCTCGAGAACGTCCGCACGCCGACGTTCAACAACGGCGACATCCAGGCGATGATCGCCGCCTGCGAGCTCGCCAAGCGGCGCTACGCGGAGCTGCTCGACCGCTACGGGCAGGAGACGGTGCTCGGCGCGGCCAACGCCTGGCTCGAGTACTCCGAGCGGATGCTGCGCGCCGAGATCGCCAAGGTGCCGGACGGGCGCTACGAGACCGACGTGGGCTGGCTCGACGACGACGGCGTCAACCGCGGCGTCAAGCTGCCGGTCAAGGTCGCCGTCGAGATCGCGGGCGACGACATCACGTTCGACCTGACGGGCTCCAGCGCCGAGGTGCCGACGGGCTTCAACTGCCCGTACGAGGGGACGACCGTCTCGGCGATGACGTTCATCACGCGCATGATCTTCCTCGACGAGGCGACGCATCCCGTCTTCGTGCCGCAGAACGAGGGCATGCTCGCGCCGGTGAAGGTCATCGCGCCGAAGGGCTCGATCTTCAACCCGAACTACCCACGCGCCTGCTTCGCGCGCTTCTGCCAGGTGCAGCGGGCGGTCGACCTCGCCCTCCGCGCGCTCGCCCCGGTGCTCCCGGACAAGATCACCGCCGGCAACTCGGCGCACCTCCACTTCCTCTCCTACTCCGGCTTCAATCCCGAAGAGGGCGAATACTGGGTCTACCTCGAAGTCGACGAAGGGTCGTACGGCGGCAGGCCCACGCGCGACGGCCTCGACTCCATCGACTGCCTGATCGCGAACACGCGAAACAACCCCATCGAGGAGCTCGAGTGGCGCTTCCCGATGCGGACCGAGCGCTACGAGCTGCGAGACGATCCGTGCGCCGCCGGCAAATGGCGCGGCGGCGTCGGCATGATCCGCGTCAACCGCTTCCTCGTCGACACGATCGTCACCTGCGAGGGCGAGCGCTGCGAGTCCGATCCGCCCTGGGGCATCTTCGGCGGTCACGACGGCATCAACGCCTCCACGACCGTGCGGCTCCCCGACGGCCGCGTCGAGACCTGGCCGTCCAAGTTCACCGGCAAGACCCTGCCGGCGGGCGCCGCGATCGAGATCGAAGTCCCGAACTCAGGCGGCTACGGCGATCCGCTCGAGCGCGATCCGAACCTCGTCCGCTCCGACGTGCTGGACGGGTTCACGACGGTCGAGCTCGCCGAGCGCGACTACGGCGTCGTGATCGAAGCAGAGACGATGTCGATCGACGCCCAGGCCACCGCGCGGCTCCGCGAGGAGCGCTCGGCCGTACCTGCCTGAGAAGCGAGCGGTCGCGTCAGAGCCCGATGGGCTCCCAGGCTTCGCGGCGGCCCGGCACGTCGTAGCCGAACGCGCAGGGATCCGACCCGAGAGCCTCGGCGCACTCGAGGGCGATCCTCTGCACGGCCACCGTGAGCGGAAAGATCGAGAGAGCTTCGCCGAGCCCGTGCTCCTGTATCCGGACGACCCGGGTTCCGCAGCTCTCGGCGGCATCCGCGACAGCGGCGAGCCGGTCGGCAGCCGGGCCGCCTCCATCCAGACAGATCAACGCATCGCGGTCGTCGAGCGCAACCGAGGGACCGTGATAGAGCTGCTCGACCGACAATCCCTCGGCGGCGACCCGGGCCGTCTCGCGCACCTTCAACGCTCCCTCGGCTGCCGTCCACTGGTTCGGGCCTGCGCCGGTGAACTCGAGCAGACGATGGGGCGGATCGACGATCCGTTGTGCATCGGCGAGGACGCGTGAGAGCGCGTCCGGCACGGCCTCGAGCGGCCCGAGCTCCGCGCCGAGCGCCCGTGCCAGCTGCGCGAGCCGCATCAGGGCGCCGATGTGGCTGGCAGTGAAGGCCGCGCAGCGCTCCTGCTCCACCGTCTCGATATCGGCGCCGTCGGAGCCCCGCCCGGATATGACGACTGTCGGGACGCCCTCGGATCGCGCGCGCTCGAGAACCTGGGTCGAATACCGCTTCCAGTTCCGATGGCTCATCAGCACGAGCGCGTCCTCGCCGGACGGGAACGGGCCGTGCAGAGCCGCATCGATCGCCTGCACCGCCCACGCTTCGAGACCCGCCTCGCGCAGCAGCCAGGCGCCGTGATTGGCTGCGTGCCAGGAGGTGCCGGTGCCGACCAGCAGCACTCGCCGACCTCGCAGACGCTCCACAGCGGCATCGATCGGAGCCGTGTCCTCGAGCAGCGTCCGCAGATCCGCGGGCTGGCGCCACATCGTCTCCCGCATCGCGTTCATTCAGGGATGATCTCAGTGTGACCGGCGTGCCGGCGATCGGAGGGCTGGACGGTGCCGTTGCCGTCGTCACCGGCGGTGCATCGGGGATCGGCGCCGCGTGCCGGGCCCTGCTCGAGGCGAGCAATGCGTCGGTCGTCGTCGTCGACCGGGCGGGAGAGCCCACCGTCGACGTCACGGACAGAGCCGCGCTCGACCGACTGGCGGGTTCACTCGAGCGCGTGGACGTGCTGATCAACGCGGCGGGAGTGTTGACCGAGAACAAGCCGGTCGACGAGCTCGGCCCCGATGACTTCCGGCGGAACTTCGAGGTGAACGTGCTCGGCACCGTGAACGCGTGCCAGGCCTTCTCGGCGTTGCTGCATGCGAGTCGCGGCGCCGTCGTGAACGTCGCCTCGCAGGCCGCGCTCGTCTCGCTTCCCCAGCAAGCCGCGTACTCGGCGAGCAAGGGCGCGGTCGCCGCGCTGACCCGTTCGCTGGCAATCGACTGGGCGGGCGCGGGAGTGCGTGTGAACGCCGTCGCTCCCGGCTTCACCGTGACACCGATGACGGAGGCGTTCTTCGAGAACGAGACGTTCACGCGGGCCGCGACCGACCGTATCCCGCTCGGACGGCTGCTTCAGGCCGACGAGATCGCAGCCGCGATCGTGTTCCTCGCCAGCCCACTCGCGAGCGCGATCACCGGCGTCGTCCTCCCCGTCGACGGCGGCTGGACCGCCGGCGAGCCGGCCCTGCCCTGGTGAAGCGGCGATTCCCTCCTGGGGATTGGTAGCCCTCCTACGGGCTTGGATTCGATGTCTGTTCTTGCCTCTCGTCGAATTGGTTCTCGGGCTCAGAGCGTTGACGGGAAAACAAGAGCGTCGTTGCATCCACCTCGTTCGAGAAGGTTGGCTCGTCAGGCCATCTGAACAGAGCGGCCAGCCGTCGTGACAAACGGCGGCGAGCATTCATCCTCCGGCTCGAGTGTGGCTGATCCGCGTTCATCCTCACTGCATTCCTGACCCGGATGTCGTTCGGAAGACGGAGCTATGCCGCCTGCAGCGCCTGGGCGAAGCAGCGCTTGACGAGCACCTGAACGAGGTTCGCCTTGTAGTCCGCTGACCCGTTGCTGTCATCGACGGGTTTGGCGGCCACGGCGGCGACTTCGGCTGCCCGGTCGAGCGCCGGTCCTGCCAGAGCTTCCGAGCCTGCCAGGATGCGCTCCGCTTCCAGCGTACGTACAGGTCGTGCTCCGACCGATCCGACTGCAATCCGGATATCCGCGATCACGCCTGCTTCCTGGCGGAGCGCGACGGTGACGGTTGCTGCCGGGCGCTCGTGGAACGACAGCTTCACGTGCGCGATTCGTGTTCCCGCCGGCGGGAGCGGGACTCGGATCGCGGCAAGCAGCTCGCCGGGTTCGAGCGCGGTCTGGTACGGGCCGAGCACGAACTCGGACAGGGGCAAGCTCCGCTGTCCGTCTCGGCCGCGCCGGCACTCGACCTTGGCCTCGAGCGCGAGGAGGAACGTGGCGGGGTCGGAGTGCGGATCCGAGAAGCAGAGATTTCCGCCGAGGGTGCCCACGTTCCGGACGCGGATGTTCGCGACTCGTCGTTCCATCCGAGCGAGGGCCGGAAGTCGCTCTGCGATGACCGGTGACCGCTCGAGCTCGCGGTGGGTGACGGTCGAGCCGATCACGATCGTGCCGTTCTCGATCCGGATGCCGCTCAATTCCTGGAGGGGCTTGATATCGACCAGATGTCCGTAGCTGGCGAATCCGAGCTTCATCAACAGGAGGAGCTCCGTTCCGCCGCAGTAGACGGCTGCATCGTCTCCGTAGCGCGCAAGGAGGTCGGCGACCTCCTCGGCCGAGGACGGGCGATGAAGGTCGAACGCCGGCAGCGTCATGATCGGGATGCGCCGATCTGCTCTGCTCTGGAAAGCGCCTCGAGCGCAGCTTCGATGCCGTCTCCAATTCGTACGGAAGCACCGAGGTCGACGAGCGTGCGACCGACGGCGGCAAGCCCCAGGACGGGGTAGAGCGACCGTGCGGTCGGTCCCATGTGCCCGATGCGGACGAGGTTGCCCGCGCCCTGCCCGGCCGAGATCATGACGCCGTAGCGCGCGCGGCAATGGTCGCGGACCTGCGTGTCAGTCAGGCCGTTCGGAACGGTGAGGGCTGTGACGCATGCCGCCGAGACGGCCTCGCTCGCCGGCCAGAGCTCGATCTCCATTGCCCTGGCGCCGGCGCGGCACGTCGCGGCAGCTCGCTCGTGGCGGTCGAACGACGCCTCGAGCCCTTCGTTCAGGATCTCGTCACACGCAGCCTCGACTCCGTGGACCTCGACGACCGAGGGGGTGAAGGGAAACTTGCCGGCTTCGAGCCACTGCTCCTTCCAGTCGAGCATCGACAGGAACGAGGCGCGAGGGGCCGCGGGGTTCTTACGGATCGCCGTCCACGCCTTCTCGCTCACCGCCATGAGCGACATGCCGGGCGGCCCCGCGAGGCACTTCTGCGGTCCCGCGACGCACACGTCGAGCTGCCACTCATCCGGCCAGATCGGAATGCCTCCGAGCGACGATACGCAGTCGACGAGCGTGAGAGCGCCGTGTCTCGCTGCGATCGGTCCGATCTCGGCGACAGGGTTGAGCGTGCCCGACGGCGTTTCCGAGTGGACGACGGTCACGAGCTCGATCTCCGGGTGCTGATCCAGGAACCGGTCGACGTCGCCGGGATCGAGCGAGTCGTTGTAGGGAACCTCGAGCTCGTGCAGTTCGGCGCCGAACCCGGCGAGCCAGTACCCCATCCCCTTGCCGAAGACTCCCGAGACGAGGTTGAGCACCGGCATGCCGGGTCGAACCAGCGAGCGGGCGGCGGCTTCGAGCCCGAGAACGGCCTCGCCCTGCATGAGCAGGATGTCCTGCCTGGTCCGGAATAG
Source organism: uncultured Actinomycetes bacterium (assembly GCA_963742925.1). Lineage (GTDB taxonomy): Bacteria > Actinomycetota > Thermoleophilia > Gaiellales > Gaiellaceae > PALSA-612. Next base: position 24,365 of record CAVUNV010000014.1, on the reverse strand, counting down.
CTCGGCCACCTTGCGCTCGGTACGCCGGAACGCGTCGAGGAACGCGGGATCGTAGTGGTACGTGATCGGAGCGGCCTGCGCTGCGAGCACGCGGGCCGGCGCCATCGTCGGGCCGGCGCTGAGAGTGAAGTCGGGTTCGTTCACGTGGGCCTCCTTTCAGCGTGCGCCGCGTACGTACGGGATCGCGAGCGCCGGCGGCAGGTACGCGCGCCGCGAGAACAGCATCAACGCGAGGATGATGGCGGCGAACGGGAGCATGTGGATGAAGTTGTCGGGAATGTTCGTGATCCCGGCCGCCTGCAGCGCCGGTCCGAGCGAGATCGTGACCCCGAACAGGAACGAGCCGATCACCACACCGAACGGCCGACCCCGCGCGAGCATGGCGATCACGATCGCCATGAAGCCCTGGCCCTGGGTGAGGAACGGCTGGAACCCTCCTGCGCCGACGACCGAGAGATACGCGCCGCCGAGACCTGCAAGCGCACCGGTGGAGAGAGCGGCGTAGCTCCGAGTCTTGACGACGTCGACGCCGGCTGCGTCGAGCGCTTCCGGCTTCTCGCCGGCTGCCCGCAGGTTGAGGCCGATGTTCGTGGCCCGGAACACCCAGCCGAGCAGGACGGCGAAGGCGAGTCCCAGATAGACGAGGAGCGGCTGGCTGAAGAGCGGAGACTGGCCGTTGAGCGGCTTGCCCACGATCGGGATCTGGTCGAGCAAGGGAATCGGATTGATCGGCGTCGCCCCGAGGCGTGGCTGGGAGCTGGAGAACCGTGACTGGTACAGGACGCTCGTGATCCCCTCGCCGGCAAGCGTGATCGCGATGCCGACGACGATCTGGTCGAGGCCGAGCCATACGCAGAGAACGACCATGAGTACCGAGCTGAGCGTGCCTCCGGCGATCCCCGCCACGTACCCGACCCAGACCGAGTGGCTGTAGTAGGCGCCGAGGTAGCCGCAGTAGGCGCCCACCAGCATCATCCCTTCCAGGCCGATGTTGAGGACGCCCGCCCGCTCGGAGATCGTCTCGCCGAGTGCGGTGAACATCAGCGGGACACCGGCGAGGACGCCGCCGGCCACCACGGTTGTCAGGAAGAGCTGGTTCATCCGACCTCCGATGAGGGCCTACGACGGCGAGGGGAACGAAGCGACTGGACGAGCCCCGCCGGCAGGTAGCTGCTGCCGAGGTCACGCTTGCGTCCGAGGTACTCGATCACCGTCATGAACAGCAGGATCAGCCCGACGAGTAAGAGCAGGAAGTCGGTGGGCAGATTCGCCTGCGAGGCGGCGTAGTCACCTCCCGTCGAGAGGACGGCGTAGAAGGCGACGAAGGGGACGACCCCGAGCACGTTCAGCCTGGCCAGGAAGACGAAGGGGATGACTGCGTCGCCGTAGGTGGGGATCTGGTCGGCACGCACGTACCCCCAGAACGGGCTGAGCACATACGCCCAGGCCGCGAGGCCGATCAGTCCCCCGCTGATCAGGAACACGGAGATGATCAGCCGCGGAAGGTTGATGCCGACATGCCGTGCGGCGCGGGGATTGGCGCCGAGGACGTTCAGCTTGAGGCCGAAGGCCGTCCGCGTCAGCACGTAGTGCGTGACGATCACCACCGCGAAGGCAACGAGCAGGCTGATGTCGATGCTCGTTCCCGGGATCGCGGGTAGGAGCTTGTCGAGCGATATCGCCTCCGTCTGCGGCGTCCGGATCGTCGGGTCCTGGAACGGCCCCTTGATCAGGTAGTCGGCGAGGTCGATCCCGATGAACGACATCATCAGCGTCGTGATGATCTCGTTCGTTCCGTAGCGGGCCTTGAGCACCGCCGGCACGAGCGTCCAGGCGGCGCCGACGGCCGTCGCGAGCAGAGCGAGCAGGACGAAGGCGAGCGTGAGCGGAAGCTCCTTGACGAGCGACGGCCCGAATCCGGCTACGAACGCGGCTGCGAGCGCGAACTGGCCGTTGTAGCCGAGGTTCCAGATGTTCGCGCGGAAGATGACCGTCAGACCGACCGCGATCAGGAGGAGCGGCACCATCGTCACGGCGCTCTGCTGCCAGTTGCCGTTCTCGACGCCGTACCTCCAGATGTCGCCGTAGAAGCCGCCGACGTGAAAGCCGCCCTGCGTGGAAAAGCTGATCGGAGTGTGGCCGAGCGCCTCGAGCAGGATCCCGCCCGCAACCAGTGCCAGGATCACCGGTCCGAGCGACCGGACGAAGATGTCGATCACGCGGGCGGTGAACCGCGCGCGCGCGATTTGCCACCTGTCGGGCGGCCCGGGCGTGTCAGGGGTCGAGGACGGCTCGGTCATCAGGCGGCCACCTCGGGGGCTCCGTCTCCGATCATCAGCGCCCCGACGCGCTCGGCCGCCCCCGGCCTGTTGTCGACGACGCCGACGAGCCGCCCGCGCGAGAGCACGGCGATGCGGTCGGAGATGTCGAGCAGTTCGTCGAGGTCGGTCGAGATGACGAGCGCGGCGCCGCCCTTGTGCGCGAGCTGGCGGATCATGTCGCGCACGGTGCCGGTCGTCTTCACGTCCAGGCCGTAGGTGGGCTTGTGGAAGACGACCACCTTCGGGCCGAACGAGAGCTCCCGGGCCAGCATCACCTTCTGGACGTTCCCGCCCGAGAGCGTCCCCGCACGGGTGTGCACGCTCGGCGTTCGAACGTCGAACTGTCCGACGAGCTCCGTCGCCGTCTGCTCGAGGGCTGCATGCTGCGTGCGGCCGTGGCGCCAGAACGGTCGCTGTCCGATCCGTTTCAGGAACAGGTTGAGACTGACGCTCATGCTGGGAACCGTGCCTTCGCCGAGGCGATCGTCAGTCACGTAGCGCAGGCCGAGCTTCTGCCGGGCGGAGACCGAGAGCCGCGTGATCGGAGCGTCGTAGAGCCGGATCTCGCCGTTCGTCACGTGGCGCTGGCCTGCGACCACCTCGGCGAGCGCCCGCTGCCCGTTTCCGTCGACACCGGCGACACCCAGGATCTCGCCCAACCCGAGCCGGAGCGAGACGTGCTCGATGCCGAGCTCGGACCCCTGTCCTGGAGCCGAGACGTCCTCGAGCTCGAGCACGGTCTCTGCGGCTGCCTGCCGGCGTCGGTCGTGCTCGAGCTCGACGTGCTCGATGTCCTCCTCGAGCTCGGCCACGTCGACGACCGCCGGGACCTCGTCGCCGAACATGAGCCGGATGATCATGGCGCGTAACTCCTCGACCGGAGTGGAGCGGAGGGTCGCGCTGTCGAGAGAGCCCGCCACGCGGCCCTGCCGGAGAATCGAGATCTTGTCGCCGAGCGACAGGGCCTCGTGGAGCTTGTGTGTGATGAACACGATGCCGTGGCCCTGCTCCTTCAGCCGCCCGAGCACCTGCTCGAGCTCCCCGAACGCCTGGGGCGTGAGCATCGACGTCGGCTCGTCGAGGACGAGGACCCGCGAGCCGCGCCAGAGCGCCTTCACGATCTCGACCTGTTGCTGGCGGCCGAGCGCCAGGTCGGCCGCCTTCGCCTCCGGATTGACCGCGACGCCGAGCGTGTCTGCAAGCTCCTGGAGGCGCCGCCGCGCTCCGGCGAAGTCGAGCCGCAGATGGTCCGTATCGCCGAGCATCAGGTTCTCGAGCACGGTCAGCGCCGGGATCAGGGTCGAGTGCTGGTAGACGGTGCCGATGCCGTGCTCGAGTGCTGCCCGAGGCGAGTCGATCGACACGTCCCGCCCGTCGATCCGGATCCGCCCTGCGTCCGGTCGCACGAGTCCCGACAGGATCCCGATCAGCGTCGACTTGCCGGCGCCGTTCTCGCCCAGCAGGCAATGGATCTCGCCGCGGCGGACGCTGAAGGTGACGTCGTCGTTCGCGAGCACTCCGGGATAGGCCTTGCTGATCCCCACGAGCTCTACGAGCGGTGTTTCGCCGTCTGCGGCCTGCCGGTTCGCAGGACGCTGCTGCTCCACGCTCACCTCGAGACTGTCTCGCATGCCAGAACGCCCGCGGCGGCCCGGAGGGGCCGCCGCGCTTTCCTGCGTTCCTTACGCACCTATCCGATCAGCTTGAGGACGGCGCTCTTCGTGGTCACGTTGGGAACCTGGATCTTCCCGGAGACGATGCCGGCCTTGGCGACGCCGATCTCCTTCCAGACGGACGTCGGGACGTACTTCGTCCTGAGGAGTGAGATCCCGCCGTTCTTCAGGGTCAGGCTGTATCCATGTGTGCCGTATGTGCCCTTGTTGATGTCCTTGATCGCCGCCTTATACGCGTTCGTGAACGTCCAGAGCACGGACGACAGGAACACGTGGTTCTTGTCGATCGGTGTCAGGTCGCCGATGTCGCCGATCATCCAGACCTTGTGGCCCACCTTGGCGGTCTCGATCGCCTGCAGGTATCCGAAGGTCGCTCCGTCGCCCATCGTGAGGATGACGTCGGCGCCCTGGGCGATCACGCTGTTGACTGCTCGCTTGCCGCCGGCGGCGTCGTCGTAGGCGGCCGGGCCGATCGTCGCGAAGACGATCTTCGACTTCTTGTCGACCGAGCGGACACCGGCCGCAAACCCGCCGCTCATCTTGTACCAGTTGGGGTCGGAGGCCGAGATGACGATTCCGAGCGTGTGCGTCTTCGTCGTCCGCGCCGCCAGGATGCCCGCGAGATAGGAGCCCTGCTGGCTCTCCGTCGTGATGTTGGAGACGTAGTTCTTCACGAGCATGGTCGGGATGTCGTAGGTCATGATCGGCACCTTGTACTGCTGCCCGATGCGCGCAGCGACCGTGTCGTATCCGCTCGCGTGGGCGATGATGAAGTTGGCACCGCTCTTGGCCAGCTGTCGCAGGACGACTTCGGTCTTGTCGTAGCCGATGTTCGTGACCGCGTTCACCTTGGCGCCGGATGCCGCCGCCGCGGCCTTCGCGCTGTTCACGCCTTGCTGGTTCCAGCCGTAGTCGTTGGTCTGGGCTGGGGTCGCGATTGCGACTGTCTTCACCGTTGCCGTCCGGAGCGCGGTGCTCGCGTAGGCCGCCCCCGCCAGAACGAGTCCGAGAATCGCCGCCGCAGCGACGATCCGTGCCCGAGTTCGACGCATCTGCATGAGTCCTCCCTGTATCTAGCCCGACTTACCGAATGCTTCTAACCCGACGTGCTGATGATCCTCGGGGAGATGATCGCGCTTTTCCCCCCGGGTTGCCCGACCCTTCCGCCCCTGTTAGGGTCGCTTGCAGACTGTTGACACTCGACTTTGGTCGACCATAAACGAGGGTCAGCAGGATTGCAATGGCCAAAGCGCTGCTCAACCACGAAGCCGATACGAGGCGTGGCGGTCGCCTCGAGAACCTCACGCTCTGGCAGCGTGTCCACGAGCATCTTCGCGAGGAGATCCTCGCCAACCGGCTGAGCGCCGGCACCGAGCTCCAGGAGACGGCGCTCGCAGCAGACCTCGGAGTCAGCCGCGGGCCGGTCAGGGAGGCGATCGGTCGGCTCGCCGCAGAAGGGCTGGTCGTGGTGCGGCCCAGGCGAGGCGCGATCGTCAGGTCGTTGACGAAGGACGAGTTCATCGAGGCATACGAGGTACGCGAAGCGCTTGAGGTGATGGCTGCCAGGCTTGCGACCACACGGCTCGGGAGCGAGGCGCTCGCACGCCTCGAATCGCTGACCGTCGCCATGGAGCAACACGCGGAGCGCGACGAGGTCGACGCGTTTTTCGAGGCGAACGCGGCGTTCCACGCGGCGCTCGTCGACGCGGCCGGAAACGGCCGTCTGCGCGAGATGTACGCGCAGCTCCTCGGGCAGATGAACCGCTATCGCCGGCGCTCGCTTGCCCTGCGCGGGAGCCTTCGACAGTCGGTCGCCGAGCACAGGGCGATCCTCGCGGCGCTCTCGTCGGGCAATCCGGAACTCGCGGCGCGGCTCATGTCGGATCACATTCGCGTTCCGCAGCGGCGCCTGCAGGAGTTGACGGACGAGGAGTTCGCCGCGTGAGCCCGCTCGAGTTCGGCGTGAACCTGAACAACCGGGAGCCGCTGATCGCGCCCGACTACGACGTCCAGATGCTGCTCGATCTCTCTGAGGTGGTCGAGCGGTCGGGATTCGACTCGGTCTGGGTGGGCGACAGCCTGTTCTCGAAGCCACGCTACGAGCCGATCTCGCTGCTGTCGGCGATCTCGCAGCGCACCTCGCGTGTCCGGCTCGGGACCTCGTGCATGGTCTCCTCGACCCGCAACCCGCTCTACCTGGCGCTGGAGTGGGCGACGCTCGACGTCATCTCGGGGGGTCGAACGATTCTCGGCACCGGCATGGGCAACCCCGAGCAGGGCGTCAGGCGCGAGTTCGAGGCGCTCGGGCTCGACTACGTGAAGCGCGGGTCGCTGTTCGAGGAGGGGCTCGAGGTGATCCGGACGCTCTGGACCGAGGGCAGGGTCGACTTCCACGGTCGCTACTTCGACTACGACGACATCGCCTTCCACTCGGGCACGGAGATGGCACCACTCATGCCGATCCAGAAGCCGCCGCCGATGTGGATCGTCTCGAACCCGCGCCTGAAGGGCGACGCGCCGCCGGACGTGATCGCGCGCCGACTGGACGCCGCCTGCCGCCGAATCGTGAAGTACGGGGACGGCTGGATGACGTGCTGCCGCGCCCAGCACCCGGAAGAGCTCGTCGAGCAGCTCGGCGCGATCGAGCGCTATGCGGATGAGCACGACGCCGACTTCTCACGGCTCGTGATCTCCTATCAGGTGACGATGAACATCGGCGACTCGGCCGAGGAGGCGGAACGAGCCTTCGACGAGTACATCTCCAAGTACTACCCCGAGCTCTCACAGGCCATGGACCTGTCGAACTGGGGCCCCGTCGGCACCCCCGAGGACATCGCAGCCTGGATCCGCACCTTCGCCGCTGCGGGTGTCGACCACTTCATCTGTCGCTTCGGCGCCGTCGACCAGTTCGATCAAGTCGAGCGTTTCGCGAAGGACGTCCTTCCGCTGTTCAGCGGAGAAAGGGTGGGTTGAGCAATGGCTACCGCAGTCACGGCTGATGATCTCCTCAAGGACGCGGCGCTGATCGTCGACGTCTGCTTCTCGGTCGAAGAGGGTGACGTCGTCACGATCATCTGCGACGACGACCGCGCCGACGAGGCCCATGCCGTCGCGGAGGTCTGCGTCGAGCGGGGTGCATGGCCGGTGATCATGAACAACGAGCTGCAGGTGCGCCGCGGCCGGGCCGACGTCCGCTTCCCGATGGCCCCGCCGGCGAACCTGCATCGCGCGATGGTCGGGTCGGACGAGGTGATCATCATCGCCAACCTCGAGTGGGCGAACCGGTTCGCCCACGTCAACGCGGTGCGCGAGACCTGCGAGGCCAACGGGAAGATCGCGTCGATCGAGCCCGGCATGGGCGAGTGGGGCCTGACGCGCGAAGACCTCGAGCGCTCGGCCCAGCGGACCAGGGACGCGGTCGCCGCGCTCGCCGGGAAGAAGCGGTGCCGTGTCACGACTCCGCTCGGCACGGACTTCACCGTCTCGATCGAGGGCCGGCCGCCGCTCGAGCTGACGCCGTACAAGGCGCGTGGCCAGATGATGAGCCCGATCCCGCTCTGGACGGAGGTCGCGTTCGCGGCGATCGAGGACTTCACGCACGGCACCGCCGTCGTCGACGGCGTCATGCTCGGGATCGGACTCGCGGGGCAGGTCCAGGAGCCGATCCGCTGGACGCTCGAGGGCGGACGGTGCGTGAAGATCGAGGGCGGGGCGGAGGCCGAGCGCCTGCGTCAGGCGATCGAGGGCGTCGAGAACGTCGACGTCGTCGGCGAGTTCGCGTTCGGCACGAGCGAGAAGGCGCCGTTCGGCACGCCGTCCGAGAAGGGCCGCATCGGCACGGTTCACCTCGCGCTCGGCGACAACCACAACGCCTATCCGGGCGGCCAGAACGTCTGCTCGCTCCACCTCGACGGCGTGTTCCTGAACGCGACGATGTGGATCGAGGACGACGACACGTACATCCTGCGGGACGGCGAGTGGGCGCTGTAGTCACCGTCTGCCGGCTCGAGGACGTCGATCCCATCCAGTTGCCGAACGGAAGCTGGAGCCGCATGCTCGTCACCGCCGACCGGGTCGGTGACACTCACTCGTCGCTCGGCTACTCGGTGTTCACGCCCGGCACAGTTCTGCAGCCGGTCCGCCACGAGACCGAGGAGTTCGCGTACGTCATCTCCGGCGAGGGCGAGCTTCGCCTCGACGACGAGGCGGTCGGGTTCGCGGCGGGGGACGCGCTCCACGTCCCCGCCGGCGTTTGGCATGCCGTTGCGAACACGGGCGACGAGGACGTCGTGATGGTGTTCGGCTTCCCGCATCCCGACTACCCGCCGACCGAGCGACGCGACTGATGGCGGTCGCGGCGCAGACGCTCAGGGAGCAGGTCGCCTGCGCGTGCCGGATCCTCGCGCTCGAGGGGTACGCCGACCTGACGCTCGGCCATGTCAGCGCGCGCGGACCCGACGGCTCGATCTGGATCAAGCGCAAGGGAGTCAGCCTCGACGAGGTCGATCAGGACGATGTGGTCGAGGTCGACGACGACGACGTGGAGCTCCATCTCGAGACGGTCCTCCACACCGCCGTCTACGCGGTGCGGGCGGACGTGTGCGCCGTGGTACACGGGCATCCACCGTACGCCACCGCGCTCGCCGCCACGGCCGCCGAGCTCGAGCTCCTCACGCACGACGGAGTTCTCTTCGCCGACGGCCTCGGCCGCTACGACGCGGCCGACCTGATCGTTGACGAGAAGCAGGGTGCCGAGGTCGCGGCCGCGCTCGGGTCGCGCCGAGCGGTGCTGCTCCGCAACCACGGCGTCCTCGCCGTCGGAAAGGACGTTCCTTGGGTCGTGCTGACGGCGCTGACGCTCGAGCGCGCGGCGCGGCTGCAGTCGATCGCGTCGACGTTTGGGTTGCTGCAGCCGATCCCGGCTGACGTCGCACGTGAGCTGGCGCCGGTCAAGTACCAGGACCGGTTTGTAGCCGAGTACTGGGAGGCGTGGCTCCGCAGCCTGCGGCCGGCCGGCTGACGATGGAGATCGAGCTGACCGTCAACGGGGGCCTGGTCGTACGCGACGTCGACCCGCAGGAGTTGCTGCTCGATCTGCTTCGTGACGGTCTCGGCCTTACGGGTGCGAAGCGTTCGTGCGATGTCCAGGTCTGCGGCACTTGTACGGTGCTGGTCGACGGGCTCCCGGTCAGCTCGTGCTGCATGCTCGCCGCCGATGCCGACCGTCGCGACGTGCTGACGATCGAGGGCCTGGCCTGCCGGCCAGAGTTCGCGCGGCTGGAGGAGGCGTTCACCAAGCACGCGGCCTTGCAGTGCGGCTTCTGCACGCCGGGGATGCTGCTCACCGTCAGCTCACTCCTCGAGTCGGGAGATCTCACGAGCGAGGAGGAGATCAAGCGCAGCCTGGCCGGGAACCTCTGCCGCTGCACGGGTTATCGCGGCATCCTGGAAGCCGTCGCCGACCTGGCAGGTGTCGAATGACCACGATCGAGACCGGCGCCCGCTCTCAGATCGGGCGCTCACATCCTCGCCTTGACGCCGGGGAGAAGCTCCGCGGACAGGCCGAGTTCGCCGGCGATCTCCTCGTGCCGCGGATGCTGCACGGTCGTGTCCTTCGCAGCCCGGTCGCGCACGCGCGAATCGTCTCGATCGACGCTTCGGCTGCGGAGGCGATGCCGGATGTCGTCTGCGTGCTGACCGGCCGCGACCTCGCCGACATCGACCCGTACTTCGGGCACGCCATCAAGGACAGGCCGATCGTCGCCGTCGACAAGGTCCGCTTCCACGGCGAGCCGGTCGCCGCCGTGGCCGCCGAGACGACCGCCGCAGCGGCCGCGGCACTGGATGCCATCGTCGTCGAGTACGAGGACCTGCCGGTCGTGGCCACGCTCGAGGACGCCTTGGCCGAAGACGCACCGCTTGTCAGCGACCGACCGACCCGGCCGGGTCTGTTCCACGGCCTCGGCGAGCTGCCGGAACGAGAAGGGAACGTCTGCTACCGCTACCGGATCGACCGCGGCGAGCTCGAGGCTGTCTTCGCGCACGCGGACGTCGTCGTCGAGGGCGAGTACACCTTCCCGTCCGTCTACCAGTACGCGATGGAGACGCACACAGTTGTCGCCCAGTTCGAGGGAGACGCGATCACCGTCTGGGCGTCGTGCCAGCATCCGTTCCTCGTTCGCGCCGAGCTCGCCGATCTGTTCCAGGTAGCGGTCGCGAACGTCCGTGTGATCGTCCCCTACCTCGGTGGCGGGTTCGGCTCGAAGTCGTACACGAAGATGGAGCCGCTGACCGTCGCGCTCGCACGGAAGGCCGGCCGACCCGTCCGGATCCAGAACCGCGTGGCGGAGTCGATGGTGACCACGCGCCGGCACAACATGCGCTGCCGGATGCGCACGGCCGCGAACGACGAGGGACGCCTACTTGCACGCGAAGTCGAATGCTGGCTCGACACCGGGGCATACGCGGACAACGGGCCGCGCGTCACGGCCACGGCCGGTGACGCAGCCCCAGGCCCGTACCGTTGGACCGCGTATCGCATCGACGCGGCCTGTGTCTACACGAACACGGCGCCCTCCGGCTCGTATCGAGCCTTCGGCGCCACTCACATGCAGTGGATCGGCGAGTCCCAGGTCGACGAGGTGGCGCGTCGGGCGGGTCTCGATCCCGCTCGAGGTGAGGCGGATGAATCTGCTCACGCCGGGCGAGGAGATCCGCGCCGGCGGCAAGCCGCTGGACGCCGATCTGATCGGTGACGTCGAGAAGGTCGCCGCCGCCGTCGGCTGGCAAGAGCCGAAGCCGAGGCTCGTCGGACGTGGTGTCTCGGTCGGCCTGCTCGCCGCGGGCGCGCATCCGGTGTCCAGCGCCGTCTGCCGGCTCGAGGCAGATGGTCGCGTCGTCGTTCTCGTCGGCACGACGGAGATGGGCCAGGGACCACGCACGGCGTTCGCCCAGATTGCGGCGGAGGAGATCGGCGTCGAGCCGGGGCGGGTGACTGTCCGCGGAGCCGACACCCGGTTCACGCCCTACGATCGCTCGACGGGTGCGAGTCGATCGACCACCATCGCCGGTCTCGCCGTCCAGCGCGCCGCCGGCGACATCCGCGCGCAGCTCGATCGAATCGCCGAAGCGAGCGGAATCGACCGCTCCGACCACATCGCCCTGATGCGCCGCCACTTCGGGTTCGCCGGTGGCGAGCTGATCGGACGGGGCGAGGTTGCACCGGTCGGAACGGGCTCGTACGCGGAGGGCCCCGTGTTCTGGGAGGTCTGCGTCGGCGCCGCCGAGGTCGAGGTCGACCCGGACACCGGCTTCGTTCGCGTGCGCCGAACGGCCACTGCGGCTGACGTCGGGCGGGCGATCAACCCGCAACTGGTCGAGCGGCAGGACGAGGGCGCGACGATGCAGGGCATCGGCAATGCCCTGTTCGAGGAGATGGTCTACGAGGACGGGCTGCTGCTGAACGACACGCTGCTCGACTACCGGATCCCGAGCTTCGAGGATTTGCCGGGCGCGATGACCTGCGTGATCGTCGAGAACGGCGACGGCCCGGGCCCCTACGGTGCCAAGGGATGCGGCGAAGGGGCGCTCGCCGCGGTGCCCGCTGCGATCGTGAACGCGCTCGCCGACGCGGGCGTGCCGATGACCGAACTGCCGCTGACGCCTGAACGGGTGTGGCGGCGTATCCAGCAACTGAAGGAGGACGGCAAATGGGAGACGTGAAGCGAGCGGCGATCATCGGCACCGGGACCATGGGCCCCGGGATGGGTGCCGTGCTGGCGCGTGCGGGGATCGACACTGCGCTGTACGACATCAGCAGCGAGGCCCTCGAGCGGGCGAAGGCCGGCGCGGAGCTCGCGAGCGGCGTGCTCGACCGGCTCGATGCGGCCAAGGCCGACGAAGGTGGCCTCCGTTTCGAAGCGGATCTCGACGCCGCGCTCGACGGCGCTGAGTTCGTCATCGAGGCCGTCCCCGAGAAGCTCGAGCTCAAGCAGGAGCTCTTCCCGCAGTTCGAGGCCGGGGCTGCCGACGGGGCGATCCTCGCGTCCAACACGTCCGGGATCCCGATCACGAAGATCGCCTCCGTCTGCTCGCAGCCGCAGCGCGTGGTGGGCATGCACTGGTCGAACCCGCCGCACCTGATCCCGATGATCGAGGTGATCCCCGGCGAGCAGACCTCACGCGAGACGGTCGACGCGACCGCGGCGCTCGTGCGCCGGATCGGCTACCACCCGGTGGAGGAGAAGGAGGTGCCGGGCTTCGTCGAGAACCGCATCCTCTACGCGATCCTGCGCGAGTGTCTGGACCTCGTCGACCGGGGCATCATCGATCCCGAGGGCCTCGATCTGAACGTCCGCTGGGGCATCGGCTACAAGCTCGCCGTCATCGGCCCGATGGAGCTCCTGGACATGGCCGGCCTCGACATCTACGACGCCGTCGGCTCCTACCTGAACCAGGATCTCTCGACCTCGGGCGAGGTCTCGTCCACGATTCGCGGGCTGATCGACAAGGGCCGTCTCGGAATGAAGACGGGCGGCGGGATCTACGACTACACCCCCGAGCAGGTCGACCAGCTACGCGCGGCGCGGGCCGGGAAGCTCGTCGCAGTGCGCAAGGCCCTGGAGGCATAGATCGTGAAGGTCTGGCTTCTCGACAACGGCTCGATCGTCATCGAACACACGCAGCTGCTCTGGAACGTGCCCGGGCCTCAGGTGCGGATTCCCGTCTACAGCGTCCTCGTCGAGCACGACGACGGGCTCTTCCTGTTCGACACGGGCATCGACCTCGACCACATGAACCGCGTTCTGCCGTTCGAGCTACCGGAGCAGACAGAGGTGCAGACGATCCCCGCGCAGCTCGAGCAATGCGGCTTCGCGCTCGGCGATGTGACGACGCTCGTCAACTCGCACCTGCACATCGATCACGTCGGCGGCAACCAGCTGTTCAAGGGGACGGGCGTCCGCAACGTGATGCATGAGCAGGAGCTCGCGCAGGCGCGGAACCACGAGCCGTTCGAGTTCTTCGGCTACTCCGACAAGTCGTGGGACTACGAGGGCGCCAACATCGAGACGATGTCGGGCGACATCGAGCTGGCCCCCGGCATCTGGCTCTTCGAGACGCCGGGCCACACCGTCGGCCACTATTCCTACCTCTTCGACGGCGCCCGGCCGATGCTGTTCGCGGTCGACGTGGCCTACACGGCAACGGCGTTCGAGAGAGGGATCCAGCCGGGCTTCCACCACACACCCGTGGACGGCGTCCGCTCGATCGCGCGCGTGAAGTCGCTCGCCGAGGAACGGGGAGCCGACGTCTACTTCTCACACGACATGGACGCGTGGCAGACGTACAGGCACGCGCCTGACTTCTACGAGCTCTAGGAACGAACGGAGGAACGGCAATGGGCAAGCTGGACAAGCGGGTTGCGATCGTCACCGGCGCTGCGCAAGGGATCGGTAAGGCGGTCGCGGACAAGCTGGCAGACGAAGGCGCGACGGTCGTCGGAGCGGACATCCAGGACGGGACGACGATCAGGGCCGACGTCTCGAACGAGGACGACGTCAGGCGGATGGTCGACGACACGGTTGCCAAGCACGGCAAGCTCGACGTGCTCGTGAACGTCGCCGCGATCGTGCCCTTCACGGAGTGGGACGACATCGACTTCGCCGAATGGCGCCGGATCATGTCGGTCAATCTCGACGGGACGTTCCTGACCAATCACTACGCCCAGAAGGCGATGCGCGAGGGCGGCTATGGCCGGATCGTCAACATCGCCTCGAACGTCATCCTGGCCGGGACGCCGAACCTGGCGCACTACGTCGCCTCGAAGGGAGGCGTCTTCGCGTTCACCCGCGCGCTCGCCCGCGAGCTCGGCAAATACGGCATCACCGTCAACGCCGTCGCGCCGGGGCTGACCGAGACGGAGGGCGTGATGGCCAGCCCGCACAAGGAGGCGTTCGAGTTCGTACAGATGCTCCAGTGCATCCCGCGCCGCGCGATGGCCACCGACATCGCGCCTGCCGTCGCGTTCCTCGCCTCGGAAGAGGCGGGCTGGGTCACCGGCCAGCTCCTCGTCGCCGACGGCGGGCATACGCACAACTGATGGGCCAGGTGCCAGTCACCCGCGCCGGCGCGATCCTCGCCGTCTCCGACTTCCAGGCCTCGCTCGCTTTCTACCGCGACCGGCTCGGGCTCGAGGTCGAGGCGACCTACGACGACCCCCCGTACGCGACGCTCGTCGCGGCTGGGGCGCGCATCTCGCTCGCCGAGCAGGGGTACCCGGCCGACGACCGGCCCGGCGTGGCGATGAGCGCGCCGACCGACCCGTCGCAGGCGAACGTGGTGCTCGTCCTCGAGGTTGCAGACGCGCGGGCTGCGTACGCGGCCCTGGCGGCGGAGGACGTGCGATTCCTGGCCGAGCCGTACGAGCCCCCGTGGGGCGGCTGCCGCTTCTTCTGCGTCGACCCCGACGGATACCTCGTGGAGGTCGAGCAACCGGCATGAAGGCGGTCGTCCTCAGGAGTCCGGGCGATATCGGCGTCGACGACGTCCCGGAGCCCGAGATCGTCGCCGACGACGACGCGATCGTCGCGGTCAAGGCGACGGCGATCTGCGGCGCCGACCTGTTCCCCTACCACGGCCTGACGCCCGGCTTCGAGTCTGGCACCGTCCTCGGCCACGAGTTCGCGGGCGAGGTCGTGGCGATCGGATCCGCCGTGCGCAACGTTGCCGTCGGACAGCGGGTCGTCAACGCCAGCATGACCTCCGACGGCACCTGTGCCTCCTGCCGCGCCGGCCGCGTCACACAATGCGACGGGAGAGCTCTCTTCGGCTACTCCGGGGTATACCCGCGTCTCGACGGAGGCCAGGCAGAGCTCGTGCGGGTTCCGCACGCCGACCGAGTGCTGCGGCCACTCCCCGATGCGGTCTCGGACGAGGAGGCGGTCTTCCTGGCCGACATCCTGCCGACGGGATACGGCGCCGTCGCGCGCGCCGAAGTGAAAGAAGGAGACCTGGTCGCCGTCGTCGGCTGCGGGCCCGTCGGGCTGATGGCCGTGATGTGCGCGGTGGACGCCGGCGCGAACGTGATCGGCGTGGACGGAATTCCCGCCCGCAGAGAGCTCGCCGAGCGTCTGGGTGCGGCGCCGGTCGACCCGGAGGGGGCAGCGGAGGCCGTGGCGGCCGCCACGGCAGGTCTGGGGGCCGACGTCGTCATCGAGGCTGCCGGCGTCCCGGCCGCGCTCGATGCGTCGCTCCGACTGGCACGGGGGCGCGGGATCGTCTCGGTGGTGGCCGCGCACTTCGAGCCCGACTTCCCGCTCGACAACGCGCTCATGTTCGAGCGGGAGCTGACCCTCCGCTTCACGATCGGGGACCCGACCCGCGACGGGGGCCGACTCCTCGACCGTGTCGCGTCGGGCGATCTGAGGCCCGCCGACGTGATCACCCACCGGCTCCCGCTCGCCGAGGCCGCCGAGGCCTACCGGCTCTTCGACAGCCGCGAGGCCACGAAGGTGGTGCTCTCTCCCTGAGGCGCGCCGCGGCTGTTCTCCTCGTTCTCCTCGCGGCAGGCTGCGGCTCGAGCGCGACGAACACGACTGCACAGCCCGAGCTTCAGACGGTCAAAAGAGCATTTATCGCGCACCTGAAGCAGAAGGAGCTCACGTACCGCTGGGTCGCGTGCGTTCGCAACGGACGTCGGTACAAGGGGATGGCGATCGTGCGCTGCAACGTCAACTTCGGGATGGACCCGCACGTCGAGGCGTACTGCACCGTCCTCGACCACGGCCGTCTCGTCACGAACCACGAGAACAAGGCGATTCCCTGTGGTCACGACGACGCCGGCTTCACGGCGCCGACCGTCAAGGGCTCCTAGCGCCGGAATCGAGCGATGATCGACCGCCAGACCGCGGCGGTCCCGAGCCGAAGGCCCTGGACAGGCTGTGCGGGAGCGGGTTCCATCGGGACGTCCTGCTCGAGTTGGCGCTGGAGGCAGTCGGCGAACTGTCTCGTCAGCTGCGCCGCCACCTCCGGAACGACTCCGCGTCCGTACTGCGCTACGGCTCCACGGAGCGTCAGGTCGGTCACGATCTCCACCTGTGAGCCGGCCCCGCTCGCCGATACCGTCGACGTCAGCCGGGCATCGGCGCTGCCTCTGTTCTTGGCTTCGCGGGCTTTCGCCGTCAGGAGCACACGCCGGGCCGTCTCGTCAACCTCGTCGCGTGTGATCTCTGCCAGGAACTGCAGCGAGATCGGGCCGAGCTTGACGTGGAGCGTCGCCTCCCACTCGTCGTCGCCGACCACGCGCTTCAGCTCTGCTCCCGGCATGCACGGAACGACTCGCGGAACGTCGTTGAGCAAGCTCCACGTACGCTCCGGCGGCGCGGCGACCTCGAACCGATTCGACAGTTGCACAGGGCGAGTCTAGGCTCCCGGCGTGCTCGCAGACGCGGACGTGCTGGCCGCGGTTGAAGCCCGCCGCTCCGACGGGCTCGAGGTTGTGCGGTTCGTACACGACCATCCCGAGCTCGGTCACGAGGAGCACGAGTGCGCAGAGTTCCTCACGGCCCGGCTCGAGGAAGCCGGGTTCGAGGTCGAGCGAGGCGCCGGCGGGATGGCGACCGCTTTCCGCGCGCAGATCGAGGGATCGATGCCGGGCCGGACGGTCGGTCTGGTCTGTATCTACGACGCCGTCGCCGCCGTTCGACCGGACGGATCGATCGAGGCCGTCCACTCCTGCGGCCACGGCCCGATCGCCGGCGGGGTCACCGCCGCGGCCCTGGCCCTCTCTGACTGCCGCGCATCGCTGGCGGGAAGCCTCGTCGTCGTCGGTTGCCCGGCCGACGAGATCCACGCTCCGAACACGTCGGCTCGAGGCGGCGGCAAGGCCCTCTCGGTCGAGGCAGGACTCTGGGATGACGTCGACGCCGCGCTCTACGCCCACCCGGAGTTCATCGACACCGTCTCGCTCGAATCGCGCTGGATGAGGCGACTGAGCCTCCAGGTCAGCGGCGCACGCTCTCTGGACGGCGAGCCGGAACCGCCGCTGCGGGCTGCCCAGAGGCTCCTCGACGCGAATGAGCGGGACGTGATGGTCGAGCGGATCGCACTCGACGGAGACGTCGAGGAGGGAACCGGTCTCGTTCTTCGCGCGGATGTTCTGGTCTTCGCCGACTCCGAGGCCGAGCTCGACGAGAGAACGGCCCAGGTTCTCGGAACGACGTCCGAAGGAGCGTGGACTCTCGGCGCGGTCGTCTCCGGAGTGAAGCCGGACCCGCAGATCCGCGAAGCCGTCGCATCGGCCTTCGCCGCCGCCGGCCGGGACTTCGTCCCTGATCCGGAACGCCTCCCCTTCGCGACCGATTTCGGCAACATCAGCAGGCGCGTCCCGGCCGCACTGATCGGCGTCGGTCGCCCCGGAGGGTGGGACTTCCACGCCGACGAGGGTGCCGAGCAGTTCGCATCAACGGCTGGGGAGGAAGCAGCAGTGGTCATCGCGCGAGTGCTCGCCCTCGCGACCACACGCTTGACCGAGCCGCAGAGCGTCTAACCTCTGAAACGCGCGGCCGGCTGCCTGTCCGAATCGCCAGTCCTTCGATCGCCTTAGGATGTTCAATCCCTTGGCAGAGCTCGGACGATCGGCCGTTGGGTCCCGATGGACCGATCGCTCGCGCGGCAGACTGAGACAAGCCGACTGAACTCAGACCGCCGCGCGTTCTGGTCGCGATCGAGGGTTGCGAGCCTGCCCATCGGGAACGGGCTTGGCGATGCTCGCTGAAGCGCCGTCGGTGCGCGTGGCCGACACGCGAGTGGCCACGCAGCGGAACATGTGACACCCTTCCCGCCTTGAACCGGTTGCGGTCCTCACGGGTCGTCCACGTCTTCGCGGTGATCGCGAGGAACCCGGAACTGCTGCGGGTCCAGTTTGCCCTGTTCGGGTTCAACCTGTCCGAGTGGGGCGTCTGGGTGGCGGTGGCGGTCTACGCCTACGACAACGGCGGTGCGACGGAGGCCGGCATCGTGGCCGCGATCCAGCTCATTCCCGCCGGACTTTGCGGGCCGCTGATCTCGGTGCTCGCAGACCGAGAGCCGCCGGCGCGGCTCCTTCGGCGCGGCTATCTCGTGCAGGCGGCGCTGATGACGCTTGTCGCCGTAGTCCTGATTGGCGGCGGGCCCCGGTACCTCGTCTACTTCCTTGCCGCGCTCTCTGCAACTGCGATGACGACGACTCGGCCCGCCCAGACTGCGCTCGTCCCGTTCCTCGCCCGGCGCCCAGAGGAACTGACGGCAGCGAACGTGGTGTCGGGATGGAACGAGAGCGTGGCGATGCTGGTGGCGCCCGCCCTCGCCGGCGCGCTGCTCGCGACCGTCGGACCGGGCTGGGTCTTCGCAGCCATGGCTGCGGCGACGCTGGTGTCGGCCGTGCTCGTCGCTCCGCTCGATACGCCGAAGGTTCGCACCGAGCCCGACGTCAAGGACGCCGCGCAGCCACCTGGTGTCTTCACGGAACTTGTGGACGGGATCCGGATCGTGGCGGGCCAGCGCTCGCTGCGAATGCTCGTGCTGCTGCTCGGCATCCAATTCCTCGCACTCGGCGCGCTCGATCTGCTCACCGTCGTCGTCGCGCTCTCCGTGCTCGATCTCGGACAGGGTGGGTCGGGATACCTGAACGCGGCATTCGGGCTGGGTGCTGTGCTGGCGACGCTGCTGACGGCAAGGTTCGTCGGCAGCAGACGGCTGATCCCCTCGCTGATTGCAGCCGCCCTCGGCTGGGGAGGCGCCCTCTTCGTCCTCGGCGTGCGTCCGAGCGAGGTCGGCGCCGTCGTTCTGCTCACCGTGGCCGGCGTGAGCTACATGCTCTTCCAGGTGGCAGCCCGCACGCTGCTGCAGCGCGCCGCGCCCGCGGACGTCGTTTCCCGAGTGTTCGGCCTCGTCGAAGGCATCTACATGTTCGGGCTCGCCGCAGGCGCTCTCGTCGTGCCGCTGCTCGTGTCCACCCTTGGCGTGAAGGCAGCGATCATCGGTATCGGCGCGGTGCTCCCGATCTCGTTACTGCTCTGCGGGCGAGCGCTTCTCGATGTCGACGCGGATGCCACCGTGCCGGTCGTCGAGATCGCACTGCTCCGCTCCGTGCCGTTCCTCGAGCCGCTACCCGCGCCGGAGCTCGAGACGCTCGCGCGCAGCCTGATCGAGATCGACGCCGAGCCCGGCGACGTCTTGCTCACCGAGGGCGATGTGGGCGACCGCTTCTACGTCGTCGCGGAAGGCGAGGTCGAAGCATCGAGGGGCGGCGCGCCGCTCGACCGGTTCGGCCGAGGCGATGGTTTCGGCGAGATTGCCCTGCTTCAGGACGTTCCGCGGACGGCGACGTGCACGGCCGTCTCCCAGACCAGGCTTTATGCCCTCGACCGCGAGCCGTTCGTGCTGGCCGTGTGCGGGCACCGGCGAAGCCTGGAAGCGGCGAACCGGATCGTCGACGAGCGTCTCGCGAGCATCCCTACGGCCGCCCAGGCCGCCGAGGGCTAAGTCAGGCTCAGCGCGGATCGAAGATACTTGCTGGCGGCCGGTCGCCGGCAAGGGTCCGGGCGAGGCGCTGCCCCCCGTGGATCGAGGCGAGGAAGCCGACGCCGTTGCAGCCGAGGTTGTAGAGAAGGCGCGGGTGGCGGGGATGAGGGCCGACCACTCGGACCAGGCTCTCGTTGTAGCCCATCAGCCCGTGCCAGTGGAACTCGTACGGGCGGCCCGCGGGACGAAGCGGTTGTGCGAAGGGGCGCACCTCGTCGTCGATCGCATGCAGCACCTCAGCCGGGACGGGCGCCTCAGCGCGGTAGGCCTCGCCCTGGAACCCCAGGTCGGGTCCGCCCATGCACGTCAGGGTCACGTCCTCGCCGGCCAGGTCGTAAGTCCGCCGCGTGACGTACGCGTACGGGATGTCACCGCTGACCGTGTCGCCGCCGATGGTTGCGTTGTTGACGTAGCTGATCGCTGCCGGAGTACGCATCTCTTCCTCGACGAATGCGCCCATGTAGCCAACTCGTCCCGTGATCCGCTGATGCGGCGCGAGCTGGACTGCACCGCCGGAGGCGTCCTCGACCTGGTGATCGACGTAGCCGTTCGTGCACAGAGCCACGCTGCCCGACGTCACACGATGGCCGCCCGCGTACACCACCGCTCGTTCGTCGTCCAGAACGACACGGTCGACCTTGGTGCAATCCGCGTAGACGAACCGCTCCCCATACGTCCGGATCAGGTGGCTCAGGACCAGCTGGCAGAGCAGCCCGCAGTTCGCAGCCCCTGCCGGAGCGGTCAGGACGGCGCTGTAGCGGTCGTCGTCGAGCTCGAGCAACTCGCGCACACGTGCAGGAGGGACGACCGAGTACAGGCTCGTGAACTGGGGCGGAATGTCGGCCAGGTACTCGGCGTCCTCGGAGACGACGCATTCCTGCTGAGGTAGGCCGACCCGCTCGCGGATCGCCATGCAGCGGAGGTGCACCTCCAAATGGTTCTTGCTGAACATCCCCATGTGGCCGTGAAAGCGCTCCAACCGCACCTGTGCGCCGGTCTCGGCGATCATCTGGTCGAGCAAGTCGTTGGCGCCCTCGACGTCTTGTTGCGCGGCACCGGCCAATTCCCACCCGAACTCGTCCGCGATCCCGCAGAGCGGGCGCTCGAAGTAGGTCGTGAGCTGCCCCGCGTTCCGTCCGCTCGCGCCGCGGGCCACGCGGTCGCGCTCGAGAAGCATGACCCTACCGATGGTCGCCTGAAGCGCGAAGTACGCGGTGGCTATGCCTGCGATTCCTGCGCCGACGACGACGAGATCCACCGTCGTGTCCCTCGCTAGTGGCTGCGGCGGCCCGTCCTCTGCCAGCTGCACGATCCAGGGCGACCGATTCGGCTGACCCGTGTACGTCGCTGCGCCCGCCGCCATGCCTCAAGGTAAATATCGGACCACGAACGGCGAGTCAACGGCAGCGGCGCGGATGAGCCGGGCTGGGCTCGCAGCAGCGACCTCGGGATTCAGGCCTTCACGTCCCAGCCGCTTGAGCCGAGCTTCAATACCCCGGGCCCGACGGAGCAGTCGCGCCGCTCGCCCTCATATGGTGCGCGTCGGCGTGTCTTCGCAGATTTCGAACGATTCAGCTCGGTCGCACTGGGAGGGGCAATCCCACGGCGATCTTGCGGTGTCCATCTGGAGGCACTCTTGGTGTAACGGGCACCGTGGGAGTACTCGAGTCGAGCGTGCAGACAAGCCGACCAGCGCGAACGCCCGTCATTCCTCTCGAGCGAGGCAGGTGCGGTAGTAGCCATCCTGTAGCGGCTTCTAGGTCAGAGGATTTGTTCCATCCATCCAGATGATGACGCGAGAGAACTTCCCCTCATCGTTGACGTCGAAGAAGTTGCAGTTATGCATCGTGGTCGAGTTTTCGCCGTTGAGGTCGACGATCTGTTCCGTTGCGACTTTGCCGTTCGCATCGTCGACGACAAGGTTGGAGATGTTGTGAACCATGCTTTCCCAATCCGCGAAGAAGTCGACGAACATCCGTCTGATCTCGGCTGTGCCGCTGAACGTGACGTGGGCCGTTTGCACAGTGAGCGTCGCGTCGTCTGCGAAGTGAGCGAGGACAGCATCAGGATCGAGTGAGTCGACGGCCCTGAAGTAGGACGCAGGGAGCTCTGCCAGTTGGCTGCGTTCGGTCTGGACTTGCGTACTCATTGCAGACTCCTTTCGGTCGGGCCTCACACTATGAACCCTCAAAGCGAGCGCTGCACTCAACCGGCCGCACAAGTATCGGCCGGGCGCGGCAGCGCAGACCGTCCTCACGCGGTCGCGTCGATCATGATCGAACGCGGGCTCTCCTCGACGGCGCTGGCACACGTGATGGGCGCCGCGACGCCACCACCACCGAAGGCAAGTACGTCCACGTGCTCAATCGCCAACGCACTGACGATCAGGCGCGGGAGGCGATTCAGTCGGCGACGGCTCTCCGGCGAAGCTGTTGGCTGACCGCCTGTTGGACGGGACCAAAGGAAATGCCCGACTCTGACTGCGACACGCTTGGTCTTGCGACCCTGCGAACCGCTGTCTCGGTCGGGCACGGCCACTCTTTCACCTTGGCCTGTCGAAGTCAAGCGCGGGTACGGGCGGGTCTTCGGCTTGGGTGCGGGAGGGGACGCAGGCAGGGCGATGGGGCTTTAGTGGCCGGAGATGGCGTGGGGCTCGTAGAGATCCTCGAGCGTCGCGATCTCTTGGTCGTCGAGCGTGAGTTGCTCGGCGGCGAGCGCGTCCTCGAGGTGTTGGGTCTTGGTGGCGCCGACGATGGGGGCGGTCACTCCTGGTTTGTGCAGTAGCCAGGCGAGAGCGACCTGGGCTTGCGAGACGCCCCGAGCTGTGGCGACTTCGGCGGCGCGGTCGATGACCTGGAAGTCGATCTCGGGTGTGTAGAGCGAGTCTTGCCGAACGAGTCGGTCTTGGCGCGGGTCGTCAGCCGGTCGCCCTCGCGGGTGCGGGTTGCCTGCCAGCAAGCCGCGCGCGAGCGGGCTCCAGGGAATGCACGGCGACGCCCTGGTCGAGGCACAGCGGAATCATCTCGCGCTCTTCTTCGCGATAGACCAGGTTGTAGTGGTTCTGCATCGAGACGAACCGCCAGCCGTTTGGCGCGAGCCGTACAGCGCCTTCGCGAACTGCCACGCGTACATGCTGCTCGCGCCGATGTAGCGCGCCTTGCCTGCGCGCACCACGTCGTCGAGCGCTTCGATCGTTTCCTCGATCGGTGTGCTTGGAATCCCAGCGGTGGATCTGGTACAGGTCGACGTAGTCGAGCCCGAGGCGGCGTAGCGAGGCGTCGATCGAGGCCAGGATGTGCTTGCGCGAGAGGCCGCGATCGTTCTCACCCGGCATCGTCGCCATGCACCTTGGTCGCGACGACGAACTCCTCGCGCATCCCGAACAGCTTCGGAAGCATGCCGGCCGGTCAGGACCTCGCTCTCTCCGCCGTTATAGACGTCGGCGGTATCGAAGAACGTGATGCCTCCCTCCACCGCCGCGCGGATGATCGGCTCCGCCTCCTCTCTCCCAAGCGCCCACGGCCGTCCCTCATAGCGGCCATAGCTCATCATCCCCAAGCAGACCCTCGACACCCGCAGCCCGGTCCCCCCGAGATTCACGTACTCCATTGGGTCAGCCTAGTCAGTACGGGCGACTGGCCGCCTCGCCTCCTTCCTTCCCGGGCTCGATCGGCGTCGCGCTATCCGCCGCTTGGGTAGCTTCAGGCTGGACGAGCAGGCTTCGATGGGCGGCTATGCATCGGCGTCAAGAGAACGGGTCGTCGCCTGGGCGATGAGTTGGTAGGAATGGAGGCGGTCGGCGTGGTCGTGCACGTTCGTCGTCAGCATCAGTTCATCGGCGCCGGTGCGTTGCTGGAGTTCGAGCAGGCGTGCGTGGACTGTTTCGGGGGAGCCGACGATGTGTGCAGCGGTCCAGCTGTCGACGAACTCTCGCTCGTCAGGCGTGTACTCGTATTCGGAAGCTTCCTCGGGTGAGGGGAAGGTCGAGGGGTGGCCGCTTCGGAGGCGGAGGAAGGCGAGCTTGGCGGGACCGTGAAGCCAGCGAGCCCGGTCGTCAGTGTCGGCGCAGACGGCGGCGACGCCGATCATCGCGTACGGCTCAGGGTGCGTCGGCGAGGGTTGGAAGTGGTGGCGGTAGATCTCGAGTGCTGCGAGCGTGTTCTGCGGCATGAAGTGATGCGCAAACGAGAAGGGGAATCCGAGCTCTGCGGCGAGGCGGGCGCTGAAGTCGCTGGAGCCCAGCAGCCAGATTGCGGGTGAGTGGCCGGCTCCGGGGACGGCGGTGATGCGCGGATAGGTTCCCGAGAAGAAGGCGAGCAGCTGCGCGAGTTGGTTGGGCAGATCGTCGGCGGCCGAGTCGAGCGAGCGGCGAAGCGCGTAGGCAGTCACCTGATCGGTGCCCGGCGCCCGGCCGATGCCGAGATCGATCCGGCCAGGATGAAGCGCCTCGACAACATGCCCGGCATCGCCAGTTCCGCGCCGGCCGTGCTGATCGCGCATCTCGTAAGCGTGACCAGCACGCTCCGGGTCGGCTCAGGCGGGGTCATGCTGCCTAACCACCAGCCGCTCGTGATTGCCGAGCAGTTCGGGATGCTCGCATCTGGGCACTGTGGGCCACGCGGGCGACGTGGCGATCCGCTGTGCGGCCCGTGCAGCTCCTCTAGCAGAGGATCCACCACGACGGTGACGCAGGCGCAGGCGACAGCGCTGCTGCACGGCGCCACCTACGCCAACGTCCACACGACGAAGAACGCGAACGGCGAGATCCGCGGCCAGATCGTGAGGACTGTCCACTAGCCGTCGACGAAAG
>CAVUNV010000013.1:0-153803 GCA_963742925.1 uncultured Actinomycetes bacterium | reverse complement strand
TTTCCGAGCGGCCACATGGCGCGGGCGGTTCTGCTCGCCGCCTGCCTGGTGGCGTGCTTCCCTCACACACGGCCGTTCGTGCTTGTTTGGCTGGTCGCGGTCGCGATCCTGCTCGTGGTGGGTGGGTGGCATGCGCCCTCCGACGTAGCCAGTGGACTACTGCTCGCATCCGTGGGTTGCGTGCTGGCATTCAAGGGAGGCGTGCCGCGTAACGGGCTCAGGTGACCCTTCATGATGCGCCATCGAACGAGAGCTGTCGCCCGTCGTGATCCCTGAGGGTTTGCGGGCGGCTTATCCGGCTTGGAAGACGGTTGTTCCGGTGAGTCCGTTTGGGCGGATGTCGAGGGTGCAGGTGTGGCTGCCTGGTCGGGGTTGGGTGGGGATGATTGCCCGCCAGGGCTGGTTTGGCTGGGGGGATCGGAAGCGGAGTTGGCGGTAGGTGTGGCCGTTTCGGAGGATGGTGATTGTCTGGGGCTGCTTGATCAGGAGGGTGATGTGGAACGCGGCGTGGTGGCAGGTGTAGGCGGTGATGCGGCCGTCGCCGCCTGGGTAGATGTCGCCGTTCGGTTTGAGGCCAGTGATTCGGAACGCGAGCCTGAGAGGCGGGTCGACGTGCCAGAGCACGAAGCCTGTGTGTTGGCTTCCCGGCTGGATCGTTTTCGCGACGGGTTGGCCGACGTAGGCGAGCACCGGTTCGCTGGCGACGACCCCCGTCGATGAGACGATGTAAGGGGCGCTGATCGCCTTCCCGTCCGGGCGGGTAAGGCGACCGTCGGGGCGGAGAACGATTTGTTGCTGCGGCATTGGGCCAAACACGTTCGTGGTGCCGAGGTCATAAACGCGGGTGACGCTGCGGTTCCAGAACGCGGTCTCCCAAACGCCAACCCAGTCGTCGCCGGGTTGGAACAGGTAGGCGACGTTGTTGGCGCCGGCGTGGTCGATCCAGCGCGCGTCCGGGCCGAGGAAGGTCTGCTGACGCTGTCGGCTTTGGTCGGCGACGTACCGGGAGGCGGCGATCGAGCTGGCTGTGAGTGCGGCCAACAGGATGATCGGGAGCGCAATCAGCGCCGGCCGTGGCATGAGTCCGAAGACGGTGATCGCGACGGCAACGGCGGTGAAGAACACAAGCTCGAGCGTTGTCAGCGACGTTGCGGCAAGCAGGTTGTAGAGCGGGATAATGCTGGGCGCGTCCGGCGGTGCGTAGGACGTGACAAGCTGTTTCAGCGGTAGCGCCACGACGAGGCCGGCGGTCACGACGCCCGCGGCCGACATCGCCCAGTAGCCGCGCCGCCCTCCACGTCGGAGCCAGAGCACAAAGCCGAGGAAGAACAGCGGCGCCAACCCAATCAGGTCCCGCTCGGCCAGTTGCCCGACGTAGCGTGACGCGAACACGCCGACCTCGAGCACCAGCCAAACCGAAAGCGAAACGGTGACGGCAAGGTAGGCGGCCGCCCGTCGGTCGGCCTCACCATGCCGAACGGCTGAGATCACAAGCAGCAACACCGCGCAGACCGGAAACACTCCCGTCAGCAGCACAAGGTCGCCGCCGTGGTAGAGAACGAAACGGCTGGCGCGACCGACGCCGTAGCTGGTGTGCGTGACGACCCCGTAGCCGCCGAGCACCGCCTCCCCGCCCACCAGCCGCCAGACAAGCCAGCAAGCAGCCAGCAGCGCCATCGCGGCCAGTGCTGGCATCAGCCGCCGCAGGCCACGGGTCGACCGGCTAAGAACAGCGTCCAATCCCAGCGCCGTCGCAAACGCGGGTAACAGCACAACCGCTTGCAGCCTGGTCGCGACTGCCGCCAAGACAGCGACCACAAGCAACGCCTGCCGCTGCCAACTCGGCCGCTCCAAGGCCGACGCCATCGCCCACGCCGCAACCACGAACACCGGATAGAAGAGAACCTCGGTCATCACCAACCCCGAATAAACGAGCACCGGCACCGCCAACGTCAACGCCGAAGCGACCAACGCCCACCGCGAACCAACAAGCGAACGCCCCCACACATAAACAGGCACCGCCGTCAGCGACATCACCAACGCCTGAACCATCTTCAGCACCCCATAACCGAACCCAAGATCACCCAAGCTGAGCGGCGCCCCCACCAAAACGGGCACAAGCGCGCTGTAAAACGGCGTCGGCCCACCCAAAATCGACAAGGTCCCCGCCCGGTACAAGCTCCGCCCAAGCAACCCGTAAACCATCTCGTCCGGCGCGATCCACGGCACCGGTACCCCGCTCGCCCCCCACGCCCGCAACCCCGTCGAGCACAAAACGAGCGCGACCACGACAACCCCCGGCCTCCTCAACCCGAACCAGGCCCCGCCCCAACGCTGCAAACCCCATCGTGCCAGACCACCAATTGTGCTTGAAACACGCCGAGCCACCCCCTTGCGCCTGAACCATGCCCCCTCGCCGAACCTCGAAACGACCGTGGGGCAGACGTGCAGCAGGGTCTGCCGCGCGATGAGTGCAGACCGGGCTGATGCGCGAATTCGTGTTTCGCCGTTCGACTCGTCGTTTCCGAGCCATCACATGGCGCGGGCTGTGCTGCTCGCGGCCTGCCTGGTCGCGTGCCTCCCTCGCGGCCGGCCGTTCGCGCTTGGTTGGCTGGTCGCAGTCGCAGTCATGCTCGTCGCTGGGGGCTGGCACACCCCTCAGATGTCGTGGGTGGACTACTGCGTCAGGTACAAAGAGTTGAGTGTTTGCGCTGCTGGCTGGAGTTGCTCTTCTGTTTCTGTTGCCGCATCCGTGGAACGGTGTCGGCTTCGCTGCCGCGATGGTTTGGGAGATCGTCAGCATCCTGTACGGCCTTCGCTGGTCGAAGCGCCAAGCGCCGATGGTCGGAACCGACACGCTGCTTGGGTTGGCGGCTGTGGTCGTTGAGCCCTGTATGCCGTGGGGCCGGGTCAAGCTTCAGGGCGAGACGTGGCGAGCACGCTCGCCGCTGGCAGTCGGGCTTGGGGTGCGTGTCTGCGTCCGCTCGGTGGAGGGGCTCACGCTTCACGTCGAACCGGAGCGGGCAGCGTAAGACGCTTCGACTTGTGCCCCGACACCGGCCTGGCCGGGACCGGCCGGCCGGCCGGCCCGGCGATCGTTTCGATCAGGCGACGAGCGGAGCCGAGGTGATGCCTGAGCAGCGACCCGGAAGGGAGCGTGGAGGGTCGATGGTGTTTCGACATCGTGGCCTGATCGGGGTAGTAAGCGTGGTCGTGCTCGTCGTCGGGCTGGTCTGCCTGCTTCTGCTTCCTCACCCGTGGAACGGAGTCGTGCTTGCCTTTGCGCTCGTCTGGGAGGTCGGCTACGTCGTGTTCTTCGTTTGGTACCTGAGGCGGGGGCGTGCGCAGGTCGGTGTCCAGACTCTGATCGGACGATCGGCGCTCGTGATCACCTCCGGAACGTGACGCCGTGATCCCAGCCTGGTGGCGGCCGCTTCGACGCCACTCAGGGCCCCCGCTTCTATTTGAGGATGTTCACAGCGCGTGCGGCGACTAGGAGGATCGCGATTCCTGAGAGTGTGGATTCGGCTGCCATCAGCGCCTTGGTTCGGCGGGTCAGGGGCATCGCGTCGGTTGGGCTGAACGCGATCGAGTTTGGTCGAAACAGGGTGCGCGGTTGTCAGGAACCCAGCACGAGGTACGTCAGCGATGCGTCTCCGATGACCGGTAGCTCGGTGTTGGGAGCGCACAAGCCATTCGCCTGGAAGTCGAGCCTCAACGTATAGGTGCCGGCCGGCTAGACGGTGTTCGGCGTGGCCGGGCGGCCGAGCTGCGGAACTGCTCGCCGGCCTGCCTAATTGTGGACTCGCGGACTCGCGGACTCGAACCTCGGAATCACGAACCACCAGTTGCCCGCTCGCGCGCTACGCCCTTTGCGGATGCGGGTTCGCAAGCCAAGGGGAACATCGGGCAACTCGGCTCGGCCCCCTCCGGGTCTACGCGTCGGGTGACCGTTCCGGCCCGCAGAAGCCGAGAGTAGTCGGCCGCGCTGAGATGTCGAACGCCTACTCGACCTTGGTGGCGCTGCCCTCGATCGCTGGCGGTTTCGGCCGGCCGATCTGCTTGATGATGTCCACCAGTTCATTCCTCGACGCCCTCCTGCACGAACCCGCCCAGCCCACCCTCTGTCCCCGGGCCAGGCCAGAGCTGACCGAGACGGAAGGGACCGCGCTCCAGGAGGCAAACCTCGACTACCTGCAGGCGCTGCTGTCGACTCGGAGTACGATCTGATTCCTCGTCGATC
Organism: uncultured Actinomycetes bacterium; assembly: GCA_963742925.1. Taxonomy (GTDB): domain Bacteria; phylum Actinomycetota; class Thermoleophilia; order Gaiellales; family Gaiellaceae; genus PALSA-612. The sequence goes on along the minus strand of CAVUNV010000013.1, from coordinate 149,560 downwards.
GCATGAACCGCGACCGGCGGGGCCACCGTCCGGATTCCAGCGATGCCTCCTCTCCGCATCGGCTTTCTGCCCGCCGGTAACGAGGACACGGCGAGTTCCCGGATTCGCGTCCATGGGCTGACGCGAGCCTTGCGCGAGGAGGGGGCAAAGGCAACCGTCGGCGCCCAGCGAGATCTCGATGTCCTGGTCGTTCAGAAGCGCCTGACGGACGAGATCCTCAGGACAGCGCTGGCTGTGCGCCGCCGGGGAGCCATGCTCGTCTACGACGTCGACGATCTCGGCGACTCTCTCTGGTGGTGGGCGACACCCGAGCTCGTCGAGACGATGGTCGCGGCCGCCGACCTCGTCGTGACCGCGACGCCCGAGCAGTGCACGCTGCTCCAACAGCACTACAGCCTCCGGCACGTAGGTGTGATCCCCTGCGCTGCCGACTACGATCCACGCGGCCCGGCCGCGCCAATCGCCCCACCGGGCTCTCCTCTGCGCATCCTCTGGTTCGGGAATAGCTCGAGCTTTGACCTCGTCGCTCCCTACCTCGAGCCGCTGCGGGCACTCGACGGACGTCGAGCTTGTCGTCGTTCTCGGTGAGAGCGCCGCACGTAAACGCGCGGAGGACCATCCGGGCGTCACGTTCATTCCCTGGTCTCGCGAGACGTTCGTCTCCGTGCTGCGCTCATGCCACCTCTCCTGCCTTATGCACGACGGCGACAACTCCGACCGCGCGAAGAGCAACAACCGAATGACCACCAGCATCGTCTGGGGTGTTCCGGCGATCGTCTCCCGCACCCCGGAGTACGCGCGGACCGCACGCCAAGCCGAGGTCGAGTATGCCGTCTTCGGCGGCCCGGATGACCTCGGTGGCGTGGTCGAGCGGCTTCGGTCAGACGCAGCTCGATCGAGCTATCTGACGATGGCGCAGCCCCGAATCTGGAGCCTCTACGCCCCTCGTGTCGTCGCCCAAAGCTTCCTCGAGCTCGTCCGCGGCGCGGCAGGAATGCACGGCTGTGTGCATCGTGAGATTGGGCCCGCGCACGGGAGGCTCGATCGTTTCACCTGAGTACACTCCGCGGGTTGGCGAGCACATTTCGCTCATTCTGGTTCGGCAAGGCTCTCTCGCCCATCGAGCATCTCTGTCTCAAGTCGTTTCTTGCGCATGGTCACCGCTTCCTCCTGTATGCGTACGACGAGGTTGAAAACCTCCCCGACGGCTGCGAGCTCCTAGACGCAGCGCCGATCGTTCAGCAGGACCAACTCTTCCTCTACAACACTTCCGATCACGCCGGTAGTCCGGCGGGCTTCTCGAATCTGTTCCGCTACACCCTCCTTGACCGGACGGGCGGCTGGTGGGTAGATACCGACACGCTTTGCCTGAAGCCGCAGATTTCCGAGCCTGCGTACGTGTTCGCGAGACAGGACAAAGACTTCTACAACCCCGCGATCATGCGCGCTCCGGCCGGAAGTCTCCTGATCCGGGAAACTCTCGAACGGGCAAAACAGGTCGTCGCGGATCACGCTGAGGACATGGAGTTCGGTGCTATCGGTCCGCACCTCTTCACGGACGTGGTACGAGACCTTGATCTCCACAACGACGCGGCGGATACAGCGGATCTGTATCCAATTCCGTACTGGGATGCTCTTACGACATGCGATCCGAACCGCCGCGACGAGATTGAACAACTGGTTGCCCGAAGCACGTTCGTCCATCTCTGGACCGAGATGTTCAGGTATTGGGGCGTGCCGAAAACCGCCCGCCCTCCAGCCGGCTCGTATCTCGCCGCCATGCATGACAGATACAGCGTCCCGTTTCCGACCGCCACGACCTACAACTGGCGAACCGTCCTCCCTGAGTTCCTGGACTTTACGCCCTCACCCATCGGCCGCAAGTACTCCTTGCCGGTGACCCGCCAACGAGGGAAGCGCGCCTGAATCTCCGTTGCACACTGGCTATTCTCGCCCTGAACGAGCTCCGATCTACCGGATAGCCGCGGGAAACGACTTTCCCGGCATCGCTGACAGGGCTGACCAGCAAGAGTCGCGCCCCGCTGCTCGATCCGCCGCTGGAACAGCACGACCGACTTGGCGAGGTTGACGATGGTCTGCGGCTTACGGCCCTGTTTACAAGACGCGTTTTGTAGCGCTCGAAGATCGGATCAAGCTCGATCTCGGCGGTGGCGATGGGTTTGTTCTAGCGCCTCCCCCCGCGACCGGTAGCTGAAACGGCTGAATTCGAGGCTCTGGGAGGAACCTGGGGGCGGCAGCGGCCAGGCGCTCGTTTGCCTTCAGTGTCGGTTCAGGTCACCGGTTGATCGGCAGGGAGGTACTCCGACGAATGTCACTCGTCGTCCCGTGTTGGAGCGTCACCCACGCCGAGGTCTCGCCTGTGTGGGCCTAGAACTGGAAGTGGAGGACCGCCCGGCCCTTGTTGTTGGTCGTCAATGTCGACGGTCACTGACGCGTCGACCGTTGGAAGCACGGTCGACCTATTTTCCGACCAGCCGAATGAACCGGTCACTGACACGCTGTTTCAAGCGGGCTGCGGTCGAGGTAACGGCGCCTGGGCGCGACAGGTGAACAGGCTGTTCTTTCAGGGGCGTCGGCGTGAACCCCTCGTAGTCGTTGCTCACATGCCTGAGGTAGACGCGTGCCGGATCGTCGCTCTGGCGCTTGACTGGGTGGAGCCAGAAGCAGCCAGGATCAGCGAGCGCCGCGGCAACCTCCGAGACACGTAGGGGTCGGCGCCAGCGGACCCACTCATCGTTCCAGGGTCTCACGAAGACCCCGTACCCGAGCAGAGCCGCAAGCGTGGAGAAGCCGATCTCTTCCGACGCGGCCCCGGACCGCTCGAGAATGTCGAGGAAAGCGGCATCGCTGCGGAACTCGCGGATAGCTTCCGCGAACGCTCTGCTGAATACGGTTCCGGGCCAGAAGATCCAGCGGCGGGGGAAGTGCTCGGAATGACCGGACGGAAAGCGTTCGAGGAACGATTCCCAGAGGGCCCTTTCGTTCGGCTCGAGTTCCAACCCCCACTCCTGGCCGATCGACGGATTCGGCATGGCGAGCACACCCGCTCCCGGCTGCTGTTCGAAAACGGCCTGCACTGCCTTGGCGTAGCCCCGCCGGGTCAGCATCTGGTCGGAGTCGACGAAGGTCAACGCGTCAAACGAGTAGGAGTTGTCCGCAAATTCGAGAACGTCGAAGACGTACTCGTGCAGTCGGCCCCAGGTAGTCGGTCTCGGCGCCGGGTGCAACACAGCGCCAAGCCGCTCCAGGAGTGTGGCCTGGGGCAGAAACGATCCACCCGTACCGTCGTAGACGACGATCGCCGACGTCGGCTCGAAGAAGCGGAGGTTCCGGACGAGGTCGACCGCGCAGTCAAGGTTCTCGTGCACGGCAGCGCAGAACACATGCGTGAAGGGTGAGTCCTCGACGCCGCTCACCTCATCTTCCTGAACCATCATGGACTCCCACCGCAGCCCTCGCCCTGGCGGACGCGAAAACGACGCGCCAGGTTCATCGCAACAGTCCCGACAAGGAACGACCAGCCTCTCATACGCATACCCATCAGACCGACCTGGCCCAGCCGCCCAGCCTATCGGGCATGCACCGTGCTCGCATGCGCCGACAGCTGATCGGATGGGCCTGCGGACTCCGCCCCGTGCTCGGATAACCTCCGCCGATACAGCGCCTGGCAAACGCGAAGAGTGCTCCGAGTCTGACTCACCCTCGTGGCTTCACTGGCTAGAACGATCCGCAAACGAGTCTCGACCCGGGCAAACGCCCGGCGATCGCCGCATGTAGCGGACGGAGCGCCACTCGTAAGCGTGATCATCGCCACCTACAACTGGTCGAACGTGTTGCGATACGCGATTCGCACAGCACTCTGGCAGACGTACACGAACATCGAACTGCTTGTCATCGGCGACGCCTGCACGGACGACTCCGAGCAGGTCGCCCACTCGTTTGACGACCCTCGGGTCCATTGGCACAACCTGCCTGAGAACTGCGGGAACCAGTTCGGCCCGAACAACGTGGGGCTCGGACTGGCACGAGGCGAGTACGTCGCCTACCTCGGCCACGACGATCTCTGGCTTCCTACTCACCTTGCCTGGCTCATGGAGGCGGTCGCCGAGACGGGCGCCCTGCTTGCACACACGCTCACCGAATGGATCGGACCCAACGGCAGTTACCGCGGATACGGCGTGACGCCACCGTCCGCGATCCTCCACGAGACCGGGCTCGGCCGTGAGATCGGATGGCGTGACTACCGCAAGATCGTCGAGGGGCCCGACCACGACTTCATACGTCGAGCAACCGAGCGGGCGGGAATGCTGAACGTTCCCGAGTTGACCGTCTTCAAGTTCCCCTCGGCCTGGCGCAAGAACAGCTATATCGAAAAGCCCTCACACGAGCAGGCAGCCTATGTCCGTCGCATCGAAAGCGAGCGCGATTTCGTCGACAGGGAGCTGGCCGCGCTTCGGCTCGCCCAGCTCCGGCCTGACAGGTGGCCCGGGCATGTGTTCGACACGAACCTCCCCTACTCCGTTCCGCCGGGGTGGCAGGTGACCCAGTATCGAAAGGCTCGCGGCCTCGAATAGGTCTGTCACCAGCCGAGCGATTCGCCGAAGGAATAAGGGATTGCGTCGGTGTCGAGCGGTAGCCGGAAGACATCCGGTTCTGCATGGTCATAGCCCCGCGTCGGCATGCTCACGAGCAGCGCATCCCTCGTACCGACGTTCAGATGCGCGTGGAAGACCCCCCGAGGGATCACCATCAGCGAGCGCCGCAGCTCAGAGCGATAGATCTCGTTGATCATGCCATGCGTCGGCGACTCGGCGCGATCGTCATAGAGCACCACCTTGATCTCGCCCTGGCTGATGAAGATACGGTCGTCGTGGCGCCGATGAACGTGCCAGCCCTTCGCCTTTCCAGGCCGGATCGTGAACTGGTAGACGTAGACGATCTGCGACTCGGTGACTCCCCAGCGCGGATCGAGGATCTCGCACAATGTCCCGCGCTCGTCGACCTGCGTGACCTGGTGGCGAATCAGCACGCCGTCAATGAGCGGCGCCACCGGCTCTCCGTCGGCCCGCACCGTCTGCACGTCCTGCCGGAGCCCCTTTTCGACCACGCTGAGCTGAGGCTACACCCTAAGCGTGAGCGTGGTAGTCGGCCCCGGAGCTCGCCCGGCTCAGCTGGCACCCTGGATAGCCTTCGGATGGCGAGCGTTCCCGAGGGGAACTTGCTAGCGTGCTGTGCGGCCTCGCCTCTTGACGGGAGGAGCCTCGTCTATTTGATGGGAATCGAGGATCGTGAGGGGTAGCTTGATGGATTCGGGCCAGCGGGTCCTCGTGGTAGGGGCGGGTGGATTCATGGGCGGGCACCTGGTCGCCGATCTCCGCCGGAGAGGCTTCACCAGCATCCGCGCGGTCGACATCAAGCCGCCCGTGGATTGGTTCCAGGTCTTCTCCGACGTCGATAATCGGCGTCTCGACATGCGGAAGCGCGAGGCGGCGGAGGAGGCCGTCGCCGATGTCGACTGTGTCTTCAACTACGCCTGCGATATGGGCGGGGTTGGCTTTACCGCGCTCAACAGGGCTCGGTGCATGCTCTCGGTCCTTATCAATACACACCTTGTCGACGCCGCCTCCCGCGCGGGCGTTCGTCGCTACTTCTTCGCATCCTCGGCGTGCGTTTACGCGGGCGAGCGCCAGGCCTCAGCGGAGGTTGTACCCCTGAAGGAATCCGATGCCTACCCGGCGATGCCGGAGGACGGGTATGGCTGGGAGAAGCTGTTCAGCGAGCGGATGTGCCGTAACTTCGAGGAGGACTTCGGGCTCGAGGTCAGGGTCGCGCGGTACCACAACGTCTACGGACCCGAAGGGCTGTTCGCAGGCGGCCGGGAAAAGGCGCCTGCGGCAATCTGCCGAAAGGTTGCGAAAGCAAAGTGCAACGGTCTCGACGAGATCGAGATCTGGGGGGATGGGCAGCAGATGCGCAGCTTCACCTACATCGACGATGCGATTCACGGAACGTTCCTCCTGATGGAAAGCGCGGTTCGCGAGCCGTTGAATATCGGAAGCAGCGAGCTCGTAACCATCGACGGCCTCGTCGATATCGTCGAGGAGATCGCGGGGGTGAAGCTGCGGAGGCGTTATGACCTGTCGGCGCCACAAGGTGTCCGCGGACGTAACAGCGACAACACACTCATCAGGGAACGGCTCGGTTGGGCACCGACGATTCGACTCCGGGTCGGCCTCGAATCGACTTACCGCTGGATCTACGATCGGGTCGCCGCCAACGTCAACCCTGAGAGCACGCTCATCCGGAGCTAGCGACGTTGACCCTCCCCTCTTGGTCTGCTGTGCCGAGCCGGAGGTCAACCGGCCACTCTTGGAGCCCTCCGGGCGGCCCCTCCCCGACGACCGCCAAACGAATGATCTCGTTCATGCGGCTCGGCCAGGAAGGACTTGGCAACCAGTTGTTTCAGTACGCCTTTCTGCGAAGTACAGCGCGGCGTCTGGGCGTTTCGTTCTACTGCCCGAACTGGATCGGCGACGAGGTGTTCCAGCTTGACGACGCAGGCGAGCGGGCCGCGGCGCCTGTCGGTATCGACAAGTTGTTCCAACCACTGCCGACCGAAGGTGCAGGTTTCGAAGAGCGGGCGCTGACGATTGAGGCCGGCACGGACATTTATGGCTACTTCCAGTCCGAGCGTTTCTTCGTGGACAAAGACGAGGTTCGCCGCTGGTACCGATTCAGAAGCGAGCGTGTCGCCAACGTCGAGGCGCGACAAGCCGGGATCGACTTCTCTGACAGCGTCGGCCTCCATCTCCGCTTCGGCGACAAACGCCTGCAGCCCCGCTACTACCTCCCCTCACCCGATTACTACCGGCGCGCAGTCTCGCTGGCTGGCGAGCGCGCCGCGATCGTCGTCTTCTCCGACGAGCCTGCCAGGGCGAAGAAGCACCTGAAGCGTCTGCAGGGCAACGTCGTCTTCGTTGAAGGAAACGAGGCCTACGAGGATCTCTACTTGATGAGCCGTTGCGGAGCGTTCGTCTGCTCCGTTTCCACTCTGAGCTGGTGGGGCGCCTGGCTCGACCCGAATCCCGACAAGCTCGTCGTCGTGCCGAAAGAAGGCCATTTCCGCCCCGGCACGCCGTTCACATGCGAGAGCTACTGGTGCACCAACTGGGTCGAACTACGCGGCCTGCGCCGCGTCCTCACTGGCTACCGCGCCACCCGCCTCAAGTTCCGGCTCCACCCAAACTAGACATCCTGCCTGCCCTGTCCGACCCACGCGACCGACCCGGCGGACTGATCCATCGACCCGACGTCACCACAGCCGGCGGTCGCAATGCGGCGTGTGCAGCGACACGACCTCGTCGGCGGGCTCATCCAGGAAGACGGAGCCACCGTATGAGTTTGCGAACCCTACGAGCCCCCGAGGCAATCTGTCACGGTTCGCTCGCATGAGGATCTGCGCGATCGGTCTAGGTCGGCTAGGGCTGCCCTGGGCCCTTGTCGCAGATGCTGTGGGCCATGACGTCATCGGCGTCGACGTCGACCACGCCCGGGTCGAGGCGGTGAACACGCGCGCCGTGGACACTCCGGAGCCGGAGGTGTCCGCGCTGCTTCGTGCCGGGAAGACCTGCCGTCTACGCGCGACGACACAGATGGCCGAGGCGATCGAGGGGGCCGACGTGACCGTGGTAATGGTGCCCACACCGAGCGAGCCGGACGGCTCGTTCGGGGCGCACGCGGTTCTCGACGCCGTCGGATCGATCGGTGCGCTCGTCGGCCGGGCTGCCGAGCCCCATGTCGTCGTCGTTGTCAGCACGGTCTCGCCGGGCGCGATTCAGGGGGCAGTCAAAGAAACACTCGAAGCCGCGGCCGGACACCCTCTGGATAGTCGGCTCGGCCTCGTTTATGCCCCGGAGTTCCACGCCATCGGCTCGATCGTCAGCGACCTTCGCGAGCCGGGTCTGCTGCTCCTCGGCGGCGAGCAGGACTGGGCCGACGATGTCGTGGACAGGCTCCTGACCTCACTGACAAGCGGATCCGTACTGGTCAGGCGGCTGAGCACAGCCAGCGCGGAACTGGCGAAGCTCGCCTTCAACGTCTTCCTGACGACAAAGATCTCGTTCGCGAATCTCGTCGGCGAGCTTTGCGGCGCGTACGGTGCCGACGGCCCTGCGGTTTGCGCAGTCCTCGGCGAGGACCGGCGGGTCGGCGCCATGTTCTTTCGGCCGGGAGCGCCATTCGGTGGGCCCTGCTTCCCTCGGGACAACCCTGCTCTCGCGCGCGCAGCAAGAGCGGTGGGGATAGAAGCCGAACTGCCCGCTGCCGTCGAAGCGATCAACCAGCGCCGATACGCGGTCTTGGAGCATGCTGCACTCGCTGCGAGCGACGGGCCAATCGGTCTCGCCGGGCTTGCGTTCAAGCCGGGAACCGATGAGACGGAAGGCTCGCCGGCAATCGAGCTGGCCCGTCGGTGGCTCGCGCGGGGGCGCCAAGTCGTTGTCTACGATCCGCTTGTGACGGGCGATACTGTGCCCGGCGCGCGAGTCGCTGAATCGATCGAACGAGCTCGTCGAGTCGAGCGGCACCCTCGTGCTCATGAACGACGACCCCGAGCTCGCCGAGCTCGTCCGCGCGGCACGCACGCGGAAGGGCTGCCGCGTGCCCTTGATTGACGCCTGGGCCAATCCCCTAGTCCCGAACCAGTGAGCCCGTAAAACCCGATTGTGATTGCAGGCGGCGGTCAGCGGCTAGAAACCATTCTCTTACTCTCCCGATGGCCAAAACGCTGACGCCACCGGCGGGCGTACCGGCAAGCCGGGGAGTACCACGAGGAGTCCACGGCCGTTTCGAACAGTCCTCCTAACAAGGAAGCCCCGCGTAGCACACGCCAAGTCGAGTGTGACTTCTCTAGCCCTTGATCGGCTGCGCATTTTCCGCAACGTCCTCGACACAGCACCTGCCGCCACGCCAAGACCCTCCCCGAGATCGGCCGAAACGGACACGACCGGAGCGCGGCGGTCAGCTTGCGCGGCTCCATTGGATCGCAACGGTTCCCGCTTTCGTGCAGCCGCCGCTGAGTTGGATGTTGCCGGGGCCTAGTGTGCCGACGCATTTGTAACCCTTTGGTCCTGGGAGTGTTCCTGTCTTCAGGCCTGGTGTGAGGGGCTTGGGCTTGAGCCGGATCAGCTTTGTGGCTGTCTTCTTGGCGAACGAGCAGGGGACGGTGATAGCCCGCGAAGGCGAGCGAGGTTCAGCCCAGGATGGGGGCGTACGCCGATCGAAGCCTGGTTGCCCCTTTGTTGCCCCGAGCCTGTTTGAATCCGGGCCACCGAGCAGGGTTGCTATCCGAAACGCCTGTATCTGCAGAGGTTTCTCTTGAAGCCGTCGCACGGATCCGAACCCCTGAACCACGAAACCGACGCACCTCGCGCTCCGCCGAGTGCCGACGCCTTCCTCCTGGTCTCGACTCGGTCTTGAACTCCCTGATCTTCCGCCGCGCCTGGGCGAGCTCAACACGCTCGAGGCTCACAAGCCTGGCTGCTCCCGGTGACCGACCGATCCTGCTCCCGCCACCGGTAGCCCGTCGGCTCACTCACCCCAATTCTCAGCGTCAATCACACTAACCGCCCGGCCCGACCCGACGAGCCCCCTGGGGTCAGCCGGCGCGAACGCCGAAGTCGACTGTGACAATCGTTGCCTCCAGGCCCTCGAACGCGCCCGGAGCGGCCTTCGCGTGGAAGGCCGACACGCCGAGCTCCCGCCACTCCCGACCCAGGAGGATCCGCCGGTGCGGCGGACTGTTGAGCCAGTCCTGCACCGCTATCCGGGCATCGACGTCGGGCGAGACCCAGAGGATCGTCTCCCCCACGTGCCAGCGTCGAAAGCCGGCACTCGGGTAGTACTGCTCGATCCGGCGCCAGAAGGCGCCGCCGGCCGGGGATTCGTGGGCGAAGAACCCGTAGTCGAGCATCTCGCGAGAGTGCGCCGCCGCCGACGCCGCGAGACCGCTCGCAGGCCGGAGGGGCTGAAGGTGATAGACAGCCCGGACACTGTTGATCGCGCTGACAATCTGGTCATCCAGCAGCGGGCGTGCCGCAACCGGCGTAGCCGGGTGGGCTGTGCGCGGAGTGTCCTGAGGCGCCCCGAGCGCCATAGCCGGCGCGGTGAGAAGGGCCGCCGATCCAACCACCGCGGCGATTCTGCAAAAGCGGCTCATCGCAGTTTCATCCGTTGCCCGTCGGACGTATGTTTCTGTCTTCGCTGGGAGTGTCCTGTTTGGGCCGGATGACGGACGTTCAACGGCCACCTACACCGAGCAGCCGGCGAAGTTATGAGTGTGGAAGGCCGCCACGCACTGGTGAACCGATCTTTGGCTCCCCCCAGCTGAGCCAGCCATGAAGGGCGATCTAGGCGATCTGCCGCGCCGCGTGTGATGTCGGGCTTCCGATTCGCAGGTCCTAGTCCCTCGTTCGAGTGTGCCCTGAACTGGCGTTATTTCCGACAACCAAGGGGTATGACCACACCGCCCCGTCACCTCCGGCTCGCACCCGCGAGTACAGCGGACTCGACTGGACAACCTATTCCGCTGGAGCCAGCGGCTGGTGTGGCCCCGCTACCCGGTCACCAGCGAAAGCATCTTGACCTGAGCAGCCGCGAGCAGCAAGTGCTCGAACTGACGGCCGAGGGACTGACCAACGCAGACATCGGCAAGAGGCTGTACCTCTCCGAAGAAACCGTCAAGTCGCACCTACGCCATCTACTCGCGAAGCTGCAAGCCCGCAACCGGGCACACGCAGTCGGGCTCGGCTTCCGGCACGGACAAATCACCTAACGCGACGGAGCCTGACGATGCAGTCCGCATGAAGCGACCACTCGTGTTGACGAGCGACCACACCGCCAGGATGTCTTTCCGCACTGTCCCACGTGGCTGGGAACGATGGAGAACAAACCGAGAGGGGCGGCCCTGAAGACCGCCCCTCTCGTGCCGTTACTGCCCGACGGGCAGCACCCGCGACTCTAAACCGGTGCTGCCTCCGGGTCTACCACGAGGCGGAGCGCCTTGCAGACGCGGGCCGGGGAGGCGGGAGACCGCAGACTCTCCCCATCCAAGGCGGCATGACTCGCTGACCTCGCCTTGCCGGCGCATCAGTCCCGGCCCGTCGCCCTGCCCGGGTCCGTCCGTGCCCGGTTACGCCGTGCACAGCCCGGCCGTCGATCGTTCTTACGCGCGTGGGAGAGGAATTGTCCCGAGCGCGTCTCGGAGTCCGGTCAGGCGTGTCGCGACCGTGCTCTCCGCCGCGCTCTTGCTTGCGTCATGGCTCGTTACAGCAGACAGGAAGTCCTCCGGCGTGAGTGCGTAGAGCGTGACCGGCTTCTTGGCGATGATTGTTGCTGTCCGGGGCACGTTGCGGAGCAACGCGATCTCCCCGACGTGATCGCTGGGTCCGAGCGTGGCGACGTGGCAGCGCCGGGAGCTGACGTCCAACTGACCCTCCGCGATGAGGTAGAAGCGATCGCCCTGGTCCCCCTCGCAGATGATCGTCTCGTTGGTCGAGGCGGAAACAGGGACCAGTTGGGCCGCCAGATGCTCCAGCATCAGGCCGGGCAGCGGAGCGAAGATCGGGTTTCGCCATAGCAACTCGAGACGGTCGCACATAGACGGGAGCCCCTCGTCGAGCCGGATCAGGCGCGGGCCGAGCACGCGTCGGAGCCGAACCGTTGTCCCTGCCTGGGTGGTCTGGAGGTCGACCGTGTCCATGAGCGCATGCATCAAGGGCAGGCCCAGCCCTGCGCTTGTGTGCAGATGATCCTCCTGCCAGCCGCCGTGATCGCGAATGACGATCTCGACCACACCCTGGCTGCTGCTGGCTTCAACGTGGACAGCGATCGAGCGAGGCTGGCGCGCATGCAGGGTCGCGTTATTGAACGCTTCGGTTGCGGCGAGCAGGATGTCGAAGATCTCGTCGTTGGCGGCGTGCTGCTCGGTCAGCCAGAGCCTGAGGTGAGCGCGAAGCAGGAACGCCTGAGCAGGCCGAGCCGCCAGCCGCAAGCTGAGCCTCGCACGTTGGTCCTGTGAGGTGTTCCCTGTCGCAGCAGCCACGTCGACGGAATCCTTTCCTTCGCACTCTGCCGCAGAGTGGACTACAGGTTATCGGCAGAAATGGCGCTCCGGTTGCGGGTCTATATCCCTCGAACGAGGGAGTTCGCATAAGCCTCGGACGAGGTAGGTTGCTCCTACCAGGCAGTTTGCTCACGGTTTTGCAACGGCCTTACCGGCTCAAACCCTGACCAGGCCGATAACGACGAGAACGAAGCACAGAGATCACATGGAAGACCACCACCAGCCGCAATCAGCCGCCAAGGCCGTCGACCGACACGCCGACCGGCTGTTGCGCGACCTAATCGCCATCGGAGTGTTGGAAGCCAATAACCACCCGCCGGCAGACGAGCGGCTCACCACCAAACTCGGCGAGGACCTCGTCCGTGCCCTCCAGGCAGAACTCGACCGCCTGGACGCCGAAGCTCCGCCAATCCGCAGCAACCCACAAAGCGCCGCATAGCCTCAACACGACAGCACGGGGCTGTGGACGCAGGTTCGGCGTCCGAGCCGGTCTGCGGCCCGCAAGGTGAAGCTCGACCCAGCGGCTCTGCCAAAGTCGAAGAGGGCCGACATCCCAGCTAAGGCCACAGGGGCTGGACAGACAGAGGCCGTCCACGCTGAGAGGGCGGCCTCTGTCTTGGGCGCCGCGCGGGTGCATCGCGTAGTGACCTCTGCGCGGCTATGTGGTCGTCGCTATCGGCAAACCCGACGTCAACCTTGACGCGCGCGCGCCCCCGAGTGAACGGCTCCACCGCACTCAAACCGGACCCGGTCGATTGCATGGCGGCGCGCAATCCATCAAGCTGCGACCAGGGCAGGGCGAGGACCATTGGTTCTTCCCGCTCGCCCCGCCCGCCTCGCGTCCGAAGCGGCCCTCGATTTCAATGTGGTGGCCTGCGGTGGAGCGTTGGGACGCGGCTAGCGTTCATGCGGCTCGCCGAGTCGCGCCCGCAGTCCGCCGCCGCGATTGCGCTTTGCGTCCGGCTGTGGCTCGACCTCGGCGACCTCAGAAGCGGTGAGATACGACGTCGTTTCGTACGCGACCAGGCGAGTGCGTGCGGCCTGTAGGTCGTGCGTCAAGAGCAGAATCGCTTTCGCTGCAGCGTTCAGATCCGGGCGGCTCTCGGTGACGAGGCTGAGGGCCCATTTGCGAAGCTCTTCAATCTGGCCGTCGTCCATGGCGTTCGAATGCCGTGATCTAGAGGGTCAGCCGGCGATTGTCAGGCGGCTCTGCAGTTGCCCAACGTAGCGCGTTAAGTCCTGCTCTTTGCGCTCGAGCAGCTCCGTCCGGTTGACCACTTCGCGCTCACGGCTCTCGATCTCCTCTTCCTTCAGCTCGAGATCGACCCGGACCCGTGCCTCGCGCTCGGCGAGTTGCTCATCCCGCTCATCGAGTAGCTGCTCGATTCTGTTCAGCTCGTGCGTCCGCTCGGAGAGCGCCTCCTCCTGGGCGGCTAGGCGCCTACGCCGGCGGTTGTGCTCCGTCGCGTCCGCCTCAACAGAGCGGGTATGTTGGGTCTCGAACTCCGCCTCGCGTGTGGCAAGCGCACGCTCGCGATCCTCAACTTGCACGGCCAAGGCGTGTGCGTTCTGTTCGGCCGCAGCAACGGCACGCTCGCGATCCCTGACCTGGGCGACCAGCGCATACGCCTCCTCCACCGCCCTCTCCGATACGTGCTTGCGCTCCGCGACCAGCTTTGCGGCCTTCGTCTCGAACTCTCGCTCCCTCGCGTCGAGTCGACGCTCGCGTTCCACAAGCGCGGCAAGCCGCCGCTCGAACTCGGCGGCTCCCGATGCAGCGTCCCGCTGCGAAATGCGAACCTGCGACTGCGCAACCACGGGCTGGCCCGGGCCGGCATAAATGTCGAGCCGGACAACCGGCGGCGCTTGCTGGCCCGCGTTCCGGCGCGGCCGTTGATGCCGCCGCCGGGCGCGGTCAGGCTCCGGCAGGTCCTGGTGAGAATCGGCTTCCATGCTCCTCAGGACTCCGTCGGCCCACACACGGCCGGCGCCCATCCCCCAGGCGAGGCTTTCGCCGAGCGCCCCCAGGAGCGAGGCGCGCCCATCAGAGCGGAGCCGATTGACACAGGATTAGCGCATTGAGAACACCGTGCTCCGAACAGCTCTGCAATTCGATAGGTAGTCGGCGCCCTCTCACGGCGGCGGCACGGGTTCGAATCCCGTATGCGAGAGATCGGGCGCTCAGCCTTACCGGGGTAGCGGGCGGCGTGAGCGCGCCGAGAATGGAAGAGAGGTCGGCTGTCAGCGATCCTCTACTCGATCCAACCGATGCCGCCAACGCGGCGAATGCCTAACGCCTGGGCTTTGGGGGCTCGTCAAACGTGGCGATCAGCCAACACAGACGCATCGAGCAAAGAAATAGGAGCGCGAGCACCAGAACCGTCATCGCCAAGCCTTCTGTTCGATGCGCGCGGTCTTCTTCCTCGTACCCGACGGCGCGGCTTTGAAACCCTAAGCGTGGGAGTAGCCGGCAGTGAGCGAGCGCAAGCTCGAACTGCTCGACGCGACCGCCAGAAGAGCGAAGCGGAGCCCCGAATTCGACCGGCGCGGGGCAGGCTCGACTCCCACGGCGAAGCGCATGACGATCCAAGGCCGAGATTGAGGTGGTGATCTCGCCCCCGGTTTGCCTGACGCCTCGAATGGGCATAGAGTTACTGCCGTAGCTTCCAGCCGCGGCCATGGGGGGAGCCATGGAGACACGGGAGCCCGAAGTCGAGTCTGAGGCCTGGTTCCGCGCCGTCGCGGAGGGGCGCCTGTTGCCCGCGTCGGATCTGGGCTGGCGCAGGAGACCCGACCGGGAATCGATGCTGCCGCCGCCCTGCGCGAGGCCTCGCTCCGGCGACGTGCCTGCTCGCAATTGGGAGTGCGGCCCTCCTGCTTGGACGAGTCGCTTCGCGTAGAGCGTCGCTTTTCTAGGACCAGCTGTTAACCGACCGTGATCGGCTCGAACAGGCTGCGCGTCGGCAGCTCGGAACCAAAGTGAGCTGCATCAGCTCACGCTTCCCGGGCCGCGCGGAGCCCGCGGCCGGTCTTGGGGGGTGGTTCCCTGGGCAGGAAGTTCGTGCTCAGGCGCGAACTTTGACGCGGTACGAGCACGAGGCATAGACTTGTCGCGCCGTCAGTCGATACGCGACCGGAGGGCCGCGGCGTCCAGAGGGGGATCGTGAACCGACTCAAAATGATTCTGGCTCTTACCCTCGCGGCTGCCGTGGCCGCTGTTGTCGTTCCTGGCGCGGTCGCGGATACGGGGCCGGGTGGGGTTGTGAGGGCGTGTGTGCGTACGCAGGCTGGTGGGCAGCCTGCGCTGCTCGGGAGTGTTCGGATCATCGACGGGCCTGGCATGGTTTTTCAGGTGCCGCCGTCGCCGTGTTCGAGCCTTGAGACGGAGCTTGATTGGTCGAGTGCCGCTGGTGGCCCGGCTGGGCCGACTGGTCCGACGGGTGCGAGAGGGCCGTCGGGTGCGCGTGGCCCGACCGGGCGGGGTGCTACCGGCCCGACTGGCGCCAAGGGCGCGACCGGTGCGAAGGGTACGACGGGTGCGCGTGGCCCGACGGGTCGGGGTGCTACCGGCCCGACCGGCGCGAAGGGCGTGACCGGTGCGAAGGGCACGACGGGTGCGAAGGGCGCGACGGGTGCGAAGGGCACGACCGGCGCCCAAGGCCCGACGGGTGTTCGAGGCCCGACAGGTGTCAAGGGCACGACGGGTGTTCAGGGTCCGACTGGGCAGCGTGGCCCGACTGGGCCTGCGCCGCCGCCTGGCGCCAAGGGCCCGACGGGTGACAAGGGCCCGACGGGTACCAAGGGCCCGACCGGGAACCGGGGGCCGATTGGACCGACAGGGCCGCCCGGACCGACTGGCTTCCCAGGAAGCTCGATCACCCAGGGAGCCGCGGTTCAGACCGGACCTGACCCGGCGGTCGGTACGCAGCTGAGTGCCACTGCGACCTGCCCGAGCGGTTACATGCTCGGTGGTGGCGGACGCGTCACGGTGAACGGGCCGTCGCAGTTCAAGCCGGTTGCCGTGTACGAGTCGTACCCGAGCGTGGCCGGGACGTGGACGATCAGCGGCATCGTTCTCGGACGCATCGGCGGCGCCGCGACGATGATGGTACAGGCGTACGTCGTCTGCAGCTCGTAGCGACGATCCCTCATAGAAACCAGACACAGCGGGAGGCCAATGGCCTCCCGCTTTCGTTTACGAATAGCTCCCCGGTGGAGACGTCCTTAACCGACCGGGATGGGCCCGAACAGGTCTGCGCGGCGACAGCGAAGCTAGCCGTGAAGTCACGAAAAGCAGGTCCGTTTGCAATGCAGCCCGTCCTGCAGCAGCAGGCGTGGAGACATCGATGCCGCAATCACGCCCGCGACCGGAGAGACCGACCGGCAGCTCGGCGGAGAGCGGGATTGCCGAAAGTCGCTCCCTCGGGCGGGAATCACTCGAACGAGGGGCTCCCCGTACCTCAGGCGGGTCGATCAAGGCCCCATGAGCATCGGTACACGGTCCGCGATCGTCGCGACATTCGTCACCACGCTGATCATCCCCGTGGTCGATTCCGCGCACCACCTGGTCGGCCATGCGTGGAAGGCAGGCGGCTCGAAGCCCGTCACGTGCGTCCCCGGGCAGCCGGTCACGGTCCGCGGCAAGACCTACCAGTGCCAGACGAGGATCGTCAACACGGTGAAGCTCGATCCCAAGGTCAAGCTGTGCCCGAAGGATGTGTGGTGGAAGAACGGCAAGTGCGTGTCGAGGAACAGGTACGTGCAACGCTCCCTGTCGTCACCCTGATGACCCGCGCCACTCGAGCGGCCCCCAGCCGGCAGCGCCGGTGAGCACGGTCCTGAGCTGGCGCGACCTCGCGCTGGCCGCCGCCGGGCTCGTGATCCTGTTCGACTTCCAGAACGTGCTCTCGTGGTGGCGCGGGCGGGTGATCGGCCCGCACGCCCGGGGCAGCGACGACTACACGATCGTCGTTCCGCTCTACGGTCACCCCCGCTACTTCACGAACCAGGCCGCGCTCTCCGGCATGAAGCAGAACGTGCTCGTTGCGATGGACGTCACCCTGCCCGTGATGCGCGAGTACGCGCTCCTGCTCTACGCCCACGGCTGGCGGGTCGCCTGTACCGAGCTCGAGCACCCGTGCCCGCCCTATCTGATCCGTTTCGCGCTCGAGGACGGGTTCGTCACAACGCCCTATGTCATCCGGATGGACGCCGACACGCGCCCGCTCGAGGACTTCGACCGCTACATCGAGGGCATGAAGGAGGACGGCGCCGAGATCTGCTCGGTCAAGGTCGCCGTCGCGAGCCCCAGGACGCAGGCGCAGAAGATGCAGGCGCTCGAGTACAGGATGGCGATGCTGGCACGGCACTTCCGGCCCTGGCTGACCTCAGGAGCCTGCACCGTGGCGAAAACGGAGGCGATGCGCCGGATCCTCCGGTTCCACTCGTTCTGGTTCCCGGGCGAGGACATCGAGACCGGTCGCGTCGCACGCGCGCTCGGCATGCGTGTGCGTCATCTCGATCTGACCGTCGAGACCGATGCGCCCGCTTCCTGGCGGGGACTGTTCCGCCAGCGCGGCCTCTGGTGGGCCGGGAACTTCCGTCACACGATCGTCAACCTGGACAAGAACATGCTGCGGATGCCGATCTGGTCGTTCTACTACGTCGCGCTCGTCTGGGTCGGCCTGTACTTCAAGTGGCACACGATCACCTCCTACGCGAGCGTGCAGGAGTTCGGGAAGTTGATCGGGATCTCGCTCGGTGTCTGTGCCGTGATCACCGTGCTCGCCAATTTCCAGGTGCGGTCGTGGCGAATGCTCGTCTTCCCGCTCTACGCGTTCGTGCAGGCCTTCCTGATGCCGATCGTCGGCTCGATCTACTACTGGATCCTCGCCCACCGACAGGGCTTTCTCGGCCGCTACCGCTTCGGCTATCGACGGGTCAAGCCGGAGGTGGTCATGCCGACATTCCGGCCGGTCTAGCGACCCCGCTCAGCCGCTCGGACGTCAGCGAACGTCTGCAGGCTGCAGCGAACGCGCTCCGAGAATCAATCTGATCTCCCGGCCCTGACGGAAGCGATAGGCTCGCTCCGGAAGGAGCGGGAGGTCCGCTCCTTCCCTTTCAAGGAGGTTTCGGTGGCGACTGGCACTGTGAAGTGGTTCAGCAGCGAGAAGGGCTACGGGTTCATCAGCCCGGCTGACGGCAGCGAGGACGTGTTCGTGCATTTCTCCAAGATCGAGGGCTCTGGTTTCAAGACGCTCGACGAAGGCGCCCAGGTCCAGTTCGAGACAGAGCCAGGGCAAAAGGGTCTCCAGGCGACGAACGTAACTGTGATCGGGTCCACCAGCGAGGAGGAGCCCAGTCCCGCGGCCGATGCAGGCCCACAGACCGAGGAGCCCATCGAGAGCCCCGAGGATTAACTGACCCTCGCCATCAGAACCTTCAAAGGTTGGGGCCGGCTGCCTGTCCGACCTGCGAGCGAGGAGAGCAATGCGGACTAAGTTCGAGGACATGACAGCCGCGCAGGTCCGCGCGCGAGCTGCAAGCGAAGGAGCCGTCCAGCGAGGGAAAGCGCTCTACGCCGGCCGCCCATGGACACAACTGGGCGACGAGATGGTCGATAGCGAGGCTGGAACCGTCGGCGACCTTCCCCGGTCTCGAGTCCGGGCGTTACGCGCCGGGATCAGAGCGCAGTCCGCCAGTTCGGAGTAGGAAGAGCCGAAGCGGGTTCGCGTACCTCGCAGACTGGTCGTCGCTTCTGCGACCTGCGCATTGGCGGCAGCTAGCTGCGAAGAAAGGCTGGCCTGCTCCGGCTCGGTCGCGACTTGAGCACCGTAGGACACAGGGTTCGGTCTTGTTGAGCGTGCGTGCTTCAGGTGTCTCTTGGGCGGCCCGGCGAGTTCCTGGATTTGGAGCGCAATCTTGCGGATGGCATTCTCAATCCCCTCGTTCCGCGTAGCGAGCTCTTCGACTGCGGCACGTGTCCCCGTTGATGCCAGAAGCGAACCTGTCAGGGTTTGCTGGCGAACGCGGCGAAGCGATGATCCTGCTAAGCGGCTGCTTTCATTGGTCGCCGGCGTGCGCGGCGACGACCTCCCATCGAGCGGGTCTGAGGGGTCTTTGAAGCTCGACCGTGTTGCCGTTGTTGCCTGAGTAGTCGTGGACGCGGAGTTCGACGTCGCTGTCGGTGTAGCTCGCCTCGACCTCAACAGCGATGGTGCGTGGCCAGCCTTGATGTCCGAGTGCGTTCATGAACGTTTGCGTGGCGGCCGCGAGGATCTCGAGGACGTCGTCTTCGTCTCCGTCGTGGTTCTGCATCAGCCAGAGCCTGAGCTCGGCCCTGAGCAGGTGAGTTTGTGAGGCTCGCGCGGGTAGCCAGAGCCGAAGCGTTGCGTTGGGCGTCCCAGTTGCGGTCATAGCGGGGAGGCTCGCCTGATGGCACCCTCATCGAATCCGGGCCCGCGCTGATTCGCCGTTCGGTTTCTTCCGTCCCTCGAATGAGTGAACTTCTCGTGATCAGGGCTCCGTTTTACGCCAGCCTTTCCTGAGGCGGTGTAGGTTCCGTGAATCCATGAAAGGCAGAGCAGGGTGAGCGACCGGGAATCTGCCGCCGCGAACACGCTCGACCATAGGACAAGGCGGCTGCTGGGCCACCTGTCGCTCGTCGGCTTGTTCCTGGAAGACCGCCCGTCTGCCCGGGAGCGGTTGGAGGCGAAGATCGGCGACCTCACCCCCTTCTGCCTGGCGCAGGCAAGCGCCGATTCCCCTAAACGCGTAGACAGCAGCGGGCCCGGCCAGGCGGCCTGAACTCCCGGCAAGAGCGGACGCCGCCGTTTTGCGATTCGGAAGGCTGCTGCGGCGCGCGCGGACGCCTGCGACGGGCCGTGGTGTCCGTGCTGTGGCGTTGACCTACCGGTATCGGCGTGGTCGGGGATCGAGAAGGCAAAAGAGCGGAAACGGCAGTGAGCGTTCGGCTTGTCCTGCGGGAATCTGGCTCGATGAGGTTCGGGCGGAATCACTCGTTCGAGGGATAGAGACCCGAAAGTGAAGCGGCGTTCCTGCCGATAACGTGAACATCATCACTCTGCGGTCCAGAGTGCAAAGGGAAGTGTCGTCAGCGTGGCCGCAAAGGGCAACACCTCAGAAGATCAACCTGCAAGGCTCAGCCTGCGGCTGGCGGCTCGGCCTGCTCAAGCATTTCTTCTTCGCGCTCACCTCAGGCTCTGGCTGACAGAGCAGCGCGCCGCCGAGGACGAGGTTCTCGACATCCTGGTCGCCGCAACCGAGGCGTTCAACAACGCGACCGTGCACCCGCGCCAGCCCCGCTCGATCGCAGTCCACGTCGATGCACGCAACAACCAGGGCGTGGTCGAAATCGTCGTTCGCGACCATGGAGGTTGGCAAGGGGATCAATCGAGCGCAGGGCGCAGGGCTGGGCCTGCACCTGTTGTACGCGCTCATGGACACGGTCGACATCCAGACCACCCGGGAAGGGACATCGGTTCGGCTGCGGCGCACGCTCGGCCCACACCGGATCGGTATCGGTGGGGCTGCGATCGCGCCTGCGCGCGACCGTCTCGACTTGCTCTGGCGAAACCCGATCTTCGCTCCGCTCCCCGGCGCGATGCGCGAACGCCTCGCAGCCCAGCTGATTCCGGTTTCGGCCTCGGTTGACGAGACGATCATCCGCGAGGGTAACTATGCCGATCGCTTCTTCCTGATCGCGGAAGGCCAAGTCGATGTCAGCGTCGCGCGCTGCCACGTTGCAACCCTCGGACCCAGCGACCACATTGGCGAGATCGCGCTGCTCCGTCACGTGCCACGGACGGCAACGATCGTCGCCAAAGACCCCGTCGAACTCTATGCGCTCACATCGGAGGACTTCCTCTCCGCCATAACGAGCCATGAGGCAAGCACACGGGCGGCAGAGAACACAGTCGCCACCCGCCTGGCCGAGCTCCAAGACATGCTCGGGCGCACCGCCTGAGAACGATCGAGTGTCGCTGGGCGACACACCCCGAAAGCGAGACCGCCGGGTAGAGCAGAATGTGTCTTGGTGTCGGCATGCGTAGACTTTTGTCTCTTTAGCCAACGTCTTGGCTCAATGTAATTGCCTTCTGTGAAACAAAGCCAATTCTCACGGCAGCGGCCTCGGGGGGTCCGGCAGGTTGGCCGTTTCCTAGCGTGATCCGCGGTTGCCCGGTTGTTGCCCACTGGTCGGTTTTGGCCCGAATCAGAGCATCCAGTCGCCGTCGGACTGGACCCGCGCGTGCAGGGTGTGTTGTGCGAAGCTGGCGCGCAGATTCGAACCGCGGACTGTCGAATCGGCGGTTCGCAATCCACCTCCTCATTGTGGACAAGCCCGCTCAAGCTCGATGACGTCGGCTATCCGGGGTAACGACCTGAACGTGCATCAGCTACCTCCACCTGGTTTGTACGCCTGCGGACGCAGGATCTCGCAGTTGCAGTTCTCGATGTACTCGCCCTCGATCGACCAGGCCACGGTTCTTCCTTCGTCGGGTGCTGGAGCCGTGCGGCAAGAGCCGATGCGATTCAAGCGGGGATCCGCGACGCGGAGCTGTAGTGCGACTAGTCGGAGCTGTCCGGCTTCACGTCATGGACGAGCCAGAGCCGGTCGCCCGTCTGGGAGCCCGTCCGCGCCTGGGCAGTGATCTGCCTCAAGTCCGGGTACTCGACGACCTCGGGCGAGCCGAGCGACGACGCCATCACGTAGCGGACGACGGCGTCGCTCTCGTTCCTCAGCGCGTGCGCACCATCAGGTCCGACCGGAAAGACGACGACCTCCCCGCGCGCGAGCTGCCGCTCGCCGTCCGGGGTTCGCAGCGTCGGCCGGCCGTCGAGCACGATCAGCATCTCGTCCGCGGCGTGATGGAAGTGATAGACGACGAAATCGCCGGGATCGAGCTCGTACACGGTCGCGCCCAGACGGTCGCCGCGGGGGAGGCGTTTCGACGAAGCCCCGCCTCCCGACCAGTCGTCGCCCTCGTCCCACTCGTCGGTCCAGATGTTGTCGTCGCCCACGGGCGCGTAGCCTACTCACCCGATTGCACTCAGGGGGCTCCTGCCCTCCCTGCGGCTGATCTCCTCGCTGCATGCCTGTGTTGCCTCGTGCTCGCGCCAGTCTCCGTACGAATGCCAGAAGCTGGTCGTCACCGCCAGATCAGGCTGGCCGTCAGTCCCCTCATCCTCTGTGACCGAGTCCAGGAAACGAGGCTCGGGCAGCCTCGCTCTAGCCGGTTGCAGCGCGGACGATGATGTCGGCTGCGTGCTGGTGCGTCAGGTAATCGGTGTTGAGGAGAAGGTCGTAGTGGGTCGGTAGTTCCCGGCTGACGCCGTAGAAGCGTTTGAGATAGACGGCGCGGCCCTTGTCCGATTCCTTGATCGCACTCCCAGCCTTCCCGGTCTCGACGTCTTCGGCCTCGGCGAAGCGACGTGCACGTGTCTCGGGCGAGGCGGTCACGAGCACCCTGAGGGTTCCGTCCCCGCCGTCGAGAGCGAATGATGCAGCGTGCGCCACGATTACGACCTGACCTTGCTTTGCCGTGTCGCGGATCGCGTCACGAATCAGGGCACGCAGAACCTTTGTCGGCTCACCGCCCGAGTCGTAGACCTCGAGCCGCCGCCCTGCTTTGCGGTCCTCAGCCAGTGCGAGCGCCTCCGGCCACATTTCTTGCTTCTCCGCCGCTGCGAAGACGATCTCTTCGTCCACGTAGCGAAATCCGAGACCTGCTGCGACGAGGCGACCGATCTCCTCGCCGCCAGCACACTCCGCACGCGAAATGCAAACAACGGACGCCACCATGGCCACGACCATGCTAGCCCTGAGCGTACTCTCAGCTTCGGTCTTTCCAACTACCCGATCTCCACGTCCTTCACTGGCTGAGGCTTCTACTCGACCGACTACGGCCAGGCGAACCCAAGATCCGAGCCGAAGATCCCTGCTGACGAGAGCGTGAAGGTTGCCGCCTCCCGCTCAAGACCTGCGGGCGGATAGCCGATACCGGCTTCAGCTGAATCGGGGCGCGGGAGCCTGAGACCCACGGATGCGGCTCAGACTCCGCCTCCCTTCCGCGCCGGCTTCCTCCCCTCGCTCGTCGCCACCACCGGCCGAACCTGCCGCCGGCCGACCCACACGCCCCCCGGGACGGTTGGCCGCAGTCCCACACCGCCCTCCGTGAGCAAATCACTCTCGCGGGGGACGACGCGAGCCTCGTTGTGTGTCTCAGTTAGTAGTGACACCTAGGTTCTTGTTGCATGGCTCACCTCTCGCTTCTACCCACTCTTCCCCTTGCAACGCCTCCTGCATCCGCCGAGGTTGTGAACTTCGACCTGGTCGAGATGCTTCAACGGGTCTTCGACGAACCGATGCGCGAAACCGAGCGGAGACTTGAGGTGATCCAGCGGCGACGGGAGTTCCGCCTCATCCAGGGCGGAAAGCCATGACACTCCCGTTGACGGGCGCTGCCGGAGCAATCGCGACCGGTGCTCCTCTTGGGACTAGGAAGCTGGCCAAGTATGAACCGCGACCCCGTGGCAGGGCTCCACTGGCGGCCGCAAGCGTCTACAAGCTGAACCTGACGTGACCCCCTGAGATCGGTCCGGTCGGTCTGGCCCCTGTTTGGTGGACTCGGCGTGTGAGAGTCAGGCGGCGTTTGCGGTTTGGTTGTTGACCTGTTTCATATTCGATTGGTCTGAGCATTCCGAGTGAGCTGTGGCGGCGGTTGCGGTTGTGGAAGATCTCGAGGTAGTAGTCGAAGAGGGGCGGTGCTGAGCTCGATGCGGGTCTTCTATTTCTTGCGGTTGAGGAGCTCGGTCTGGAGGCGGGCCTAGAAGGCCTCGATCAGGGCGTTGTCGTAGGCGTCACCGACAGCGCCCATCGATGGCACGAGGCCCGCTCGGCGGACGCGTTCGCTGAACGCCCCGGAGGTGAACTGCGTGCCGTGGTCTGAGTGGTCACCGTTCTTGGGGTGGAGTCCGGTTGTTGATCGCCATCTGAAGCGCATTGGTGACCAGCGACGATGCCTGGTGGCTATCGATCGACCAGCCGACGGTCCTGCGCGAGTGCGCATCGAGCACGACGCAGCAGTAGACCCTCCCCTCCCTGGTCGGGTGCTCAGTGATGTCAGTGAACCAGAGCTGGTTGGGACGATCGCGGTTGAAGTCTCGGCAAACAAGGTCCACTGATGTTGTGACGTTGACGCGACGCATCCGAGGTCGCCAACGCGGCGATCTCTCACCTACGCCTTCATCACCCAAGCCCCCTACCCCGTGAAGACAGTCAAGGACGCCACCATCGGCTTCCCCTGCCCCTAAACCAGGGTCGCAGGCGTTAGCCTGCCCGACGTGAGTGCTCCGAACGGAAGCTGCACCGGCACCGGCGGGCCTCCACTAGAAGAAAGCAACGACTCCGACCGCAAAGGCAGAGAGACAGGAGTCTGCCCGATCTGCCTGGGGCGCTTCCGGGTCAGCGACGGGTTGCTCCCCCACCACGCTCCCTCACCAAACCTCGAAACGGCGGCGGGACAGGCGTAAACGGGGTCGGCAGCCGCCGACCTGGCAGCAGCTCCGCTCCCGAGTCGGAACCCTTCTCGGAGGGCACGGCAGGGTTCTGAACATCCCCGCCGAACCGGCTATGACGCCCTGGCGGGAAGCACGACCAACCCGAAGCAGGTGCCCATCTCTCCTCCTCCTCGGGAATGTAAGCCCCGTCGGGGCGAGCGCCTGGCCCGGCCGGGCAAGCAGCGGCTTCCAATCGGAGTGACATTTCGCGGTCTGTCCGGTTCGGGTCATACCGTTCCGGCATGGTCGGAGTGCTCCTGCTGGGCCTCATGCTCATGCTCATCCTCGTGCTCTGCTCCATCATCCAGGGTCCTCTCGGTCACCTCGATCATGGTCGCCTTGATGGTCGTCGCCGGAGGAGGTGACATGGCCGTGACGGTGATCGGCGGCGGCGCGATCCTGATCGGCGGCCTCATCCTCGCCACGCCTCCGACGCGTACGAGGAAACCCGCCTCGCACGCCGCCGCGCCAAGCCACGCCGCCGCCCGCGCCTGACCACGCAACCCAAGGCCGATCCGGAACTCCACCAGCACTCGCAAGCAGCCTGAGCGTTCGGGCCACCTCAACCGAGCTGGGTGTGGGCTCTTTCACGCCGGACATGGGCCTGCCTTCAGGGCGTCCGCTGACCCGGGCTGCCGCGATCTACCTGATCCGGTCCCCGTTTTCTGGTCTTGGTTGATGAGAATCAGGCCCAAGCGAAGAGGGGATCGTGGGATGGCGAGGTCGTATGCGCCGGAGTTCCGTCGGCGGGTAGTTGAGCTGGTTCGCTCGGGCCGTTCGGTGGGTGTGGTCACGGCCGAGATCGGGGTGAGCGAGGCGACGGTGTACAGGTGGCGGGCCCAGGATCGGATTGATCGGGGTGAGCAGCCTGGCTTGTCGAGGTGGAGCGGTCGGAGCTTGCGCAGGCGCGGCGCAGGATCCGCGAGCTCGAGACCGCGCTGGAGATCACGAAGAAGGCATCGGCGTTGTTCGCCGCCGGCGAGGTGCGCCCAACAACCAAACCCAACAAGCCGCCTGACTCTCGCACGCCGAGTCCACCAAACAGCGGCCGCACCGACCGGACAGACCTCAGGGGGTCAGGTCACACAACGCGCGGCCTAGGTCAACGTCACCGCACGGACGCAGGCTACGCGGCGTCGCCGCGGGCGGCGCGCCAGAGGCTCCGCTCGTGCGGGGTGGCCGGGTGATCCTCGCAGAGGGTGGCGATCAGGAGCACGGTAAGCTCGTCGCCGACGTCGGCTTCCAGGCGCGTCCTCGCCGAGGGACGATCGACCAGGAGCGAGCGGCCGATAGTGGCGCAGTCCCAGAGCAGACGCTCGCTGCCTCTGTCAAACGATGCGGATCGGCTAGTCACGGACGACCGCTCAACCATACCGGCCGTGGGCGGAGAGCGAAACTGCGTTGAACGCTCTTTGCGAGGTTCTTTCCTGGGCGCTCGGTCAGGCGTCCACGATCTTCAGAGCCGGCGGAGACTGCTCGGCCTGTCCTGCGTCGGGTGTCGTCTGGGGGGCATCCGGCGAGGCGTAACTCCGGCTTGACGACCGCCGGGAGCCAGGCGTTGCTCGAGGAGATCGCAGATCTCCTTGGCGGGGCGCCACTGCTCCGACCAGTAGCGCTCGAGCTCAGCCGCAAGCGCCACTAGCTCGTGTTCCTGAACGTGTCCACAGGCAGGCTCAGTCACCGTCATTTCCGCGTCGAGACTTGAGGCCCATCCGTCGCTACCGCTACAAGGACCCTTGTGGTCGTCATCCTGGTCGTCGCTGCGGTCGCGCTGCTCGCCGGCTTCGCAGCAGGTCGTCTGCGCGCCCGCCGGGGCCTGTCACGGCGCGCCGCACAATCCCGGCTCGCCGTGGAAGCATTTCCGAACGGCGTCCTGCTGCTCTTCGACCGGCGGCTCCGCCACTCCTTCGCCGCCGGCCGCGGGCTGAGGACGATCGGGCTGTCGGCACGGGAGATCGAGGGGAGAACCGTGCGCGAGGCGTTTCCGCGCGAGACGTGGACCGTGCTCGAGCCCGCCTACAGGGCGGCGCTCGAGGGGAGCGAGTCGGCCTTCGAGCTGCCGCACGGAGACCGCGACCACCTGCACCGAGTCGTACCCGTCCGGGACCGGTCCGGTGCGATCATCGCCGGCATGCTCGTCGCCCAGGACATCACCGACCGCAAGACACGTGAGCACCGGCTGAAGGAGTGGGCGAGCCGAGACGGGCTCACGGGTCTGTGGAACCGCGACCGGCTCGTGCAGGAGCTCGACCGGTTCCTGGCCGAGGGCAGACGCCGCGACGACCAAGGCGGTTCGCTGCTCTTCGTCGACCTGGACGGCTTCAAGACCGTCAATGACTCGCAGGGCCACGCCGCGGGCGACGAGCTCCTTCGAGCGGTCGCGAGAGAGATCGAGGCCCGGGTTCGCTACACGGACACCGTGGCACGGCTCGGCGGTGACGAGTTCGCAGTCCTGCTCCCGGGCGCAACGGCGGCGCAGGCAGAGCGCGTGGCTGAAAAGATCACGGCGGCCGTGGCATCCGTCTGGCCGGCAGGAGGCAGGGGCGGCGCCAGCGTCGGTTTGACCGCTCTCGAGCGGGGCGACCAGACGGCTCTCGACGTCCTGGCCTCCGCCGACCGCGCCATGTACACGGTCAAGCGGAACCGCCGCTTCCGCCGCGCCTCCTAGACAAGCGAGATCGAGCGCCGCCGGGCGGCGTCGTAGGAAGCGTCCCGGCCGGCCTCTGCGAGCGCGGCACGAGCCTGGTCGAGTCCCACTGCAGCATCTGCGAGCCGCAGCGGTTCGGCCGTGAGGAGTGCGAGGCCGACGATCCGGTCGGCCTCGCAGACGCGCAGGATCGCCGCGTCCATGATGATCCGGACGGACCTCGAGAGCTGCGGCCTGCACGCCGCGGAGCTGTCCATCAGCCCCACCATGGCATCGAGAAAGCGCGCGTACCTGCGCTGCCGGCGACGGCGACGGCGACGCAGGGCTCCCGCTCTCCCGAGCATTCCGGTCTCGAGACTAGCGCGTATCGTTTCGACGTGAGCGCTGTCGCTCTGCCGCAGCCGCGGATCCTGCACCTCTCGCTGGTGGTCGGTGGCGACCTGGTCGACGGTGACAGTGGTCGTCTGGGGCAGGTGGACGATCTGATCGTGCCGCCGCCCTTCCAGGCGCCTGCCGCGATCGCTGCCCGGTCCTCGGGGTCGCCGCCGCCCTCGGTCACCGCCTGCCGTCCCGATCAGGTCTGGGCGCTCGACTACATCTTCGATGCCACCGCCGACTACCGGCCGATCAAGATCCTCAACGTCACAGACGAGCACACCCGCGAGGCGCTCGCCTGCGTCGCGGCCCGCTCGATCAACGCCAACCAGACCGTCGACATCCTCGCCAACCTCGTCGCACTGCGGGAACGGACACCGCAACACGTCCGTTGCGACAACGGCCCAGAGCTCGTCGCCGACACGCTCCGCGACTGGTGCCGCTACGCCGGCACCAGTCCCCACTACATCGAACCCGGCGCACCCTGGCAGAACCCCTACGTCGAGTCCTTCAACGGGCACCTCCGACGCGAACTGCTCGAGATGGAGTCATTCAACACCCTCTACGAAGCCCGATTACTGCTCGAAGACTGGCGACACGACTACAACCACCACCGGCCCCACCAGTTCCCACGGATGGCATGCTCACATCAACCCGCACGCTCATAACGAGTGGACCAACAAACGGGTCAGGTCAGGCGAGGCCTGCCACACGGTAAGACGAGTGCTACAACTAGCTTGCGACTGCCGCTTGCGGCGCGTCCATAGCGTCATCGCATGGCCTGCAGAGTGTGAGGCAGTCGTCTTCGATTGCGGCTCGCTGGTTACCGTTGAGCTCGGGCCGTAGGCGGATGGTCAGGTCCCGCCATGAGCCGCAGTGCTGGCATCGGTAACCGTCGCGTTCGAGCACGCGGAACCGCAGCCGACGCCAGTAGGTCGTGTCTAGGCGTGGATAGATGTCTGTGGCGGCCATCTTCTTGGATCAAAGCGGGTGAGTCGCAGCGAGACTTGGTGGTCCCACCAAGCGTCGGCACGTGGACGCCACGACGTTCTCCCCCGTTTGCGGGATTGGTATTGGGTTATCAGGCGGTGTCGAATACGGCGGCGAGCAGCGATCTGCTCCGGCTGGTCTCGGGTCCCTCGGCGCCTGATCCTCTTCGGGAGCATCGTCCTGTAAGCGATCCTGATCGCACTGCTCGGCGCCGCGCTAGCGCCCTTGTTGCGCCGTTCCTCGGCTCCCTCTTTCCGTTACCCGTGTCGATTCCGACCAGCGCGCCGGGCGCCGCGGATCTGCTCGACGCCTTTCGCCGGTTTACCAGCGAGTGGGCTGCTGCTTCCCAGCTTCGCTGCTCACGGTGATTGCGAACGGGACTGTTTCAGAATGCCGCCACTACGACGCGGCGGAGTCGATTCGGGTCGACCGCCAAGCCAAGCGGGCCCCATTTTCGCCTGGCGCCTGTGCGACGGGTTCAAGCAAACCCGTCCATCCGCCGATCTACATGCGTGTGCGCCGCTCCTCAGACAAGGGCACGTGTGATCCGAGAAGGGCTCGATCCAAGAAATGACGCTTCCTTACCTCGTTTCGATCGTCGGGGTGTTCCTTGCCTGGCTTCTCTTTTCCGCTTGGGTTGTTGCAGACCGCGTCGTGTATGACCGGCGCCTCGCGGGCTTGCGGCGCGAGCCGGGCACTCGCAGGGTGTCACGGCGGATGATCAGGCGAGTAGCGGCAGACCCGTCGGCCGATGCCGAACTTGTGGCGGCACTCGCGCGCAACCTGCTCGCGGCCGACGAATGCGAGATGCATGACACGGTCGACCGGAGGCGGGCTGGTTGGCGAAGCGCTGAAGAGCTGGAGATCCTCGCTCGTGCGGGTTATCCGTTGAGTATTTCGGCGCTCGAGCGAATCGTTCTCGGAGGCGAGAGAGAGGTCGCTGCGGCCGCCGCGACGATTGTCGCCGACATGGAGGGCGATGAGGCTACGCGTGTTCTTTTGAGCGCGCTTCAGGCTGGAGCCTGCTCGCCTCGGTGGATCTCGGCGCTGCTGGAGCCGCGATCCGTGCCACTCTGGCTGGTGAAGCCGCTCCTCAGTGACTCGAGGCCAGGCGTTCGAGAGGCCGCAATTCATCTACTCGGGAGTTCGGAGGAGCCCAGCACGGAGCTCGAGTGCGAACTCGAAGCCCTTTGCGATGACCCCGGGGCCGATGTGCGGGCAGCGGCTGCCCGTGCGCTTGGCCGACGAGGAAATCTGGCTGCCGCTAAGAGGCTGGGCGCCTTGCTCGCTGACTCTGTCTGGTATGTGCAGGCCCAGGCGGCCCGGGCCTTGGGAACACTTGGTAGCGTCGAGAGCGTCGGCGGAATCGCTGAACTCCTGGCTAGTCCGAAGTGGTGGGTGCGCGAAGCCGCCAAGGACGCCCTCGTGGAGCTTGGACCGGCCGTCAGCAGTGGTCTCGTTCCGTTCCTCGATCACCCCGACCGGTTTGCGGCGAATAGCGCCGCAGAGGTACTTCAGAACCTTGGCATCGTCGACGGGCTCGTAGCAGAAGCTGAGAGGGCCTGGCCCGCGAGCCCATCGTTTGCTTCTGCCGCGCTCCTGCGGAGAGTCCTGGCGGCAGGTGGCCCTCGCCTCGCTGCGGCTGCGCTGAGCCGACTCGTGCCCGAACTCCGTGAACAGCTCACCGCTCGCTCGTTGCGAGCGGAGGCGGATGAGGCCGCCTCTGAGGTTCGCGCAGCCTAGTGGGAAGGGGCTCTCGACAACCACCGTGACTCAGGCGCTTCATTGGACCGTCGTTTCCTGCTTCATCTACCTGGGAGTGGTCTTCCTGGTGGACGTGGTTCTCCTCGCCGTCGCCGCGGTCGAGAATGGAAGGCGATTGCGTCAACGCCGTGTGGAGCGCCTCGACGTCTTCCGCGATTCGAGCCTCGCCATCCCGGTCAGCGTCATCGTCCCCGTCTACAACGAAGGGGCCGTTGTTGTCCCGGTCGTGCGTTCCGTGCTCGCGCTGCAGTATCCGCAGTTGGAGATCATCGTCGTCAACGACGGCTCGACTGACAACACGCTCGCCCTGCTGGAACGCGAGTTCGAGCTGAAACCCCGGGCGATCTTCACGCGGCAAGTCTTCACGCGCGGAGAAGACCCAACCACGTACCACAGCGAGATCGACCCGCGCCTGGTCGTCATCCACAAGCCGATCAACGGCGGAAACAAGGCTGTGGCTCTCAACTACGGCCTGGACTTCTGCCGCTACCCGTTTGTGTGCTGCGTGGACGGAGACACGATCTACGAGCGCAACGCGCTGGTCAAGGCGATGGCGCCGGTGCACCGCGATCCCGAGCGAGTCGTCGGTGTCACCAGCCGGATCGGAGTGTCCACCCGACCAGAGCAAACCACCGATGGATCTCGAGAGAAGGCCGACACGTCTTTCCTCGGGGCGTTCCAGCACCTCGAGTACCTGCGCTCGTTTCTGAACGACCGCCTCGCCTGGAGCCGCCTCGGATTCATGCTTTGCACCAGCGGAGCGTTCATGCTCTACCGGCGTGACCTGCTGGAGGAGGTGGGCGGCTTCTCACCCGACTTCAGCTGCGAGGACATCGAGGTCACCTTCCGTGTGCACGAACATCAGCTTCGTACAGGCCGCGACTACCGGATCGTGGCGCTCCCGGACAAGGTCGCAACCACAGAAGGCCCGGCCAGTCTTCGAAGCCTCGTCAGCCAGCGAACCCGCTGGCAACGCGTCACCCTCGAAACCGTCTGGCACTACCGCCGGATGATCGGAAACCCGCGTTACAAGACCGTGGGTCTGATCGGAACACCCTTCTTTCTCCTCTCCGAGGGACTCGCTCCACTCTTCGAGCTCGCCGGCGTCGTCAGTCTGACGATGGCCATCGTGTTGGGTCTGTTCCAATGGCAAGCGCTCGTCGGCTTCCTCGTCCTGATCACGTTCGCAAACGCCCTGCTAACCAGCGCCGGCGTCTGGCTCGAGGATGCCGCGAACCGCTCCTACAGCCCACGCGAACTGACCCGGCTGCTGCTGCTCGGCCCCTGTGAGCTGATCATCTACCGGCCGATCCTCGCCTGGTCCCGACTCAAGGGAACGATCGGCTTCCTCCGCGGAGAACGCGGCTGGGCCAAGTTCGACCGGAACCACCGAGAACATCCTGGCAGCACCCAGTATCCGCTTGCCGCCGCATCTGGGCCAGTCGATGCACGTCGCTCACTAGGGCTGCCGACGCACTTCACCGCCGCCAGGCGACTGATCGATCCTCTACGAGATTTCCAGGTGTGCGCTGAGGGCTGCGATCAGGGAGAGGATGAACGCTTCGACGATCTGCGGGTCGAACCCGGCCTGCATCGGGGGAAACGCTGACCCACCCGTTGTGCTGACATCAATGAGTTTGCTCGGCAGACTGGCCGTCGATGAGCGCGAGGGTCGCATGGCTAGCGAAGCCATTCATGGTGCCTCGGCGGTGCGAAAACCCTCCCCGTGCCGCGGGTGCGGCACCTTTTCGCCGCGACGGATCTGCGAGCAGTAGCGAAGAGAGAGCCCGGTTGCCTTGACGAGCATGCTGAGCGGCAGTGCCGATGGGGCTTGGTCGATTCCTATACCCGTGAACCCGCTGACCCGGACTGCCGCGATCTGCCTAGAGGATTGATGTGGAGCTGGCGGGGCCGGGTCGCTTGCCTAGCGCCCGGAAAGCGGTGGTCCAGGTTCGCAGCCTTCTGGGCCGCAGGTCGCACGCGCGATGATAAGTAGAGAGGCTGATCAGCGCCGTGGGCTCGAGCCTCGGTCCCGTTCAAAGCGCGCTTCATGACTACGCCTTCTCGGGGACTGGTGCAATCACTGGTGCACGCGCCCGCTCGATGCCCCTTTCTCCCTGGAAACGGGCGGGTGGGCACGCGCCGGCTCCCAAACCGCGTGGCAAGTTCGATTCTTGCCGGGGGGCGCGACGCTACGCGAGAGAAAGTTCGACCTTGCCCTCGGCTCGTTCGATCTTCTCGACGCGCACTTCGATGGAATCGCCAAGCCGGTAACGCCTGCCGCTCCGTCGCCCTTCGAGTGCTGTGCCCAGCACGTTCAGCTCGTAGTAGTCGGACAAGCGACGCATGGGCAGATAGCCCTCGAAGACATCGCCGAACCGAACGAACAGACCCGATGCGATCAGCCCGATGATCTCGCCCTCGAAGCTCGTCTCCCAGCCGCGCTCGAAAAGCGTGTCGTCGAGCAGCCAGGCCAGGCAGATGGCGTCGGCGGCGTACTCGACGTCGGTGGCGGCGCGCTCGCGGGCCGAGACGTGGACAGCCAGGCCGGACAGGTCTTCGGGCAGCGGCTCGTCCGAGGCACCGAGCTCGCGCAGCAGCGCGCGATGGCAGACGAGGTCGGGATAGCGGCGGATCGGCGACGTGAAGTGGCAGTACGCCGTGCTGGCGAGGCCCGAATGGCCGAGGTTGCGCGGGTCGTAGCGCGCCTGCTTGAGCGAGCGCAGGACGAGCGAGGGGAAGGCTTCCGCGCCGCGGCCCGTCTGCTGCACGTACTCGGTGACCCGCTCCGAGATGCCGGCGGCCAGCGTCGCTGCGACGCCGCCCGAGAGCTGCTCCGGGTCCGGCGCGGCCGGCGTCGGCACCTCGAGGTCGGCGAGCACCGCGAGCAGCCGTCCGATCGCCTGTGGGTCGGGGCGCTCGTGGACGCGGTAGAGCGCCTCCCGGCGGCGACCGGCGAGGAGCGCCCCGACTGCCTCGTTGGCAAGGATCATCAGCTCCTCGACCAGCATGTGGGCGTGCGGCTCGCTCTCCGACCACGCGCGCTCGACGTGACCCTCGCCGTCGAACGCGAACGTGACCTCGCGCGTCTCGATGCGGAGTGCCCCGCGAGCGAACCTCCGCTCCCGCAACTCGGTCGTCAGCCGCTCGGCGAGCCGGAGACCTGCTCCGATCTCCGGATCGGCCTGCTCGCGGCCGTCCAGGATCCGCTCCGCCTGCCCGTAGGTGAGCCGGGCACCGCTGCGGATCACCGAGCGGTAGAAGAGCGGCTCACCGGCGCGGAGCCCGGCATCGAACGGGACCTCGACCGTGACCGTCAGGCGATCCTGGTTCGGCCGGAGGCTGCACGCGTCGTCCGCGAGGTCGTGGGGGAGCATCGGCGCCACCAGCCCGGGGACGTAGACCGAGAAGCCGCGCTCGGCCGCGCCCCGGTCGAGTGGCGTTCCCGTGGAGACGAAGAACGAGACGTCGGCGATGTGGACGTAGGCGCGGAGGCCGTCGCCTTCGGGGCGCACCGAGATCGCGTCGTCGAAGTCCTTCGCCGTCTCCGGGTCGATCGTGAACGTGGGCAGCTCACGAAGGTCGACGCGCCCCTCGAGAGACGGCTCGGGGAGCGTGTGGGGCTCGTGCGCACCCCGCTCACCGCGCGAGGCGAGCAGCCCGTCGAGGACGCTCTCGATCCGGTTCGCAGGCCCGATCACCCGCTCGAGCTTGGCCCGGCCACGGCCGGTACGGACGACGGCGAGATCGCCCGGCCGAGCGTCGCCGAGGCCCTTCCGGTCGATGACGATCGGCACGCCGGGCTCGAAATACGGCTCACCGACCACGAGCCGGCCGCGGCTGCCGACCTCGACGACGACGCGCTCGCTACCCGGGTCGCGCTCGTTCACGGCTGTGGACTGATCGTCACGCTCTTGGCACACAGGCGTCTCACACGCGTCACAGATTGCGCGCTACGCTCAAACCGGGGGGTCAGGGCCGAAGGCCCCGGGGGGAAAACAGAACGGTGTCGAGGCGCAAGCGCCGTCAGACGCGCAGGAACCGACGGACTGTCAGGCCCGAGCCGGCGGCTCCGAGCATCAGCCCGGCCGCGATCATCAGCAGCGCGATCACGCCGAACCCCATCGCGTGCACGTCCTTCGAGTCCTTGATGTGGCCGAGGATCGCCGGGAGGACGACGAGCTTGCCGATCAGCAGCAGGAACACCGCCATCAGCGACCCGGCAATGCCACAGATGAGCCCTTCGACCATGAACGGGCCGCGCACGAACCAGTTCGACGCGCCGACGAGCTTCATCACCTCGATCTCACGTCGCCGCGCGAAGATCGACAACCGGATCGTGTTCGCGATCAGGAGCGTCGAGGCGATCAGCAGCACGATCAGACCGACGAGGAAGACGATCTCGATGATGCTCCCCACCCTGAGAATGCGCTTCGACGTCGAGCCTCCGTCGTCGATGGTGTCGACCCCGGCGAGCTTGGTCTGGGCCGGGCCGGCGGTGAGGAGGCTCTGCTTGATCTGCGCGTTGTACTCGGCTTTCTTGGGCGTGATGTCGAACTCGAACGGGATCGGATTGGTCGCCAGGTCGCGCGTCAGGTCCGGATACTTCTTGCGCATCCGCTTCAGGCCCTCTCGCGGCGTGATCGGCTCGAAGGACTTGACGCGCGGATCCTTGACCAGCCACACGCGCACGGCGTTGATCTCCTGGGCTGTGGCCGTCCTGGTGCAGGAGTTGTAGCCGGCCGTGCACATGTCGACCTTGACCAGCAGCTGGCTCTTGACGTGGTCGCTCCACGACAGCACCCAGGTTCCGAGCGCGATCGACACCCCGAGGACGAACATGCCGATCAGCACGGTCAGCGTCGCCGCGACGGTGGTCGACATCGTCGCGCCCAGCGAGCGGACTGCCTCGCCGACGATCGTCCGCAGCTTCATTCGTAGCCTCCGCGGCGCTCGTCACGGGCGAGGCGGCCGCCGTCGAGTGCGATCACGCGCTTGCGCATCTTGTCCACCATCTCGCGGTCGTGCGTGACCATCAGGATGGTCGTACCCGCCCGGTTGATCCGGTAGAGCAGCTGCATGATCCCGACCGACGTGTCGGGGTCGAGGTTCCCGGTCGGCTCGTCGCAGACCAGCAGTGGCGGGTGGTTGACGACGGCCCGCGCGATCGAGACGCGCTGCTGCTCGCCACCCGACAGCTCGTCCGGAAGCGACGATCCCTTGTGCGCGAGCCCGACGAGACCCAACACCTCGGGCACCTTCTTGCGAATCGAATCCCGGCTCTCGCCCTGCACCTTGAGCGCGTAGGCCACGTTCTCCCAGGCGGTGCGGTTCGGCAGCAGCTTGAAGTCCTGGAACACGCACTGGACGTTGCGGCGCAGCATCGGCACCTTCGAGCGCTGGAGCCGTCCGAGATCGCGACCGCCGACGATGATGCGTCCCTGCGTCGGCTCGATCTCCTTGAGCAGCAGGCGGATGATCGTCGACTTTCCTGATCCGGACGCGCCGACGATGAACACGAAGTCACCCTTGTCGATCACGAAAGACACGTCCCGGAGCGCCGTCACGTCGGGCTCGTAGACCTTCGTCACGCCGTCGAAGACGATCATCGCGCCCGCGCCGGCCGAGGCCTTCGGGGCGATCGGCTCCGCGACGGACTCCGGCGGCGCTTCTGTTTGGAGGTTCAGCTCCTGCACGACAAGGGGCGGCGATCTCCGCCGGTTGCAGGGAGTTTAGCCGATCCCCCGGCGGGCCCGGCCGGTTGCCTGCGCGAGCAGGTACGCGCGGATGAACCCGTCCAGGTCGCCGTCGAGGACGCCCTGCGCATTTCCCGCCTCGTGATCGGTGCGGTGGTCCTTGACGATCTGGTACGGGTGGAGGACATAGCTCCGGATTTGACTTCCGAAGCCCGTGTCCTGCACCACACCGCGCTCGCGGGCCATCTCTTCTTCGTGACGTTCCTGCTCCAGCTCGGCCAGACGGGACTTGAGCACGCGCATGGCAGTGGCCTTGTTCGAGGACTGGGAGCGCTCGTTCTGGCACTGGACGACGATGCCGGTCGGCACGTGCGTGATGCGAACGGCCGAGTCGGTCTTGTTCACGTGCTGGCCGCCGGCGCCCGAGGCCCGGTAGGTGTCGATGCGCAGATCGGCCTCGTCCACCTCGACGTCGACGTCGTCAGCGACGAGCGGGCTGACGATCACCTGCGCGAACGACGTGTGGCGGCGGTGGGCCTGGTCGAAGGGCGACAGACGGACGAGACGGTGAACGCCGCGCTCGGCCTTCAGGGCTCCGTACGCGTTCTCGCCCTTGACCGTGAACGTGGCCGACTTCAGCCCGGCTTCCTCGCCAGGGCTGGCCTCGAGCAGCTCCGCTTCGTAGCCGCGCCCGGCCGCCCAGCGCAGGTACATCCGCAGCAAGATCTCGGCCCAGTCCTGGGCATCGGTCCCGCCCGTGCCTCCGACAATCGTGACGATCGCGTCGCCGGCGTCGAACTCGCCCGTGAACAGCGCGTCCTCCTGAAGGTGCTCGAGCTCGCGGCGGAGCGGCTGGATCGACTCGGCGATGTCGGACTCCATGTCGCCGTCCATGGCGGCGAGCTCGGCCGCGTCCTCGTAGTCGCCAAGCAGTCGCTCGTAGCGGTCGAGCCGACGCGTCAAGCGGGAGTGCTCAGTGGAGACGGAGGCGGCGTGTTGCTGGTCGTCCCAGAAGCCGGGCCGCCCCATCTCGGCCTCCAGCTCTGCGATCCTCGTCTTCAGGCGATCCGGGTCAAAGGTAATCACGGACCCAGGCCAGCTGGACCCCGATCTCCTCGAGCTGAGCTGCGAGCGGCTGCTGCTGCTCTTCGGTCACGGCCCCATCGTAGCCTGGCAACCGGGTCGAACCGCTATGCCATTCGCCTCCACCGGCGGCGGAGCCGTGGCTTGGCCGCGGCGTAGCTCAGCAGAAGTGGGACGCGACCCGGCGGGGAAGGGGGCTCACGGGGGAAACCGGCCGTTTCCCCCGTGTCAAGCGCCGTGGCACTTCTTGTACTTCTTGCCGGAGCCGCACCAGCACGGGTCGTTCCTGCCCACTTTCTCGTGCTCCGAGACGTGCCGCTGCTGCGTCATCGGGGCCGCCGCGGCGACGGCCTCGCCGGCTGTCGCGGCGGCGATCGCGTCGGCGCCGGCCAGCGACTGGTGCTCGTAGCTCAGGGCGCCGTTCCCGCCCTCCTGTCCGTTCAGCGACAGCTCGGCTGCCTCCTCGGGTGCCAGCTCGGCGTGGAAGAGCGTGAACACGACCTCCTCGCGGATCGTCTGCGACAGCTCCTCGAACATCTTGTGACCCTCGGCCGTGTACTCGACCAGGGGGTCCTTCTGGGCCATGGAGCGGAGGTGCACACCCTCGCGGAGGTAGTCCATCGACTCGAGGTGCTCGCGCCAGCGGGTGTCGACGACCTGGAGGATCACGAAGCGCTCGAGCTCCCGCATCAGCTCCTCGCCGAGCTGCTGCTCCTTCTCGACGTACGCCTCCTGGGCGTCCTCCCGGAAGTCGTCGACGAGCGTCTCCCGCTCGAGGCGGCCGGCGTAGTCCTCGCGCAGCTCGTCCGCGGTCATGTCGGAGCCGTACAGCGTCGTCATCGCCTGGCAGAGCTGGTCGAGGTCCCAGCCCTCGCCGGTGTCGGTCGCGAACAGGTCGACGGTGTGATCGATCATCTCGTCGATCCACTCCTTGACCTCTTCGGACAGGTCCTGCCCTTCGAGCACCTGGCGCCGCTGCTGGTAGATGACCGTGCGCTGCTTGTTCATGACGTCGTCGTACTTGAGGACGTTCTTGCGCATGACGAAGTTCTGCTCCTCGACCTTCTTCTGCGCGTTCTCGATCTGGCGCGACAGGACCTTGGCCTCCATGGGCTGGTCGTCCGGCACCTTGAAGCGGGACATGATGTTCTTGATCCGGTCGCCGGCGAACAGCCGCACGAGCTGGTCCTCACCGGACAGGTAGAAGCGGGACTCGCCGGGATCCCCCTGGCGCCCCGAACGGCCGCGCAGCTGGTTGTCGATGCGCCGCGCCTCGTGGCGCTCGGTGCCGACGACGTACAGGCCGCCGAGCTCGAGGACACCCTCGCCGAGCTTGATGTCGACGCCGCGACCGGCCATGTTGGTCGAGATCGTCACCGCGCCGGGCTGACCGGCATCCATGATGATCTCCGCCTCGCGCTCGTGCTGCTTGGCATTCAGGACGTTGTGCGTGATCCCGCGACGCTTGAACATCTCCGAGAAGTACTCGGACGTCTCGACGTCGATGGTGCCGACGAGCACCGGCTGGCCCTTGGCGTGCCGCTCGACGATGTCCTCGAGCGCCGCGTTGAACTTCGCCTGCTTGGTCCGGAAGATCAGGTCGTTCTTGTCGTCGCGGGCGACCGTCTCGTTGGTCGGGATCTCGACCACGTGCAGGTCGTAGATCTCGGTGAACTCCTTCTCCTCCGTCTTCGCGGTACCGGTCATGCCGGCCAGCTTCTCGTAGAGGCGGAAGTAGTTCTGGAGCGTGATCGTCGCGAGCGTGACGTGCTCCTCCTGGATGTCGACGCCCTCCTTGGCCTCGACCGCCTGGTGCAGCCCCTCGCTCCAGCGGCGTCCCTCCATGATCCGGCCCGTGAACTCGTCGACGATCTTCACCTCGCCGTCCTGGACGACGTAGTCGACGTCCCGGTGGAAGAGCGCCTGCGCCTTCAGCGCCTGGGAGAGGTGGTTGACGAGCTGGACGTTGCGCGGGTCGTAGAGGTTGTCGATCCTGAGCGCCCGCTCGACGGTGTGGATGCCGCGCGGAAGCGGCGAGACTGTCTTGAACTTCTCGTCGAACGTGTAGTCGACGTCCGGCTCTTCGGTCTTGTCGATCTTCGACGGCGGCTTGTACGGCACACCCTCCAGGTCGCGGATGATTCGCGCGAAGTCGTAGTAGGTCTTCGCGGCCGTCTCGGGCTCGCCGGAGATGATCAGCGGCGTCCGGGCCTCGTCGACCAGGATCGAGTCGACCTCGTCCACGATCGCGTAGGCGTGGCCGCCGCGCTGGACGACGCCCTCCATGGACACGGCCATGTTGTCGCGCAGGTAGTCGAACCCGAACTCCGAGTTGGTGCCGTAGGTGATGTCGCACTCGTAGGCCGCCTTGCGCGTGTCGAACGGCATCATGTTCTCGATGTAGGCGACCGACGCGCCGAGGCGCTCGAAGACGCCGCGGTTCCACTCGGCGTCGCGCTTGGCCAGGTAGTCGTTGACGGTGACGAGGTGGACGTTCCGCCCCGACATCGCGTTCAGGTACAGCGCCAGGCTGGCTACGAACGTCTTGCCTTCGCCGGTCTTCATCTCGGCGATGTCGCCCTCGTGGAGGACGATGCCGCCCATCAGCTGCACGTCGAAGATGCGCTGCCCGGACTCTCGCTTGCGTGCCTCGCGCACGCAGGCGAAGGCCTCGAACAACATGTCCTCGAGAGACTCCCCGTTCTCGTGGCGCTGTTTGAACTCGGCCGTCTTCCCGCGCAGCTCGTCGTCGGAGAGCTGCTCGATATCAGGCTCCAGCGACGTGATGTACGCGGCCTGGTTCGAGAGCGTCTTGATCCGGCGGCCTTCGCCGGCTCGGAGGACCTTCTCGAGGGCGCCGTAGTTCTGCGACATGAGCTACAGGGTACCGCCTCGCACCGACCGTCCTGCACCCGCAAGAGTTGTCGCAGGCCCGTCCTGCTGCTCCCGCGCCGACGCCCCAGACGCCGCGGTGCTCCGGCACCGCGGCGGGGAGAAAGTTCCACTTTCGGCACAGTCGTGTGCGAGCCCGACTGCTACTTGTTCCGTACCGATGCTGCTCCGTCCCTAACCCCCACCCACCCGGGGAGACCTGCGGGTGCGAGGCCGGGGGCCGGGCTCGACGCGTCTCAGAGGCGGGCCACGTCGATGGCCCAGGCATCCTCGACGAGCCGCTCGGCACGAATGACGAACGCCTCCCCGCCCCGGGCGGCTCCGAGCTTTTCGAGGGCGGGAAGGCTGCCGAACGCCGGCTCGCCGTCGACGACGAGCGACCGCCGGCCCTCGGCGACCGACAGCACGATCTCGTCACCGCGCACGCTCTCGGGCAGCTGCACGACCTCGATCCGCCGGGCCGCGACCCCCCACTGTGAGCCCCCACGCCACACCGCCGAGGCCCGGTAGGGCGGCTCCAGGCCGGTCTCGAGCGCCGCCGCCAGCGGATCGAGTGAGCCCGGCTCGAGGTCGAGGGCGTCGTCGACGACCAGCGTGCCGTCCGGCAACACCACGAATTCGAGCTCGCCCACCCCGAGCCTCGGCGCCTCCGCCGTCACCACGGCGTCCCACTCGCGCGGCCTGGCGATCCCGTGGATGCCCACCTCCCCCCAGGCGCGCGCCGGCACGGCGGCCGCCGTCGGTTCCTCCGCGGAGAGGCCGGCTTCGCGAGCGAGTCGAACGTGGACCGGCTCGCCTCGCCGAAAGAGGCTCATGCGCGTCCCTCGCCGGCGTCGGCTCCTGCCGGGCGAAGCCCGGCTCCGCCGCCGCCTGACACCGCTGGCGGCACGGTGCTCTCCGGCCCCGTATTGCTCATACTGCGACCTCCGGCCCCGCACCGCCAGCGGCGCCCGAGAGACCCGCAAAACTCAGGCGCCCGGCCGCTCAGGCGGGCTCGATCACCCCGTAGTCGCCGTCGCGGCGCCGGTAGACGACGTTGATCTCACCCGAGTCGTCGTTGCGGAACACGAAGAAGTCGTGGCCGATCAGCTCGAGCTGCTCGACCGCCTCTTCGGCGCTCATCCCGTTCAGCACGAACTGCTTGGTCTTGACGATCATTGCTCCCTCCTGAGACGGAATCGAGGCCGTTCCCGGCACCGCGCCGTTGGCCCGTTCGTGGCGCTCGTGCTCGTGGCGCCGCTTCTGCCGGTACCGCTTCACCTGGCGCTCCAGCTTGTCGACGAGCAGGTCGATCGACGCCTTCATGTCGCCGGAGGCCTCCCGGGCGCGGAGCACCGGGCCCTTCGTCCAGATCGTGGCCTCCGCGACGTGGTTTTCCGCGATCGACGGATTGCGCTCCACCGCCAGCTCCAGCTCGACCCGGGTCGGCTCGGCGAGCTGCGGTGCGAGCTTCCCGAGCTTTCGCTCGGCGTAGTCGCGAATCGCGTCCGTGACCTCGACGTTCTTCCCCTTCACGTGCAAACGCATCGCGCCTCCTCGGTCCGGGTCGCCGACTGCTGTCCCGCAATCTATCTCACTGCCCGGGCGAAACAAACGACCTCCACCCGCGTCGCGCCGGCCTTCCGCAGAGCCTGCGCCGCGGCGCTCGCCGTGGCGCCGCTCGTGTAGACGTCGTCCACGAGGCAGACGCTCGCCGGCGCTGCGCCGATCGCCCTGAACACGCCTCGGACGTTGCGGCGGCGCTCCGCCAGGCTGAGCCCGCGCTGGCGGCGCGCCGGGCCTGCACGCCCGAGCAGCGCCTCCACGGGCAGCTCCCAGCGGCGCGCCAGCTCGCGTGCGAGGCGCTCCGCGGGGTGATGCCCGCGACGGAGGCTGCGGTCGCCGTCCGGCGGGACGAACGAGAGCGCGTCGACCTCGGGCCGTGGAACGACGTCGGCGACGAGCGCGGCGGCCTCCGCGGCGATCCCGCGCAGGCCGCGCTCCTTCCAGCCGCCGACCAGCCGGCGGACGGCATCGTCGTACTCCACGGCCGCACGGGCCGAGGCGAACCCGAGCCGCCTGCCGGCGCACTCACGGCAACGGGAGACCGGCCAGACGGTCGGGGCACCGCAGCGCGCGCAGAGCGGCGGCACGATCACGGGCAGCCGGTCCCGGCAGCGCTCGCACAGTTGTGCGCCGGGGCGCCGGCAGGCGAGGCAGCGTTGCGGAAAGAGGAGATCGAGCAGGACCCGACGCTAGCCGGGCAGGTGTGACGTCAATGTGCCGAGTCCGAGGCGAATTCGGCGCGCGCCGCCTCGAGCTGCTCAGGCGTGCCGATGTCGTACCACTTCCCCGGCAGCTCCCAGGCGTAGACCGGCGTCCGCGTGTACAGCCACTCGACGAGCCGGCCCGGCTGGTCGGGGTTGTTCGCTCCGGCGAGATACGCGTGGATCAGCGGCAGCATCTCCCGCGGGTACCAGTAGAGCGCGATGCCGGCGAGGGTCGACCGGGCCTGCTCGGGCTTCTCCTCGAAGTACGTGATCCGGCCGTCGGCGTCGGTCTCCACCGTGTTGAAGTGGGGCATCAGCCCCGGATCGCCGACGTCGTAGACGGCCAGCACCGGCTGGCCGCGCCGGCGACCCTCGGCGACGAACCCGTCGATCGAACCGGTGAACAGGTTGTCCCCGGCGACGACGATCAGATCGTCGTCGATCCCTTCGCGGTCGAGCACGAAGCCGATGTCGCCGATCGCGCCGAGCCGGTCGTCCTCGCTCGTCGTCCCGTCGTCGATCACCTCGATCCGCGGCCCGCGACGGCCTGCGGTCCACACCTCGAAGGCAGGCGCGAACTTCGCGTTCGTCGCCAGGTAGAGCCCGTCCAGGCCGAGCGGCTCGAGACCGTCGAGCACCCAGTCGACCATGGGGCGACCGCCGATCTCCAGCAGGTGCTTCGGGGTCGTGAGCGTCAGCGGGTAGAGCCGCGTCGCGTAACCGCCGCGAGGATCAATGCCTTCATCTCGCACTCCTCGCCGGCGCCTGCTGCCGGGCGAAGCCCGGCTCCGCCGGCGCCTGACGCCGCTGGCAGCACGGTGCTCTCCGGGCCCGTATTGACCATACTGTGCCCTCCGGCCCCGCACCACGCGGCGCCCGAGGAACGCGAGAGGCCGAACAAGTCGTTCACGCTCGAACCGCATCGGCCGGGGCAGCGACTCGCTGTAGGGAGCGCGATGGACGCCGAGCTCCGTCACGATCGCGGTCACGAGCGCGGCCGGCGTCACGTCGAAGGCCGGATTCCGGGCCGGAAACCGGGACGTCACCTCGTCCGCCGAGCGTTCCTCGATCACGATTGCGTCCCCTGCGGGCGTGTCCGGATCGATCGTCGAGGTCGGGGCGACGACGTAGAAGGGCAGGTCGTGGTGCGCAGCGAGCACGGCCAGCGAATACGTGCCGATCTTGTTGGCCGTGTCCCCGTTGGCCGCGATCCGGTCTGCACCGACCAGCACGCAGTCGACCTCACCGGCTGCCATCAAGCCTCCCGCTGCCGCATCCACGATCACCGAGCTCGGAATGCCCAGGCCGCGGAGCTCCCAAGCCGTCAGCCGCGCTCCCTGGAGCAGCGGCCGCGTCTCGTCCACCCAGACGTGGGCGAGCCGTCCCTGCTCGTGAGCCGCGCGCAGAGCGCCGAGCGCCGTGCCGTAGCCGCCGGTCGCGAGGGCGCCCGTGTTGCAGTGCGTCAACGCACGCGTGCCCGGGGCGAGGAGCGCGGAAGCGTTGAGTGCCATCTGCCGGCAGCGCTCGACCTCGTCGGAGTGCAGCTCGCGCGCCCGCTCGGCGGGATCGTCGGCCTCGCGCACCTCGCGAAGCGCCCAGGCCAGGTTGACGGCGGTCGGACGGGCGGCCGCCAGCGTCGCCGCGGCCTCGTCGAGGTCGTCTCCGCGGTTGGCAGCGAGCGCGTATCCGTAGGCGGCCGCGATACCGATCGCAGGCGCACCCCGGACGGCGAGCGTGCGGATCGCCTCCGCGACCTCGGCCGCCGACCGGCACTCGAGCTCGACCTCCTCGTCCGGGAGCCGTCGCTGGTCGAGCACGACGACGCGATCCGCCTCGAGGCGGACGATCCGGTCGGGCAGGAGCTCTTCCGTCATGGTCGCCAAGCCTAGATGGTCGATACCACGATCCCGCGCGCGACCCCCATCGGCGGCCTGGCTCGACGCTAGGAGGCGGCGTGGAGGTAGACGCAGCGGCGACGATCGAATGGGAAGCGGCGACCGCCCCACCCTCGTCACCACGTGCGTCAACTCCGTCGAGCTCGTGCGATGCGCCCAGCGCCGGTGTCGGGCCCGTGCGCTGCACGAGCCGGTAGCCGTCCTTGCCGGGCGCGAAGCAGAGATAGCCCTCGTTCCCGTGCAACTCGTCGTCTCCGCCCGGGCCGGT
Organism: uncultured Actinomycetes bacterium; assembly: GCA_963742925.1. GTDB lineage: Bacteria > Actinomycetota > Thermoleophilia > Gaiellales > Gaiellaceae > PALSA-612. Next base: position 104,980 of record CAVUNV010000013.1, on the reverse strand, counting down.
GTGGGGGCGGTGGCCGGTCAGCTCGTCGAGTGCCTGCGCCAGGACGCTCCGCGTCTCGACGTGGCTCGCGGCTTCCTCGGCGAGGCGCGATTCCACCTCTGCGCGACGGAGATTCGCGGTCTCCAGCTCTCTCCTCCCCGTTTCCGACAGCTCGTCATTCTCCGCGGCGAGCCGTTCGATCCGATCGGCGAGCTCGGCCTCGCGGTCCTCGGCGCTCCGGAGCGTCGCGAACGCCTGCTCCAACCGACGGTCGGCCGACGCGCGAGCGTCCCGCTCCTCCGTCAGAGCCGAGTCGGAAGACCGCAACCTGCTGTTCGAGTGCGACAACTCGCGCCTCGGTCTCGACCAAAGCCGATCGGGTCTGCTCCAGCTCGGCACGGGCGACGTCGCGTTCGCGACGCGAGCGGTCGCGCCGGTCTTCGGCCTCCTGGAGCGCGTCGCGCTCCGCGGCCAGCGCAGCCTCGAGAGCGGCAAGCTGCTCGCGAAGCGCCGCTGCCTGCCCGTCGAGCTCGACCGCGCGACCCTCTGCAACCGCAAGCCGTCCCTCCAGGTCGAGCACCGCCGCGCGTGCGTCCTCCAGGTCGCCGCGCGCCTTCTCGACCTCCGCTGCTGCCGCCAGCGCCTGCTGGAGCTCTCCCCGGGCGCTGTCCTGCTCGCTCCGCGCACGCCCCAGCTCGAGCTCGATCTCATCGAGCGACTCTCGTACGCGATCGGCCTCGGCCAACGCCTCCTCCGACCGCTGCCGCGCCTGCGCGTGAGCTGCACGCTCTTCGGAGAGCGCAGCATCGGCAGCCGCGATCTCATCCCGGTGCGCGGCGATCCGTCCCTCGACCTCGACCAGCGCCGCCCGAGCCGTCTCGGCTTCTGCTCGAGCGCTGTCGCGCTCGCCGCCGCGGCATCGAGTGCAAGCTCGAGCTCGCGAAAGCGCCGCTCGATTCCGATCGGCGTCGGCAAGCGCCTCATCCAGCTGACGCCGCGTCTGCACGTGCGCATCGCGCTCCTCGGCCAGCGACGCCTCCGCGGCCTCGATCTGCGGCTGAAGCACCGACAATCTTTCTGCGAGCTCGACGACACGGCCCCGGGTGGCCTCGAGCTGCTGCTCGAGCTCCGGCGCCGGGTCGGCCGGCGATCTCGCGGAGTGCCCGCTCGACCTCCGCCGCATGGGCCTCCGCCGCGGCCAGACGGCCGTTGGCCGCATCGCGGTCGGTCTCGAGCCGGGCAAGGGTCGACTGCAGCTCTTCGATGCGTCCCTCGCGCTCCCCGAGAGCCCGTTCGAGCTCGGTCTCGAGCTCGGCCAGGCGTGACTCTCGTTCCGACAGGCTCTGTCGCAAGACGTCGGTCTCGCCGCTCGTCTGCTTCCATTTCTCCAGTTCCTCCGCAAAGTTCTGCTCGCGAGCATCGAGGCTGTTCCTGGCCTGCTCGAGCTCGCTCGTCAGCGACTCGACCGTCGCCGTTCGGGTCTGGAGCTCCTGCCGGACCTGCTCGAGTTCGGCACGGATCTCCACGCCCGGATCGACCGCCGGCACCGGAGGCGAGGGCATCGGCGCCACGACTCCCAGCTCCGACTTCAACTCCTCGATCTCCTGCTCGAGCTCGTCCACGGCACCGTCGTCCAGGGCTCCCTCCTCGAGCGCCTCACCGAGCGCCCCACCGAACGGCGGAGGCGTCTTGTCGACCAGCGCAAGGGGAGGCGGGCTCTCGCGTGGCGGACTCTTGGGCGGCGGTGCGCTCTCGGGCCGCGCGCGGCGTCGCTGGATCTCGGCCCACAGTCCCGAGCCGAAGCCCTCCTCCGTCGCAACTTCCCGCCCGAGCTGCTCCATCAGCGCCTCGGTCAGCTCAGGCGAGCTGATCAGGTTCCGGCGGACGAGTATCTCACCGAGACGCTCGTTCGTCGCAGCCTGCTCGGCCAGTGCCTGCTCGAGATCCTCTCCGCTGATCAGCCCGCGCGCAACGAACAGTTCGCCGAGCGGACGCCAGGGAATGTTCGCTGCTTCCACGCCCGCTACATCGGCACGGACCATGCCTGACTTGAGGGTCGCCGCCTACCCGGCTACGTTCCCTCGTTCCAGGAGTCGAGGTACTTGGCCTGCTCCTCGGTGAGCTGGTCGATCTCGACGTCCATCGTCGCCAGCTTCAGGCGGGCGATCTCGTTGTCGATCTCCTCCGGCACGGAGTACACCTTGCGCTCGAGCGAGGCGGCGTTCTGCACCGCGTACTCGGCCGAGAGGGCCTGATTGGCAAACGACATGTCCATCACCTGGGCCGGGTGCCCCTCGGCGGCTGCGAGGTTGACGAGCCGCCCGTCCGCGACGAGGAACAGCCGCCGCCCGTCCTCGAGCAGGAACTCCTCCACGAACTGGCGCGCCTCGCGTGTCTCGGTCGCCATCGCGCGCAGGCCGGGGATCTCGATCTCGACGTTGAAGTGGCCCGTATTCGCGAGGATGGCGCCGTCCTTCATCACCTCCATGTGCTCGCGGCGGATCACGTTCTTGTCGCCGGTCGCCGTGCAGAAGATCTCGCCGATCTCCGCCGCCTTCCCCATCGGCATGACCTGGAAGCCCTCCATGACCGCCTCGAGGGCAGGCATGGCGTCGACCTCGGTGACGACGACCTGCGCGCCCATCCCGCGGGCCCTCATGGCGACGCCGCGACCCACCCAGCCGTAGCCCGCGACCACGAACGTCTTGCCCGCGAGCAGCGCGTTCGTCGCCCGCACGATGCCGTCGATCGTCGACTGGCCGGTGCCGTAGCGGTTGTCGAACAGGTGCTTCGTCTTCGCGTCGTTGACGGCGATGATCGGGAAGCCGAGCTTGCCTTCACGCTCGAGCGCCTTCAGGCGGATGACGCCGGTCGTCGTCTCCTCGGTGCCGGCGACGATGTCGCCCAGCTGCTCGCGACGCGCCGCGTGCAGGACGCCGATCACGTCCGCGCCGTCGTCCATCGTCAGCTGCGGCCGGTGGTCGACCGCGGCGTCGATGTGAGCGTAGTACGTGTCGTTGTCCTCGCCCTTGATCGCGTAGGTGGCAATGTCGTGCTCCTCGACGAGCGCGGCGGCGACCTCGTCCTGGGTGGAGAGGGGGTTGGACGCGCAGAGGACGACGTCGGCGCCGCCTGCCTTGAGCGTGCGCATCAGGTTCGCGGTCTCGGTCGTGACGTGGAGACAGGCGGAGACGCGATAGCCGGCCAGCGGCCGCTCGCGCTCGAACCGCTCCCGGATCGCCCGGAGCACCGGCATGTTCCGATCCGCCCACTCGATCCGGCGCACACCCTCGGGCGCGAGCGCGAGATCCTTGACGTCGTAACGCTTCGTGGTCGCCATCTCCCTCTCCCTCCCCTTGCAACAGTCTGTTGCAAGGCCTTGTCAGTGTAGTCAGGCCGCGAGCAGCCGCTCGTGCTTGCGTTGCTCCCATTCGAGCGCGTCGAGCTCGGCGCCCGCCAGCCACGCGTCGACGGCCGCCCGCAGCGCCGCCTCGCGCCGGAGCCGCGCCGCGAACGCCATGTCGGACAGCTCGATCCCGAAGCTCGCCAGGAGGTGCCGGAGCGCGCGGAGCTGGTTCAGCTCCCGCAGGCCGTACAGCCGGTAGCGACTCGCCGTGCGGGACGGCACGACGAGCCTGCCGTGCTCGATGTAGCGGAGCATCCTCGGCGACCAGCCGGTCTGCCGGGAAGCCTGTCCGACCGTCAACGCTTCCACGGCGCAGACCTTACCACAGTTATGTCAAGGTTCGCTGGTGCCTTCGCGCCCGTAGTCGTCGGCGAGGCGGACGACGTCGCCGAGGTCGGGGGTCGAGACCTCCACGATGAGCGTGTCCTCGAGCGCGCGCAGGCGGTGCACCGTCCCGGGCGGGAAATGGAAGCAGTCGCCGGGGCCGATCTCGCCGGTCTCGAGAGCGCCTCCGACCGTGCCGAGCTCGAGCGTCGCCCGGCCCCTCTCGACGTACCAGGACTCGTCCTTGACCTCGTGATACTGGAGCGAGAGCGCCTGTCCGGCGCGGACGAAGAGCAGCTTGCCGCAGTAGCGGTCGGTCAGCGCCCAGATCAGCTCCCAGCCCCAGGGCTTCTCGACCTTCTCGGCGCTGTGAGCCCAGTCGCCGAAGCTCATACCGCGCCCAGCCACTCGGGGTGTGCCGCGACGTGCTCCTGCGCGACGCGCAGGTCCTTCGGCGTGTTGACGGTGATCCAGAGACCCTCGTGGCGGTAGGCGCGGAGCTTCCGCTCGGCGGCGAGCTCGGGGAACGTCGTCGTCTCGTGATCGCCCCGCTCCGGGAGCCGGGCCAGCGCCTCCTCACCCAGGACGTAGACGCCGCAGCTGACCCAGTGCGGCAGCCGGGGCTTCTCGCGGAAGCCGAGCACAGCGTCGTCCTCGTCCACCTCGACGATCCCGAGGTGCGACTGCAGCGGCACGACGGTGATCGTCGCCGCCGCGTAGGTGGCGAGGTGGTGCTGCGCGAGCGCGCGCAGGTCGAGGTCGACGAGCTCGTCGCCGTTCAGCGCGTAGACGTCGCCGGCCTCCTCGCGCGCAGCCGCTGCGAACCGCAGCCCGCCGCCTCGGCCGAGCGGCTCGGGCTCCTCGGCGACGACGATCTCCACACCCAGGCCGTCCAGCTCGTCCCGGAACAGCGGCCCCTGCCCGGCGGCGCAGCTGACGATCACGCGCTCCACGCCCGCCCGGGCGAGCAGCGCCACCTGATAGGCGAGCAGCGCACGGCCGCCGACCCGGACGAGCGACTTCGGTCCGCCGCCGGCAGCGTCGCCGAGCCGTTCGGCCTTGCCGCCCGCGAGCACGATCGCCTCGCGTGGCGTCAAGGCAGCACAGCGTCCTGTTCAGGCGCCGCGGCCGGCGTCTGGAAAGGGGGCGACGGCCGCCCCACGCCCTCGTAGAGGAAGCCGGCGGCGCGGGCCGCAGCCGGGTCGAGCAGGTTGCGCCCGTCGACGATGAGCGGATGCCGCATGGCGGCCCGCACCTCGGGCGCCAGCAGCCCGACCAGCTCCGGCCACTCCGTGACGATCACCGCCGCGTCGGCGCCCTGCACGGCCTCGAGGTACGAGTCGCAGAACGTGACCCCGTGCAGGAGATGCCCGGCGTCCGCGACCGGGTCCCAGGCACGCACCTCGGCGCCCTCCGCGAGCAGACGCGAGGCGAGCACGAGGCTCGGCGCATCGCGCAGGTCGTCCGTGCCGGGCTTGAACGCCAGCCCGAGCAGAGCGATCGAGCGGTCGCCGAGCTTCCCGAGGTGCTTCTCGAGCTTCGCCACCAGGCGCCGCTTCTGCAGCTCGTTCACCTCGATCACGGCCGAGAGGAGCTGGAAGTGGTACCCGGAGTTGCCGGCCAGCTGCTTGAGCGCCGAGACGTCCTTGCCGAAGCAGCTTCCGCCCCAGCCGACGCCTGCCCTGAGGAAGTGCGAGCCGAGCCGGTGATCGAGCCCGATCCCTCTCGCCACGTCCATGACGTCCGCGCCGACGAGCTCGCACACGTTCGCGATCTCGTTGATGAAGCTGATCCGCGTCGTCAGGAAAGCGTTGGAGGCGAGCTTGATCATCTCGGCCGACGCGACGTCGGTGGTGACGACGGTCGTCTCGATGGAGTCGTAGAGCGCAGCCACGCGGGCCGCGTGCTCGGGCTCGAAGGCGCCGACGACGACCCGGTCGGGGTGCATGAAGTCGCGGACGGCGTTCCCCTCGGCCAGGAACTCGGGGTTCGAGACGTAGGCGACGCCGCCGAGGCCGCGCACGTCGAGGTTGGCGCGCACCTTGTCGCCCGTGCCCACCGGCACGGTGCTCTTCATGACGAGCGTCAGTCCCTCCTCGATCCCCGGCAGCGAGTCGACGACCGTCCAGACGGCGGAGAGGTCGGCGTCGCCCGAGTAGGTGGGCGGCGTTCCCACGGCCACGAACGCGAACTCGGCGCCGTCGAGCGCGTCGGCGACGTCGAGCGTGAAGCCGAGGCGTCCCGCGTTCCGGGCGAGCAGCTCCTCGAGACCCGGCTCGTAGATCGGAATGCGGCCGGCGCGCAGCGCCTCGATCCGCTCGGGAAGGATGTCGCGCACGACGACGTCGTGCCCGAGCTCGGCCAGGCAGGCACCGGTGACGAGGCCGACGTAGCCGGCACCGAACACCGCGATCCGGGACACCGCTAGCTCTTCCCCTTCGCGGTGCCGAGCGGCTGCAGGCCCTTGGCGATCGCGATCATCGTCTCGTTGGAGAGCGAGTCGATGAGCGTGTTGACGACCCAGTAGTCGGCCTTGCCGACTCTCAGCACGATCATGTGCAGGTGCTGGCTGTGGTAGTAGAAGAGGTAGGAGCGGCCGCCGATCACACGGTGGAAGCTCCTGTCGCTCAGCACCGGCGCGTCCCGCCAGTCTGTCTCCTGGATGCCCCAGTACTCGTTGACGCCGCTGCGGTGGAAGACAAGCCGGACGGCCTTGTGCTTGTCCGAGATCGTGTAGACCCGGATCGGCCGGTCGCCCCCGACCGTGTCGGGAGACGACGACGACTCGAGCACGTTCGGCACCATCAGCCGGAACGGGACGCCACGCTGGGCGGCGCGTACGAGCGGCTCGGTCTCGGATCGGTCGTTGAACACGGTGGGAGCCTGGTGCTTGATCTGGGGCTGCGTCTCTAGCGGCGGCAGCGAGTTGTGGTACGTCTTGCCGACGACGATGCACAGCATGACCCCACCGCCGCAGAACGGCCTCATCTCACGAGGGAGCGGTGCTGCATCGGCGGGGGCCAGCACGGCGGCGAGCGAGCCCGCAGCCGCCTTGCCGCGCTTGCTCCACGACTGGTAGTAGACCTTCGTGTGGAAGATGTCGGAGCTGGGCGCGTTCGCGGTCCGTCCGGCCGGCGGGTCGACCATCCGGTAGCCGCGCTGGAGGAGCCGGTACTTCGCGTCGGCGGCTGCACCGGGCACGCCGTTCCCGTTCAGGACGAGTATCGAGGTCGCCGCCGGCACCGGGACGGTTTGCTTGACCTTTCCGCCGAGCGCGACCGTGTTCGCCTGCGCGGCCTGCTGCACGCTGCACGGCGTGGTGAAGTCCTGCACGGCGGCCGTGATGTTGCCGGCGTCGGTCGTCAGGTCGCTGCCGCCCGCCAGCCCGCCGATCTTCGTCTGGCAGAAGTGGCCGGAGGGGAGATCATGGATGAACCCGGCCCAGTTGTAGACCGTCTGGCCGCTGACCTTGGGCGCGATCTCGACGTTCTCGCTCAGGATGCTGATCACCTTGACGGCGTTCAGCGCGCCCCCGAGCGAGAAGGAGAAGCCTTTCTTGAACTGCGCCTTCATCGCCTGCACGAACAGCTGCTGGCGCGCGACCCGGTAGATGTCGGAATCGGTGTGCCGGAAGCGGACGAAGTCGAGCGCAGCGCCGCCGGTGAGCTTCTGGTAGCCGGGCTGCAGGTTGATCGTCGCGTAGCCGTACGGGCCACTCTGAGTGTTGAGGTAGCGGCGGTCGACGTCCATCCAGACGCCGCCGAGCGTGTTGACGATCTTCTTGAAGCCCCGGAAGTCGAGCGTGATCAGGTAGTTGATCGGCAGGCTCGTCACCGCCTTGACGGTCAGCAGGCTGCCGACTGCGCCGCAGTACGAGTAGGCAGAGTTGATCTTGCCGAGCCCGTAGTCCTTCCCCGGGCAGCGCACGTCGACGAGCAGGTCGCGCGGCAAGGACATCATCGAGATCGTCTGCGTCACCGGATCGGCGCGCAGCAGCATCATCGAGTCGGACCGCGATCCCGCGTAGTTGTCGCCCACGCGATGGTCGTACCCGAGCACGAGTGCGATCGCAGCGTGATGCGGCAACACCGGGGCCACATCGTTGACGGCGGCAATGACGTCACGGTGGTGCGGTGCGGTCGCGGCCACACTCTCGTGGTAGAAGAGGTACGCGCCGCCTCCGAAGCCCGCGGCGACGATGACCAGGACCAGCGCGATCCACCCGAGGATGCGGGCTGCCACGCGCAGGTGCCCCGGCGACGTTGGCTCCTCGACCGTGTAGAGCGACATCGGCGAAAGGGCGTCGGGCGGCAGCGTCGACCGCCCCGATCCGTTGCCGTCGAGGGCTGTGCGGCCGTGTCCTCGTTTGAGCGTGGTACGCACGAGCTGGCGAAAGGCGCGGGAGCCGCTCCCGGAAGGGCCCGGGAGGCTGGCTAGGCCCAGGATACCGACCTGATGTTAAGGCCGTTTCAGGACGCGACCTGCCGCGCGAAGTCGTGGGACTTCGCGCGGACTTAGCCGCTGGGGGGTGCGGCGACGCGCAGATCGGTCGCCGGGCCGCCGTCCGCAACCGCGAGCTGGTTCTCGGCGTGGCGGATCCGCTCCTCGATCTGCCAGCGATCGGCATCCGACTCGCCGGCATCGAGGCGCTCGAGCTCGGCACGGGCCTCCTCGAGCTGTGTCCGCGCACGGTCGGAGTCGATCTCCCGGGCGTCGACCGCGTCGTCCACGAGCGCCAAGGCGCGATCCTGCTCGACCTTGAAGAAGCCGGGCCCGGTCGCGAACTCGAGCACCTCGTTCTCGTGGACGTGCACGCGTGTCGAGCCGGCCTTGAGCATCGCCACGAGCGGCGCGTGCCGCGCCAGGATCCCGATCTCGCCGGCCGCGCCGGGGACGATCAGCATCTCGCACTCGCCCTCGTATGCCGCCCCTTCGGGCGTCACGAGGGACACCTCGAAGCGCCTGCGCTCGTCGGCCACGGAACCTACTCCCCGCTAGGCGGCGACCGCCGAGCCCTTGGCGTTCTCGACGGCCTCCTCGATCGTCCCGGCCATGTAGAACGCCTGCTCCGGCAGGTCGTCGTGCTTGCCCTCGACGATCTCCTGGAAGCCGCGCACCGTGTCCTCGAGCTTCACGTAGACGCCCGGGCGGGCGGTGAACGCCTCGGCCACGAACATCGGCTGCGACAGGAACCGCTCGATCTTGCGGGCACGCTGGACGGTCAGCTTGTCCTCGTCCGACAGCTCGTCCATGCCGAGGATGGCGATGATGTCCTGCAGGTCCTTGTAGCGCTGCAGGATCTCCTGGACGGCCGTGGCCGTCGCGTAGTGCTCCGCCGAGACGACACCCGGCTGGAGCGCGCGGGAGAACGAGTCGAGCGGGTCGACGGCCGGGAAGATGCCCTTCTCCACGATCGCGCGCGAGAGCACGGTCGTCGCGTCGAGGTGGGCGAACGTGTTCGCCGGGGCCGGGTCGGTGAGGTCGTCGGCCGGCACGTACACGGCCTGGACGGACGTGATCGAGCCCGTGCGGGTCGACGTGATCCGCTCCTGGAGCTGCCCCATCTCGGTGGCCAGCGTCGGCTGGTAGCCGACCGCGCTCGGCATACGGCCGAGCAGCGCCGAGACCTCGGAGCCGGCCTGGACGAAGCGGAAGATGTTGTCGATGAACAGGAGCACGTCCTGCCCGGACTCGTCGCGGAAGTACTCGGCCATCGTCAGGCCGGCCAGGCCGACGCGCAGTCGCGCCCCCGGCGGCTCGTTCATCTGCCCGTACACGAGCGCCGTCTTCGAGATCACGCCCGACTCGGTCATCTCGATCCAGAGGTCGTTCCCCTCGCGGGTGCGCTCGCCGACGCCCGCGAACACGGACAGGCCGCCGTGCTGGGTGGCGATGTTGTGGATCAGCTCCTGGATCAGCACGGTCTTGCCGAGGCCGGCACCGCCGAACAGGCCTGTCTTGCCGCCCTTCACGTACGGGGCGATCAGGTCGATCACCTTGATCCCGGTCTCGAAGATCTCGAGCTTCGAGGACAGCTCCGCGAAGGCCGGCGGCTCGCGATGGATGGGCCAGCGCTCGGTGCCTTCCGGGGCCGGCTCCTTGTGATCGACCGGCTCACCGATCACGTTCCAGAGCCGCCCGAGCGTGGCGTCGCCGACCGGGACGGTGATCGGCTTCCCGGTGTCGAGGACGTCGGTACCGCGGGCCAGGCCGTCGGTCGAGTCCATGGCGACCGCGCGCACCCGGTCGTCACCGAGATGCTGCTGCACCTCGGCGATCAGGTCGGTGGCGGCGGCGCCGTCGCTTCCCGGGACGCTGATCTTGAGCGCGGCGTAGATCTCCGGCAGGCGATCGGGGAAGACCGCGTCGAGCACGACCCCCTTGATCTCCACGATCTTGCCGATGTTCTGCGTGCTGCTGGTTGCGTTCGCGGCCATGAGTCTCCTGCCGATCTTCGGATTGGTAGCAGGGGCATGCCGGAACACGGCGCCCCTCGGCGCCTGGCAGCCTAGCGAAGTTCGCTACTCAGCCTGGAGACGACGCGACTGTGCGGGACGCTGGACGTTCTGGCGAAGGTGCGAGGAGGAGTCGTGAGGCGTGCTGATGACGGTTCGCGCCGGCCGCGACGGGTGCCCGCCGTTCTCCAACCCGAGCGCGCCGAGGCTGCCCATGGACACGATGGCGAGGACGATGACGGCGACAGCGGGGCCGGCGTGCTGGAGGCGGCTGCCGACATGAACACGGCCTCGCCGCGGCAGCTCGATCGGCCGTGAGAGCCGCTCGAGCGGCGCCTCGCGAAGCGAGGACACCATCGCATCCACGTCGACCTTGAACGCTCGGCACTCGGCGCAGCGGCCCAGGTGGGCAGCGAGCAGGACTCCCTCGAACTCCGAGAGCTCGCCGTCGGCACGCAGCGAGATCCAGTGCCGCGCACGGTCGCACTTCTTCGATCGCATGTGAACAAGCCTCATTGACCTTTGTGACGCACCGGAGCGAGAAGAGTTAGTTGTCTGACATTGGGGGGTGACGCGTTTCCGTCGCCTCCTGAGTCTTCGAGTCGGGGTCGACGTCGAGTGGTCTCGCGACCTCTGCGAAGTGGCACGCACTGAGATGGCCGCCGCCACCCTCGCGGATCGAGAGCGCGGGCTCCTCCTCCGAGCAGATCTGCTGCGCCTTCCAGCAGCGTGTGCGGAAGCGACACCCGGACGGAGGGTTCGCAGGGCTTGGAACATCGCCTTCGAGCACGATCCGCTTCCGCTTGCCGCGCAGGCTCGGATCCTCGATCGGCACGGCAGAGAGGAGCGCCTGGGTGTAGGGATGGCTCGGCCGCTGGTAGACGTCGTCCCGCGTCCCGAACTCGACGATCTTGCCGAGGTACATGACCGCGACGCGGTCCGAGACGTGGCGCACCACCGAGAGGTCGTGGGCGACGAAGATGTACGTCAGCCCGAGCTGGTGCTGCAGCGATTCGAAGAGGTTGATCACCTGCGCTCTGATCGAGACGTCCAACGCCGAGACGGGCTCGTCGAGCACGATCAGCTTCGGGTTGAGCGCCAGCGCACGGGCGACGCCGATCCGCTGCCGCTGGCCGCCCGAGAACTCGTGCGGGAACCGGTTGCCGTGCTCCGGGCTGAGACCGACCGTCTTCAGCAGCTCGTCCACGCGGCGAGGGCCCATGCGTCGGTCGAAGGTGCCCTGGACCCGCAGCGGCTCGGAGACGATGCTGCGCACCGTCATCCGCGGGTTCAGCGAGGCATACGGGTCCTGGAAGACGATCTGCATCTGCGCACGGACGCCGCGCATCTCGCGCCGCGAAAAGCCCGTGATGTCCTGCCCGTTGAAGATGATCTTGCCTGAAGTCGGCTCGACGAGCCTCATGATCGTGCGCGACAGCGTCGTCTTGCCGCAGCCCGACTCGCCGACGAGACCGAGCGTCTCGCCGGTCTGCAGCGAGAAGTCGACGCCGTCGACGGCGTGAATCCAGCCCACGGTCTTCTTGAACAGGCCGTGACGGATCGGGAAGTACTTGACGAGGCCTTCTACACGCAGGAGCGTTTCGGCCGCTTCAGGCTCCTCGACCGAGGTTGCTTCCGCGTTCGTCTCCACCTGAGGGGAGCCGCTCGTCACGCGTTCTGCCCGACGCGCTCGACGCCGTGCAAGGAGCGCCCCTCGAGCTCCTCCGCGAAGTGACACGCGCTCAGATGCCCCTCGGCGTCCATCGCCCGCAGCTCCGGGACCTCCGTCCGACAGGGAGCCCGCCCGCCGGAGAGGAAGCAGCGCGGATGGAATGCACACCCGGACGGGCGGTTGATCAGGCTTGGAGGCTGACCCGGGATCGGGTGCAGTACGTCCTCCTCGCCGACGAGGCGTGGCAGGCTTTCCATCAGACCGATCGTGTACGGGTGGAGCGGCGACCCGAAGATCGTGAAGACGTCGCCGGCCTCGACGATCCGCCCGGCGTACATGACGATCACGCGCTCGCAGAGCTCGGCGACCAGGCCGAGGTCGTGCGTGATCAGCATCGTCGCCGCGTTCGTCTCCTTCTGGACCATCTTCAGTACCTCGAGCACCTGCGCCTGGATGGTCACGTCGAGCGCGGTCGTCGGCTCGTCGGCGATCAGCAGCGACGGCGAGTTGGTGATCGACATCGCGATCATGGCGCGCTGCCGCATTCCGCCCGAGAACTCGTGCGGGTACTGGTCGTAGCGAGCTTCGGGATTCGGCATGCCGACGATCCCGAGCAGCTCGATCACGCGCCTCTTGATCCGGTCGTCCTTCTCCTTGCGATGGTGCGTCTTGATCGCTTCGGCGAGCTGGGAACCGATCGTCATGACCGGGTTGAGCGAGGTCATAGGGTCCTGGAAGACCATCGCCAGCTCCTCGCCGCGGAGGTCCTCCAGCTCACCTTTGTCCAACTTCAAGAGATCCTGCCCCTTGAAGATCAGAGTGCCGTTGACGATCCGGCCCGCGGGCTTCTGGATCAGCCCGAGGAGCGAAAGGGCGCTGACGCTCTTGCCCGAGCCGGACTCGCCCACGATGCCGAGCGTCTCGCCGGGGTAGACGTCGTACGAGATGCCCTCGACGGCGTGGACAGTCCCGTCCTCTGTTGTGAACTCGACCGTGAGATCGCGGATCGAGAGGAGCGGCTCAGGCACGCACCCTCTGCTGGGTCGGGTCGAGCGCGTCGCGGAGTCCGTCCCCGACGAAGTTGATGCAGAGCACCATGAGGACGATGATCAGACCGGGAAAGAGCGCCAGCCACCACGCCTGCGGGTAGGTCTGGGCGCCGGCGACGAGCACACCGAGCGACGGTGTCGGCGGCTTGATCCCGAAGCCGAGGAACGAGAGTGCCGCCTCGACCAGGATCGCCGTTCCGACGGCCAGGGTGCCGTTGACGACGATCGGCCCGAGCGTGTTCGGGAGCATGTGCCGGAACATGATGCGAGCGTCTCCCGCGCCGATGGCCTTCGCGGCCTCCACGAACTCCTTCTCGCGCAGCGAGAGGAAGTTGCCGCGGACCACGCGCGCGATCGTCGTCCAGAAGAAGAGCGCCAGGATGAAGCTGACCCGCCACTGGCTGCCCTCACCGAGCAGCGACGACGCAGTCAGCAGGATCACGAGCGCCGGGAGGGTCAGGAAAAGGTCGGTGAATCTCATCAGCATGTTGTCGGTCCAGCCCCCGTAGTAGCCGGCGATCATGCCGACGATGAGGCCGAGGATCGACGAGATGACCGCCACGAACACGCCGACCTCGAGGGACGTCTTGATCCCGACGATCGTGCGGCTCAGGTAGTCGCGCCCGATCTCGTCGGTGCCGAAGAAATGGTGCCCGATCGTGGTTGGCCCGTGGTAGATGAAATTGAGGTCGATCGCGTTCGGGTCGTAGGGAACGATCTGATCCGAGAAGATGCCGGCGGCGAAGATGATGATCAGCAGAATGAGGCTGATCACCGCAGCCTTGTGCTGGAGGAAGCGCCGCCAGGTGTATTCCCATTGACTGCGGGCGCGGATCTCGAGCCCGGCCTCGACCGTCGAGTCGGGGGCGATGTCTGCCGGGATCGCTTCGGCGTCTACCTTCCACGCCGGCGACGCGACCTCCCCGCCCCCGCCTGCCGCGACGGGGAGCGGCGGCCGCTCACTCAAGTCACTCATACCGGATCCGTGGGTCGAGGACGCCGTACAGGATGTCTGCGACGAGGTTGAAGAAGATGATGAAGACCGACGTGACGAGGAGGTACGCCATCACGGCGTAGATATCGCCGGCCTGCAGCCTCTGGACGAAGTAGTACCCGATCCCGTCCAGGCTGAAGATGGTCTCCGTGATGATCGCGCCTCCGAGCAGGGCACCGAAGTTCAGCGCCGCGACGGTCGTGATCGGGATCAGAGCGTTGCGAACCACGTGGCGGCCGACCACTCTCCACTCCGGAACGCCCTTCGCACGCGCCGTTCGCACGTAATCCATGTTCTTCACCTCGAGCATGGACGCGCGCATGTACCTGCTGTAGAGCGCGAAGCTGATCACGAAGAGCGTGATCACGGGTAAAGCGATGTGCTGGAGCCGATCGACCGACCAGGCTCCCTCGTGCGGGCTGTTCAGCCCGGACGTGTAGAAGATCCGGGTACCGGTGTTGAGGTAGATGTCGACGAACAGGATCTGGAGCATCAGCGCCAGCAGGAACGTCGGCATCGCGAAGCCGAGGAAGCTGATCGTCGTGAACGTGTAGTCGAAGAAGGAGTACTGGCGGATCGCCGAATAGATGCCGATCAGACAGCCGACGATGAGCGCGAGAACCTCCGCGATGATGATCACCTGGGCCGTGTGCCCGATCGTTCGCGTGATGTCCGGCCAGATCGGCTGCAGGGTGGCCAGGGACTTGCCCAGCTTGTTGGTGAAGACGTCGACCACCCAGTACCAGTAACGCTCCGGAATCGACTTGTCCAGGTGGTTCTGGACGATCAGGTTGTGGATCGTGCTCGCCGGGATGCGCGGGTTGTTCCGGAGCTGCGCAACCGGGTTCCCGGCATACGACACGAACGCGAAGCTCAGGAACGTGGAGATGATCAGCACCGGGATGCTGTAGAGAACGCGCCTGATGATGTAGATGATCACGTGTCGGACACCCCGGTGTGCTCAGGATCCGCGCCCGCCCGGGGGCGGGCGCGGATCCGTTTTGCTTATTCGGTTAGATCGTCCTCCCTACCAGTGCCAGAGCTCGGCGTTCCAAGTCGGGCCATAGGAGGTCGGGTTGTTGCTCTTGTTCATGCCCTTGATCGCTGACTTGTAGACGAGGATCGAGGGCTGCGAGTACAGCGGGACGATCGCGATTTCGTTCGAGACGATCGCGGCCGCGGCCCTGTAGTCGGCCGAGCGCTTGACCGGGTTGAGCTCGGTCTCGCCCGCGGCGATCAGCTTGTCGACCTTCTTGTTGCAGTACAGCTTGTAGTTCTGTCCACCCTTGTTAGTGGCGGCGTTGAAGCACTGGTAGATGGCGTCGAAGCCGGACGGATCCGGGCCACCGACCCATGCGTACTCGCCGATGTCGAAGTCGTTCGACGGCAGCGTGGTCCCGAAGAAGTTCGAGGCCGGCTCGAAGCTGACGTTGAGCTTGATGCCGATCGCGGCGAGCTGCGACTGGAAGATCGCCGCACTCGTCTGCCGGCGCTGGTTGCCCGCCGTCGTGCCGAAGCGGAACTCCGCCTTCGTACCGCCGCAGGTCCAGACACTCGAGTTCCCCGCGGTCGGCTTCGACGGGCCGCCCGTGCAGTGGGCCTTGAGCAGAGCGATCGCCTTCTTCGGCGCGTAGTTGTACTTCGCGAACACCGGGAGGGCGTCCGCACCCAGGTTGAACCAGGGGTTCTGCAGCTGCTTCAGACCTGGCGCAATCTGCTTGTACAGCGCATTGACGAGCGCCGAGCGAGCCATGCCGTATGCGATCGCCTGCCGCATCCAGAGCTGCCGCAGCAGCGGGTTGCCCTTGGCACCGAACTGGAAGTCCCAGTGCTCCTGGTAGTAGGCCTGGATGGAGCTGTAGACGAGCCCCGACTGGTGCACGAGCGAGGCCAGCGCCGACTGGGGCGACGGGGCGATCGCGTCGACCTCGCCGCCGCGCATCGCCTGGATCTCGGAGTTCGTGTCGGTGATGATCTTGAAGTCGATCTCCTTCAGGCCCGGCTTGGTGCCGTACCAGTACGGGTTCGGCTTCAGCGTCAGGCCCTGACCCTTCGTGTAGTTCGACACGTAGAAGGGGCCGTCCGAGATCGGCTTGCCGTCGTTGCCGCAGACGCAGTTGGCCCAGTAGGTGTTGAACGACTGACCGGTCAGTGCGAACCCCGGCAGCACCTGGCTGAACAGGTCGCGGTAGTCAGCGAACGGCTGACCCGGCTTCCAGTGGAAGATGACCGTCTTCGACCCCTTCAGCGTGGCGCTGGCGATGTTCGTGTAGCCGGTCGCGCTGGCGACGTTGTTCTTCGGGTCGATGAGCTGCTTCCACGTGTACACGAAGTCGGCACCCGTGACGGGGACCTTCTTCGTGCCCCACATCCAGTAGGCGTCCGGGCGGATGTTGATCGTCAGACCGTCTTCGTGACGGTCTCGCTCTTCGCCAGGTCGAGATGGTAGGCAGCGTTCTGATCGTTGATGTACCCGCCGCGGATGACGGGCGTCACGCCCGTGACCTGGGCCCAGAAGGCGCTCTCGTCAGCCTGCAGCACGTTGAAGCCGGTGATGTCCTGCTCCATTCCGAAGACGAGGGTGGTCTTCGCCTTTCGCGCGGCGGTCGTCTTCGGTACCGCGGACCAGTTGAACGGGGCTGCGTGGAGCGAGGTGCCCCGCGCAACCGAGGCTCCACCGAACGACGCAGTTGCGCCGGTGGCGGCGATCGCCGCGATACCCAGAGCAAGGGTTGCGGCGAACACCCATAAGCGTTTTTGCATGATGCCTCCGTGAAATCGGTTGCCGGCTCGGACAGAGACGGCTTTGTCGAACCTTAGAGACGCAGATCAGTCCATTTGGTTAGGACGCGAGAGTATAACCCTGTCTCTCGGAAATCGTGACGTCGCCGCGGGGCGGCTTCGTCGATGCCGGGACGTCCCGGGGTCGGCAACTTCGTTGCCGTCCCGACGTCGTAGCCTGCAGGGCATTGATCCAACTGCCAGGAGGTCCCATGGTTGCAGACGGACAGGTCGCCGTGACGGAGATCGCGGCTCGGCTTCTCGACAACATCGAGAAGGTCGTTCACGGGAAACGCGAACAGATCACGCTCGTTCTCTCCGCGATGCTGTGCGGGGGCCACGTCCTGCTCGAAGACGTTCCCGGAACGGCGAAGACGGTGCTCGCACGGTCGATCGCGCAGTCGATTCGCGGCGCCCACTCGACCCGGATCCAGTGCACGCCCGACGTCCAGCCGACCGACGTCACCGGCCTCTCGGTCTTCAACCAGCGCGAGCGCGAGTTCGAGTTCCGGCCCGGCCCCGTCTTCGCGAACGTGGTCCTCGTCGACGAGATCAACCGTGCGATGCCGAAGACCCAGTCGGCGCTGCTCGAGGCGATGGCGGAGCAACAGGTGACGGTGGACGGGGAGACGCGCCGCCTCGCTGACCCCTTCCTGGTCATCGCGACCCAGAACCCGATCGAGTACGAGGGAACCTTCCCGCTGCCGGAGGCGCAGCTCGACCGCTTCTTCGTGAAGACGACGCTCGGATACCCGGCCGTGGAGGATGAGGTCAGGATCGTCGACGAGCAACTCGGCGGCCATCCGCTCATGCGGCTCG
The DNA here is from genome assembly GCA_963742925.1 of uncultured Actinomycetes bacterium. Lineage (GTDB taxonomy): Bacteria > Actinomycetota > Thermoleophilia > Gaiellales > Gaiellaceae > PALSA-612. The sequence goes on along the minus strand of CAVUNV010000013.1, from coordinate 87,501 downwards.
AGCCGGCGGTCGGGCTCGACGAGGTCGCCGAGCTGCGTCACGCGGTCGCAGACGTGTTCGTCCACGAGGCGGTCGCCCGCTGGCTCGTCGAGCTCGTCAGGGCGACGCGCCAGCTGGACATCGTGGCCGTCGGCAGCTCCGTGCGCGGCACCCTGGCGCTGAACCGGGCAGCACGAGCGTGGGTCGTGATGCACGGCCGCCGGTACGTGACGCCCGACGACGTCGAGCGCCTCTTCCCGTCGGTGCTGATGCACCGGATGCTCTTCCTGCCGAGCTTCGTCGCCGAGGTCCGCGATCTCGGATGGGGCGCGGCGGGAGAGCTCGTGCGGCAGCGGTGCCTCGAGCTCGCCCCGAAGCCGGGGTTCGACATCGACCTCGACGTGCCGGCCGCGATGACCGCCTGACGTCCCGTGGCGACGACGTTCCCGCTGATCCCCCGGCGCCGTGTGGCCGGTCTCCCGTTCGGCGGCGTCCGGAGCGTCCATCGCGGTGCCGGCTCCGACATCGCGAGCTCGCGCGAGTACCGGCCCGGCGACAACGTCTCCGCCATCGACTGGGGGGCGTCGGCCCGTCTCTCGGCCGCCCGCGGCACGGACGAGTTCGTCGTGCGCGAGCGCTTCGCCGACGAGTCGCCGCGCGTCGTCGTCCTCGTCGACCGGCGACCCTCGATGTCGATCCCGGCGACGGAGCTCCGCCAGCTCGACAAGCCGGCGGCGCTGCTCACCACCCTGGAGCTGATCGGGGCGAGCGCGCGGATGGCGAGAAGCCTCACCGGATACCTCGACTACGCCGACGGCGAGCCGCACTGGCGGCCGCCTCGAAGCGAGCGGAGTGCGGCGCCGCAAGAGCTCGAGCGGCCGTTCGGGGCGGTGGGCGACACGGTCTCGCTCGGTCTCGAGTTCCTCGCCCGGCATCGCGGCGACCTGCCGACGCAGAGCTTCGTCTTCGTCGTCTCCGACTTCCTCGAGCCACCGGTGGTGCCCGTATGGCGGAGCGTGATCGAGCATGACTGGGAGCTCGTGCCGGTCGTGATCCAGGATCCCGCCTGGGAGCGCACGTTCCCGCTCGTCGGCGGCGTGACCGTTCCCTACGCCGATCCGCGGAACGGACGGGTCAGCCGCGTCTATCTCACGCGCAAGGAGGCGCGGCGGCTCCGCGACGAGCACGAGGCACGGTGGGAGGCGCGCGTCCGCTGTTTCCGCAACCTCGACGCGGATCCTGTCGTCGTCCACGGCGACGACGAGGGATCGGTGCTTGCCGCGTTCCTGCGCTGGGCGGATCTCCGCCGCTTCGTCCGGGGCGTCGTCGCGTGAGACGCGCCGTCCTCGCGCTCGCCGCCACCGCTACCGCGGGGCTCGTGGCCGCAGCCTCCGCGCAAGCGCTGCTCCCGCTCATCGGAGCGACCGCCGGAGTGGGAGGCGTTCCGATGCGCGCCGTTCTGACGCTGACACCGCCGGTGCACATGTTCGGAGACACGATCACCGCTCGAGTCGCGGTCGTCGCCGACACGAAGTTCGTCGACCCGAGGCTCCTCCGCGTCAGCACTGACTTCACGCCGTACGAGCCGATCGGTCCGCCCACGGTCAAGCGGGTGAGCGTCGGGCGCTTCGCCCAGGCGACATGGACCTGGAGCCTCCGCTGCCTGACGAGCCCGTGCGTCCCGCGGTCGCCGCCGAGCGACAAGCACCGGCAGTTCCAGTTCTCGCCGGTGCACATCGACTATCCCCCGGGACACGGCCTCGACTACCACCTCACGGCGATCTGGCAGCCGATCGAGGTCCGGTCCGCGATCAGCCCCGCCGTGCTCGCGTACCTCGGCTTTCACAACAAGATCCTCTGGAGCTACGTCTTGACGCCGTTCGCCGCTCCGTCCTACTCGGCGTCCCCGACACTCCTGTACCGGCTCGCGCTCGCCGCAGCGATCGCGGCGCTCGCGGCGGCGGCCCTGCTCGCGGCCAGCTGGCTGCGCCGGATCTGGCCGCGCCGGCGGGCCGAGGACATGGGAGCGCCGGCGCCGACGCCGCTCGAGCAGGCGCTCGGGCTGCTCGCCTGGGCGGGCGAGCGCGGAGACGAGACGACGCAGCGGAAGGCGCTCGAGCGCGTGGCCGACGAGCTCACGCCCGTCGCGGACGGGCTCGTCGACCGCGTTCGTGAGGTCGCGTGGTCGGCGCCGCCGCCCGAAGAGGCGGAAGTCGAGTCCCTGTCGGAGCAGGCACGTGCGCTGGGCGCGCCGCATCCGCCCGAGGAGGAACGACCGTGAGGATTCCATCGTTCCGCCGCCGTCGCGGCCTGCCACTCGCCGACCTCCCCGAGCTGCGGGGCTCGGCCACCCGCACGACCGTCGTCCGCGTCGTCCTGGGCCTCGTGCTCGCGGCGACCCTGGGAGTGCTTCTCCTCGTTGCCCGCTCCGCCGGCAGCGGGCGGGCCGCCGTACTTGCCGTCGGGGGCGAGCACCGGCGTCGTCACGCTCGACATGTCCGCGAGCATCTCCGGCCCCGTGTACGCGCGGGTCGCCCGGCACACTGCACGGGATCGTCCAGGCGAACCAGGCGATCGGGCTCGTGATGTTCTCCGACACGGCGTACGAGCTGCTTCCGCCGAACTCGCCGCCCGGAGCGCTGCTCCAGTTCCTGCCCTACTTCACGCCTGTCCGCTACAACGGCGGGGCGCCGATCTTCGCGGCGAGCCCGTGGAGCATGTTCAGCGGCGGCACGCGCATGTCGACCGGCCTGGCGATGGCACGACACGCGCTCCAGCAGGCACACGTCTCGCACGGAGCGATCCTCCTCGTCAGCGACCTCGACGAGGCGGCGAGCGACCAGGAGGCGCTCGTCCTCGAAGCGCTGCGGCTCCGCAAGGCGCACATCCCACTCCGGATCGTGCCGCTCTTCGCGGCTCCGACGAACCGTCAGTACTTCGCCACCCTCTTCGGCGACGGCGCGTTCGTCGACCCGCGCGCATTCAGTCATGTCGCACGCCGTGACGTCCAGCCCATAGCCGCGACCCCGCCGTGGGCACTGCTCGTGCTCGGCACGCTGCTCGTGCTCTTGCTGGCCGGGAACGAGCTCCTGAACGGCCGGCTCCCCGTCGAGGGGACGACATGAACCTCATCCGCGCACACAACCGCGCCATCGCGGCGCTCGTGCTCGCGGGTGTCGGAGCCTTCCTGCTGCTACTCGCACTCGACTTCCGCGCCTGGGGCGGGGCGGTCACGCGGGACGATGTCCGCTTCCAGGCGGTCCCTGCGCGTCCCGTCAGCTGGCAGCCGGCGACGAGCCTGCCCGGCGATCCTGCCGGCGCGCTGCTCGGAGCCTCCGACGCCGTGAGCTACCGGCGCGCCGTCCAGCTCTTCCGCAGCGTGCAGGCCGGCGCCGACCCGGAGGCCGACCAGAACCTGACGGTGACGAGCGCAGAGGCGCAGGCTGCCCTCTCCGCAGTCGTCGACGGAGGTGGGACTGCGGCCGAACGTTCGCAGGCGGCCAATCTCCTCGGCGTACTCGTCGTCACGAGCCCAGCCCCGACAACGCGCCAGACGCAGCTCCAGCTCCTGGAGCACGCGGCCGCCTATTTCACGAACGCGATCGCGCTCGACTCCTCGAACTATCAGGCGAAGCAGAACCTCGAGCTCGTGCTCCGGCTGTCGGTGGCCGACCTGTCCAAGCTCGACCATGACGCGCGCGGCGGGTACGGGTTCGGCCGCGGCCACGGGCTCGGCATCACCGGGAGCGGCTTCTGATGGGCGTCTCGTTTCTGACCCCGACGGCCGCCCTGTTCGGGCTCGCAGCGCTCGTGCCGCTCGCAGCGCTCGTCGTCATCGAGCGCCGCTCGGCCCGGATCCGCCGCTCGCTGGGCGCGCCGGCGCTTCGCCGTCGCTCGCTCGTGCCGATCGTCCTCGCGCTCCTGCTCCTGCCGGCGCTCGTCGCCGTCGCGGCGGCCCAGCCGGTCGTGGTTCACGAGAAGCTGCTCAGCGAGCGCGGGGACGCGCAAGGGATCTTCGTCTTCGACACCTCCCTCTCGATGGCCGCGTCGGAGAGCCCCACCGCACCGTCACGGCTCGATCGCGCGAAGGCGCTCGCGCTCGCGATTCGCGGCCGGCTGGGTGACGTCCCGATCGAAATCGTCTCGATGACCGACAGGGCGCTGCCGGTCCTGATGCCGACCACCGACGCGGCGCTGTTCGCGCGAACGCTGTCCGAGGCCGTCGCCGTCGACCAACCGCCGCCCAGCCAGAAGTATCCCGGCCGCGCGACGACCCTCAGCGCCCTCTCCCCGATCGACACGAACCACTTCTTCTCGTCGGGAGTGAAGCACCGTCTGCTCGTCGTCTTCACCGACGGCGAGGCGTCTCCCCTCTCGCAGGAGCTGAAGCTGACTCTCCAGCCGGGGAGGTACACGGCGCCGCTCTTCGTGCATGTCTGGTCGGCGGCCGACAGGATCTACCGCGCCGGCGGCCACGTCGACCGCGCCTACACGCCGGATCCCACGAGCGCCCTCGATCTCGCCCAGTACGCCAACCTGTCGGGCGGCCGGGTCTTCGACGAGCACAGCGCCTCGGCTGTCGCGGCTGCAGCGCGGGAAGTCGTAGGGCACGGCCCTCGCCTCGCGCGCCTGAGCGCGTACGCGCGGATCGCGCTCGCGCCCTGGCTCGTGCTCATCGGCGTCGTCCCGCTGGCCCTGCTGCTCTGGAAGCGCAACCTCTAGCGTCAGCCACCCGCTAGGCCGTGAGTGCGTCTGCGCCGGCCACGACCTCGAGGATCTCCTGCGTGATCTCTGCCTGCCTGGCCCTGTTCATGGCCAGTGTCAGCGAGTCGATCAGCTCGCCGGCGTTCTTGGAGGCGTTCCGCATCGCCGTCATCCGCGCGCCCTGCTCGGATGCGGCCGACTCGAGCAGCGCCCGGAACAGCTCGGTCTCGAGGTAGAACGGCAGGAGGCGGGCGAGGATCTCCTCCGGCTCCGGCTCGTAGATGAAGTCGCCGAGCACGGCCTTCTCCTCCGCCTCCTCCTCGTCCGGCCGCAGCATCTCCTCGGGGATCGGCAGCACGCCCTGCTCGACCACGGTCTGGACGAGCGGTGAGACGAAGTGGTTGTAGACGACCACCGCCCGGTCGATCTCCTCCGAGATGTACAGCTCGGAGAGCTTGTGCGCGATCGCCTGCGCGTCGCCGTAGGAGGGGCGATCGCTGAATCCGGTCCAGGCCTGGTCGAGCTGGTAGCCGCGGAAGCGGAGCGTCGATTGCCCCTTGCGTCCCGCGACGAGCCAGCGCACCTGCTTGCCGTCGGCGCGGAGCGAGCGGTCGAGCGCGAACGCGTGGCGCAGGATCTGCGAGTTGAACGGGCCGGCGAGCCCGCGGTCTCCGGTCAGCGGCACGATCGCCACGGTCTGCTCCTCGCGCCGCTGCAGAAGGGGCAGGCCGTGAACCGACGAGGCGGCGCGCGCCGTTCCGACCATCAGCTCCAGCATGCGGTCGGCGTAGGGGCGCATCGCCTCGATGCGGGCCTGCGCGCGGCGCAGGCGGGCGCTCGCCACGAGCTCGAACGCCTTCGTGATCTTGCGCGTGTTGCGGACGGAACGGATCCGCCGCCTGAGGTCCTGGACGGAGGCCATGACCTACGCGGCCGTCTGCCCCTCGACGTAGAAGCCGTCGGCGATCTTCTTCAGCTCCGCGTTCAGCTTGCCGGTCAGCTCGTCGGAGAGCTCCTTCTTCTCGCGGATCTCGGTGAGGATCGACTTCTCCGAGCGCAGGTGCTCCCTGACCTCCTCGTGGAAGCGCGGCACCTCGGAGACGGGCACGCCGTCCAGGTAGCCGTTGACGCCGGCGAAGATCGCCACGACCTGCTCCTCGAGCGGCCACGGCTGGTATTGCGGCTGGTTGAGCGTCGCCACCATCCGCTCGCCGCGGGCCAGGGACTGCTGTGTCGCCTGGTCGAGCTCGGAGCCGAACTGCGCGAACGCCTCCAGCTCGCGGTACTGGGCGAGCTCGAGCCGAAGCCGGCCGGCGACCTGGCGCATCGCCTTCACCTGGGCGTTCCCTCCGACTCGCGAGACCGAGATGCCGACGTTGATCGCCGGGCGGACGCCGGAGAAGAACAGGTCGGCCTCGAGGAAGATCTGCCCGTCCGTGATCGAGATCACGTTGGTCGGGATGTAGGCGGAGACATCGCCCGCCTGGGTCTCGATGATCGGCAGCGCGGTCAGCGAGCCGCCCCCGAGGTCGTCCGACAGCTTGCAGGCCCGCTCGAGCAGGCGGGAGTGCAGATAGAAGACGTCTCCGGGATATGCCTCGCGGCCCGGCGGGCGCCGCAGGAGCAGCGACATCTGGCGGTACGCGTCGGCGTGCTTCGACAGGTCGTCGTACATGCAGAGCGCGTGCTTGCCGTTGAACAGGAAGTGCTCGCCCATGGCGCTGCCGGCGTAGGGCGCCATCCACTTGATCGGCGCCGCCTCGTGCGCCGCAGCGGTGACGATGATCGTGTACTCCATCGCGCCGGCTTCCTTGAGCCGCTCGTACACCTGCGCGACCGTCGAGGCCTTCTGGCCGATCGCGACGTAGATGCAGATCATGTCCTGGCCGCGCTGGTTCAGGATCGTGTCGACGCAGATCGCCGTCTTGCCGGTCGAGCGGTCGCCGATGATCAGCTCCCGCTGGCCGCGGCCGATCGGGATCATCGAGTCGATCGCCTTGATCCCTGTCTGCAGCGGCTCCTTCACCGGCTGGCGGTCGACGACGCCGGGCGCCTTGAACTCGAGCGGCCGCGTGTGCTTGGCCTCGATCGGCGGGCCGCCGTCCACAGGGATGCCGAGCGGGTCGACGATGCGGCCGATCAGCTCCTCGCCGACCGGGATGCTCGCGACGCGGCCGGTGCGGCGGACAGGCTGGCCCTCCTTGACGAGCGGCCAGTCGCCGAACAGCGCCGCCCCGACGTTGTCCTCCTCCAGGTTGAAGGCGAGACCGGTGACGCCGTGCTCGAGCTCGAGCATCTCCATGGAGACCGCGTTCTCGAGCCCGTAGACGCGGGCGATGCCGTCACCGATCGAGAGGACGGTGCCTACCTCCGCCAGGTCGGTCTCGACGGAGTACTCCTCGATTCGCTGCTTCAGGATCGAGGTGATCTCATCGGGTCTGAGTTTCAAGGCTGCTCCTTAGCTTTTCGAGACGAGTTCTTGTCGGAGTCGGTTGAGCCGGCCGCGCACGCTCGCGTCGAGCCGGAACGAGCCGGCCTGCAGGACGATGCCGCCGATCAGGTCGGGGTCGACGGTACGGGTCGCCTCCACCTGGCGACCGGACGCCTTCGCGATCTGGTCGACGATGTCGCGCGCCTCCGTGTCGGAGAGCTCTTGTGCGGTCGTCAGCTCGACAGTGAGCCGACCCTGCGCGGCGGCGACGAGGCGCTCGAGCTCGCGGGCGATCTCCTCGAGCTCCGCCATCCGCCCCTTCTCGACCAGCAGCCGCAGGAAGTTGCGGACGATGTCCTGCGCCCCCTCGGTGATCGCATCGAGCGCGGCGGCCTTGGCCCGCGGATCGACCTGCGGATTACGCAGGACGGCGCGGAGCTCGGGCACGTCGTGGACGGCGGCGACGAACTCGGCCAGCTCCTGCTGGACGACCTCGACGTTGCCCTGGTCGCCGGCAGCCTCGTGGAGCGCCCGCGCATAGACCCGATGGACTACTCCCATAGGTCCCTACACCGTCTCCCGCTCGAGCACGGAGAAGTCGAGGTCGCCGATCGCTTCCTCGATCAGGCGGCGGTGATCCTCCGTGTCGAGAACCTTGCCGGTGACCTTCGAGGTCGCCTCGAGCGTCAGGCCGGCGACCTCGGAGCGGATCTTCTCGATCGAGCGCCGGGTCTCGGCCTCGATCTCGCGGCGCGTCTCCTCGACCCGCCGCGCCCGCTCGGTGTCGAGCTCCTCCTTGAGGCGCTCGCGCTGCGAGTCGGCGACCTTCCTCGACTCGGCGAGGATCGTCTCGGCCTCGGCCCGGCCCTGCGCGACGAGCGCATGGTGCTCCTCGAGCAGAGCATGGCGCCTCGGCCCGGGCGCGGTCGGCCTCGTCGATCGACTGGCGGATCTTCTCCCGCCGCTCGTCGATCGCCCCCTGGATACGGCTGAACGCGACCTTCTTGAGCACGATGAACACGATCGCGAAGCAGATCAGGGTCCAGATCATCAGACCCGGCGTGATCTGGATCAGTGGTGAGGTTCCGAGCAGCATCTACTTGACGAGGACGAAGGCGAGCAGGCCGCCGAGCAGGCCGTAGAACACGACCGCCTCCGTGAGCGCGAAGCCGAGCCACATGATTCCCTGCAGCTCGCCGCGCAGCTCGGGCTGCCGGGCGACCGACTGGATCATCGACGCGAAGATCAAGCCGATGCCGATGCCGGCGCCGACCGCGCCGAGACCGACGCCGAGTCCGAAGGCGATCGCCTGGCCCTGCTTGATGACCGGGTCGGTCGCCGCGAGCAAGCGTGACGAACGTTCCCACCTGATTCCCTCCTTAATGGTCCGGCTCGATCGCCGAGCCGATGTAGATGGCTGACAGTGCTGCGAAGATGAACGCCTGGATGGTGACGACGATCACGACCTCGAAGAGGTAGAAGAGGATCGCCGCCGGGAGACCGAAGAAGCGCCACGGCGGGCTGTGGATCACGAATACCAGCCCGATCATCACGAGGATGAGCATGTGGCCCGCGAGCATGTTCGCGAACAGCCTGACCGAGAGCGAGATCAGCCGCATGAAGATCGAGATCACCTCGATGAACGCGATCGGGATGACCATCGCCTTCGGCACGTCCGGGATCAGGCTCTTCAGGTAGCGCGGCAGGCCGTTGAAGCGAATGCCCTCGGCGTGCGAGAACACGAACGTCATCAGCGACAGCGCGAGCGCGACGGAGAGCGACGCGGTCGCCGCGTAGATTCCGAAGGTCGGGATGCCGACGCCGGCGATGTGGAACTTGTCGTTCGAGAGCGGCAGCGGCAGGAAGCCGAGCAGGTTGATCACCCAGATGAACAGGAACAGGCTGGCCACGTACGGGAACCAGAGACCGATCGCCTTCGTCGGCAGCCCCTGCTCCGCGATGTTCACCTGCGCAACCTCGTAGAGGGTCTCCCCGATCGTCTGGCGGGTCCCGGGCTTCACCCGGATGCGCACTCGCATGAGCACGATCCCGAGCAGGATCGTCAACAGGCTTCCGAGCCACAGGTAGGCGACCGCCTTGTTGATCGACATGTCCAGCGGGCCGAGATGGAGCGACACCCAGGTATCGAGCTTGAACTCATCCTCCGGCTTGAAGTCCTCCGCCAGCGCCGACGCCGGCGCGGCTAGCGCTGCGAGGCAGACCGCCATGACCACCCACCACCGCTTCATCGCACCGGCCCCGTGAAGAAGGTGAGCAGCGAGACGCCGAGCTCCAGCGTGTACGCGGCTGCGTAGAGCAGCGCGGCGGTCAGGGCCAGGTGGGGGTGTGAGACGGCCACGGCGAGCAGGACGATCATGACGGCGATCGCGCGGAACATCATCCCGAACGCGACGACTCCGGACGAGCCGGTCGCGTCAACCCCGACGCGCAGCCGTCCGAGCGCCAGGCCGAGCGCCTCGCTCGCGAGCCAGAGAACGGCCGCCAGCACCCAGGCCTTCATGCTCCAGCCGGCGACCAGGAAGACCGGGAGGGCGACGACGAACAGGGCGGCGCCGGCCGCGAACGAGACGAACCGCCCGGGGACCGCGCGCGGGCGCATGAGCAGGCTCGGCGCCTGCATCAGGTGCCCGCCGTCACAGGAACGCTCCCCGGTAGCGGCGGTAGACCGCGAAGACGCCGATCGGGACGCCGGCGGCGGCGCCCGCGAGCACGCCGTAGGGGACCGAGCCGGCAGCCCAGCCGACCAGAGCGCCCGCCCCCACACCGACGCCGATTCCGCTCAGGAGCACTGCGCCCGCGCCGGCAGGCTCGAAGTTGGCGCGGCCTCGCTCCATCAGCGCGAGCATACCAGAGCGATACGCAAGCTTGTAACACGTGAAAACCGCGTGCTTGCGGGCTTTTCGGTGGTGTTTGTTGCTGCCGTTCCCCCAGGTTGCGCGAGGCGTTTCATGGAACGGTCGCGACCTCGATTCAGGCCGTCTTCCGGTCGCTGTCTCGCCGCTCCGTTTCGCGCCGTTCGGCCTCGCGCCTGCGGATCCGGGGATTGGCGAGCTTGACGATCTCGAGCAGGAAGACGACGTAGACCGACGCCGCGATCGCGAGCAGGCCGAGCGCGGCGGCGGCGATCGTCGGCCACGTGTGCCAGCGACCGTGCTCCCGGACGGGAATGAACCTCGTCCCGAGCGCGGCGGCGGCGAGCGCCGCGCACCACAGCCAGATCGTCACGGTGGCGCGGCGCTGCGAGAAGCCGATGTTCAGGAAGCGGTAGTGCAGGTGCTCGCGGTCGGCCGAGGAGATCGGCCGGTGGTACTTGAGCCGCTTGGCGATCACGAAGCCGGTGTCGAGGATCGGGACGGCGAGCACGAGCAGCGGCAAAGCAAGTGCGACGGTGGCGGCTGTCTTCAGCAGGCCCTCGACGGCGACCGTCGCGAGCACGAAGCCGAGCAGCATCGCCCCCGAGTCGCCCATGAAGATCCGCGCCGGATAGAAGTTGTGGCGCAGGAAGCCGACGCAGGCGCCGAGCACGATCGCCGAGACGATGGCCGCGTTCGGCTTCAGCAGCGAGAGCGCGATCACGCTGAACGTGCCTCCGGCGATCGCGCAGACACCGGCCGCCAGCCCGTCCAGGCCGTCGAGGAAGTTGATCATGTTCATGATCGCCACGATCCAGACGACGGTCAGCGGCTTCCCGACCCACGGAGAGAGACCGTGGACGCCCACCAACGGGAACGTGAAGTGGTCGATCCAGATGCCGAACGCGACCGGGATCGACGCGGCCGCCACCTGGCCGCCGAGCTTCTCCCACGGGCGCAGGCCGCGGAAATCGTCGATCGCGCCCACGGTGGTCGCGACCGCCACCCCGAGCAGGAGGCCCCGCGTCTCCGAGTTGAGCGTGAGGAAGGCGAGAGCCGGCACGATCACTCCGAGGAACAGAGCGAGCCCGCCGAGCCGCGGGATCGGCCGGCTGTGCAGCCGTCGCCCGCCGGGCTGGTCGACCACGCCCAGCAGCCTGGCCATGCCGCCCACGGCCGGCGTCAGCAGCACGACGATCACGAGCGCCACGAGCGCGCCCCACACGACCTGGGGGTGGTCCGACAGCTCATCCCAGAAGCTCGGATGGCGGGGGAGTGCGGCGAGCACCCGCTACCTGGTCGCGTAGAGGCGGTCGCCCGCGTCGCCGAGCCCGGGGACGATGAAGCCGTGCTCGTTCAGGCCACGGTCGATCGCCGCCACGACGATCCGCACGTCCGGGTGGTCGGCGAGCACCCGCTCGATCCCCTCGGGAGCGGCGATGATCGCGATCACGACGATCGAGGCCGCGCCGGCCGCCTTGACGATCTCGATCGCGGCCGCCGTCGAGTTGCCCGTGGCGAGCATCGGGTCGAGCACCATCACGTCGCGCTCGGCGATGTCACTCGGGAGCTTCACGAAGTACTCGACCGCCTGCAGCGTCTCCTCGTCACGGTAGAGACCGATGAAGCCGACCCGGGCACCGGAGATCAGCGACAGCACGCCGTCGAGCATCCCGACCCCGGCGCGGAGCACGGGACAGACGGCCACCTTCTTCCCCGAGATGCGCTCGACGGTCGTCACCTCGAGCGGGGTCTCGACCTCGACGAGCTCGGTCGGGAAGTCCTTCGTCGCCTCGTACGTGAGCAGGAGCGTCAGCTCGTCGACCAGGCGCCGGAAGTCGGCGGTGCTCGTCGAGCGGTCGCGCAGGAGGCCGAGCTTGTGGCGCGCGAGCGGATGCTCGACCTCGGTGACGCTGGCGCGGACGGCGCTCATGCCGGGTAGGAGGGCCAGCCGCGGAAGCCCGGATAGAGCGGGCGCTTCAAGCAGAGGGCCTCGCTTCGCGCCGCCAGCGCCGCGAGATCGGGGCTCGGTCCGAGCGACTCGGAGATGATCCGGCCCACCTGCTCGAAATCCTCCTCGTCGAAGCCGCGCATCGTCGCGGCCGGCGTGCCGATGCGCACGCCCGACGCCACCGTCGGGGGACGCTCGTCGAACGGGACGGTGTTGCGGTTGACGGTGATCTTGACCTCGGCCAGCCGCTCCTCGGCGTCCTTCCCCGTCCAGTGCGTGCGGCGCAGGTCGACCTGCAGCAGATGCGTGTCGGTGCCGCCGGTGAGCACGTCGAGACCGCCGTCCTGGAGCGTCTCGGAGAGCCGGTCGGCGTTCGCCCGCACCTGCCGCTGGTACTCGCGGAACGGCTCGGACGCGGCGATCTTGAAGCAGGTCGCCTTGGCGGCGATGACGTGCTCGAGCGGCCCGCCCTGCATGCCGGGGAAGACGGCGCGGTCGACCGCCCGCGCGTGCTCCTCGCGGCAGAGCACGAAGCCCGAGCGCGGGCCCGCGAGCGTCTTGTGGGTCGTCGACGTGACGAAGTCGCAATGCGGCACCGGGTTCGGGTGCAGCCCGGCGGCCACCAGCCCGGCGAAGTGAGCCATGTCGCAGAGGAGCAGCGCGCCGACCTCGTCGGCGATCTCACGGAACCGGTCGGCCTCGACCGTGCGGGGATAGGCCGAGCCGCCGCAGACGATCAGCCTCGGCCGGTGCTGCTTCGCGATCGCCAGCACCTCGTCGTAGTCGACCACGTTCGTCTCACGATTGACCCCGTAATGCGCGATCGTGTACAGCCGCCCCGAGAAGTTGACCTTGAGGCCGTGGGTGAGATGGCCGCCGTGGGCGAGCTCGAGGGAAAGGATCGTGTCGCCCTGTTCGAGGCAGGAGAAGTAGACGGCCATGTTCGTCTGGGCGCCCGCGTGCGGCTGCACGTTTGCGTGCTCGGCGCCGAACAGCGACGTCGCGCGGTCGATCGCGAGCTGCTCGATCTCGTCGACGATCTCGCAGCCGCCGTAGTAGCGCTTGCCCGGGTAGCCCTCCGCGTACTTGTTCGTCGGCACGCTGCCCACGGCCTCGAGCACGGCCGGCCAGGTGAAGTTCTCGGAGGCGATCAGCTCGATCTGGCCCCGTTGCCGGTCGAGCTCCCGGCCGAGCAGCTCGGCGATGTCGGGATCGACGTCGGTGAGCGTCGCCGCCCGCAACTCGCTCAGCGACTGCTGATGGACAGCCACGCGTGGATGGTACTCGTCCTGCTGGTCAGCCCCGTGAGGTCACGCCAGCGCAGCGAGAGCGCGATCGATCGCTTCCGCCGACGCTGCCGCCCCCTCGCGGATGACCTTCGGCTCGGGCCCGGTGAAGTCGATCACGGTCGAGGCCGTGCCGGGTAGCTCGCCGCCGTCGACGAGCGCCGCGGCCGCCGAGCGGATCTGATCCGGCACCTCGTCGAGTGTCGCCGGATCCGGGCCGCCGTGGAGGTTGGCGCTCGACGCCGCCACGGCGCCGACCTGCTGCAGGATCGAGGCGGCCTCGCCCACGAGCACCGGCACGCGTACCCCGATGGTCTCCGGCGCCGAGCCTGCCAGCCAGCGGAAGCGCCGCGCCGGGTTGCGCAGGACGAGCGTGTAGGGGCCCGGCAGCAGCGTCTGCGCGATCGTTGCGTCACGGCCGCGGAGCTCGGGAACGCATTCGAGCAGCAGGTCGACACTGGACGCGACGAGCGCGGTCGGCGAGGTCTCCGGCTTGCCCTTCGCCCGGCAGAGCAGGCGCACCGGATCCTCCCGGGAGGCCGTCGCGGCCAGGCCGTAGACGGTGTCGGTGGGCAGGACGATCAGCCGGCCGGCGGCGAGTGCGCGAACGGCGTCGTCTACGACTCCCATCGTCCCTCCACGACTCGTTCGCGATCGGCAAGGTCCAGCGACCGGCAGAGGTCACCGAAACCCGCCTCAGCGAGCAGGCTTTCAGCTCGTCCTGCGGCGCCGTCCGCAACCTCGAGCACGAGCCAGCCGCCCGCACGGAGCACGCCGGGAGCCGCGCGGGCGATGGCCTCCGTCGCCCCGCGCCCGACGAGCGCCTGACGCGGCTCCCAGTCGCGAACCTCCGGCTCGAGAGCGTCGATCTCCTCCGGAAGGACGTAGGGCGGGTTCGACACGACGAGGTCGTACGGGCCGCCCGGAAGGCCCTCGGCCAGGTCCCGGTGCACGAGGGCGACTCGCTCGCCGAGCCCGGTGCGCTCGGCGTTCACCGCTGCGAGCGCCAGCGCGTCCTCGGACACGTCGACCGCCGTGACACGCGCGCCCGGATGCTCGTCGGCGATCGCGAGCGCGATGGCGCCCGAGCCCGTTCCGACGTCGAGTACCTCGGGCCGGTCCTGGTCGGCGAGCAATGCGAGGCAGCGCTCGACGACGACCTCCGTCTCGGGCCGCGGGATCAGCGCCCGCCGATCGGTGGTCAGCGTCAGCCGCCGGAACCCCCACTCGCCGAGCACGTAGGCGAGGGGCTCGCGCGTCCCCCGGCGCCGGACGAGCTCGCGCGCGGTCGCAAGCTCCGCCTCCGTCAGCGGCCGATCGTGCTGGAGGTAGAGGTCGAGCCGGGTGAGGCCGAGCGCCCTCGCGACGAGATGCTCCGCGTCGACCCGCGGGCTGGGGACGCCCTTGGCGGCGAGGAACTCCGTCGACGCCTTCAGGACGTCGCCGACGGTCAAGAAGCGACGGTCTCGAGCGCCCGGCGGCGGTCTTCGGACGTGAGCGCCGCGGTGAAGTCGCCGAGATCGCCCTCGAGGATCTGGTCGAGCCGGTGCTGCGTGAGCTTGATGCGGTGATCGGTGACGCGGCTCTCGGCGTAGTTGTAGGTGCGGATCTTCTCGGCCCGCTCCCCGGTTCCGACCTGCGCGCGGCGGGTGGCGGACAGCTCCGCGTTCTGGCGCTCGCGCTCGAGCTCGTACAGCCGAGCCCGGAGCACGCGCATCGCCTTGTCGCGGTTCTGGAGCTGCGAGCGCTCGTCCTGCATCGCGACCACTGTCCCCGTCGGGACGTGCGTGATGCGGACTGCCGAGTCGGTCGTGTTGACGCTCTGGCCGCCGGGGCCGGAGGAGCGGTAGACGTCGATCTTGAGGTCGGACGGATCGATCCCGACCTCGACCTCCTCCGCCTCGGGCATCACCGCAACGGTGGCCGTGGACGTGTGGATGCGGCCCTGCGACTCCGTCTGCGGGACCCGCTGGACGCGGTGCGTGCCGCCCTCCCACTTGAACACCGAGTAGGCGCCGTCGCCCTTGACGGCGAAGACGACGTCCTTCTGCCCGCCGCCCTCGTTGGGGTTCGCCGAGATGATCTCCCACTTGTAGCCGAGGCGCTCCGCGTACTTGGTGAGCATGCGGAAGACGTCGTCGGCCCAGAGCGCTGCCTCGTCGCCCCCGACGCCCGAGCGGATCTCGACGATCACGTCCTTGCGATCGGCGGGGTCCGACTCGACGAGCGCCAGCTTGAGCTCCTCCTCGAGCTCGGCCAGCCGCTCCTCGAGCTCTGGGACGAGCTCGCGCAGGTCGCCGTCCCCGCGGGCGTCGGCGAGATCGTCGCGGATCCGGCGCCATTCCTCGGCGAGCCGGTATGCCACCTCGAGCTCCTTCAGTCGTTTGCCGACGTCGGCTGCCTCCCGGCGGTCGCCGTATACGGCCGGGTCGGACATGCGCTCCTGCGTCTCCAGGTAGGAGCGCTCCAGCTCGTCGACGAGTGCCTCGAAGTCGGCCATGCCGACAGGGTAACGCGGCTCCTCAGACGAGCCGCGGTCCTTTCCGGCCACGGCCAGGGGTCTGGCACCTCTCCGGCACCACACCTGGCACCGCTTGCGTAGCAGCGTCTGACGCTGCTACGGAGCAGCGCCAGAGAAGTGCCAGGCACTGCTCGTCGGAGCCGGCCTGGCCGCGAGCGGACGAGTGGTGCGCTAGCCGCTGAGCGCGGCCGAAACCGTGACGTCGGCGCTGCCGCGGATCAGCGTCGAGATCGGGCAGCCCGCGTCGGCTCGTTCGACGGCCTCGTGAAAGGCGGCCTCGTCCAGCCCGGGCACGTCCGCCTCGACGGCGAGATTCGAGGCGACCACGAGGTGCCCCCTCCCCTCGACCTCGTCCATCACGCACGTCGCCGTGACCGCCACGCTCCGCGGCTCGTGCCGCAGCCTGGAGATCTCGCCGGCGAGCGACATCGCGAAGCACCCCGCGTGCGCGGCGGCGATCAGCTCCTCGGGGCTCGTCTGCCCGGCGGGGTCACCGACGCGCGTCGGCTCGCTGTACAGAAGCTCGAACGCACCCGACGAGCGGCCGGCGATCGTTCCCGATCCACTGGCGGCGCGGCCTTCCCAGACCGCCTCGGCGGTGCGCTCGATCCTCGGCATTGCCTACGCCATCACCTCGACGCGGGCCTCGGCGGCCGGAGACGCCTGCCCCTCGCGCTCGAGGACGTTCTGCAGGGCCCGGATCGAGACCTCGATCTGGTCGAGGGTGGGCTGCCGCGTCGTCATTCGCTGCAGCCACAGGCCGGGCGCCAGCGCCGCCATCAGGTACGTGTTGTCCTGGTGCTTGCCCGCGAAGCGGATCAGCTCGTAGGCGATGCCCGCGATCACCGGGAGCAGCAGGATCCGCGTCGCGATCAGCCAGTACCAGGGCGGCCGGCCGAAGAACGCGAACACGAAGATCGCGATCACCATCACCCAGAGGAGGAACGCCGTCCCGCAGCGCGGGTGGATCAGGCTGAACCGCTGCACGCGCTCGGGGGTCAGCTCCTCTCCGGCCTCGTAGGCGTTGATCGCCTTGTGCTCGGCGGCGTGGTACTGGAACACGCGCCGCAGGTCGGGGAGCAGCGAGATCAGCGACAGATAGAGGATGAAGATCGCGACGCGGATCAGTCCTTCGACGATCACGAAGGTGCCCGTCGACTTGAGACCGATGCGGCTCGTGATCAGCGCCGGGCCGACCTTGAACAGCATCACGGCGAAGCCGATCGAGATCGCGAAGGCGAAGATGAGCTGGCCGCGGGTCAGCTCGGTCTTGACCTCGCCGTCCTCACCCTCCTCCCCGGTCGCGTACTGGGCCGAGATCGCCAGGGCCCGAAAGCCGATCGCGAGCGACTCTCCGAGGGCGATGACGCCGCGGATGACGGGCAGCCGGTAGACCCGCCGCCTGGCCATCGGCGAGGAGATCGGCCGGCAGACCTGGGCGATGCCGCCGTCCGGCTTGCGCACCGCGACCGCCCAGCTGGACGGACTGCGCATCATCACGCCCTCGAGGACGGCTTGCCCGCCGACTGTCATCGGTGAGTTCTAGCTTTTGCCGGCGCGCTCGAGCCGGCGCTGGAAGCGCTCGACGCGACCACCGGTGTCGACGAGCTTCTGCTTGCCCGTGTAGAAGGGATGGCATGCCGAGCAGATCTCGACGTGCAGCTCGGGCTTCGTCGACCGGGTGACGAACTCGTTGCCGCAGGAGCAGCGAACGGTCGCCAGGACGTACTCGGGATGAATGTCAGTTTTCATCGGCTTCGCCCAAGATAGCAGAGGCCACTTTGGCGGCAGCATTGCCGCCCGAGACGATCGCGACGACGGTGGAGCCGGGCTCGACCGCGACCTTTCCGGCCAGGAGCGCGGCGGTCGCGGCCGCCCCGGACGGCTCGCACGCGAGCTTGGCGCGCGCGTAGAGGAAGCGCATGCCGGCCGCGATCTCCTCCTCGGTGAGCAGCACGACCTCGTCGATGCGTTCACGGCCGATCGCGAGCGTCAGCTCTCCGGCAAAGGGCGGAGCGAGGCCGTCGGCGATCGTCGGCTGAAGGTCGATGTGCACGCTGCGGCCGGCTGCGAGACCCGCGGTGAAGGCCGCCGACCGCTCCGGCTCGACGCCGACGATCCTCGTGTCGACCGCCGTCGCGACGCCCGAGATCAGTCCGCCGCCGCCGATCGGGCAGACGATCACATCGGCGTCCGGGACGTCCTCGGCGATCTCGAGCCCCACCGTCCCCTGGCCGGCGATCACGAGCGGATCGTCGAACGGCGGCACGTAGGTGCGGCCCGTCTCCTCGATCAGCCGCAGGAGCCGCTCGTGCGCCGCGGAGTGATCGGGCGCCTCGAGGTCGACGACGGCCCCGTAGCCTCGCGTGGCCGCGACCTTCTGCGGGCTCGCGCCCGCCGACATGACGACGAGGCAGTCGATCCCCTGGCTCGCCGCCGCCCAGGCGACCGCCTGCGCGTGATTGCCGGCCGACCAGGTGACGACGCCGCGGCCCTTCTCGTCCGGGCTCAGCGAGGCCAGCTTGTTGAGCACGCCGCGCGGCTTGAACGAGCCGGTCTTCTGGAACAGCTCCGCCTTCAGGAAGGTGCGCGCGCCGACCCGCTCGCCGAGCGTCGTCGAGCTGAACGTCGGCGTCCGGTGCACACGGCCCGCGATCGTCTCGCGGGCGGCGAGCACGTCGTCGCGGGTCGGGAGCGGCGGGGTCATGAAGAGAGCCTACGCACGGGCCGGAGCGGCCGTTTCCACCGGGTCAGGTGAGCGTGTACTCGGGCCCGGCGCCGCCCTCGGGCGGGGTGAGCCGGCCGCCCTTGGCGGTGATCGCGCCGCACTGGACGCAGTTCGACGGCGTCACGACGACGTGCACCTTGCCGGCGTCCTCCGCGCCCACCTCGTACACCTGCGCGGGGCACATGCGCACCCACAACTCGGCTACCTCCCGCGGCACGCGCGTCTCGATCCGGATGTGGTTCGGCGCGTCGTCACGCGTCTTGTTGCCGCTCAGGTAGACCGAGGAGAGCTTGTCGAAGGTGAGCTTTCCGTCCGGGACGGGGTAGCTCTTCGCCCGGTCGGTCGAGATCAGCTCCTGGTCGGCGTCCCGCTCGCCGTCGACCCGCCCCGAGGGCACGTGTCCCATCGACACGGTGGCGGCGCCGGCCATCGCCGAGCCGCGGACGAATCCCTTGCCGAACACCTGGCGCATGTTGCGGACGCGATAGAGGTCGCTGCCGATCAGCCCGGAGCGAACGGCGTCGTCGTACGGCGCGAGCGCTCCCGGCCGCCAGGCGACCTCGCCGGGCCGCAGAGCCGCGAAGATCGCCTCCGCCGCCAGCATCCCCGACTCGATGGCGTAGTGGATGCCCTTGAGCGCCGGCACGTTGACGGTTCCGGCCGCGTCACCCGTCAGCACGAGGCCGGGCGCGTGCAGCTGTCTCGGCAGCGCGTACCAGCCACCCTCCGGGATCGTCTTCGCGCCCCAGGCGATCCGCTCGCCGCCCCGGAGCAGGCGCCCGATCTTCGGATGTGTCTTCAGCTCCTGCAGCAGGTCGTGGATCGAAAGCTCGGCGTCGCGGTAGTCGAGGCCGACGACCATGCCGATCGTGAGCATGTCGTCGCCCATCGGGTAGACGAACGAGCCGCCGAACTCACGGTACTTGGCGCCGCCGCGGAGCGGCCAGCCCATGGTGTGGATGACGCGTTCGAGGGGCCGCTCGACCCGCCAGACCTCCTTGACGCCGAGCGCCCAGACCTGTGGGTTCTCGCCCTCCAGGCCGAAGCGGCTGATCGCCGCGCCCGTGAGGTGCCCCTGCGTGCCCTCGGCGAGCACCGTCACCCGCGAGACGAGGTCGCTCCCGGGCTCGAACTTGGCCAGCTGCCCGCCGTCCTTGCCCCGTCCGCGGTCGCCGGTGCGCACCCCGCGCACCCGGCCGTCCGTGACGAGGAGCTTCTCCCCCGAGGTCTCCGGAAGGATCGTCGCGCCCCCCTCCTCTGCCTGCTCGGCGAGCCACCGGCCGAGCTGCGCGACCGACGCGACGAGGTTGCCGTGGTTCCGCATCGTGGGCGGAGCCGGGATCCTGAGCGCCTTGCGGGAGGTCAGGTAGTAGACCGACTCGCCGGTGACACGTCCGTAGAACGGCATGTCTGCGATCCGTTTGCGGTCCTTGAACAACCGCCGCAGCGAGACCGGGTTGACGACGGCGCCGGAGAGCAGGTGGGCGCCCGGCTTCGATCCCTTGTCGATCACCGCCACCGGCACCTCGCCGAGCCGTTCGGCGGTCTCCGGAGAGGACTCGAGAAGCTGCCCGAGCCGGATCGCGCAGGCGAGCCCGGCCGGGCCGGCGCCGACGATCAGCACGCCGACCTCGATCGGCTCGGGATCGCTCGGGGCGGCGATCACCTCGCCCGGATCGAACGGCGGCGGATACTCGGACGGCCGCAGCGTCAGCCCTTTCGTGCGCGGACGAGCTCGGTCAGCTTCGGGACGATCTCGTTCACGTCGCCGACGACGCCGAGGTCGCAGAACTCGAAGATCGGCGCGTTCGCGTCCTTGTTGATGGCGACGATCGTGGACGACCCCTGCATGCCGACCTTGTGCTGGATCGCCCCCGAGATGCCGCACGCGATGTAGAGCTTCGGCGAGACGGTCTTGCCCGTCTGGCCGACCTGCGCCGGGTACGCGTACCAGCCCGCGTCGACGACCGCGCGCGTCGCGGCGACCGCGCCGCCCAGCTCCTTCGCGAGCTCTTCCAGCATGCCGAACCCTTCCGGCTTCCCGAGCCCGCGCCCGCCGGCGACGATCACGTCGGCGTCCTCGATCGACGGCCCCGTCCGTTGCTCGTTCGCCTGCTCGAGCATCACCGCGCTCGTGGAGAAGTCCTCGAGCTGCACCGGGATCTCCTCGACCTCGGCGGTGCCGCCGGTGGCAGCCGGCTCGAAGGCGGCCGTCCGGAACAGCGCCAGTCGCGGCTCCGATCTCCACCCCACGTCGACGACGACCGAGTCCCCGAGCGCCGGACGCTTGCCGACGAGCTTGCCGCCCTCGAGGACGACGTCCGTCAGGTCCCAGTTGAGCCCGGCGTCGAGCCGCGCCGCCAGGCCGGCGGCGAGGTCGGTGGCGAGCACGGACTGGCCGAACAGGACGGTGTCGAAACCTTTCTCCCGGACGAGCGAGGCAAGCACGTCGACGCGAGGCTGAGGCAGCGGCGCGGCGAGCGCCGGGTCGTCGGCCACGTACACGCGCGAGGCGCCGTACTCCCCGGCCGCGGCGGCCAGGCTCCCCGACGCCGGAGCCGGCAACGACGCCGGCGACGTCACCGCCGAGACTCGCAGCCTTCGAGAGCACGCCCAGCGAGTTGCGGACGAGCTCGCCCTCGTGGTGCTCGAGGAAGACAAGGGTCGGCATGCGCTAGATCAGCTTCCGCTCGGCGAGGTAGTCGACGATCTGCTGCGGCGCCGAGGCGTCGCCGTCGATGCGGAGGGTGTCGCCGCGGGGAGGCGGCGGCTGGAGGCCGTAGACCTCGGTGCGCGAGCCGGCCTCGCCGGCACGATCGGCCTCGACGCCGAGGTCGGCGAGCGAGAGCGTCTCCTGCGGCTTCGACTTCGCGCCCATGATCCCCTTCAGCGACGGGTAGCGCGGCTCGTTGATCGCGTCCGAGACGGCCACGACGGCCGGCAGCGACGCCTCGATCCGGTCGTAGCCGAACTCGGTCTGGCGCTTCACCTGCACCTTTCCGCCGTCGATGGTCAGCTCGGAGGCCTGGGAGACGAGCGGCCGGCGCAGGCGCTCGGCGACGGCGGCCCAGAGCACGGCGCCGTCCGAGTCGCTCGCCTGCTGGCCGAACAGGACGAGGTCGGGCTGCTCGCGCTCGAGCAGCTTCGCGAGCACGTAGCTCGTCGCGACGAGATCGGAGCCCGCGGCTCCCTCGTCGCTCACCAGCAGCGCCCGGTCGGCACCCATCGCCAGCGCCTTGCGCATCGCCTCGATCGCCCGCTCCGGCCCCATCGAGACGAGCACGACCTCACCTTCCCCCGCGCTCTCCCTGATCCGCAGCGCCTCCTCGATCGCGTTGGCGTCGAAGACGTTCAGGCCGGCCTCGCCCGAGCGGTCGAGCCGCTTCGAGGCGGGGTCGATCCGCTTGGAGACACCCGCCTCCGGAACCTGCTTCACGCATACGGCGATCTTCACGGCGAGTCGAATCTAACCACTCACGGGGCGGGGCACGCCGGACGAGGTGCTAGGGTCTGGCTTCCGAAGCGCGAATCCCGTGCGTGTGATCTTCCGCCGGACGACAGCCATCGGCGTCGCCATCGTCGCCGCCCTCGCCGCAGCCGCAGCTCTCGCTGTGCCCGGCGGAGCGACGCTGCGCGGCCCTGTCCCGCAGCTGATCTTCCCCGTCGTCGGCCCCGTGACCTATCGCGACGACTTCGGCGAGCCGCGCGCCAAGTGGCCGCATCCGGGCAACGACCTGATGGCGTCGAAGCGGCAGATCGCCGTCGCCGCCGAGCCCGGCACGATCACCTTCTGGACGCATTCGGCGACGGCCGGCTGCATGCTCTACCTCCACGGGAAGAGCGGCACGACCTACCAGTACATCCACCTCAACAACGACCTCACGACAGGGAACGACAACCGCGGCCAGTGCGTCGCCGGCACGGCGTACGCGCCCGGGCTGAAGGACGGCGCCACGGTCCAGGCGGGCCAGCCGGTCGGCTTCGTCGGCGACTCAGGGGACGCGAACGGCATCCATGCGCACCTCCACTTCGAGGTGCACCCGAACGACGGTGCGGCGGTCGACCCGTACCCGTACCTGCGCAAGGCGGTGCATCTGCTCGTCCCGGTCGATCCGAAGACGACCGTGTCGCTCTCCGTCGACGGCAAGGTCACGAGCTCGACCGGCGGCCGGGTGACGCTTGCCGTGACCTCGCTGACGCTGTTCCCTGCGTCGCAGAAGCTGACGGGGGTCGTGCGGACGATCGTGCTCACCGTGCCGAGCTCCGCGCAGGTCGACGCAGGTGACGGGACGCTGGGCTCGGCCGGATCGACCGACCTCGGCGCACTCGCCGGCAAGAACGTCGTCGTGCTGACCACCCCCGCCAGGGCCACGCTCGCAGTGGCGCTGGCCCGCCCGGGAGCGATCAGCGCATCCCGGATCGCAGCTGTCACGTCGGCTCCGGCCGGCGGCCCCTGATCCGGCGCCTGCCTCAGCGGCCGGTGAAGCGCGGCTCGCGCTTCTCGACGAACGCGGCCATGCCTTCCTTCTGGTCCTCGCTCGCGAAGAGCTGCGCGAACGTCTCGGCCTCGAACGCGAGCCCTTCCCCGAGGTCGCCCTGGAGCGAGCGGTTCGTCGCCTCCTTCGCCCGGGCGAGGACGAGCGGGCTCTTCGCGGCCAGCGAGGCGGCCAGCTCCATCGTCTTTCCCATCAGCTCCTCGGGCGCGAAGACGGCGTTGACGAGCCCGCGCTCGAGCGCCTCGTCCGCGCCGACCATCCGGCCCGTGAACACGAGCTCCTTGGCCAGGCCGAGCCCGCAGACGCGCGCGAGCCGCTGCGTTCCGCCCCAGCCGGGGATGATCCCGATCGACACCTCCGGCTGGCCGAGCTTCGCGTTCTGCGCCGCGTAGCGGAGGTCGCAGGCGAGCGCGAGCTCGCAGCCGCCGCCGAGCGCGAAGCCGTTGATCGCGGCGATCGTCGGCTTCGGCATCGTCTCGAGCAGCTGTGCCGCCTCGTGGCCGAGCGCGCCCCAGGCCCGCGCGCCGTCGACGTCGAGCCCGCTCATGTACTTGATGTCCGCGCCCGCGACGAACGCGCGGTCGCCGGCGCCGGTGAGCACGACGACGCGGGCGCTCTCGTCGGCCGCGAGCTCCGCGAGTCGGTCGCGCAGCTCGGTGAGCGTCGGCAGGTCGAGCGCGTTCAGCGCGTCCGGCCGGTCGATCGTGACGAGGGCGACGCCGTCCTCGGCCGAGACGGTGACGGGCACTACGACGGGACCTGCGCGCGCAGGAAGTCGACGATCGTGCTCGTCGGAGCCCCCGGCGTGAAGATCTCGGCCACGCCCTGCTCCTTCAGCTCGCGCGCGTCGTCCGCGGGGATCGTGCCGCCGACGAGGACGAGCACGTCGTCCACCTCGTTCTGGCGCAGCAATTCGAGGATCCGCGGGATCAGCGTCATGTGCGCGCCGGAGAGGATCGAGACGCCGACCGCGTCCGCATCCTCCTGGATCACGGTCTCGACGATCTGCTCCGGCGTCTGGTGCAGCCCCGTGTAGATGACCTCCATGCCGGCGTCGCGCAGGGCGCGGGCGATGACCTTCGCACCGCGGTCATGACCGTCGAGCCCGACCTTGGCGATGACCACTCGAGTCTTGTGAGGCACCGGGGCGGCAGTATATGGCCGTGCGTCTGACCGTCGTTGGCTCCTCACCCGCCTGGCCGAACCCGGGCGGCGCCCAGTCCGGGTATCTCGTCGAGGACGGCGAACGCCGCCTGCTGCTCGATTGCGGCCCCGGCGTGCTCGCCCGGCTGCGCGTCATGGACGGCGGCTGGCCGAGCATCGACGCGGTCGTGATCACGCACTGGCACCTCGACCACTGGGGCGATCTCGTGCCCTGGGTGTGGGGCAACCTGGTCGGGCCGGCGAAGGGCAAGGAGCAGCCCGAGCTCTGGGTGCCACCGGAGGGCCGCGACCGGATCAGGGACTTCGGCTCGCGCCTCGGCTGGGACGACATGTTCGAGCAGGCCTTCGCCGTTCACGACTATCCGGAGGACGAGCCGTTCCAGGTCGCAGGCTTCACGCTCCTGGCCAGACAGCTCCCGCACTACACGTTGCTCACCTTCGGCCTGCGGGTCACGAACGGCGGCCTTTCGCTTGCCTACTCGGGCGACTCCGGCCCCGACGACGGGCTGGCGGAGCTGGCGCGCGACGTCGACCTGTTCGTCTGCGAGGCGACGCTCGAGCGCGGCGACCTGGACGGCACGCCGCGCGGGCACCTCTCGGCCGACGAGGCGGTGGCGGCGTTCGAGGCCTCGGGCGCGAAGCGGCTGCTGCTCACCCACCGGCCGCACGAGCTGCCGCTTCCCGCGGGGCTCGAGCAGGCCCGTGACGGGCTCGAGCTCGAGGTTTGACGCTCAGGTCTCCTGCGTGCGCTTGAGCAGCTCGCGGAGCTCCAGCTGCTCGGCCGGCGTCAAGCCGCGAACGGACGGCGGATCGGTGAACAGGCACCGGACGAGCTTCGCCCGTACACGGCCGCCGGCCGGAGTCAGGGCAACCGGCCGCGAACGGCGGTCGTGCGGCGCCGGACGGTGCTCCAGCAGGCCGTTCGCCTCGAGCTCGGCGACGGCGGTGGAGACGTTGGAGGCGTCGAGCCGGACCCGTTCCGCAAGCATCCTGATCGTGATCTCCTCGCCGGGCTCGAGCCGGAAGAGAACCCGCGCATGGGTGCTCTTGAGGCCGAGCCGCTCCTTGCAGCGCTTCTCGTGCTCCATCGTCCGCAGCGCCAGGTCGACGAGCGCGCGGTGGATGTCCTCCGCGACACGCAGGTTCTTGCTCACACCGACAGTATAGGTAAGTTACCGGTATGTCACCCGCACAGAGGCTGAGCGGCGACTTCTGGAAGTTCTGGACCGGGCAGACGATCTCGAACGTCGGCAGCTCGTTCACGGCGTTCGCGCTGCCCCTCCTCGTCTACACGCTGACGCACTCCCCCATCTACCTCGCGTTGACGGCGGTTGCGTACTTCCTCCCGTATCTCCTGTTCGGGCTGCTGATCGGCGCGTGGGTGGATCGCGTCGACCGCAAGCGGATGATGATCGCGGTCGACCTCGGACGCGGTGCCGCGATCGCGTCGGTTCCGGTCTTCGACTACCTCGGCATCCTCTCGGTCTGGTGGATCTTCGCGATGGCGTTCGTGACGGCATGCCTGACGATCGCGTTCGACTCGGGCGAGTTCGCAGCGATCCCGAGCCTCGTGCCGAAGGAATTGCTCGTCACCGCAAACGGCCGGATCATGGCGAGCTACTCGGCCGCCTCGGTCGTGGGGCCGCTGCTCGCGGGGCTGCTCGTTGCGGTCATGCCCATCTCGGACCTCCTCTTCGTCGACGCCGCGAGCTTCCTCGTGTCGGCCGTCGCGTTGAGTCTGGTCCGGCGCCGCTTCAACGTCGACGAGGAACGCGAGCCTACGCACATCCTCCGCGACGTCCAGGAGGGCCTGCGCTACGTGTTCGGCCATCCCGTCCTCCGGAACATCTCTCTGATGATGGCGCTGATCAACTTCTTCGGCGCCACGGCGGGGTTCCAGCTCGTGCTCTTCGGGAAGGTCCGTCTGCACGCCACCGACTCGCGCGTCGGCTACCTCTTCGCCGCGGGGGGCCTCGGGGTGGTCGTGCTCGGGCTGTCGGCCGGTTCGATCCGCAAGAAGGTGAAGTTCAGCGACGCCGCGATCGGCGCGATGATCCTCCACGGCGCGTTCATCGTGGGCTTCGCCGCGACGGATCACTACGTCGTCGCGCTCGTGCTCTGGGCG
The DNA here is from genome assembly GCA_963742925.1 of uncultured Actinomycetes bacterium. Taxonomy (GTDB): domain Bacteria; phylum Actinomycetota; class Thermoleophilia; order Gaiellales; family Gaiellaceae; genus PALSA-612. Next base: position 61,243 of record CAVUNV010000013.1, on the reverse strand, counting down.
GCGGCGTCCGGGTTCGGCCTCTTCCTGAACATCAACACCCAGAGCCTGCGGCAGATGATCGTGCCGCCGCACATGATGGGACGCGTCGCGAGCATCGCCGGCGTGATCGCATGGTCGGCGATCCCGGTCGGAACGCTGATCGGCGGCGCCGTGATCAAGTCTCTCGGCCAGCAGAACGTCGAGTGGGTCTACGGCGCGATCGGGGTCATCATCGTCGGGCTCGCGTTGTTCTTCAAGGCGTTCACCGCGCTCGGCCATGCGGAGGACTACCTCACGGATACCGAGGACGAGCAGGCCGAGAAGGAGGCACTGGAAGAACTGGGTCTCGCGCCGGACCAGGCGACGTAGTCGCCGGTCCGGGGATCAGAAGACGGGTGTCTCCCGCCAGACCCCCCAGATCTTCACGCAAGGCGTCGCACATCTCGCCCATCGTCACGTAGTCGCGGGCCGCGTCGACGAGCAGCGGCATCAGGTTCGCCTCGCCGGCGGCGGCGGCCTTCAGCTCGGCGAGCCGCTGCTCGACCCGGGCCGAGTCGCGCCGGGCTCGGAGCGCCTGGACGCGGTCGATCTGCTTTTGCTCGAGCGCCGGGTCGATGCGGAGGATGTCGGGCTCCGGCTCGTCGTCGAGGGTGTAGCGGTTGACGCCGACGATCACACGCTGCTCGCGCTCCACCTCGGACTGGTAGCGGAACGAGGCGTCGGCGATCTCGCGCTGGAAGAAGTTGTCCTTGATCGCCGGCACGACCCCGCCGAGCTTCGCGATCCGGTCGAAGTAGTCGTAGGCCTGTCGCTCGAGCTCGCTCGTCAGCGTCTCGAGGAAGTAGGAGCCGCCGAGCGGGTCGATCGAGCTCACGACTCCCGACTCGTGCGCGATCACCTGCTGGGTCCGCAGCGCGATCCGCACCGCGTGCTCGGTCGGCAGCGCCAGCGCCTCGTCGAACGAGTTCGTGTGCAGGCTCTGCGTCCCGCCCAGCACCGCTGCCAGCGCCTCGATCGCCGTCCGGACGATGTTCACCTCCGGCTGCTGCGCCGTCAGCGACACACCCGCCGTCTGGGTGTGGAAGCGCATCAGCCAGGAGCGCGGATCCTTCGCCCCGTACCTGTCGCGCAGCTCGCGCGCCCAGATCCGCCGCGCCGCCCGGTACTTGGCGATCTCCTCGAAGAAGTCGATGTGCGCGTTGAAGAAGAAGGAGAGCCGCGGCGCGAACTCGTCGACGCCCAGGCCGCGCTCCACGCACGCGTCCACGTACGCGAACCCGTCGGCGAGTGTGAACGCGAGCTCCTGCGCGGCCGTCGAGCCCGCCTCGCGGATGTGGTAGCCCGAGATCGAGACCGGATGCATGCGCGGCAGCTCACGCGAGCAGAACTCGATCATGTCCACGACGAGCCGCATCGAGGGCTCCGGCGGGAAGATGAACTCCTTCTGCGCGATGTACTCCTTGAGGATGTCCGTCTGCACCGTCCCGCGCAGCTGGTCGCGGGGCGCACCCTGCTGCTCGCCCACGCAGATGTAGAAGGCGAGCAGGATCGCGGCCGGGGAGTTGATCGTCATCGACGTCGACACCTCGCCGAGCGGGATGCCGGCGAACAGCGTCTCCATGTCGGCGAGCGAGTCGATCGCCACCCCTTCGCGGCCGACCTCGCCGAGCGACTTCGGGTGGTCGGAGTCGTAGCCCATCAGCGTCGGCATGTCGAAGGCCGTCGACAGCCCCGTCTGCCCGTGCTCGAGCAGATAGCGGAAGCGCTCGTTCGTCTCCTCCGCGGTGCCGAACCCCGCGAACTGGCGCATCGTCCACAGCTGGCCGCGGTACATCGACGGATACACGCCGCGCGTGAACGGGAACTCGCCCGGGAAGCCGAGATCGCGGTCGTAGTCCACGCCGGCCGTGTCGGGCGTGGCGAGCGGATCGACCTCGATGCCGGAGATCGTCGAGAGCAGCTCGTCGGTGCGCTCGGGTGCCGCCGCGTAGTGCCCCTGGCGCCATGCCTCGGTGGCGTCGAGCTTCCGCCTGTCCTCGGTCGTCGCCATGCCCTGATTGTAGGGCGCGCCGTCCGCGCTACCGGTGCCGCCGGAGATACCACACCTCGCAGGCGAGGAGGGTGACCGCCGAGACGCCGATCTGGATGCCGATCAGCTCTCGCGGGCTCGCATGGAAGGCACCGAAGATCGCGAGTTGCACGGCGAGGATCCCGACCAGGCAGAGCGCGAAGCGCGACCGTCCCAGCGAGAGGAAGTGGTAGAGGTAGACGGTGGCGAGTGCGTACAGCGCCATCGCGAGGCTGAGCGGCCCGAGCCACGGCGCCGCGTCGTCGTACTTCGACCCGAAGGTCAGGTTGATCAGTGGCTCGGCGAAGGTCCACAGCAGCGCCGTTGCGACCGCCCCGGTGATCCCGACGACGAGCAGTCCGGCCCTCAGGTGCGCCCGCTCGCGCCCGCGGTCGCGAAGCGTGGCCACACGTGGAAAGAGCACGGTCGTGACGGCGATCGGGATCAACAGCAGCACGCGGGCGCCCACCGAGGCGGCGGCGTAGTCGCCGGCTGTGCCGCCCGTGAACGCGAGCTTGGCCACGAGCAGGTCGGTCGTCGCGAGGGCTGCGAGCGTCGTGAGGCCGACCGCCGCTCCCGCGTTCGGGAGCGTGGCCAGGCGCCGTCGGACCGGGCGCGCGCTGTCCGTCAGCCTGAGCAGGCCGCGGAGAGGCACGAGCGAGACGGCCGCGGTCAGCGCCGTCGCGCCGGCAACGCCCAGCATGACGGCGCCGACCCCTCCCCCGGCCTTGCCGATCACGACCCCGGCGGCGAGACGCGTCCCGGCGAACAGGAGCGTCGCGAGGGCCAGGTCGCGGAACCGCCCCGCTCCCTGGAGCCCTCCCCAGACGACCGGAATCACGAGCGCGATCGCGACCGTGGCGGCCGTCGCCCCGATCGCCAGCGGTTGCGCGAGCCCGAGCGCCGCGCCGACGGCGGCGAGCGCCGCCGCGAGCAGCAGGAGCACGGCTGTCCAGGCGAGCACCGAGCGCAACGTCCCCCGCAGGAAGACACCGGCCTCGGCGGTACGGCCCTCCGCCAGCTTCGATGCCACGCTGCGCGCGGTCGTGGCCTGAAAGGCGAGCGGCGGCACAGCGCCGATCAAGACGACGGCGAAGAGCGCAGCGAGCAGCGAGTACTCGGCGGGATCGAGGATCCGCGCGAGCGAGAACTGGAACACGGCATTGAGCGCGTTCGCGAGACCGACCGCAAGCGCGAGCACGAGACCCGATCCGATCAACGCCCGCCGGGCTCCGGTCTCTCCCGCGGCCCGATCGGCAGTCACCGTCACCGTCTGATTCTAGGTTCGGGTCCTGCCGACCCGGCCGAGCGGCCGGTCCCCCACCCAAGGGTGGGGCGTCGTCCCTCCGCCCACGCCGAGAGCGTAACGCCGAAATCCGCGCACGTCTGTGCCGATCGCGTGTCGATTTTCAGCAGACAGGCCGTGACGATTCTCAGCAGGGCCGATCGGAGGCAGCGAGTGTCACCGCTCTCCTCCCGGCTTCCAGAGCGGCTCGTCCTCGCCGGCCGCTGCATTCGCAGCCCGCGCGAGGATGAACAGGAGATCGGAGAGCCGGTTCAGGTACACGAGCGCGAGAGGGTTGATCTCGATCTGGGCGGAGGCGGCAAGCGCCTCGCGCTCGGCGCGGCGGCAGACGGCACGGGCTACCTGGAGCCGGGCGGCCGCTTCCGTTCCGCCCGGCAGCACGAAGCTCCTGAGCGGCGCGAGGTCGGCGTTGAAGCGATCGCAGTCTGCTTCGAGCCGCTCGATCGCCGGCTGCTCGATCCGGAGGCGATCGCCGATCCCGAACGGCACCGAGAGGTCGGCGCCGAGGTCGAACAGCTCGTTCTGGATCCGCTCGAGCGTCGATCGCTGCTCCGCGTCGCTCGATGCCGCCAGCACCAGCCCGATCAACGAGTTGAGCTCGTCCACGGTTCCGAACGCGCCGATCCGCGGGTCGAGCTTCGGAACGCGCGAGCCGTCGCCGAGGCTCGTCTCGCCGGTGTCCCCCGTGCGCGTGTAGATGCGCGTCAGGCGAACCGGCTCCTCGCGCTTCCGGGCCATGCCCCTAGATTACGGCGATGATCCGACGCGCCACCCGCGATGATGCCGAGGCGGTCAGCGATGTCTTCGTCCGGGTTCGCGACGAGATGACCTATCTGCCGCGCATCTCCGAGGAGCACCGGCCGCTGCTCGGAGGATGGTTCATCGATCGCGACGAGATCTGGGTCGCGGAGGAGGATGGTGTCGTCGTCGGGTTCATCGGGCTCAGGGACGACGAGCTCACCCACATCAATGTCGGTCCGGCCGCGCAGAACCAGGGCCTCGGCGGCGCGTTGCTCGCTCATGCGAAGCATCTGCGGCCGCAGCGTCTCGAGCTCTGGGTGTTCCAGAAGAACGCGGGCGCCAGGAGGTTCTACGAGCGCCACGGCTTTCGGCTCGTGAAGCTCACGGACGGCGCCGGCAACATGGAGAAGGAGCCGGACGCACTGTATGAGTGGCGGCCTGCCCTGGCCGCAGGCTGAGAGTCGGCACCCACTGCAGCTGAGAATCGGCACGCAATCGCCACAGACACGCGTGGATGTCGCAGGTATCGTCGACCTCGAGGGCGGAGGGACGACGCCCCACCCAAGGGTGGGGGACCGTTCCGGCCACGGCCCGTCGGGCCGTGGCCGATGTGGGCGTGTCACGACGCTCTTCCGCGCCTATCCCTGGGCGAGCTGGCGCTGCTTGAGGCCGAGGATCGAGCGCGCGATCACCAGGCGCTGGATCTCGCTCGTTCCCTCGTAGATCTCGGTGATCTTCGCGTCGCGGTAGTAGCGCTCGACCGGGAACTCCTTCGTGTACCCGTAGCCGCCGAGGATCTGGATCGCCTCGCCGGTCTGCCGGCGGGCGACACCCGACGCGTAGAGCTTCGCCTTGGCTCCCTCCTCCGTGTGCGGCAGCCCTTGCTCCTTCAGCCAGGCGGCGCGGTAGACGAGCAGCCGGGCGGCGTCGATCTCGGTCGCCATGTCCGCGAGCTTCCACTGGATCGCCTGGAAGTCGGCGATCCGCTTGCCGAACTGCCGCCGCTCGAGCGCATACTCCCGCGCGGCGTCGTACGCCGCCTGCGCGATCCCGACCGCCTGGGCCGCGATCCCGATCCGGCCGCCGTCGAGCGTCGCCATCGCGATCGCGAAACCCGTGCCCTCGCCGCCCAGGAGCCGGTCGCGCCCCGCGCGTGCACCTTCGAGCACGAGGTCGACCGTCGAGGACGAGTTCAACCCGAGCTTCTCCTCCTCGCGCGTGACGCGCACCTGGTCGCCGTCGAGGATGAACGCGGACACGCCGGCCGGACCGGGCGTCGAGGAGTCGGTGCGCGCGAACAGCAGCACCGTGCCGGCGAAGGCGCCGTTCGTGATCCACTGCTTGGAGCCCGTGATCGACCAGCCGTCGCCGTCGGCCACCGCGGCCGTGCGGAGCGAGCCGGCGTCCGAGCCGGCCTCGGGCTCCGTCAACGCGAAGGCTCCGATCGCCTCGCCCCGCGCGAGCGGCGGCACGAACCGCGACTTCTGCTCGTCGGTTCCGAAGGCGAGGATCGGAAGCGTCGCCGCGCTCGTGTGCACCGCGACCGTCACGCCGACGCCGGCGTCGGCCCGTGAGAGCTCCTCGAGGACGAGGATGTACGAGACGAAGCCGGCGCCGGCACCGCCGTGGTCCTCCGGTACGCAGACGCCGAGCAGGCCGAGCTCGGCGAGCGAGTCGAGCAGCTCCCTGGGGAAGCCGTGCGCGCGGTCCCAGGCCGCGGCGTTCGGCTCGATCCGGTCCCGCGCGAAGTCGCGTGCGAGTGCCTGGGTCTCGCGCTGCTCGGCGGTGAGCTCGAAGTCCATCAGCTGTACTCGTAGAAGCCGCGCCCCGACTTCCGGCCCAGCCGTCCGGCCTGGACATATTGGCGGAGCAGCGGGCAGGGCGCGTACTTCGGATTGCCCAGGCCGTCGTGGAGCACTTCCATGATCGCCACGCAGGTGTCGAGGCCGATCAGGTCGGCGAGCGCCAGCGGCCCGAGCGGATGGTTGAAGCCGAGCTTGGCGATCGTGTCGATCGACTCCGCATCGGCGACGCCCTCGAGGAGCGCGTAGGCGGCCTCGTTGATGAACGGCATCAGGATCCGGTTCGAGACGAAGCCCGGGAAGTCACGCGCCTCGGCCGGAGTCTTGCCGAGCTCGCGTGCCAGCTCGACGATCGCCCCGGCTGTCTCGTCGGAGGTCTCGAGGCCGCGAACGACCTCGACGAGGCTCATCAGCGGCACGGGGTTGAAGAAGTGCATGCCGATCACCCGGTCGGGCCTCCCGGTCACGGCAGCGAGCGAGGAGATGGGGATCGACGACGTATTCGAGGCGAGGATCGCCCCGGCCGGGAACAGGCCGTCCGCGCGGCGGAACACGTCGGCCTTGATCGCCGCGTCCTCGATGACCGCCTCGATCATCAGGTCGGCTGGAACCAGGTCATCGACGGGCCGGACGCGGGCGAGCGTGTCATCCGGGTCGCCGCCGCCTCTCTCGGCCAGCTTCGCGAGGCTCTTCCCCATCGCGGCGAGCCCGCGCTCGACGGCGCCCGGAGCAGCGTCGTGAAGCGAGACCTGCCGGCCCGACGACGCGACCACCTGGGCGATTCCCGCGCCCATCTGACCCGCTCCGACCACGAGGACGTGCTCGAATCTCACGGTCGGAGGCTACTACCGCATCAAAGGTCGGAAGCCGTGACTGCGTAGAGCGCACCGTCGGTGCGGTGGCCGTCGGCGGGCATGTATCCGCGGAGGATGCCCTCGAGCCGAAAGCCGGCCTTCTCGAGCGCCCCCCGCATGGCTGCGTTGCCGACGTCCGTCGACGCCTGCACCCGCACGAAGCCGTTTGCGAGCAGGTGACGCGACAGCAGGGTGACGGCCTCGGTGCCGAGCCCCTCGCCGCGCACCTGGGGTACCAGCTCGACACCGATCTCGCAGACCCCGGGCGGATGCGCGCCCTCGGGCGCTCGCGCCTCGATCGAGCCGACGAGGCGGCCGCCCGCGACCACGGCGAGATCGAGCCGGCCCTCCACGAACCGCCCCGAGCGGGCGACGCGCAGCCGCATCCGCTCCGCCGAGAGCTCACCGACCCGGGTCGTGCTGTTCCGCGCCTGCTCGAAGGCGGCGTCGAACTCATCCGGCCGGTATGACCTCAGCAGGACATGCTCCCCCGGGAGCTCGACGACGACGGACGGCACGTCCACCGACGAAGGCTAACCCGCCACGCGGCCGAGAATCTAGACCTCGATCAGCAACGCGTCGCCCTGGCCGCCGCCGGAGCAGATCGCCGCCAGTCCGAGCCCGCCGCCGTTTCGCCGCAGCTCGTGCACCATGGTTCCGACGATCCGGCCGCCGCTCGCGCCGATCGGATGCCCGAGGGCGACGGCGCCGCCGTTCACATTCGTGAGCTCCTCGTCGGCACCGAGCATCCGGGTCGAGTTCAGCGCGACCGACGCGAACGCCTCGTTGATCTCGACGCGCTTCACGTCCTCGATCCGCTTGCCGGCCTTCTCGAGTGCCCGTTGGCCGGCACGCCCCGGCGTCCGCACCAGGTAGGCGAAGTCGTCCGCCACGTAGGCCTGCGCGAGGATCGTCGCCAGCGGCTCGAGCCCCCGTCGCTTCGCGAACTCCTCGGAACAGACGACGACACAGGAGGCACCGTCGTTCACCCCCGGCGCGTTGCCGGCCGTGGTCGTCCCCTCCGGGTCGAAGACCGGCTTGAGCTTCCCGAGCGACTCGAGCGAGCTGTCGCGGCGCACGCTCTCGTCCGCCCGCACCTCGCCGACCGGAACGATCTCCTCGTCGAACCGACCGGCGTCCTGCGCGGCCGCCGCGCGCTGCTGCGACCGGTAAGCCCACGCGTCCTGATCCTCCCGGGAGATCCCGAGCTCGCGGGCCACGTTCGAGTTCTGCCGCACCATGTGCAACCCGTCGAACGTCGACGTGAGCCCGTCGAAGATCATCGAGTCGATCAGCTCCCCGTTGCCGAGCCGGTAGCCGAAACGGGCCCGCTTCAGGAGGTACGGCGCGTTCGACATCGACTCCATGCCGCCCGTGACGACCAGATCGTGCTCGCCGGCGCGGATCATCGCGTCCGCGATCTCGATCGCCCGGATCGACGACGCGCACACCTTGTTGATCGTGTCCGCCGGCGTCTCCTTCGGCAGGCCGGCACCGATCGCCGCCTGCCGCGCCGGGGCCTGGCCGGCGCCGGCCTGCAGCACCTGGCCCATGATCACGTACTCCGGCTCGCCGGGCTCGAGCCCGATCCGTTCGATCGCAGCCCGGATCACGTGCGCCCCGAGCTGGGTCGCCTCGTAGTCCCTCAGGCCGCCGCCGAGCTTGGCGAAGGGCGTGCGAACGGCGGCGACGATGACCGAACGGCTCACGAGGCCAGCTTATCCCGGCTTGTCGGGGAGCCAGCCGTCGCGGTAGCGCGTCGGCTCGCCGTTCGGGAACCGTGCGTATGCCTCCTTCGGGTCCGTCGTCTCCTGCTCGACACCGGCACCGTGCCGGAGCGCGGCCTCCTCGACGGGGTAGCCGCCCCAGTCGGCACCCGTCGAGTGATCACGCGCGCCGATGGCGAGCACCGCGCAGGGAGCGTCTCCGGCCCCGACGATGGTGTGCTTCGTCTCGGCGGGGCAGTGCACGAAGTCCCATGCCCTGAGCGGCCGCTCGTGCCCCTCGATGATCAGGAGCCCCTCGCCGGAGAGCACGAGGAAGTCCTCCTGATCGGCCTCCCAGTGGTACATCGCCATCGGCTCGCCCGGCGCGAGAACGAACAGGTTGATCCCGACCTGCGGGAAGTGCGTCTCGCCCTGGAAGATCAGCCACTCCCCCTGCCCCTCGTTGTGGCGCCACCGCGCCTGACGGGCATTGAGGACGAACCACCCCTCTCCGGCGGGCACGAGCCCGGCCTCGGTCTCGTCGATCGGGGCCTCGGGAACCATGATCGGATCATAGAGCGCGCCTCCGCTCAGGCGACACGCCGAGCCCTGGCGATCACGCGTCCGGAATGGCGACTGAGGCGGTCACGAAGGGGATCGACACCCCCCACGGGTCCCGTACGACCACGACATAGCGCACCCGCCCGTCGCGGGGGGCACTGCGATCGACGCAGCTCGCCCGGAGGGTCCTGCAAACGAGGTGCAGGCCGCGGGTTCCGGCGGCGAGCGGCTGGTCGGCCGGCGCCCGGTAGATGCGCACCTCGGTGACGCGCGGATCCGGCGTGCGCCGCACGGTGATCGTGACGCCGCGCGGCCCCACCGACGCCCGAACGGCGCGGGGCGCGCCCGGCCGCAGCAGGTCGGCGAACGCGTTGCGGACGAACCGCTCGAGCCTCGGATCGCCACTCGGAGGCACGCTCGGGTGCCCGTGGAAATCGTCGAGCCCCTTCGCGAAGCTGAGCGACCCCGCGCTGAACACGATCGCGCCGGACGGAGCCACAAAGCGGACCGCGTCGGCCGAAGCCGGCGGCCCCGCGTAATGGAACAGCACCGTCGGGCGCGGCACATCGCAGCCGGGCTCGAGCGCGTCCCACTCGTATCCCACCAGTCCCGGCAGAACGCTCGACGCCGTCAAGCCGGTGCCGGCGAACCAGGGATCCGAGAGCGCCGCCGGCGCTACGGCGTAGTCGTACTGGCCGCCGATCGACTCGGAGTCGGAACGCACGTACTCGACGCCTTCGAGCTCGCACTCCGGGCGCGGAGGCACGAGATCGCGGAAGCGGATGGTCTTCAGGGCCGGATTCTGCTCGGGGTCGAGCCTCTTGATGCGGTACTCGACGATCGTGCGCCGCAGGTTCGCGTAGCGCATCTGCCAGTAGCCGGTGTTCGCGCCCATGAAGGCGAGATTGGTGCCGAGCGCGCGGGCCTTGTCGAACCCGTCGCGCATCCGCTTCGTCCAGTACTCGTCGTGCCCCGCCACGACCACCATGCGGTGGCGCAGCAGCTCGCCGGGGTCGCGGTCGGTGTCGACGTCCGTCACATACGAGACGTCGTAGCCGGACTCCTCGAGGAAGTGGAGGAGAGGTAGCTCGAAGTCCCAGAAGTTCTGCGTCGTCGGGTCGTAGGGGCGGTTGAAGGAGACGCGTGTGCAGACTCCCTTGCAGCTCGCTCCGGCCGCGTCCCTGTAGAGGCTCGTCCCGCCCCAGCGGTTGTAGGCCTGCCAGGTGTTGACCGACGCCTGGACGAGCATCGCCGACCGTTGCGCCGCCGGTGGCCGCACGACGAAGGGCACCCAGCCTCCCCTGCCCGCAGACGGGCCGCTCGTCAGCTTCAGCACGGCCAGGTAGTAGCCGCTCACCGCGCTCGGCGGCAGGGGGATCGTGTCCGTGACCGGCCAGCCCGCGTCGAGGTAGCCGGTGGCCGGGTCAGGGGCAGGGACCGGCTGGTCCTGCCCGGCCTCGTCGCCCGTGCACGATGCCGGCAGGCAGGCGACGAGTCGTCCGCCGCTGCCGCCGTACCAGCCGAGCCGGTAGAGCTCGACGCGATACCGGGCGGCGGGCGATGTGGAGACGTGGAGGTCGAGGTTGCCGCCGGGAAGGAGGCTGACCCCCGACGAGTAGCCCTCGATCGCATGCGCCGGCGCCTTCGGAACTCGCCATCCGGAGCTCCCCGGCTGCGTGTTCTCGACCTGGATCGGGTTGAGCCGCGGGCCGGCACTCGAGCTCGAAACGAACAGGCAGAGGCAGGCGAGGCCCGCCAGGAGGAACGCTCTCACTCGGGCCGACCCTACCGAACGGAGCAGATTGCAGGCAAAAAGGCGGATTCGCTACTACGCTTCGTCTGGTGAGCTCTTCACTCCCTTCGCGTTACGTCGGTCCAGAGCGAATTCACCGCGGGGAAACGACCGACGTCTACTCCGCGCTCGACCGCCAGCTGGGGCGCAAGGTCGCGATCAAGATCCTGGTTCCGCGCGCCGCCCGGGACGAGCAGCTGCGCGCCTGGCTGCGGCGCGAGGCGATGGCGGTGGCCCGCCTCTCGCACGTGCAGGAGGTCGTGCGCGTCTACGACGTCGGCGACTGGAGGGGCAGGGCGTACATGGCGATGGAGTACCTCGGGGGCGGCAGCGTGGCCGGGCGGCTCGAGCGCGGGACGGTCACCGGCGAGCTGGCACTCCGCTGGCTCTGGCAGGCGGCAGTTGCGCTGGACGCGGCCCACGAGCTCGGCCTCGTCCACCGCGACGTGACGCCCCACAATCTCATGCTGGACGTGCGGGACAACCTCCGGCTGACGGACTTCGGGATCGCGACGGCTCTGAACGGCAAGGCAGGCCCGGCCGCCGACAAGGAGGTGATCCAGGGCACGGGTGGCTACATCGCCCCGGAGCACCTGGCCGGCAAGCCGGCGACGCCGGCCGGTGACGTCTACGGACTGGGAGCGGTGGCGCGGGCCTTGCTGACCGCTGCGGACGACGTTCACGATCGCGCCCCGGAGGTACAGGCGGTGCTGTCGAGAGCGCTGGCGCCCGAGCCGGGAGACCGCTTCGGAACGGCACGGGAATTCGTCCGCGAGCTGGGGAGCGCGCTCGTTCCCCAGACGGCGACGACACAGGTGTTCCACGGGGCCGCCACCCAGGTGTTCGCCCGGCCGACGCGAGTCTTCCCGCCGCCGCCCCAGCCCGAGCCGGAGCCCGAGCCGAAGCCGCTCGTCAAGACGAGCCCGCTCCTGCCCGTGATCGCGGTCGAGCGGGCGATACGCGCCGTCGCCCTGATCGGTGCCGGGCTCGCCGCCCTGCTGCTCCGCAACCACCCGGAGCTGTCGATCCGCCATACGGCGCTTCGGCTCGACCTCGCGCTCAATCCGCTCCAGCACTTCTACGATCTCTTCTCCGGCGCGGTGAGGTGGGTCACGCCGCACGACTTCCTCGTGGTCGGCGTGGTGGCGCTCGTCCTCGGCGGGGTGTGCGCGATCGAGGCGATCGGCCTCGCCTACCGTCTTCGCGCGGCGGTGTACCTGACGGTGGCCACCACGGTCGCCCTGATCCCGGTCGAGGTCTGGTGGCTCCTCCACCACCCGGGCCGCGTGAAGGAGATCGCACTCGCGGTCAACGCCGCGGTCGTCCTCACGCTCTGCGGCACGCTCCTGTGGGGCCGCTTTGCCGCGCGCCGAGCCGTCGGCTCAGCGGTCGCCTCACGCGCACCGGTCTAGGAGTTCAGCTCCGAGTCCTGACGACTGTCCGATGGGACAACCGCCAGAACCCGGAGTGAACGTGCTGGTTGGTTAGGCCGCGTTTGCGACGTCTTCGTCGGACGCGACGAGGCCCTCGAGCTGAACCGCGAGGCGGCTCAGCGCTTGCGCCTCGAGCTGGCGCACACGCTCGCGCGTGAGACCGAGCTCCTTGCCGATCGCCTCGAGCGAGGTCGGCTCACCTTCGAAGCCGAAGCGCAGCTCGAGCAGCTTCCGCTCGCGCTCGGGCAGGCGACCCACGGCGTTGCGCACGGATTCCCGCCGCAGCGCCTCGCCCGCCACCTCGGCCGGGTCGTCGGCGCTCGAATCGGCGAACAGATCGCCGAGCTCGCCGCCGTCGTCGTCACCGACGGACTGGTTCAGCGAGACCGAGGCCTCTACCGTGCCAAGCGCCTCCTCGACATGGCGCAGCTCGAGACCGGTCGCCGCCGCGAGCTCCTCGTCGGTCGGCGCGGCACCCGTCTTCGCCTCGAGCCGCTGACGCGCACGTGCCAGCTTGACCTGGCGCTCGTGGACATGCGCGGGGACGCGAATCGTTGCGGACTGGTTCGCGACTGCGCGCTGGCAGGCCTGCCGGATCCACCAGGTCGCGTAGGTCGAGAACTTGTAGCCGCGCCGCCAGTCGAACTTCTCGACCGCGCGGTTCAGCCCGATCACGCCCTCCTGCACGAGGTCGGCAAGCGGCAGCCCGTGGCCCTGGTAACGCTTGGCGATCGAGACGACGAGGCGCAGGTTCGAGTTGATCATGCGCTCCTTCGCGGCGATCTCACCCCGCTCGACGCGCTTCGCGAGCATGACCTCCTCCGACGCCGTCAGCAACGGATAGCGGCCGGCCGCGTTCATGAACAGCGTGAGCGAGTCGGTCGTCCCCGACGCCTCGTGCGTCACTCGGGCCCGAGGAGCATCCTCGGCGTCCCCGACTGCGTCGTCGGCATCGGCGGGTACCAGCTCGATTCCGCGCGCCTCGATCTCCGCTCGCAGCGCGCCGATCTCATCCTCGTCGAGGTCGTGCTCGATCGCGAACGCCTCGATCGCAGGCTCGTCGATCATGCCGACGTCCTCGGCGTTGTCGAGGAAGGTCCGGGCATCGATTTCCAGCAAATTGCTCAGTTGAGTCACTCCTTCGTCTCGTCACGAGCCCCCGGGTCATACGTCTCCGGGCCGTCGTTCGTCACAGAGGAAAACGACGCGGGGCAGCTCGTCATTCCGTCCCCGAATGTAAAGATCCTGCAAATACCGTACATATTGTACATGCTCGTCCCGAGTTCTGCCAGGGGAACCGTCGCGCGTGCCGCCAAGGCCTGTCCAGCGGGCGGCTACTGGGCCGGTTGGTGGCGGTGGAAACTCGCGGCGGACGGCGGAAGCGGCGTGTTCCCGAGGATCAGGTCGGCCGCCTTCTCCGCGAGCATCATCACGGGCGCGTAGATGTTCCCGTTCGTGACGTAGGGCATGATCGACGCGTCCACGACCCGCAGGCCGTCGACGCCGTGCACGCGCACCGTGTCCGGGTCGACGACCGACAGCTCGTCGATCCCCATCCGGCACGTGCAGGAGGGATGGAGCGCCGTCTCGGCGTCCCGCCCCACCCAGTCGAGAACCTCCGCGTCGCCCTGCACCGCCGGACCGGGTGAGAGCTCGCCGCCGTTGAACTCGTCGAAGGCCGGCTGGCGGAGGATCGTGCGCGCGCAGTCGACGGCCTCGATCCACTCGCGGCGGTCCTGATCCGTGGACAGGTAGTTGAAGCGGAGCGCCGGGTGCGCGCGCGGGTCGGTCGAGACGATCTTCACGGAGCCGCGGGCGTCGGAGTACATCGGGCCGACGTGCAGCTGGTAGCCGTGGCCCTTGGCCGCCGAGCCGTCGTAGCGAACTGCGAGCGGCAGGAAATGGAGCATCAGATTCGGATAGGCGACGTCGTCGTTCGAGCGGACGAACCCGCCCCCCTCGAAGTGGTTGCTGGCGCCCGGCCCCTCCTTGAACAGAAGCCAGCGCAGGCCGATCGCCGGCCGGTTCCGCTTCTTGTACGCCCGGGCAAGCGAGACCGGCTGCTTCGACGCGTACTGCACGTAGACCTCGAGATGGTCCTGCAGGTTCTCGCCGACGCCGGGAAGGTCGTGGACGACCGGAATCCCGAGCGCCTCGAGCTCGGCGGCGTTGCCGATCCCCGAGAGCTGGAGGAGCTGCGGGGAGTTGAACGCACCGCCGCAGAGGATCACCTCACCGGCGCGGATCACTCCCTGGCCGGCCACCTCGATGCCTACCGCTCTGGTCCCCTCGAAGACGACTCGCGTCACAAAGCGCCGGCACTCCACGTCGAGGTTCGGGCGGCTCCGGACCGGGTGCAGGTACGCCCGGGCCGCGCTCACGCGCCGGCCGTCCTCGATCGTCCGGTCGAAGGTCGCGAAGCCCTCCTGACGGGCGCCGTTGACGTCGTCGGTAAGCGGGTAGCCCGCCTGCTGGGCCGCCTCGAAGAAGGCCGCGAACAGCGGGTTCGTGGCCGGTCCGCGCTCGAGCACGATCGGCCCGTCGCCGCCGCGATACTCATCCGCGCCGGCGGCGGACGTCTCCATCCGGCGGAAGTACGGCAGGCAGTGCGCGTAGTCCCAGCTCGCCATCCCCGGGTCCGCGGCCCAGCGCTCGTAGTCGAGCGGATTTCCCCGCTGGAAGATCATCCCGTTGATCGAGCTCGACCCGCCCAGCACCTTGCCCCGCGCGTGGTAGATGCGGCGGCCGTGCATGAACGGCTCGGGCTCCGACTCGTACTTCCAGTCGTAGAAGCGGTTGCCGATCGGGAAAGAGAGCGCGGCCGGCATGTGGATGTACAGGTCCCACGCGTAGTCGGGACGGCCTGCCTCGACCACGAGAACGCGCGTCGACGGGTCGGCGCTCAGACGATTGGCGAGCGCGCACCCGGCCGAGCCGCCGCCGACGATCACAAAGTCATAGTGCGGCCGGCTCACGACAGGACGACGGTCTGGAGCTCGGTGAACGCCTCCATCACCGACGTGCCGCCGACGCGGCCGATTCCGCTCGCCGTGCCCGACCGGCCGCCGAACGGGAGGTGGCTCTCCCAGTAGTTCGACGACTCGTTCACGTTCACCCAGCCGGTGCGGACGCGGTCGGCGAACTCGAGGCCGCGCGCGAGGTCGGCGGTGAAGATCGCGGCCAGCAGCCCGTACGGTGACGCGTTGGCGAGGTCGATCGCCTCCTGGAGCGACCCGATCTCGACGACCGGCGCGACCGGGCCGAAGGTCTCCTCGGTGGCCACGAGCGCATCGGCCGGCACGCCCGCGAGGACGGTCGGCTGCCAGTAGAGGCCGGTCGGAAAGCCGCCGGCCCGCGAGCCGCCCGCGGCGAGGCGAGCGCCCCGCTCGAGCGCGTCGGCGACGTGCTCGTCCATCTTCGCGGCACCGCCCTCGTTGTTCAGCGGGCCCATCGTGGTCGTCTCCGCGAACGGGTCGCCGAGGACGATCCGCTCCGTGACGAGCCGGGTGAGCCGCTCGACGAACGGCCCGGCCACGTCCCGGTGGACGAGCAGCCGCTCGCCGGCGGTGCAGCTCTGGCCGGCGCACAGGTAGCAGGCGGTGACGGTCGCCTCCGCGGCCGCGTCGAGATCGGCGTCGTCGAGCACGACCACGGGGCCGTTGCCTCCCATCTCGAGCACGAGCGCCTTCCCGGCCGCCGCGGCGGCGACTTTCCGGCCGGTCTCCGTCGAGCCGATGAAGGCCACCGCGTGCGTGCCGGGGTTGGACGCGATCTCGTCGCCCACGACGGAGCCCGGCCCGGTGACGATGTTGAAGACGCCCGGAGGGAGGTCGGCCTCGACCACGCACTCGGCCAGGGCGACGGAGCAGACTGCCGTCGTCGTCGCGGGCGTCCAGACGACCGTGTTGCCGCTCGCGAGCGCGGGCGCGATCAGCTCGGCGGGCATCGTGTACGGCCAGTTCCACGGCGTGATCACGGCGACGACGCCCCGCGGCCGGCGGACGAGCATGACGCGCTTGCCCGGGGAGAACGAGTTCGGCAGCCTGCCCTCGAGTCGCTTCGCGTCCTCGGCGGCCATCCGCCAGTACTCGAGGAGCTCGTCGACCTCCGCGTACGCCTCCGCGTGGAGCGGCTTGCCCTGGTCGAGCGTCAGCGTCCGGGCGAGCGTGTCGCGCCGCGCCTCGATCGCGTCGCCGACCGCGTGCATCTTCGCCGCCCGCTCGAACGCCGTCAGGCGCGCCCAGCCGTCGGCCGCCCGATTCGCCGCGTCGACGGCACGGCGCGCGTCATCGCGGTCGCCGC
This sequence comes from uncultured Actinomycetes bacterium, assembly GCA_963742925.1. GTDB lineage: Bacteria > Actinomycetota > Thermoleophilia > Gaiellales > Gaiellaceae > PALSA-612. The sequence goes on along the minus strand of CAVUNV010000013.1, from coordinate 44,699 downwards.
GCGGGACCTCGCCGATCGCCTCGCCCGTCGCCGGGCTCTCGGCCGTGAACGTCTCGCCGGACGCCGAGGCGACCCAGCTTCCGTCGACGAACATGCGGGCGGTCGGGGTCAGTCGCCGAGCTCCTTGCGGCGGCGGTCGACGTAGGCCTTCAGCTCGGCCCTGAGGTCGGCGTCCATCGCCGGCTCTTCGTAGTCGGAGAGCGACTGCTGGTAGATGTCGGTGGCCCGGGCGGCCGTGTCCTTGCCGCCGTCGCGCTTCCAGCGCTCGTAGTTCGCCGTCGAGGAGAGGAGCGGCCGGTAGAAGCACTCGCGGAAGCGCTCCAGGGTGTGCACGGCCCCGAGGAAGTGCCCGCCGGCCCCGACCTCCTCGTGCGCGGAGAACGCCAGGGAGTCCTCGCTCACGTCGAGCGGCGTGAACTCCTCGTGGAGCATGCGCAGGATCTCGACGTCGACGATGAACTTCTCGTAGCAGGAGACGAGGCCCGACTCGAGCCAGCCGGCGGCGTGCATGACGTAGTTCGCGCCGGCGAGCATGGTCGGCATCATCGTCATCATCGCCTCGTAGGCGGCCTGGGCGTCGACAGCCTGGCTGGCGGTCAGCCCGCCTCCGGAGCGCCACGGCAGCCCGAAGTGCCGCGCCATCTGGCCCGTGCACAGCAGGCCGACCGCCGACTCGGGCGTACCGAAGCTCGGCGATCCCGACTGCATGTCCGTGTTGGACAGGAAGGAGCCGAACACGACCGGGCAGCCGGGGCGGATCAGCTGGACGAGCGCGATCCCCGCCAGCGCCTCCGCCATCTGCTGCACGAGCGCGGCCGGGACGGTGACGGGCGACATCGCGCCCATGAGCAGGAACGGCGTGACGATGCACGGCTGGTTCGCACGCGTGTACTCGAGCAGCGCCGCCAGCATCCGGTCGTCGAAGCGGAGCGGCGAGTTGACGTTGATGAGCGAGATCACGCACGGCGTCGTCTCCATCGACTCCCGCCCGAAGACCATCTCGGCCATCGCGATCGTGTCCGCCGCATTCGGGCCTGACGTGACCGAGCCCATGAACGGCTTGTCCGAGAGCGTCATCAGGTTGAAGACCATGTCCAGGTGGCGCGAGTCGAGCGGCACGTCGTTCGGCTCGCAGATCGTGCCGCCCACCGAGTCGAGCTGCGGGAAGAACTGGGAGAGCCGGGCGAGGTTCTGGAAGTCGGCCAGCGTGGCGTCGCGCCGCTCGAGGCCGGCGCGGATGAACGGGCAGCCGTAGACCGGCGAGAAGACCATGTGGTCGCCGCCGATGTGGACGCTCCGCTCCGGGTTCCGAGCCTGCAGGTCGAACTCGCGCGGCGCCTTCGCGACCTGCTCGAGGACGAAGTCGGGGTCGAGCTTGACGTTGTTGTCCTCGACGGACATGCCTGCCTTGCGGAATGCACTCGAGCGCGTCCTCGTGCAGGAACTCGATGCCGAGCTCGGACACGATCCGCCGCCAGCCCTTGTCGAGCGTCGCCACGGCCTCCTCGGACAGGATCTCGTAGCGGGGCATCTTGTTGATCAGCACGGGGCCTCCTGGGAGTCGAGAAGTCGTTCGAGCGCAGCTTCGAGGCGCCCGTCGCCGGTCTCGCGCACCTCGAGCGGCAGGCCGAGGACGGCGGCGGCCTGCTCGGCGCGGGCTTCGAGCTCGGGCGTCGGACGCTGCGCCAGCCAGACGACCTTCGTGTAGTGGCGGAAGTAGTCGTCGCGGAGCTCCGGATACCGGTCGAGCCCGAGCGGGCGCACGACGAGACGGTCGAAGGCACGCACGAGGAAGTCGGTCAGGAAGTAGACGCCGGGCTCGTGCCGCGCGCCGTAGACCTCGTAGCAGTCGGCGCCCTCGAAGCGGCGGAAGCCGGCGAGGTCGGCGCCGCAGTGCGCGTAGGCGACGACGACCTCGTCGTCGGCGGCCGCGTTCTCGACCGCCGCCCGGATGCGCTCGGGCCGGTTGTGCAGCTCGGGCGGGATGGGGCGCACGTCGAGGTCCCAGCCGCGCCGCTTGCGCGATCCGGTTGATCTGGAGCGCGAGCGCCCCGCAGGCGACGACTGTGCGGGTCATGCCGGAAAGGCCAGCTGGTCGATGAACAGGTCGTTGAAGTCGGCGCGGCCCGAGAGCTCGACGTAGTCGACCTCGTCGAGCACGGCGCGGGCGGCATGACGCTCGCTGACCGACAGCGCGGCGATCTTGGCGCCCTCCCCGGCGACGTTGCCGGCGGAGACGATCCGCGGCAGCGCGAGCTTCGGGACGAGGCCGATCCGCACGGCGCTCGCCGCCGACAGGTAGGAGCCGAACGATCCGCCCAGCAGCACCTGCGCGATCTCCGACGGGTCGACGCCGAGCTCGCGGCAGAGGATCGTCCAGCCGGTCGCGATCGACGCCTTCGCGAACTGCAGCTCGCGCACGTCGCGCTGCGACAGGAAGACCTCGCCGTGGAGGTAGAAGACGTTCTCCTCGCCGATCTTGCCCATCCGCTCGCCGAGCGGCCCGTCGACGGGCACGAACTTGCCGCTGCGGTCGAGCACGCCGGCTCCGACGAGCTCCGCGACGGCGTCGACGAGCCCCGAGCCGCAGATCCCGATCGGCTCGACGTCGCCGATCACCGTCAGCTCGACCTCGCCGTCACGGATCTTGACGCCCTCGATCGCGCCGTCGGCCGCGCGCATGCCGCACTTGATCTGCGCCGCCTCGAACGCGGGCCCGGCCGGCGCCGCGGTCGCGAGCGCCCTCGCCGAGGAGCCGAGCACGATCTCCGAGTTGGTGCCGACGTCGATGAACAGGCGCAGGCGCTTGTCGAGCGTCAGCCCCGTCGCGAGCACGCCGGCGACGATGTCGGGGCCGACGTAGGCGCCGAGCGCGGGGAAGAGAACGGCCGGCGCGCGGGGATGCACGGCGAGGCCGAAGTCCGCGGCGGTCGCAGCGGGCATCGTCTGGGCCACGATCGTGAACGGCGCCATCGACAGCGGCTCGGGGTCGATGCCGAGCGCGATCTGGATCATCGTCATGTTCCCGACCACGACGACCTCGTAGACCTCGCGCGGCTCGACGGCGGCCTCCTCGAGCACCTCCGCGGTCAGCTCGGCGAGCGTCTCGTGCGCGTGCGTGCGCAGGACGCCGAGCTTCGCGGGATCCATCATCACGGTCGAGATCCGCGTGATCACGTCGGCGCCGAAGGGCTGCTGCTTGTTCAGCATCGAGCGCACTGCCGCCGGCTGCCCGGTCTCCAGGTCGAGCAGGTTCGCAACGACCGTCGTCGTCCCGAGGTCGAAGGCGAGCGCGAACCGCCGCGCGGTCGTGTCGCCCGGCTCGACGTCGAGCAGCAGGTCGTCGCAGAGCACCGCCGTGACCTTCCAGTCGGCCTCGCGCAGGGTGCCGCCGAGGCCGCTCATCAGCTCGAGCGGCGCGTGCAGCTCGACGTCGTCCATCGCGCCGAGGACACGCTCGAGGTCGGGCGTCTGGTCTTCGAGCGTCGGCTCGGTCAGCTCGAGGTAGCGCTTCTGCACGGCGGGCCGGAGGATCACGTGCCGGCCGACGCCTGCGAGCGCCGCCTTGGGCCGCGTCTGGAGCGGTGGGACCTCGACGACCACGTCCGTTTGCGCCTCGGCGCGGCAGGCGAGCCGCCAGCCCGCCCGGAGCTCGTCGGTCGAGAAGGCGCGCGGGTCGACCGACGAGATCGGCACCGATCCCGACGCGACGCGCACCTTGCACTTCTTGCACGTGCCGTGCCCGCCGCACGTCGAGTCGATGGCGACGCCGTTCCAGCTCCCGGCGTCGAAGAGCGTCGTGCCGGCCGGGACACGGGTCTCCTTGACCTGCCCGTCGGCCTGCTCGAACGTGAGCCTGACGCGATCGGGGTGGAGCTCGATCACGGGCTCAGTCACGCTCACCGCGCGGCCTCCGCCGCGGCCAGCTTGGCGCGATAGCTCGCGATCCAGCGCGCGCCCCACTCGTCGCGCCCGAGCAGGAAGTCGGTCGCCCGCACGGCCTCGACCGTCTGCTCGTTGCGGGCGTCCATGATCGCGCTCGTCAGCCCGTGGCTCTGCGCGACCGCGAGGAACGCGGCGCCCAGCGTGTGGCGTCCCGGCAGGCCGAAGGACGTGTTCGACGCCCCGCAGGTCATGTTGACGCCGAGCTCGTCGCGGATCAGCCGCACCGTCTCGAGGAACAGCGTCACCGCGCGAGGCTCGGCGCCGACCGGCATGGCCAGCGGGTCGATGACGACGTCCTCGGGCGGGATGCCGTGGTCGCCGGCGGCCGACACGATCTTCTTCGCCACCTCCAGCCGGCGCTGCGGCTCCATCGGGATGTCCTCGGCGTTCGCGAGGCCGATCACGGCGGCGCCGTGGCGCGCGACGAGCGGAAGGATCGCCTCGAGCCGCTCGTCCTCGCCGGTGACGGAGTTGACGAGCGCCTTGCCGTCGTAGGCGGCGAGACCTGCGTCGAGCGCCTCGATGATCGACGAGTCGATGCAGATCGGCAGGTCGGTCAGCTCCTGGGCGAGGCTGACCGCCTCGCGCATGAGCCCGATCTCGTCGGCGAGCGGGTCGCCCACGTTGACGTCGAGCGCGTCGGCACCGCCTGCGACCTGCTCGGCGACGTCGATCTCGAGCTGCGAGAGGTCGCCCACCTGCAGTTGCGCCTGAAAGGCCTTGCGACCCGTCGGGTTGATCCGCTCGCCGATCACGCAGAACGGCTGCTCCGGCCCGATGACGAGCGTCCTCGACCGCGAGCGGATGACGGTGTTCACGCCGGAACGGCCGCGCGCCGCCGTGCGATCAGATCCTTGGCCAGCCGCACCGCCGTCGAGGCGTCGGCCGCATAGCCGTCGGCGCCGACCGCGTCGGCGTACTCCTGCGTGACCGGGGCTCCGCCGACCATGACGATCACCTCGTCGCGGATGCCGGCCTTCTCGAGCGCGTTGATGTTCGCCTTGAACATCGGCATCGTCGTGGTCAGGAAGGCCGAGAAGCCGACGATTTCCGGCTTGAGCTCCTGCACCTTCGCGACGAAGGTCTCGGGCGCCACGTTGACGCCCAGGTCGTGGACGGTGAACCCGGCTCCCTCGAGCAGGATGTTGACGAGGTTCTTGCCGATGTCGTGGACGTCGCCCTTGACCGTCCCCATCACGAACGTGCCGACCTGCACCGCGCCCGTCTCGGCGAGCAGCGGGCGGAGGATGTCGAGCGCACCCTGCATGGCGCGGGCGGCGATCAGCATCTCCGGGACGAAGAAGTCGCCGCGCTCGAAGCGCGCCCCGACCTCCTCGAGCGACGGGATCAGCGCCTCGTACAGCATCGTCTCGGGCTCGAGCGAGTCCTCGAGCCCCTGGTTGACCAGGTCGCGGACCTCGGGTGCGTTCCCGACCAGCGTGTTGTCGTACAGAGCCTGGAGGATCTCCTCGTGCGTCATGCCGCTCCTCGTTCGTCGTGGTGTCCGAGCCGTGCCGAGAGTGCAGCCGCTTCCTCGACGAGGAGCGGCGCGAGCCCGGCGATGCGGTCGGCCGTCAGGCGGGTCGTCGGCCCGGAGATGGAGAGGGCTGCGATCGCGTCGGCCCCGAAGCCGAGCACGGGCGCTGCCATCGCCGTCAGGCCGACCTCGAGCTCGTCGATGCTCGTCGCGTAGCCGCGGCTGCGCACCTGCTGAAGCTCGGGGGTCAGATCGTCTGCGCCGCCGAAGGCCAGGAAGCACTTCCCGTTCGCGGCGAGCTCGAACGGCACCCGGCGGCCGACCCAGTCGGTGACGCCGACGAGGTGAGCCGTGTCCTCCTGCGCGAGGTGCTCGACGCCGCCGGTGCCCGGCACGGCGAGGTTGATCGTCTCGCCGGAGGCGTCGGCGAGCCGGCGGAGGCTCGGCCCGGCGAGCTCGACGAGGCCGGCCGTGCTGTCGCGCGAGGCGAAGCGGAGCAGCACCGGCCCGGGCCGGAGCCGGCCGCGGTCGCCGAGGCGCTGGACGAGCCCCTGGCGCTCGAGCGCGCCGACGAGGCGTGACGTCGTGCTCTTCGGGAGGCCGGAGCGCTCGGCCAGCTCGTTCACGCCGACGGGCTGAGCAGACTCGACGACGCGCACGAGCAGCTGCGCAGCCCGGTCGATCGCCTGTGTCCCGCTCTCGGTCGGCACGAGTCCATATTGTGGAACTTCTGTTCCACGTGTGTCAAGGAAGTCGTGAGAGCGGGCGCTCGAGACGTACTTTTCCGCAGGCCTGAGGCGGGCGGTCTCGGATGTGCCGAGCGCCGGCGGTGAGCAGGCTTGAGGCATGACCGAGCTAGTGGGAACCGTTGTCGAGCCGCTCTCCATCGATGCGTTGTGTGTGCGGTGGCGGGCGGCGCTCGACGCCGGCGAGGAAGCTCTTCGAGCGGCGGCCGCCTCGCTCCCGCCGCAGGAGCTTGCGCTCCGCAGAGCTCGCCTGGGTACCGAACGCGCCGACGCGCTGCGTCTGTTGAAGGCTCTCGCCCGAGACGAGGGCGTCAGCGGCCGGTTCCTGCACCTGACGCCTCACCGCGACGAGAGACGCCTGCTTGGCCTCCCGGCCGGCGTGAGCGCCTGCGTGTTCGATATCGAAGGGGTTCTGGTCGCAAGCGTGGTTCTCCACGTCGCCGCCTGGACAAAGGCTTTCGACGAGTTCGGGTGGAGACGGACCGAGCGCACCGGCGGCTCATTTCCCCCCTTCAACCCGCGCACCGACTACATCGACCACATCCACGGAAAGCCACGCCTGGAAGGAGTCCATTCGTTCCTGGTCAGCCGGGGGATCAGGCTCCCGGAGGGCCATCCCGCCGACCCGCCCGGCACCGAAACCGTCTACGGGATCGCCAACCACAAGAACGAGTTGCTCCAGCGCCGCATCGACGAGCTGGGGGTGACCGCTTATGAGGGCTCGTGGCAGTATCTGGAGACGGCGCTCGAGACCGGCGTGCACACCGCAGTCGTATCGGCGAGCGCCAACACGCGCACGATCCTCGAGCGCGCCGGCCTTGCCACCGTGATCGAAGGATGCGTCGACGGGAACACGATCGTTGCCGAGCACCTGCGCGAAAGCCCCGCACCCGACCGGCTCCTTGCCGCTTGCCGGCGGGTCGGAGTCGAGCCGGGCGAGGCGGCCGTCTTCGAAACGAGTCAGGCCGGAATCGCCGCGGCACAGGCTGGGCGCTTCGCCTTCGTCGTGGGCGTCGACCAGGCCGGTGGCGCCGGCGATCTCCGCGGCTGTGGAGCAGACCTCGTCGTGCGCGATCTCGCAGAATTGCTCGAACGACGTCTCGCGGCGTAGCGCTCCCTCAGAGCCGCGCATCGCGCGCGCTTGCGACCTCGATCCGGAAGCCGTCCGGATCGCGGAGGAACGTGGCGTAGTAGTCCGGGTGGTATTGCGGGAAGACCCGCGGCGCGTGCAGTACCTCGGCGCCCGCGGCCACGGCTCCGGCGTGAGCGAGGTCGACGTCGGCCCGTGTCTCCACCGCGAGCGCGACGTGGTGCAGGCCCGGCGCGTACAGCTCGAACGGCCGCTCCTCGAATGCCTGCCGCAGGCCGAGGGAGCCGGAGCCCGCGGCCGGGAAGCGCAGGTAGTGGATCGGCTCGCCGCGCTCGCCTTCGAAGAGCACAGGCTCCTCGAGGCCGAGCGGCCCGAAGACGGCGCGGTAGAACGCCAGCGACCGCGCGAGGTCGCGGCAGACGAGATCGACGTGCCCGAGCCCGACGATCACTACGGCTCGATCGCCTCCGCGAGCAGCGTCGCCACGTCCACGACGCGGAGCTCCTCGCCACTCGCGCGGACGCCGTCGTCCAGCATCACCGTGCAGAACGGACAGGCGACGGCGAGCGTGTCGGCGCCGGTCTCGGCGGCTTCGCGGACGCGCTCCTCGTTGATCCCCGTCCCGCGCTCCTCCATCCACATATGCGCGCCGCCCGCACCGCAGCAGAAGGTCTGCTTGCCGGTGCGCCCCATCTCGACCGGCGTGCCGACGGCGGCGACCAGCTCGCGCGGCGCGCCGCGCACGTCGTTGTGGCGGGCCAGGTAGCAGGAGTCGTGGTACGTGATCGATCCTGCGCCGGCAGTCGGGGCGAGCCGGCCCTCGCGGACGAGGTCGGCCAGCAGCTCGGTGTGGTGGACGACCTCGTAGCGCCCGCCGAAGTCCGGGTACTCGTTTGCGAGCGTGTTGAAGCAGTGCGGGCAGCTGGCGACGATCTTCGTCACGCCGGCCTCGTCCAGCGTGGCCACGTTCTGCTCGGCGTAGGCCTGGAAGACGTACTCGTTCCCCATCCGCCGTGCCGGGTCACCGGTGCACGCCTCGCGCGGGCCGAGGATCGCGAAGTCGACGCCTGCCGCCTGGAGCAGCTTCGCCGTCGACTCGGCCGTGGCCCGCGCCCGCTCGTCGAACGAGGCGGCGCAGCCGACCCAGTACAGGACCTCGGGAGCGGGATCGCCGGGCTCGAGCACCCGCACGCCGAGGCCCTCTGCCCAGGCGGCCCGCTCGGTCTGCGGCTTGCCCCAGGGATTGGCCGAGCGCTCGACGTCGCGGAGCATCGGCTCGGCCTCGGCCGGGAAGCTCGACTCGACCATGACCAGGTGGCGGCGGAGGTCGACGATGTGATCGACGTGCTCGATCGAGACCGGGCACACCTCGACGCACGCGCCGCAGGTGACGCAGTCCCAGATCATCTCCTCCGGCACGCCGTTCCCCGCGATCGGCGCCTCGCTCTTCGCGAACACCTGGTCGCGAATCCCCATGATCAGGAGCTTCGGCGAGAGGATCTTGCCCGTCGCGTAGGCCGGGCAGGCGTCCTGGCAGCGGCCGCACTCGGTGCACGAGAAGCCGTCCAGCACCTGCTTCCAGGTCAGGTCCGCGACGGTGCCGGCGCCGAAGCGCATCTCCTCGTCGGGCACGTCGAAGCGCAGCGGCTCGAGCCGTCCGCGCGCCCGCGTGCGGGCGAACCAGACGTTCACCGCGGCGACGGCGATGTGCAGGTGCTTCGAGTACGGCAGGTAGGCGAGGAACCCGAAGATGACGAGGAGATGCGCCCAGACGAAGGCGCGCTCCGACGACTCGCCGGTCCGGAACGCGTGCGAGAGGCCGTTCGAGAGGAACGACCACCGCGCAGGCCACTCGTTCAGCCCGGCCGCGATCCTGGCCGCGTGCCAGCCGAGCAGCGTCAGCACGACCAGGGCGATCAGCGCCAAAATCAGGTCGGCCTCGCCCCGGTGCGACCCCTCGAAGCGCGCCGGCCGGACGAGCTTCCGGATCACGAAGGCGGTCACGACGCCGACGAGCACGAGGATCACGAACACGTCGACGAGGGCCATGAACCAGCCCTGCCGGCCGAGCCACGGAAGCGTCTCGTCCCTGTCGACCGCGCTGATCAGCGCCATCACGATCGTCGGGAACAGGATGAGGAAGCCCCAGAAGATGAAGGCGTGCATGAGGCCGGGCACGAGCCGGTCGAGCAGCTTCCGCTGGCCGAGCACGAGCACCGCCTCGTTGCGCGCGCGGCGCGGCACATCGCCCGAGCGCGTGACCGGCCTCGCGCCCCGGACGAGCCCGGTGAGAAAGAGCGCGCGGCGGACGAAGAGCCCACCGGCAACGGCGAGCAGCGCCGCGAGGCCCAGCGCGCCGGCGAGCGTCGCTATGCCCCTCGTGCCTTCCTGAGCTCGGCCGAGATGGCCGGCACGATCTCGTGCAGGTCGCCGATCACGGCGTAGTCCGCGCTGGCCAGGATCGGCGCCTCGGGGTCGGCGTTGATGGCGAGGATCTTCTTGGCTCCCTTGCAGCCGGCGATGTGCTGGGTGGCGCCGCTGATCCCGCAGGCGACGTACAGGTCGGGCGAGACCTTCGTGCCGGTCTGGCCGACCTGGTTCGTGTGCGGCCGCCAGCCGGCGCTCGTGACGACGCGGGAGCAGCCGACCGCGCCGCCGAGCAGCTCGGCGAGCTCCTCGATGATCGCGAACCCTTCCGCCGAGCCGACGCCGCGGCCGCCGCTGACGACGACCTTCGCCTCGGCGAGCGAGACGCCGCCGGCCGACTCCTCGACGTGGCCGACGAGCGCCGCGTCGTTCTCCGTGCCCGGAGCCGTCAGCGTCTCGACCGGCACGGCCTCGGCCGCGGCCTGCGTGTGCGGCGCCACCGTGAGGATGCGCGGCGAGCCGTGCAGCCGCGCCTCCTCGAGCAGGCTCCCGCCCCAGCGGACGCGGGTGACGACGTCGCCGTCGATCGCGGTCACGTTCGCCGCGAACGGCTGGTCGAGCCGCGCTGCGACGTGGGCGAGCAGCTCGTTGCCACGGTCCGAGCCGGCCGCGACGATCGCATCGGCACCGTCCGCAGCCTCCGCGAGCGCGGCCGACCACGCTGCGGGTGCATACGCGCCCTCGACGGAGACCGCGCGCACGTCCCCGAGCCCGTGCGCGAGCGTCAGCGCCTGCAGCGACAGCTCGTCGCCCGGCTCGACGAAGACGAGAACGCTCACGCCACCCCCAACTGCTGCATCATCTCGACCACCGCGGGCGCGGCCTCCGGCCCGTTGCCGAGGATCTCCGCCTGCTTGCCCTGGCCGGGCGGGACGACGAGGCGCAGCTTCTCGAGCCGCGCCTCGGGCCGCACCGGCGTGGTCGCCGCGATCGGCTTGCGCTGCGCACGCAGCTTGGCCGGGACGGACGGATAGCGCGGGAGGTTCAGGCCCTCGAGGACGGTCACGACCGCCGGAAGCGGCGCGAGGTAGACGTCGCGGCCCCCGGCCGCTTCCCGCTCGCAACGCACCTCCCCACCCTCCACGGCGAGGCCCTTCAGTCCGGTCACGCACGGGAGCCCGAGCGCGTACGCGACCCGGATCCCGACCTGGTAGTTGCCGCCGTCCGCCGACTCGTTGCCGAACACGATCAGGTCGAACGGCTCCTCGGCGCGCACGGCGTCGACGATCGCGGCGGCCGTCGCCTGCGGGTCCCACTCCTCGTCGCCCGTGACCAGGTGGATCGCCCGGTCGGCGCCGATCGCCAGGCACTCGCGCAGCTGCTCCTCGGCCTCCGGCGGCCCGAGCGTCAGCACGACGGCTTCGCCGCCCGCCTGCTCGACGATCCGCACCGCCTCCTCGACGCCGCATTCCTCGTGCGGGCTGATCGTGAAGCCGAGATGCAGCGTCCTGATCGCCTGCTCGTCGTCCGTGAGCACGATCTTGCCGCCCGTGATCGGCACGCGCTTGACGCAGACCAAGACCTTCACGAGCGGATCCGCGTGTTCTCCGGGTCGAAGATCGGCGCCGAGCCGGCGACGTCGACGGTGACCGGATACCGCTCGCCCATGTACTCGACCGCGAGCTCCTCGCCGACGTTCGCCTGCTCGGGCGGCAGGTAGGACATCAGGATGTGCTTGCCGATCGACGGCCCGGCGCCGGCGCTCGTCACGTACGAGCGGCGCCCCTTCCGGTCGGTGAGCGGCTTCCCGTCACGCGTCACGACGGGCTCGCGGCCCAGCATGTAGCGCTTCACGCCCGCGCTCGAGGTGTGGTCGTCGACGGTCAGCGTGCAGAGGATCGCGGCCGGCTCGGCCTCGCGCTGGCGCACGTGCGCCTCCTTGCCGACGAAGTCGTCGTCCTTCACCTTCCCCCAGGCCATGCCTGCCTCGACCACGTCGTAGTCGTTGTCGAGCTCGAAGCCGAACGCGCGGTAGCACTTCTCGAGCCGGCCGGTCGTCCCGTAGACACCGATCCCCGCCGGGACGATCCCGTGCGGCTGTCCCGCCTCCGAGACGATGTCCCACAGCCGTGCTCCCTGCTCGATCGGCACGTAGAGCTCCCAGCCGAGGTCGCCCACGTAGGAGATGCGCGAGGCGAGCACGCGCAGCGGGCCGACCTCGATCGTTCGGCAGGTGGCGAACGGGAAGCCCTCGTGGGAGACGTCGTCGGAGGTGACCGTCTCGAGGATGTCGCGGGCGCGCGGCCCCCAGAGCCCGAGCGTGCACCAGGCCGAGGTCAGGTCGAAGGCCTGGGCCGAGCCGTCAGCGGGCAGGTGGTCGGCGAACCACTTCAGGTCGGCCATGCCGTGGGCACCGCCGGTCACGACGCGGAAGTGCTCGTCGCCGAGCCGCATGATCGTCAGGTCGGACTTGAAGCCGCCGGACTGCGAGAGGACGGGCGTGTAGACGACGCGGCCGGTGGCCACGTCCATCTGGCGCATCGCCACCTGCTGCAGCGAGCCGAGCGCACCCGGCCCGACGACGTCGAAGACCACGAACGCGGTCAGGTCGAACATCCCGGCGCGGTCGCGCATCGCGAGGTGCTCGGCATTGACGATCGGCGACCACCAGCGCGAGTCCCACTCGGCCTCGCGGCGGCCGACGCGGTCGCCGTACTCGTCGAGCAGCGCCGCGTTCGACTCGTACCAGTGCGGCCGCTCCCAGCCGGCCGTCTCGAAGAAGACGGCACCGAGCTCACGCTCCCGCTCGTAGAACGGGGACAGGCGGACGTTCCGGTTCGACTCCCACTGCTCGGACGGATGGACGATGCCGTAGGTCTTGTTGAAGCCCTCGGCGGAGCGGGCCTTGACGTGGGCGGCCGTCTTCTGGTGCTCGTAGAAGCGCGCGACGTCGGAGGACTGCAGGTCGATCTCCGTGTCGCCGTGCACCATCCACTCGGCGACCGACTTGCCCACGCCGGGGCCTTCCTTGACCCAGACGGCGGCGGCCGACCAGAGACCCTTCACCTCCGGCGTCTCGCCGAGGATCGGCAGGCCGTCGGGGGTCAGCGAGAGGATGCCGTTGACGGCGTACTTCACGCCCACGGACTCGTCGCCCACGATCTCCGGCATCAGCTCGAGCGCCTGCTCCATCTGCAGGTTGAAGTCGGCCTGGGTGAACGGGAACTCGGTCGGCGACAGCGCCGCCTCGTCCACCGAGGGGATCTCCTCCGGGTCGTGGAGGATCGGCCGGTGCGCATAGGAGCCGATCTCGAGCCCCGAGCCGTGCTGGCGCTCGTACATGTTCGTGTCCATGTCGCGGACGATCGGGAACTCGATGTCGCCCTTCGCGTCGGCGAAGCGCGGCACCGGCCCGACGTCGATCATCTGGTGGACGGCCGGTGTCAGGGGGATCCGCGCGCCGGCCATGCCGGCCAGGCGCGGGCTCCAGCAGCCGCAGCAGATCACGACGGCCTCGGCCTCGATGTCACCGCGCGTCGTGCTCAGGCGGCGCACACGGCCTCCTTCGACCTCGATCGCCAGCACCTCCGTGTTGGCCGAGACGGTCAGGGCTCCCGACTCCTGCGCGCGCTCGCGCATGATCGTGCCCGCCCGCAGCGAGTCGACGACGCCGACGGTGGGGCTGTAGAAGCCGCCGAGGATCACGGTCTCGTCGATGAAGGGGACGAGCTCCTTCACCTCCGCCGGCGTCACGATCGACACGGGCTCGACGCCCCACGACTTCGCAGACACGACCCGCCGGTCGAGCTCCTGCAGGCGCTCCTCCGTCCGCGCGACCTCGATGCCGCCGCTCTCGGTGAAGACGCCGAGCTCCTTGTACTGGCGCATGCTCTCCAGCGTCAGCTGGGTCATCTCCTTCGAGTGGTCGACCGGGTAGATGAAGTTCGACGCGTGGCCGGTCGAGCCGCCCGGGTTCGGGAGCGGCCCCTTGTCGATCAGGAGCAGGTCGCGCAGGCCGAGCTCGGCGAGATGGAAGGCGACGCTCGAGCCGACGATGCCGGCGCCGATCACGACCACCCGCGCGGCGGCGGGAAGGGAGCCGGCGGTCTCGGTCTGCTCTGACACGTGGTTCCTTTCGGGATTGGTCGGAGGCGGGCGCCCGAGAGCGTACCGCGCTTGTCATCGCCGCTACCCGGGGGTACGGTGATCCTCTGACCAGGTGCTTTGCATGACGGCAGCGCCGACGACTGCCGACGCGTCCGGCTCCACCGCGAGCGGAGTCGGCGAGCAACGCGGCGCGCCGCTGATCCGCGCCGAGGGCGTGTGGAAGGTCTTCGGGCCGAACGCCGAGCGGATCATCGGCACCCCCGACGCCGATCTCCCCCGTGGCGAGCTGCGGGAGAAGACCGGGTGCGTGGCCGCAGTCCGGGACGTGTCGCTCCAGGTCTGGCCCGGCGAGGTGTTCGTCGTCATGGGCCTGTCCGGCTCGGGCAAGTCGACCCTCGTCCGCACGCTGATCCGGCTGATCGAGCCGACCGCGGGCGCGATCGAGATCACCGGGCGCGACGTGATGGCCGCGTCGTCCGCCGAGCTTCGCGAGCTCCGCCGTCACGACGTGTCGATGGTCTTCCAGCACTTCGGGCTGCTCGCGCACCGCCGCGTGATCGACAACGTCGCGTTCGGCCTCGAGGTGCAGGGCGTACCGAAGGCGAAACGGCTCGAGCGGGCCGCGGAGATGCTGCGCCTGGTCGGGCTCGAGGACGCCGCGAACCAGTTCCCGGACCAGCTCTCCGGCGGCATGCAGCAGCGCGTCGGCGTCGCCCGTGCCTTCGCCGTCGACCCGAAGGTGATGCTCTACGACGAGCCGTTCAGCGCGCTCGACCCGCTCATCCGCCGGGACATGCAGGACGAGGTCTGCCGGCTCCAGGAGGAGACCGGCAAGACGATGATCTTCATCACCCACGACCTGCCCGAGGCGCTTCGGCTCGGCGACCGGATCGCGATCATGCGCGACGGCCGCTTCGTCCAGGTGGGGACGCCGGAGGAGGTGGTCGGCTCGCCGGCGGACGACTACGTCTCGAACTTCGTGCGCGACATCCCGCGCACCCACGTCCTGACGCTGCGCTGGATCATGCGCGACGCGAAGCCGGGCGAGGAGGACGGGCCGCGGCTCGACGTCGGGACGACCGTCCGCGATGCCGTCTCGGTGATCGCGGGCAGCGAGCGGCCGGTTTGCGCGGTCGAGGGCGACAGGATCGTCGGCGTGGTCGACCGCGTCGGCGTGCTGCAGGCGATCGCCGAGGAGCGCGACTAGTGGCTGTGGCCGCGAGCCGAGACAGTCCGGGCCGTCGCGATCCCGGCCGCGCGCCCCTGGTGGCGGAACCGATTCGTCCTCGCCGGCCTCGTCGTCGTCGGGATGGTGATCGCCTACGAGACTCTGGCCGGGCGCCTACCCGTGGCCGGCGGCGCTCGAGTGGAAGTCGCTCCCGACAAGCCTCGACAACTTCCAGATCTGGCTCTCGGACCAGCAGAGCGCCGCGAATCCGAGCGTGATCTTCACGATCCTGAACGGGATCTCGACCGGCCTCGGCGACTTCGTGTCCGCGCTCGCGTCGTTCTTCCACGACCTGACCTGGGTCGGGACGCTCGCCCTAGGCGTGCTGGTCTCGCTGCGCTTCGGAGGCATCCGCGCCGCGCTGTGGGTGCTCGCCGCCTTCCTGTCCTTCGCGGTCATGGGGCTCTGGGAGCCGTCGGTGCAGACGTTCTCGCTCGTCTTCGCCGCCGTGACGCTGTCGCTGGCGATCGGCATCCCGCTCGGGATCGTCGCCGGCCGGTCGGATCGGTTTCTCCGCACGATCACGCCCGTGCTCGACGCGATGCAGATCGTCCCGGCCTTCGCCTACCTGATGCCGATCGTGATCCTGTTCTCGGTCGGCCCGGGCGCGGCGGTCGTGACGACGATGATCTACTCGGTGCCGGTGGCGATCAGGATCACCGCGCTCGGCATCCGCGGCGTACCCGGAAACACGGTCGAGGCCGCTGCCGCGATGGGCTCGACTCGCCGGCAGATTCTGACGAAGGTGCAGCTTCCTCTCGCCCGCAAGATGCTGCTCCTGTCGGTCAACCAGACGATCCTGTTCGCACTCTCGATGGTCGTGATCGCCAGCCTGATCAACACCGATCCGGGGCTCGGCGGCCTGGTCACCGGCGGGCTGAACACGAACCCGGCACTCGCGATCCTCGCCGGCGCCGCGATCGTGATCATGGCGATCTCGATCGACCGCTCCACCCAGTCGATGGCCGAGCGGACGGACCCGACCCGGGCGCACGTCACCGACGCGAAGCGCAGGCGCCTGCACATCGAGACCGCCGCGACCGCCCTTGCGATCGCGCTCTCCGTCGGGATCGCCTACGCGCTGGACGCGGGAGCCGTGTACGTCAACGTCGGCAACGCGCCCGCCTGGCTGCTGTCCAAGATCCAGTGGTGGCTCGACCGCGTCGAGGATCCGAGCAACTTCATCTTCACCGTCACGAGCTGGATCGGGAACCACATGGTCGAGTACCTCCTACAGCCGCTCCTGAACTTCTTCACCCAGACACCGGCGCCTGTCATGCTGGCCGGGCTGACGCTGATCGCCTTCCTGCTCTCGGGCTGGCGGCCGGCGGTGACGACGTTCGTGATGCTCTGCGTGATCGGCGTGCTCGGCGAGTGGGACAGCGGGATGAACACGGCGTCGCAAGTCGTCGTCGCGCTTGTCCTGACGATGCTCGTCGCCTTCCCGATCGGCGTCTGGGTGGCCGAGAGCAAGCGGGCTGAGAAGGCGGTCCGGCCGGTGCTCGACATCCTGCAGACGCTGCCGCAGCTCGTCTATCTGATCCCGTTCATCTACCTGTTCCCGGTCTCGATCGTGCCCGGCATCGTCGCCGCCGTGCTGTACGCAGCCCCGGTCGTCATCCGTCTCGTCTCGGCCGGGATCCGCGAGGTGCCGTCCAACACGATCGAAGCGGCGGAGTCGTTCGGGGCGACGCGCCGTCAGGTGATGCTGAAGGTCAAGATCCCGCTTGCCCGTGACGCGATCATGCTCGGGGTCAACCAGGGGATCATCATGGTGCTCGCGGTCGTCGTGATCGGCGGCCTGGTCGGGTCGGGCGGGCTCGGCTACGAGGTGGCGCAGGGCCTCCAGCGCGACGCGTTCGGCGAGGGTGTCGTCGCCTCGCTCGCGATTCTCGCGCTCGGCATCGCGCTGGATCGGGTAACACGTGGCAACCGGCGGGCACGCTTGGAGGGAACCAATTGACGGAACCAACGGAGGAGGGCTATATGTCGAAGTACCTGTCGCGGAGGGGCCGGCTGTTGCTGCCGCTTCTGGCGGTCGGCCTCGCGGCGATCGCGTTCGCGGCCGTCGGGAGCGCGACGGCCGGAGGCAAGTCGTGCGGGACGGTCACGCTGAACGAGCAGGCCTGGGCCGGCTCGACGGCCAACACGTACGTGGCCAAGTACGTGCTCGAGCACAACCTCGGCTGCAAGGTCAACATCACGCAGATCGCCGAGATTCCGGTCTACCAGGCGATGGCCGCCGGGAAGACGGACGCGGTGCTCGAAGACTGGCAGCACGTCGACCAGTACAAGCAGTACATCACCAAGCAGCACACGTCCGTCCTCGAGGGCTCGAACGGGGTGAACGGCCACATCTTCTGGGCGATCCCGGACTACCTGCTCAAGCAGTACCCGCAGTTCAAGACCTGGAAGGGGCTCAAGGGCAAGGAGTCGATCTTCAAGAGCCCCGAGTCGGGCTCGCAGGGGATGTTCCTCGGCGGCGACCCGTCCTACGTGCAGAAGGACCAGCAGCTGATCAAGGGGCTCGGGCTGAACTTCAAGTTCGTGAGCGTGGGTGCCGAGGCTGCGCAGGTCGCGCGCTGGTCGCAGCTCGTCAAGCAGAAGAAGCCGGTGCTGTTCTACTGGTACACGCCGCAGTACCTGAACGTGCAGTACAAACTCGTCGAAGTGCAGCTTCCGCCACGATTCAAGGGCTGCAAGGACGATGCGCGCGGCAAGGCCAGCGACAATCCGAGCCTGTACCGGTGCGCCTATGACACCTATCCGCTGAACAAGGTGTTCAGCACGAAGTTCGCCAAGAGCGGCTCGCCGGCCGTGAAGTTCCTGAAGAAGTGGAGCTGGTCGAACTCTGACCAGAACACGGTCGCCACCTGGATCGCGGGGCAACACATGAACCCCGACAAGGCGGCCGAGAAGTGGGTGAAGGCGAACCGGGCCAAGGTGAAAGCCTGGACATCCTGAGCAACACGGCCTGAATCGTCAGGGCGCCGGGGCCATCGGTCCCGGCGCCCTTCTCATCTGATGTCCGCGACCGCGTGGACGATCGCGGCGACATGCTCGGGCGTCGAGCCGCAGCAGCCTCCGACCACCCGCGCACCCTGCTCCGCGTAGCGGCGGACGTGCGCCGCCAGCGTGGTCGGGCCGGCCTCGTAGACGACCTGGTCGCCGACGATCTTCGGGACACCCGCATTCGGCTTGATCCAGACCGGAACTTCACCGGCGAGGTCGACGAGCTCCGCTGCGACGAGGTCGGCGTCCGCGAGCGACTTGCCGCAGTTGGCGCCGATCGCCGCGACGCCGAGCGGGAGGATCGCCTCGGTCATGTGCGCCGCCGAGTGCCCCATCATCGTGCGCGTGCCCTGGTCGAAGCTGAACGTGACCACGAGCGGGAGGTCGCTCGCCTGCCGCGTTCCCTCGATCGCCGCCAGTGCCTCGTCGAGCGAGAAGAACGTCTCCAGCAGGAGCAGATCGGCGCCTCCCTCGGTGAGGGCGCCCGCCTGCGCAGCGTAGTTCTCGATGCACTCGGCGCGTGTGAGCGGTCCGAGCGGCTCGAATAGGTGCCCGGTCGGCCCCATCGAGCCGGCGACGAGCACCCGGTCGCCGGCGGCCTCCCGCGCCAGCTCGACCGCCTGCACGTTGACGTCCCGGACGCGACCGGCGAGCGACGTGTGCTGGAGCCGTAGCGGCGTCGCGCCGAACGTGTCGGTGAGCAGGATGTCCGAGCCGGCGTCCACGAAGGCCCGGTGCAGCTCGACCACCCGCTCGGGCGTCTGGAACAGCCACTCCTCCGGCGCAGTGCCGATCTCGAGCCCGCGCTCCTGGTAGCTCGTGCCCGTGGCACCGTCGGCGACGAGCACGCGGCCCTCGTCGAGGCGTTCCTGGAACGACCCACTCACGTCGGATCGTCCCCCGCGAGCAGCCGCTGGACGAGCGCGACGTCGATCGCCGGCACCACCTCGTCGGCCGCCGCGAGCCGCTCCGGCGCCAGCGTCCCGAGCACGGCCAGGCAGTGCAACCCCGCCCCCTTGGCCGAGGCCACGCCGGCCTCGGTGTCCTCGAACGCGACGACCTCATCGGGCCGAAGGCCACCGTCGAGCAGCTCGAGCGCACGCAGGTAGCTCTCGGGATGCGGCTTGCCCTCGCGAACGTCGTCGGACGACACGATCGCCGTGATCGACCCGGAGAGATCCGCGGCGGCGAGCACCGGCTCGACCTCGCTCCGCGCCGCCCCCGTCACGACCGCCACCGGCACGACCGCGGCCGCGTAGCGCACCGCCTCGCGCACCGCGTCGGGCACCGTCGATCCGTCGGCCACCAGCGCGCGGTAGCGCGCGACTCGCTCGGCGATCACGTGATCGGCCCGGGGGTTGTCTCGGCCGAGCCACGTCCAGACGATCTCCGGATCGGACAGTCCGGCCAGTTCGTCGAAGTACTCCTGGGCCGAGAGCGGCCGGCCCTCCTCGGCGAACAGCTCGCAGAAGATCTCGCACAGGACCGGCTCGTCGTGCGAGAGCGTGCCGTTGAAGTCGAAGGTGAAGGCGCCGGCGCGGGTCGGATCTGCCACGCGCCCGAGCGTACCTTTCAGGCCAGGCTGAGCAGCGCCACACCCCCGGCCACGAGCGCCGCACCGGCCAGCCGGCCCGGCCCAACGCGCTCACGTAGGACGGCCCCAGCGAGCAGGGCGGCGATCACGACGCTCGTCTCGCGCACGGCCGCGACCGAGGCCGCCGAGGCGCGGGCGAGCGCGGCCAGCACGAGCGCGTACGCGGTGAAGGTCGCGATCCCGGCGGCGATCGTGGCCGGCCCGAGCTCCGCCCTCAGCGCGGCGCGGCCCTTCAGCTTCGCGATCCCACCGGCGTAGACGAGCGCCGGCACGAGCATCGAGAGCTCGAGGTACGGGATCGGCCCCGCGTGGGTGATGCCGTGCTTGTCGATCAGGGTGTAGGCGGCGATGCAGCTCGCGATCGCGAGCCCCATCGAGACTCCGACGACGTCTCCGCCGCGGCGGAAGCCGCGCACCAGCAGGATCCCGGCCGCGACGAGGGCGACGCCGGTCGCCTGCCCCCAGGAGCTCGACTTGCCGAGCGCGACGACGCCGACGACGAGGACGAGCACGGGCGCTGCCCCACGGGCGAGCGGATAGACGACCGACAGCTCGGCCCGCCGGTAGGCCCCCGCGAGGAGCGCGAAGTAGAGGAGCTCGAACGCGCCGGTGGCGACGAGGAAGGGCCAGACACCCGGCCGCACGTCCCACGTCAGCGCCGCGACGGGCGCGAACGCGGCCACCGCGACGATCAGCGCGACCGCCGTGGCGGCCTCCGGGTCGCGCGCCCGCGCGAGCAGGACGTTCCAGAGCGCGTGGACGCCCGCGGCGGCGAGCGCGAGCGCGAAGGCGGTTGCCGGCACGGCGGAAGGGTAGGCTGCCCGCCGGATTGCCGCAGCCGCTCGTCATCGCCCACCGCGGCGCGTCGTGGGACCTGCCCGAGAACACGCTCCCGGCCTTCGAGCGCGCGATCGAGGTGGGCGCCGACTACGTCGAGCTCGACGTGCACCCGGACGCGGACGGCCGACTCGTGGTCACCCACGGGCCGCCGCGCGGGCCCGGCCTCCCCACGCTCGAGGAGGTGCTCGACCTCTGCCGTGGCCGGATCGGCGTGATGGTCGAGCTGAAGACCCCCGCCCGCTACAGGCGCCACGACGTCGTGCGCCGCACGCTCCGCCTCCTCGCCGACGACGCGGTGGTCGTCTGCTTCCAGCGCCCGGCGCTCGAGGAGGTGCGACGGCTGCGCCCGGGGATACGCACCGTGCAGCACGTGGGCTTCGGCGTCTCGATCCGCGGCGCCGCCGGGGCCTGGGCGGCCGGGTTCCGGGATCAGCGGGTGACGCCGCGCGGGCTGGCGATCGCCCGGCGGCTCGGCCTCGCGACGACGGTCTACACGGTCAACGAGCCGGAGCGGATGCTCGAGCTCGCAGCGCTCGGCGTCACCGGGCTGTTCACAGATCGTCCGGACCTGGCTTTGCGAGCTCTACCTCCAAGGCCCCGGCCTCCTCGGGCGGCCTCCGCTACCTGCGCCTCGGCGACGTGAGCCTCGTCCGCGAGGCCCACCAGGAGCGGCGGCTGCTGATGCGCGTCGTGGCACCGCACCTGGTGCAGCGGCTGCCCTTCCTCTTTCCGCTCTACGACGGCGGACCGTATCGCCCCTGGCTCGTCCAGAGCGGCATCCTGCTCTACTCGACGCTGGCCCGCGCGCGGCTGAACGGGCCGGTCGCGATCCCGCGGGCGAAGCGGCTCGTGCCGCGGCTGCAGACAGCGGGGATGCGCTCCTGCGCGCTCTACGCGGACGCGGTGACGAACGACGGCCGCCTCACGCTGGCCAATGTGCGCGCCGCCGCGGAGAGGGGCGCGGCCGTGCTGAACTACGCGGAGGTCGTGGCCCTTCGCGGCCCGGAGGGCGCCGAGGTCGTCGCCGGCGGCGAGACGATCACGGTGAGCGCCCGGGCGGTCGTGAACGCGAGCGGCCCGTGGGTCGACCACGTGCGACGGCTCGAGGATCCCACCGCGCCGCCCTCCGTGCGGCTGAGCAAGGGTGTCCACGTCCTCGTCGAGGGGGGAGCGGACTGGACGGCGGCGCTGACGATTCCCCACGACAAGGTGCGGGTGAGCTTCGCCGTGCCGTGGGAGGGCATGCTGCTGCTCGGCACGACCGACACGCTCCACGACGACGTCTCCGGGCCGCCGGCTGTGACCGACGCTGACGTCGATCAGGTGCTCCGCGAGGCGTCCGTTGCCGTGGAGGGCCTGGCCCCGGCCGTCGTGAGGGCGACGTTCGCCGGGCTGCGCGTGCTCCCGATCGGCGACGGAGGAACGGCGACCGCCCGCCGCGAGACCGTCTACTCGCGGGGCAGCGGCGGGATGATCAGCGTCGCAGGAGGGAAGTTGACGAGGACGCACGAGTGGGCGATCACCGACGAGGACGTTCTGCGCCGCCGCACGACGGCGTGGCTCGCCGGGCCGCAGGCACAGTCGGGCGCCCGAACGCGCCGGCTCGGCGAGCGCGTGGGCTGATCCGGCGCTCCCTCGGGGCCTTCCCGCCTCTACGTACATCCGTGCAGATCCACTCAGAGACTGCCCTGATGCGCCCGGGCGCCCGGCCCGAGAGACTGATCGTCGAGGCAAGAACGCATGAGAGGCCAACGTGAGTCGAGGACGAGGCGCGAGCGCAAGCGCCCCTACGTGATGGGATCCCGCAATCGCGCCAGGCATCAGAGAAATCGCGAGTCACGGGGCCGTCGCCACCCGAGAAGGGGTCAGGAGTTGCGGGGAGGCCTGCTCGACTGAGCGGCAAGCGATGAAAGGGGGTCTCATGTCTACACGTCGTTGGCACCGGTTGTCCCGGATCCGTCCCGGTGGTCGTCGCCGGGCACAGCCGATCGTCCGGCCCCGGCGGCTCATGGGTGAGGGGCCTGCAGGCGAGACGAGACATGAGCTGCAGGGCGGGTCCGGTCACGCGATCCCGCGGCGGCCGGCATACGGGCGCCCCGAGGACCACGTTGTGTCCCCGGTCGACACGACTCCGCAGTTCCCGCTGACGATCGTCGCCGACGCCGAGCTCGGCGAGCGGCCGAGAGAGCAGGTGCTCGCGCTGGTCTCCCGGCTCGGCCAGCGGGCGCCTCGCCCCGTGCTCCACGCGCGTGTCGTACTCCAGAAGCTTCCGGACCCCGCGCTCGAGCGGCCGGCGATCGCGAAGGCGACGCTCGACCTGAACGGACGCCCCGTGCGGGCGCACGTCGCGGCGAAGACCATGGATGACGCGCTCGACCGGCTCGAGGAGCGCCTGCGGCGGAGCCTCGAGCAGATCGAGGAGACGCGGCGGGCGGACCGGCACGACGCAGGCGTCGCCGAGCAGGGCGAGTGGCGGCACGGGAACCTCCCGTCCGGCGAGCCCGAGTACCGCGAGCGGCCCGTCGAGGAGCGTGAGCTGGTGCGCCGCAAGACGCACGAGCTCTCCGCGCTGACGCCGGAGCGGGCGGTGATCGACATGGCGGCGCTCGACCGGAGCTTCTATCTGTTCACGAACGCCGACACCGGCGATGAGAGCGTTGTCTACCGCAACCCGGCCGAGGGCATCGGCCTGCTCTGCGTCGATCCGAGCAAGGCGCCGCCGAACGCGGGAGCTGCCCTGATCCCCGATCCGGCCCCCGCGCCCACCCTCCCGCTCGAGGCTGCGATCGAGCGGCTGAACGCGGGCGGCGAGCGGTTCGTCTTCTTCGTCGATGAACGGACGAGGCGCGGCAACGTGCTGTACCGCCGCTACGACGGCCACTACGGCCTGTTGGAGCCGGCCGGCGGTTAGAGGGCCCGCCCGCGCGAGCGGGCTCGACGTCGGGTCTTGTTAGAGTCGTCGGGCGACGCGATGGGACTGCCTGCCATCCTTTCGGGGCCGCGCCGGCGGCCGCTGTGCCCGGACTTCGAGCCCGACTGCCTGCAGCTTCCCTTCTGCGAGGCCCGGCGCTGCGCGGTCGAGCTGCGACGCGGCCTGACCGGAGACCTGGCTCACTGCCCGATGTCGGGAAACTCCGCGGTCGCCACCTACCGTGCGGCTCCGCCGCCGGGCCGCCGGTACTCGCGCTAGTCGCGACCGCAGGCCCCGGACCCCGACCAGCCAGGCCGCGAACGCCGCCAGCGCAGCACCGGCCGCGATGTCGAGCCAGTAGTGGTTGCCGGTCGCGATCAGCGAGTAGCAGACCCACACCGGCCAGAGGAGGAAGAGGCAGCGCAGGATCAAGGGCCGGACGGCGACCGCCAGCGCGACGCCGAGGATCAGCGCGTCGGCGGCGTGGAGGCTCGGCATCGCCGCGTAGGGGTTGGCGAACAGCTCGATGATCCCCGTCCGGTGGTTGAACGTCGTCGCCCGCGTGAGCGTGTCCACGAAGCCGTACGCCGGCAGCAGACGCGGCGGGGCGAGCGGGAACAGCACGTAGCCGGCGAGCCCGATCGTGTTGGCGACGATGAACGTGTTCCGCAGGCGCGGGTAGATGTCCGGCCGGCGCAGGTAGATCCAGATCACGGCGATCGCGACGACGACGAACTGCGACAGCCAGTAGGTCCAGTTCGCGGCATTGAGCAGGACGCCCGCGGAGTGGAGCGCCGCGCGCTGCAGGTCGAGCTCGAACAGGCCGCCCAGGTGCTGTTCGAGGTGGACGAGCCGGCGGGCGTTGTCGAGAGCCTCCGAGCGGGTTCCCATCGCAAGCCCGCGGACCGCCTCGTAGGCAACGGAGAACCCGCTCCAGATGAGGATCTGGAGGAGAGCGTCACCGAGGCCGTGCGGAAGCTGGGCTCGTAGCCATCCCGCCTTGCATGCCGTCCGAGCGGCGGGTGCCGGCGGCGGGCGGGCGCTATGCGCCGTGGTGGACATCGGTGGGCGCCGGCACTCGAGCCGGACGGCGACGGTGGCACGGCGTCGCTCCCCCGGCGGCACGCCGGGTCGGGACCAGGCCGAGCGCGCACGCGACGTCGTGGAAGACGTCGCGCCCCGGGGGCGAGTACGGGTCTCCGAACTCGACGGCGCCGTTCAGCTCGAGCACGACGTGACCCGAGGGCCCGATCGAGAGCAGGTCGACGCCGACGAAGTCGCAGGCCAGCTCGCGCGCGGCCGCGAGGGCGAGCTCGCAGGCTTCCGTCGGCGGATCGACGGCGCGGACGGTGGCGCCGAGCGCGACGTTCGTCCGCCACTCGCCGGGGGGAGCGCTGCGCTCCGCCGCGCCCACGACTTCGCCGCCTGCGACGACCAGGCGGAGGTCGGTCCCGCGGGGAGGCACGAGCTCCTGGACGAGCGCACCGTGCCGGCGGAACCACGACCGGTCGGAGAAGCCCCGGAGCACGCCCGCCAGCTCGCCGCTCGTCTCGCACCGGACGACGTCCTTGCCCCAGCTTCCGAAGCGTGGCTTGACGACAACGGGAAGTTGCAGGCCCGTCGCGTCCTCTCGCCGGACGCACGTCGTCCGCGGATGGGGTATTCCGGCCCGTTCCAGCCGGCGCGCCGTCACCAGCTTGTCGTGGGCGGCGACGAGGGAGCACGCGCCGTTGGCGACGCGGAAGCCCGAACGTTCGAGCAGCAGCAGCTCGAGCAGCCCCGGCTCGACCCCGTCCAGGGTCGGGAGCACGTCGAGCCGGCCGATCAGCACGTCCCGGCGGTCGATCCTCGCCGCCCGCAGCTCGCCCCCGCCGATCAGGACGACGTCGATGCCGAGCTCGGCCCAGGCCGCCGCCAGCGGCAGGTGGGCCTTGTTCGTCCGCGAGCCGACCACGAAGACCCGTGGCCGCCGCACCGTGCGACTCGACCGGCGCATACCACGATCATCCGCCCCGCAAGCCGATCCCTCATCGGTGGGAACCCGGACGCGGGTTCGGGGCAAGTACGGATGGGCGAGGAGGAGCGGTGGCAGCTTGCGCGCCAGAGCCTCCACGACCTGCGTACTGCCGCGCGCCGGGAGACGATCGCCTGCCCATCCGACTCGGGAACCATCATCGGCGCACCGGGGAGCAAAGCGCCCCCGATCACTGCGTCTACCGGGAGGGAAAGGGCAACGAGGCGGATCTTCGACGAGTTCCTGGCGTTCCTGATGCAGGCCGACACGATCACGATCGCAATCGCGTTCGTGCTCGGCGTCGCGTTCACGGCCTTGATCGGGGCGATCGTCGGCGACCTCGTCACGCCGATCATCGGCGCGATCTTCGGTGGCAGGGGCAAGTTCGGCGACCTGTCCTTCACGCTCCACCGCAGCGTCTTCAAGTACGGCAACCTCCTGGACGCCGTGATCACCTTCCTCGTGGTCGCCGCGGCCGCCTTCTTCGTCGTCCTGAAGCCGTACCAGGCCTACGCGGCTCGCCGTGTGGCGGGCCTCGAGGCTCCCGTGCCGCTCACCACCGACCAGCAGCTCCTGAGCGAGATTCGGGATCTGCTCAAAGCCCGTGGCGCCGCGTGAACGGCTCGACCGCGGCTCTTCCGAACCCGCACCTGTGGTAGCGCCGGTTCGTTGTGTCAGGTGGTAGGCAGTGTTCGTCCGTCTCGATGGGCTGCTCGTGCGAGGGTGAGTTGGACGATGCCGAAGCTTGCGAGGGTGACCGCGAGGCCGAGGATCGCACCGGCGAGCGCGTCGGAGAGCCAGTGCACCTGGAGGTATGTCCGGCTCCAGACCATCCCCGCCGTTGCCAGGGCCGCCAGGGCGTACCAGAGCGGTCGCCTCGGGCCGGGGCTGCTGAAGAGGAGCACGAGCGCGATCGCGGTGGCGCCCGCGTAGGCGGCATGGCCGGAGGGAAAGGACGAGCCGTGCGGGCTGAGCATCGCTCCGGGGGGACGCGGCCGGTCGACGAGCGCCTTGATCACGTTGCCGAGCAACGGTGTCAGGGCCTCGGTGAGGGCGAATGCGATCAGCGCCGCCCAGCGGCGCGCGATCAGGAGCACGATGCCGATCGCGGCGAGCGTGACTCCACGCCAGACTCCTCGGCCGAGGGCGTCGAAGACGAGCGCGAGGTGCTTGAGGAACGGTGTCTGGATGTCCTGCATCAGCTCCGACCAGCTGCTGTCCAGCGAGAGCGGGCCGGTCGGGACGAGGAACGCCGCCAGCACCACCAGCGCCAGCAGTGCACTCGCCCAGCCGACGGCACGGGCGGGGTGGGCGAAGAACTCCTCCCGCCGCTCGAGCAACCGCGTCCAGAGCGTCGGCGGCATCGTCGTCCCGGGCGCCGGAGCCTTACGCCCGGCCCGCGGCAATAGAGAACAGTCGTCCGAGCACGTGGTGCAGCTGCTCGGGCACCGTGGCCGACGGTGAAGCTCCCGGGTGAGTGGGCGCGATGCGCACCCGCAACGCACCCGGGCGGCTGACGAATCGAAGAGGCGGGTCGAGAACGAGCGCCTCCCCGTCGACGCCCACGGGCACCGGTTGCGACGAGGTGACCTCGAAGGTAGGCGTCGACCAATGCTGCCAGCGGCGGCCCGCTCCCTGCGACGACGAGTCCCGCGGCGGTGCCTTCAGCACCGCCACACCGAGCTCGCCCTCGTCCATTCGCGGCCGCGTGCCCGATCCGATGGCGTGCCCGACGCGGTAGGCGTTGTTCGAGACCAGGATCACCGCCGCCGACTCGTGGCTGGCGCCGTCCGGTCCGCGCCAACCGAGCTCGCTGGTCGGTCCGCTCGGCTGGGGGCCGAGCACATCGGGCGCGGTGTCGAGGATGGTGCGCAGCTTCGCGTCCCTGTACCCCTCACGTTGCACCGCTTCGGCATAGAGCCCGAGCGACGCGTTGTTCACGAACACGCGACCGTTGACCTCGGCCAGGTCGACGCGGCGTTCCCCTCCGTCGACGAACGCATCGAGGGCGCCGACCACGTCGTCGCGATCCACTCCCAGGTCGAGCGCGAAGTGGTTGCGAGTGCCGGCGGGGATGCAGGCGAACGGCAGGTCGTGCTCGGCGGCGATCGACGCCACGAGTGCCTGGGTTCCGTCGCCGCCCGCCGCCGCGAGCCCGTCAGCCCCCTGGGTCACGGCGTCGCGCACCAGCTGCTCGAGGTCGTCGCCGGGCTTCAGCTCGATCGGCTCGATCCCTCGCGCGCGTGCCGCGTCGGCGAGGTTGTTGCTGACGGCCTTGCCCCCGCCCGACCGCGGGTTCCACACCACGATCGCGCGCTCAGGCGGGTCAGCGGCCGGGAGCACCGCGTGGACCGCGAACGCGCGCCTGGCGGCCGACACGCTCGCGAGCAGGAGCGCGACGGCGGCAAGACCGACACCGAAGCGGTCCCCCGTGACCACGACGACGACTGCTGCGACGAGCAGCAGCGACACGCTGAAGAGAAGAACGTGCCGGGCGTGGCCCCGCCGCCGAACCGCATGCCACGCCGCGGCAACGACCCCCGACCAGCAGGGCGACCACCACCAGGCCGCGAGGAAACTCCAAGACGATCTCGACGACGGCCACGACGACACTGGCCACGAGCAACACCACAGCGACCCCAGCAGCTGCACGCCGACCGAACATCCAGTGGTCACCCCCTTCCCTGGCCTGTTTCTTTCTCGAGCCGTTCACGCGACATCCGCGAAAGCGCATGTCCTGGAGAGATCTCGACGATAGCTGGAATCAACCCGTTTCCGTTGACACCTGATCTAGGCCGCGATGGCCTCCTGTTGGTGTTGGTGCTCGTGGTCGTTGGGCTGAGCATGCCGAGGCTGGAGTGCCTGCAGCGGGGTTGTAGAAGCACTCGGCGACGGCGTTATCCCAGGGGGTCGCCGACAGAGCCCATCGAGGGGTCGATCCCGGATTGTTTGGCGTAGGTCCGCCAAGCAGGATGGCCTCTCCGGGCGCCAAAGCGCGCGTCCAGGGGCGGTGACCGCCGTCGTACGCCCCGTTGGTGAGCGTTACTCGACCGACGCTTCCCGGAGAGGCGGCAACACCCACCTGCGCTTGCAAAAACGCTTGCAGAACGGGCGGTTCGCGTCGACGCGCGTAAGCAAAAAGGCCCTGTCTCCAGGGCCTTTTCTAGGTAGCGGGGGCAGGATTTGAACCTGCGACCTCCGGGTTATGAGTACGCCCCTGGGAGAAGCCCACAGTCGTGTTCGGCGTGGTTGAGCCACGCCGACTGCCCTCCCATCACCTCAGTTTCGCTCAGTTCAGTACCACGCGGAGTACCACGGCTGACATGTCAGGACGCTTCGGGCCGGTGGACGATCACGACCGGGCACCTCGCGTGATGCACCACCTGCTGGCTGACCGAGCCGAGCAAGAGGCTCTTGAACCCGCCCAGCCCACGCGACCCTACGACGAGCAGGTCGGCGTCCTCCGACTCCCACAGCAGCACCTCGGTAGCCTGTCCCTCGACGATCCTGCTCTCGCAGCTGACCGCCGGTTGCTGACGTGCGACCTCCGACAGCGCTCGCGAGGCAACCTCATGTGCGGTCGTGTCGAACCCCGACGTCCTATCGACTGAAGGCGCCCAGCCTCCGGCGTAGACGGCAGCCGGGATGTGCCAGGCGCACACGACGCGTAGCTTCGCGTCACGGAGCGCCGCCTCAGCTGCTGCGAAACGAAGCGCAGCCATGCTGTCTGCGGAGCCGTCCACGCCGACCACGATCACCGCCACCGCTCATCCTTCCCGGCGCCTACCGAAAGCTTCGCGGCGACGTCGGCCCCGCACATCGGTCAGCTCGCTGAAGAGCACTGCGGAGAAGCCGCAGACACCAGTAGCCCCGGCCTACTCGATCAGCGTCGGCGGAGCGATGCGTGCTCGATTTCTGGTGGCATGTAGCCGGCGTCGGCGGGGTTGAGGTTCGTCCCCGGCTGGACGATCTCGTCGATGCGGTCGAGCAGTTCCGACTCCAGCGTAATACCGATGGCGCCGAGGTGGCTCTCGAGCTGCTCGATCGTGCGCGGGCCGATGATCGCCGCTGTGACCGCCGGATGCTGGATGACGAACGCGAGTGCCAGGTGGACGAGGCTGATGCCGGCATCGTCTGCCAGAGCAGCGAGTGCGTCGACGGCGTCGAGCTTCCGCTGATTCTGGGGAAGCGACAGGTCGTAGCGTTGCGGGATCCGTTCGGCCCGGTGGCTTCGCGGCGGCTGCACGCCTTTCCGGTACGCCCCGGTCAGCCACCCGCCTGCCAGCGGGCTCCATGGAATCACGCCGATGCCGTAGCGCTGGCAGACGGGGAGCGCGTCGGCTTCCACGCCGCGAACGAGGAGCGAGTAGGGCGGCTGCTCGCACACGAACCGCTCGCGACACCGCCGCTCCGACATCCACTGGGCCTCGACGATCTGATGGGCGGGGAAGGTCGAGCTTCCGAGGTAGCGGATCTTGCCGGCATGGACGAGATCGCTGAGGGCGGCGAGCGTCTCGTCGAGGTCGCAGGAGGGATCCGGCCGATGGACTTGGTAGAGGTCGATCCACTCGGTCTTGAGCCGGCGCAGGCTGTTGTCCACCTCCTGCACGATCCACCGGCGCGAGTTGCCTTGCTGGTTGGGCCCGTCACCCATCGGGGCGTGGAACTTCGTCGCAAGGAAGACGTCGTCGCGTTTCCCGTTTGCCAGCGCCTTGCCGACGATCTCCTCCGACTCGCCGGCCGAGTAGACGTCGGCGGTGTCGATGAAGTTGATTCCGGCCTCGAGAGCCCGATCGATGATCCGAATCGAGTCGTCGTGGTCGCGATTGCCCCAGGCGCCGAACATCATCGCGCCCAGGCAGAGCGGGCTGACTCTCACTCCCGTCCTGCCCAGGGTGCGGTACTCCATTTCGAGGACCCTACCTTTCGGGTCTCGACGACCTGTGAACTCGGCCATGCCGTGATGGAGTTGCGCGACACAGCCGGGAACCCGGTCGCGGCGAGAGGGTGCCGAGACTATCCGCGGGCGTTGGCGGTTCCGTCGCTGCGGTCGAGCGCGTCAAGAGTTCGCATGTCGTCGTCGTCGAGTTCGAAGTCGAAGATGCGGGCGTTCGACTCGATGCGCTCGCGCCGGCTCGACTTGGGGATGACGACGGCGCCGTGCTGTACGGCCCAGCGGAGCATCACCTGCGCCGGAGTACGGTCGACTCGCTCGGCAACGGCGACGATCGTCGAGTGCTGAAGGGCCTGGCCACGCTCGAGCGGGCTGTAGGCCTCAAGCACGACCCCGTGCCGGGTGCAGCAGTCGAGCAATTGCCGCCGGTAGTGGAACGGGCTGAACTGCACCTGGTTGACAGCAACCGGGTGCGAAGCCGCTCCGAGCAGCGATTCCAGCCGGTCGCGTCCGAAGTTGCTGACGCCGATCGCGCGAGCGAGCCCGGCGTCGTGGAGCGACTCGAGCGCACGCCACTGGCGCGTGGTAACGAGCGGTGTCGGCCAGTGGATCAGGTACAGATCGACGTAGTCAAGGTTGACCCGATCGAGGCTCTTCCCGAGCTCCCGCTCGACGTTCAGCCTGGCGGGCATCAGCTTCGTCGTCACGAACAGCTGCTCGCGCGGCACGCCGCTCCGGTTGAGCGCCGCGCCCACCCCTCGCTCATTCCGGTACAGCGACGCGGTGTCGACATGACGGTAGCCGGCCTCGAGTGCCCATTCGACCGCCTGCTCCACCTCGCGCCCGTCCGGGATCTGCCAGACGCCCAGCCCGAGCACCGGCATCCGACCGCCTCCGCGTAGATCACGCATAGGTCGGCGTTCGCCCTTCGGACGGTCCGGCCCGTGCCGTGTCCTCATGCATCGCCTGTCTCCCCTAGGGCGCTGACGCGAGCAGCTTTCGAATCTGCGCCTTCGGATCGTGCCGTACGGGTGCGCCGTGGTCGAGGCAGAGGATCGAGAACGGCAACTCGAGGAGCATCTCGACGCTCCGCCGCGTTTCGGCGGGATCCTCGTGGTACTCCGGCGGAATGAAGTGGAGGTCGCTCGTGCCGGCGTTTGCTACGAGGTCAGAGCAGAAGAAGACGCCGGGACCGCGCTCGAGCAGGAACGAGTAATGGGCCCGCTCCGGCCCGGGCGTCCGGATCGCCTTCAGCCCGCCCGGAAGGACGTCGCCCTCGGCAAAGTGCCGGTCGGGTTTCTCGTCCGCAGCCCGGGCGTCCTCGGGCAGCCACACCTCGGCGCCGAGCTTGGAGCGGTAGTGCCAGGACGAGCGCTGGTGGCAGGTCGCTGACAGCAGGATCGCCGTCGGACGAGGCAGCGCCGTCAGAGCGTCGTCGGACACCCGAACCGGGTCGACCAGTACACAGACGTTGTCCTCGACCACCGCATGGCTGCTCGAGAGTGCACCGCCGATGCTGCTGTTCTCGATGCGCCAGTGGTAAACGCCGTCCGTCACGTTCTCGATCTCACCTGCGATCTCAAGCGGCTCTGCCATGACTCCCCCTTCGAAGACTGTCGAGCGGTGCAAGCGTGTACCAAGCCGCGACCGCCAACATCAGCGCGGGCACCGACAGATGCTGCTCAGATCTACCGACTGGGGGCAACGCCGCGACAACACAACCCACTTCGAAATCTGCGCGCGAAGAGATTCGATCCTCCCGGGTCGAGCGCGTGCACGCGCTCACTGCGGACTCGAGGCAAAGCGCCGCCCCGACCTGCTCGTCCCGCTACTTCGGTTGACCGTTCTGGGCCATCCCGCTCTACTCGATCCAGTCGACCGCCGACGCCGGCTCTCGGGAATCCGACCGGCCCGGCAACATTGGTTGATGGGCCATGGCCAAACGATTTCGATGAAAACCTGGGGCTAGCAGTAGGCGGAACCGGATCCGGCCCCCGCCCGGCGCTATTCCGTTCCGACCGGGTTGAAGACCATCGGGCCCTCGACGTGAACAGGCTCCTGCGAGAGGGCCTCCTGCAGCCGGGCGAGCATCTTTGGACCTGGCACGACCTCCCCGACCGGCCGCTGCCCATATCGGTGACGGCGGCGGCTGACGCAATGCATGTCGGGTTCCCGTCTTCCGGGCGAGAGACGATCCCACTTGTCTGGTCGCCCTGCACCCTCGGCGGGAAACGACCCTGGTTTCTCTGTCCGCAACCCCGCTGCGGCCGGCGAGTCGCGAAGATCCACCAGGTCAACTCGCAATGGAGCTGTCGCACCTGCGGCGGACTGCGCTACGAAACCCAGCGACTCGACCGCATTGGCCGGAGACTCGTCCGCGCGAAGAAGATCCGGGTGCTACTCGGAGGTGAGCCGACCCTCCTACAACCGTTCCCGATCAAACCTCCCCGCATGACCTGGAACCGCTACGCCTCCCTACAAGAAGAGGCTCTGGCTGCGGAGCGCGCCTTCATGTCAGCCGGACAAGACGACGCTGCGCGGCAATGGGAGCGACTCGCCAAGCTGCGAGAAGAACTGGCCCAGAAAGGCGTAGCCCATCTGACCTGGCTTCCGGATAGCTCAACGATCGCATGAGGATTCCCACCGCCAGCTGTGATCAGCGCCCCGTCATGAAGGCGAGGCCTTACGGGTTTTGAAGGTCTGGCAAACGGAGCACATCTGAGGACGGAAGCGGGGTTTCAGCCCGCTTCCATACCCCCAGGTACGGCTCAGAACGGTGGGACCGGTACCAAATCCGGTACCAAGTTCCGCGACGGCCGGATCGGCAGCGCCAACGCTGATCCCGTCGGGTACGTGTCGTCAGATGTTGCCACGAATCTTGCCGCGATGGCACGCGAGGTCGTGCGCGAGCCCTTGCGGGACGACTGATCACCCCGCTTCTAGTCGCAGGCTCTCGCTCCCTCATTCGGGTGTTCCCTGAACTGGGGTTGCTCCCGAACACCTAACAGGGATGAACCCAACGCCGCCTCATCGTCGGCTCACGCTGGCGAGCACACAGCTCTCGTCGGAACTACCGGCGCCGCAAGACCGACCTGCGGCTGTGATCCCGCTCCACCGCTACCAGAAGGTCGGCGACCTGAGCGGGCGCGAGCAGCAGGTGCTCGAACTCACAGCCGAGGGACTGACCAACGCAGAAATCGGCAAGACGCTGTTCGTCTCCGAGGAAACCGTCAAGTCGCACCTACGTGGTGTGCTTGCGAAACTGCAGGCGCGCAGCAGAGCACACGCGGTCGCGCTCGGCTTCCGGCACGGACTGATCTCCTAGCGCCCCCTCCCTGCCGATCATCGACTGCCTAGCGGTTCAGCCGCGAGCGGTTGGACAGACGCGCTCGATCAAGAGCGGCTGCCCCGCGACCGGCACGACTCGTGCTCGGGCGAGCGCCCTCGACGGGCGCGACGCTCGGCCCGAACGCTCAGGCTGCTCGCGAGTGCTGGTGGAGTTCCGGGTTGGCCTTGGGTTGCGTCGTAAGGCGCGGGCGGCGGCGCGGCTTGGCGCGGCGTCGTGCGAGGCGGGCTTCCTCGTACGCATCGGAGGCGGTGGCGAGGACGAGTCCGCCGATCAGGATGGCGCCGCCGCCGATGAGCGCCACGGCCATGTCACCGCCTCCGGCCACGACCATCAAGGCGATCGTGATCGAGGTGACCGAGAGGACGACTGGGAAACGGGCCTGGAGGATGGAGCAGAGCACGAGGATGAGCACGAGCATGAGGCCCAGCAGGAGCACTCCGACCATGCCGGAACGGTAGGACCCGAACCGGACGGACGGCGCTCGGTCAGCGGTTATCCATCCGGCGACTTCGCCCTATCCAACCACCGTGTCCTGAGTCTGCCCTCCGACGCGTCTTGACACGTACACGCACTCTGGTGCGCGACCTGTGTCTAGCAAGGAGGAGTCACGATGAGGAAGGCAAGGATTCTGTTCATCCTGACCACTGTCGCGCTCGTCGCCGGGCAGCTTGCCATCGTGAGGCCGTTCGGCATGTTCGACGGGAGCTAGGCGACAACAGGAGCCGAGGCGAGAGGCTTCTCAGGGTTCCAGAGTCCGGAGCGAAGCCGCTGCCAGGTCGGCCGCTGCCAGTCGTACGGCACCCGCAGGAACCGACCCTGCCTCACGCCTGGCTCACCGTCGTTTCGACGTTTGGTGAGGGAGCGTGGTGGGGGAGCAATCCGTCGCTGATGCGGAAGCGCCCCAGGCAGACTGGGCAGACGCCTGTCTCTCGGCCTTTGCGGTCGAAGTCGTTGCTCCCTTCCAGCGGAGGCCCGCCGGTGCCGGTGCAGCTTCCGTTCGGAGCGCTCACGTCGGGCAGGCTAACGCCCGTGACCTGGTCTAGCGGCAGGGGAAGCCGATGGTGGCGTCCTTAACTGTCTTCACGGGGTAGGGGGCTTGGGTGATGAAGGCGAGGTGATCGAGTTGTAGGCAGGGCTGCCGTGGCAGCGTTGTCGTCCGGTTGCGAGCAGGATCACCGGGTAGCTGTGGAAGTGCCCGGTGGCGCAGTTGGGTTTGCAGTCGTTGACCGAGCCGGTTCCACGCCCGGCGGCGAACACCTGTCCCCATCCCGTCCAGGCAAGCTTCGTCACCCTAAAGCTGCCGTCGCCGCAGGCAAGCAGAACAGAAGCCGGTTTGACGTGCGGCTTACCGAGACAGTCCGGCAGTCCGATAGTCGTCGCTGCCCGGTGTGCTGAACCGGCCGAGGCGAACAGCAACCCGGCGATCAGCGAAAGGCCAACAACGAGCCAGACATGCCGAGTCGGGCGGGTGAGTCTCATCCTGGTGGCCCTCCTTTTGAGCCGTTGACGACCCACATGCCTGCGTGACCTTCCGGTTCGCGGCATGACACCGACCTCCTCGTGGGGCACGCGGCCTGGCTTCGCAGCGCTCCGCAAGATCCTCGCCCGTGTTGAGGCTGGCGAGTTGACGTGACGGCGCTTGTGCCGCACCGGTGGCGTGTACCTGCCAGGGTGATGTCGGAATCCATCAACAGAGGGAGCAGTCATGGCTGTACTCATCCGGCACCGTCACGCGGGAATGACCTTGTCGCAGTACGACGAGATCTCACCTCCGCTAGTCGAGAAGCTGAGAACCCAGCCGGGTTTCAGGTACCACGTCGCCTTTGTGGACAAGGGCGTGTTCACCGTCTCGGAGATCTGGGACAGTCAGGAACAGCACGACCGCTGGTTCGACGAGAACGTCAAGCCAAACGTTCCAGGCGTTGAGCAAGAGGTCGTCGAAGTCCACGCCGTCCACACGCCCTGAGGCTGCGAAGGACCATCACGAAGTAGCCAATCTGCTGATCGCCGTGTTTGGTGGGGGCGGACCGGTCACGACCGCCCCCACCAAACACCGTGTTCGCCCGTGTCCAGGCCGGGGAGTTGACGGCACCGAAAAGGCGTGGCGGCCCGGTTAGAGGGGGCGGCGACTGCGTTGGATGCGGTGGCGCGGAGGGCAGCCACGGTTCGCTTTCTGACCAACTGTCGCCCCCTGGAACGAGAAGCAGATGCTTCAGGATGAGCTTGCGCAGGTGCGTGGGCTGATCGAGGACGGCGAGTACGAGGCGGCGCTCGACCACCTCACGACCGCTCGGGAGGTCGCGCAGGAACAGGGTGATACAGAAGCGTTGCGCGAGGCGCGTGGGCTTGCCCGGATGGTGTGGCGGGGGCGCCCCGGTTGGAGGGCGCTGGTACCGCGTTGGAGGCTGTGACGCAGCCGAAGCTCGGAAGCGGTCGGCGCCCGCGCTAACCGTGCTGGCGATGCGCGAGCCGAGCACGACCACCGGGTACCGCTAGCCGCATCTGCTTGCTGCTTGGCCACCCAGCGGTCAACGATGTGCCAACAGGGGATGGCTCGGGCCTCTGCGACCGGGTTGCGACCGATTTGCGACCGGCGTGCGCGACCGTGGTGTCAGCCCGTTTCTCAAGGGGTGGTTGCGTTGGAAGGGAGAAGACGGTGAAAAGATTCGCTCTCATATTTGTGCTTGTGCTGGGCGGGGGGCTGGCGGCTTCGACGACGAACGGGATTGCGAAGTCTTCGGCAGTCGTTAGGCCGGTGATCGGTAAGGCGGTCACGGTGCCTGCGCAGCCGATGGCGGGCAAGCGGTTCGCGGTGTCGTTCCGGGTGACGCGCAGCGACACCGGGGCGCTGCTGACCAGGGGGATGATGATCTGTGATCCCTCCGTTGCCGGGAAGGTTGTCCAGCACGCGGAGTCGTTCAAGGGCGGGATGGCCCGCCTCGTGTTCGTCGTTCCGGCGAACGCGAAGTTGTTGAAGGTGAAGCTGACGATCAAGGCGGGTGGCCAGTCGGCGACGAAGATCACCACCTTCCGGGTCCGGCAGGTGGCCAAGCCGTCGTTGTCGGTCGCTGATGTCTCGGTCGCGGAGGGGAACGCGGGCACGTCCACGCTCGCCTTCCCGGTGACCTTGTCGGCTGCCAGCACGCAGACAGTCTCGGTCGGTTACGCGACCGCCGACAGCACGGCTACAGCGGGCAGCGACTACGTGGCGGCGAGCAGCACGCTCACCTTCAAGCCGGGCGAGACAGCCAAGACGGTGAGCGTCACGGTCAACGGCGACACGATGGTCGAGCCGAACGAGACGGTGACGGTATCGCTGTCGGGTCCGGTCAACGCGACGATCGCCAAGGCTTCGGCGACAGGCACGATCACCAACGACGACGTCGCCAAGCCGCGGAGCGGCCATTACGCAGGCACGACCTCACAGGGCCGGTCGATCATCTTCGACATCGCCCCAGACGTGACGAGCGTTTCGAACATCGTCGTCTACTCCGACGTGACCTGCACAGAAGTGCCGATGACGATCCCCGACGTTCCACTCGACCTGACAGGTGTCTCGTTCCCGATAGCCCCTGACTGGACGTTCGGCTTCAACGAGTCCGTGTCCGACCCAGCGACCGGGACAGGGAACTTCGCGCTCCACGGTGCGCTGAGCGTCAGTGGCGGAGCCACCGGCACGCTGCGGATCGACATGGCACTCAACACCAGTTACGGGGTCGTCCACTGCTCAACCGGCGACGTGACCTGGAACGCGCCGTAACGATCCCCTAGCAGCCGCACACAACCGTTTGGGAGAGAGGGGAGCAAGCGCCCCCTCTCTCCTCTTCGACGCAATTACCTGTCGAAGCCAACAACCTCGGTAGATCGCGGCAGTCCGGGTCAGCGGACGCCCTGATGTCGCTGTGGCATGGGCTGAGGCAGGGTGGTAGCGGCTAGGACGGGAGGGACGGTCGAAGGCAGACGCCTCCGTTCCCGTACGCCAAGGCTGGAGCCGCCCCGGGCTGCACTTGGTCTACCACTTGAGGCCTCCCTCACGCGGTGGAGTACCACGTGGAGTACCACGGCCGCGTCGCGCAAGGCTCTCTCAAAAAGAAAGCCCCGCGTTAGCAGGGCTTTCCGAGGTAGCGGGGGCAGGATTTGAACCTGCGACCTCCGGGTTATGAGCCCGGCGAGCTACCTGACTGCTCCACCCCGCGTCGCATTCACAAGTATAGCCCGACGAGTGCCCCGGCAGTAGCATGCGGCTCGTGTCGACGACGATCTGGGCCTGCTTCGCGTTCTTCTGCTTCGCGATCCTCGCCGGAACGATCTGGGTCGGCTACCAGCTCCTGCAGTCCTGGCTCCAGCTGCGCAAGATCCCCGGCGGGCTCATCGGGCAGATGGGCGAGCTGGCGCGCAGGCTGACGGACGTCGAGCAGCGGGTCACGACGATGGAGCAGAAGGTCGGCGACCTGCAGCGACAGGTCGACGGCCTCTCGGTCTCGCTCGCGCGCGCGCGCGTGCTGACGGGCGCAGTGAACGAGGTGCGCTCGATGGTCTCGACGGCGCGCTCGTACATCCCCTCGAAGTGATTCGCGTCGCGGCGGTCGACCTCGGGACGAACTCGACCCGGCTGCTCGTGGCCGACGTCGACGACGGCCGCGTCGAGGAGGTCGAGCGTCGCCTGACGATCACCCGGCTCGGCGAGAGCGTCGACCGGCGCCGGCTGCTCCTCCCGACCGCGATTGCGCGCGTCCGCAACTGCCTGGTCGAGTACCGCCACGTCGCAGAGCGGCTCGGGGCCGAGCGCGTTCTCGCCGTCGCGACCAGCGCCGTCCGCGATGCCGGGAACGGTGAGGCGTTTCTGGGCGAGGTCGAGTGGAGCTACGGATTCTCGACCCTCCTCCTCGACGGCGACGAGGAGGCGTTGCTCACCTTTCGGGGCGTCGCCGCGGGTCGTGAGATCGCCGATGGGACGCTCGTCGTCGACATCGGCGGGGGCTCGACCGAGCTGATCGTCGGCGGCGCCGGCGGCGTCGCGCACCACCGGAGCCTCGACCTCGGCTGCGTCCGGCTGACCGAGCGGTTCGGCGACGACGTCGACTCCTGCGCTGCCCACGTCCGGTCGTCGCTGCCGGCGCTCGGACGTGTCGCAGGCGATCGGCGTCGCGGGGACGGTGACGGCGCTGGCCGCCCTCGATCTCGGCCTGGTCGAGTACGACCCCGCCCGGGTGCACGGGCACCGGCTGTCGCGCCGGGGCGTGGCGGCGCAGCTCGCGCGGCTGTCCGCGCTCACGCCCGAGGAGCGCCGCCGCGTTCCCGGGCTCGAGCCTGAGCGGGGGCCCGTGATCGTG
The DNA here is from genome assembly GCA_963742925.1 of uncultured Actinomycetes bacterium. Taxonomy (GTDB): domain Bacteria; phylum Actinomycetota; class Thermoleophilia; order Gaiellales; family Gaiellaceae; genus PALSA-612. Next base: position 5,792 of record CAVUNV010000013.1, on the reverse strand, counting down.
GCCGGCGCGGTCATCCTCCGGGAGGTGCTCGACGGCTACGGGCTGGACGAGGTCGAGGCGTGCGAGCACGACATCCTCGACGGGGCCGCCCTCGCCGCCGCCGAGCTGCCGGAGCCGGAGGAAGGCGCGGCGCCACCGGGCGCGCACACGTGCTGCTGAGCTGAGCGGCCGCGCCGAATCGTCACGAAATCGGCACGGTTCCGTGCGGATTTCTCCGGTATCGTCGGCCTCTGAGGGCGGTGGGAGCGGCCCCACCCAATGAAGGGTGGGGGTGCGCCAACTCCGCCCCGGCAGACATCGCCGGGCCGGACGTGGCCTGTCAGGGCTGCGGGGACTCGTCGTCCGCCGGCGGCGGCTCGTCCTCTGCCAGCCTGCGTGCCAGCGCGCTTCGAGAGAGCACGCCGACGAGGCGGCCGTCGTCCGTCACCGGAAGGCGCTCGACGTCCTCGGCCTCCATCAGCCGGTACGCGTCCTCGAGCTGCATGTCCGGTAGCGCCGTGACCAGGACCGGCTCGGCCACGTCGCCCGCCGTCGTCGAGCGCGGGTCGCGGCCGGCCGCCACGATCCGCTCGACGAGCCCTTCGCAGGTGACGATGCCGACGAGTCGCTCGCCGTCGACCACCAGCACCGCCCGCACCTCGGGCCGGGTCAGCAACTCGCCGGCCTCCTGCGCGCTCGCGGCCGCCGGCAGCGCCTTCGGATCGGTCAGCATCGCCTCGCGGACGAGCGTCATGCGGGCAGACGCTATTACGGAAACAACCCGCGCGCGTCGAGTGCCGCCGCCACCTCTCGGATGCCGACGACGAGCGCCGCGCTGCGCAGGGTCACCCCCTCCTGCTCGGAGAGCTCCCACACCCGGTCGAACGCGTCGTACATCTTCTCGGCCAGCCGGTCTCGAATATCGTCGCGCCCCCAGAAAAAGCGCCCGAGGTCCTGCACCCACTCGAAATAGGAGACCGTCACGCCGCCCGCGTTGGTGAGGATGTCCGGCAGCACCGGGATGCCGCGCTCGGCCAGCACGGCATCGGCCTCGATGGTCGTCGGGCCGTTCGCGCCCTCGGCGATGATCCGCGTCTGCAGCCGCCCCGCATTCGCGGCGGTCACCTGGCCTTCGAGCGCCGCCAGCACGAGGACGTCGCACGGGATCTCGAGCAGCTCGGCGTTGGTGACGTGAGTGACGTCGGGGAAGCCGCTCAGCGAGCCCTGCTCGACCCCCCACTGCCGGAGCGCGGCGAGGTCGAGGCCCCCTTCGGCGTGGACACCGCCGGAGAAGTCGCCGACCCCGGTGACGATCGCCCCCTTCTCGGCCAGCTCGGAAGCGGCCACGCCGCCGACCTTCCCGAACCCCTGCACGATGCAGCGAAGCCCGGCCAGGTCGATGCCGAGCCGCTGGCAGGCGCGGTCGATCACCATCACGACGCCCGCGCCGGTCGCCTCGTTCCGGAACACCGATCCGCCGACGGAGATCGGCTTGCCGGTGACGATCTCCGGCGTCACATGGCCGACCTGCATCGAGTACGTGTCCATCATCCAGGCCATCGTCTGCTCGTCCGTAGCCATGTCGGGCGCCGGGATGTCCGCCTGCGGCCCGATCGTGGCGCACAGCTCGGCGGTGTAGCGACGCGTCATCCGCTCCAGCTCGCCGCGGGAGAGCTCCCGCGGGTTGCAGCGGACGCCCCCTTTCGCGCCGCCGTACGGCAGGCGCAGGAGCGCGCACTTCCACGTCATCCACATCGCGAGCGCCGCGCACTCGCTCAGCGAGACGTGCGGGTCGTAGCGGACGCCGCCCTTCGTCGGGCCGAGCACGCGCGAATGCTGGACGCGGTAGGCGGGAAAGACCTTCGTCTCACCGGAGTCGAGGTGGATCGGGACGGAGACGATGACCGAGTGCTCCGGATAGCGGAGCCGCTCGGCGGCGCCGGGATCGATGTTCGCGTGCGGGAGCGCCTGCTCGAGCTGAGCGATCGCCGTTCGCCAGAGCGACGCCTCCCATTCGAGCGGTGCTGTCTCGACCGCGATGTCCGCAGTCCCGGCCACGTCGAGGAGCGTACCGAGAGTCGGGATCGAGAGCCGGGCTACGCGGCCGTCGTGGGCCGGCGCCAGAGCAGTGCCGCCGCTCCGCCCACGTAGGCGAGAAGCGAGATGACGGCTGCGATGCGGAGAGGATGTCGCATGTCTACCCGACCGCCGCAACCGGCGGGCTCCCGCCTCCGTCCTTGCCCTGCCACGTGTGCGTGTCCTTCCACTGGCCGACCGAGTAGCCGAAGACGCCGAGCAGGTCCTCGTGCGCCGCGGCCCCGCCGGGACGGAAGCTCCAGACGATCTCCCGCCGACCTCCGTCGACGCGGTCGATCTGAAGGTTTCCGGGCTCCCGCTGCCACAGCACCTCGTCGAAGACGAAGTCCGTCGCCTCCATGAACGTCTCGGCGACCCTCAGGAGCTTCGGCTTGCCCTCCACGTCCTCGAGCACCTCGAAGTGCGCCGCGGGTCGTTCGGTAGGCAGGAAGATGCTGTCATCCTGGTTCACCGCGGCGTTCTCCACGTCGAAGTCGAGCCCCAGCTGGGCGGCCAGCGCGAGGACGAGGTCCGCAGCGGTCAGCCAGCCTCGGTCGACCAGGATTTCGCCGAGAAAGCCGCCCTCCGCGGTCTGCACCGCCAACCCTTGCTTGACCTGGACCTCCGAGATGAAGCCCTTCTCGACGAGCACGGTGCCGAGCGGCTTCCAGTCCGAGCCCCGGGCACGACGGTTCCCCGCGCCTTCAGGCTCCTCGGTCCGCTGCTTCGCGATGACCGCGGCGATCGAGAGCGGCGTCACCCACCCGCGAGCAGTCATGATCTCCCCGAGCTTGCCGCCCTGGCGACGCTGGACGGCCAGAGCCGCTTCGAGCTGCGTCTCCGAGATCACCCCGCGCTCGACGAGCACACGCCCGAGCGACTGAGCACTCGCCTCATTCGTCATATGGGCAATATCGTCCATCGGGCCTCGAATCTTGAGAGGCACGCACGAACTGGTGAATCAGTCTCGTGGAGGCCGTAGTTGGTCCCCATGCGGTGCGCGGGCGATTCCGGATGAATGCAGGTGACGCCCGCCCTACGTTGAGCCCGGTGAGGTGGGGGATCCTGATCGCGGTGGGCTGTGCCTACATCCTGTGGATCGCGCAGGTCATGGCCGCCCCGGGTCTCCGCGGCTACCAGCAGTACCGGCAGGATCAGCTCCAGAACGTCCAGCGGGTCACCAGCATCCTCGACGGCAGACGCTGAGCCGCGCAGTACTCTGTCGCGTCCCACGCAGGAAGGACGAGCATGGCGCCGCCCGACCCAACCGACGTCGCGTCGTACGACGAAGAGCTCGCGAAGATCTCGATCGGCGGAGCCCAGCCGCTGCTCGGGCCGATCGAGATCCGCGACTACGACCCGGAGTGGCCACGGTGGTACAGGCGCGAGGAAGCTCGGATCCGATCCATCCTCGGCGACCGGGTCATCCGGATCGAGCACGTCGGATCCACCTCGGTGCCCGACCTCCCTGCCAAGCCGATCATCGACATCGCACTCGAGGTTCCGGACTCCGCGACCGAGGCGGCCTACGTGCCGGAGATGGAAGGGGCGGAGTACGTCCTCCGGATCCGCGAGCCCGAGTGGTTCGAGCACCGCCTCTTCAAGGGGCCCGACACGAACATCAACCTGCACGTCTTCACAGCCGGCTGCACCGAGGTGGACCGGATGCTGCTGTTCCGCGATTGGCTGCGGGTCGACGCCGCCGACCGGCGGCTCTACGCCGAGGCCAAGCGGGAGCTCGCCAGGCACAACTGGAAGTACGCGCAGCAGTACGCCGACGCGAAGACCGCCGTCGTCCACGACGTCCTGTCCCGCGCCGAGACCGCCCTCGGCGAGCGCCGCTAGATCTAGCGGCGCTTCGCCAGCGGGTCGAGAGCCTCGGTCAGGCCGTCCCCGACGAGGTTGACGCAGACGAGGATGAGGACGATCACGGCCGCGGGCCCCACCCAGACCCACCAGCCCAGCCCGAGCTGGTTGTAGGGCCCGATCCCGCTCGATGTGGCTTCCGCGAGGAGGTTGCCCAGCGTCGGGCGATTGAGCGAGTTGAGACCGAAGCCGAAGAACTCCGCCATCGCTTCGACCAGGATGATCTGCCCGACGATCGACGTTGCCGCGATCAGCACGGTGCCGCTCAGATTCGGCAGCAGGTGGCGGAAGAAGATGCGGGGACGGGATGCGCCGATCGCATACGCCGCCTCGATGAAGGTCTCGGCGCGAAGCGAGACGATGCGCGCCCGGACGGCCCGCGCCATGAACGCCCACAGGTAGAGCCCGAAGACGAGTGTCGCCTTCTCGAGCGTGAGCGGCCTCGCGACGGTGAACACGACGATCATCACCACGATCGCAGGGAAGATCGTGAAGACGTCGGCGAAGCGCATCAGCACGCTGTCGAGCCGGCCGCCGTAGAGCCCTGCAGCGGCGCCGACCGCGAGGCCGAGCAGGCTCGCCAACAGCGCGCCGAGCAGGGCCGAGGTCTCGGTGTAGTGCAGGCCCCAAAGCGTGCGCACGACCACGTCGCGGCCGATGTTGTCGGTTCCGAGCACGTGGTTCCAGGCATCGAACGCCGGCCCATGGTTCTCCCAGTGCGCGTTGAGATTGATGGAGTTCCACCCCTGGGGGGCGACTTCCGGCGCCAACGCCCCGAGGGTGAAGAGAGCAACGAGCAACGCGAGCGCCGCCACGGCGACCGGCTGCGCGATCAGGCGGCGCAAGGCCTCCGACCAGTAGCGGCGCGGGCGGGTGGCCGGCGTGGACGCGTCCGGCGTGGACAGCTGGACGTCGGCCACGCTCATTGCTCTGCCCGTGCGCGCGGGTCGAGCCAGGCGACCGACAGCTCGCCCAGGAGCGACGCGAGCAGCACCAGAGAGGCAATGATCAGCAGGACGAGCTCGAGCGAGTAGACGTCGATCGGCGCGAAGGCGCCTGCGGAAACTCATGAATCAGCAGGGCGCCGAGCCCGTTCAGCTGGAAGACCCAGTCGACGGCGAGCGCAGCACCGAAGATGGTTCCGAAGTCCGCAAGCAGCACGCCGAAGAACGTCGCCAGCGATGCACGCAGGGCATGACGCGTGACCACCCGATGCTCGCTCAGGCCCTTGGCCCGTGCGGTCGTGATGTACGGCGCATGGAGCGTCTCGAGCAACTGCGCCCGGAGGTGACGGCCGTGCAGCCCGACGAAGCCGACGGCCAGCACCAAGGTCGGAAACACCAGGTAGCGGGCGATGTTCAGGACATACGTGGGCCCGCTGCCCGCCGCCGTACAGCGGAGGAGGTCCCCGGCGTCGATGCCGATTCCCGTCGGGCACGAGCCCGGCCAGCCCGCGATCGGGAACGGCCCCAGCCCTTCCCCGCCGCCGACGTTGCTCACGAGTTGCTGCACGACCAGCGCGAGCAGGAACGCGGCGAACAGCCCAGGCCACGTAGGTGAGGCCTCGCACCGCCGGATCGGCCGCCGAGTTGCGCCAGCGCGCCGCGACCAGGCCGACGCCGAGGCTCAGCACGACCACGATCACCATCGCACCGAAGAGGAGCGCCGCCGTGTGGCCGAGGGCGGGCAGCACCACGGGCCAGAGCGGGGATCCGTCGAGCAGCGAGTGGTAGCTGCGACCGGTCACGAGACCCTTGAGCCACTGCCAGTACTCGGGGAGCACCGCATGTCCCTTCAGCGGCAGAAAGCTCCCGGCGAAGAACGTAAACGACACGAACGACGCCACCGCCAAGATGACGACGCCATACAGG
>CAVUNV010000012.1:0-45978 GCA_963742925.1 uncultured Actinomycetes bacterium | reverse complement strand
ACAGCCGGTTTCCCCCGTGAGCCCCCTTCCCTTTGGGGCCGGGTCGATCGCGGCCCGAAGCTGCGCCCGGGCCAAGCCCGGGCTCCGCGGCAACTCGTCGCGCGTGGCGGTGCGCGGTTTGGAGGCGGGATTGCCATTCCAGCACGCGCGGGCGAACCGATCCGAGCCAGAACCGTGCCGAAACTCAGGCAGGCAGACGAGTCGGGATGCTCTGCGCGAAACGGAACACGTTGTCCGGGTCGAAGCGACGCTTGATCGAGACGAGGCGCGGCAGGTTGGTGCCTGAGTACGCCTGGGGATGACCTGGGAGGTCGGGTCGATGTAGTTGACGTACGACTGGCCGGAGACGGTACGGGCGCATCGCAGCGGAGAAGGAGCGCAGCCAGGCGAGGTTCGCCGCCGCCCGGGGCCCGGACCAGTAGGCGAGGTACTGGCACGAGAACAGCGCGTCGCGATGGACGAACGCCGTCGCCGCCTTCGGCACCCGGTTGAGCGCGCCGCCGTACGAGTCGAGCAGGAGCAACCCTCTTGCGGGCGCACGCTCGATCGCAGCGACGATCGCCCGGAGCGCGGGCGCGGGCAGCGCGTGTGCGACGTAGTCGGACTTGGCGGCGAAGGTCGCGCGCGAGAGGCTGCCGAACGGCTCGAGGTGGCACTCGGACACCGGTCCGCAACCGGCCCAGTACTGCACCGCCTCCAGGTAAGGCCGCTCCTTGACGCTCACGCGCCGGGGTGCACCGGTGGAGACGAGCGGCCCGATCAGCGCGCGGAGGCGAGCGTCGCTCCCGATCAGCTGCCCGGATACCCGTACGGCCGGACCTCCGCCTCCGGAGGAGAGGTTGCAGACCGAGAACAGCTCGTCCGGCGCGTGCGGCGCCCAGGCCTGCCACGCGGCGATCACCGCTTTCGCCTGCGCCCAGGGCCACCGACCGTGAATGTCGACACGGTCGAAACCGGCGTCGTCCTGAACGTGTAGCCCGTGGCGATTCCGAAGTTGCCGCCGCCCCCGCCGCGGCTCGCCCAGTAGAGGTCGGCGTTCTCGTGCGCGGAGCACCTCCGGGCCTTTCCGTCGGCGGTGACCAGCGTCAGCGCCAGCAGATTGTCGCTCGTCGTCCCCAGCTTGCGGGAAAGGAACCCGACGCCCCCGCCCAGCACCTGGCCGCCGATGCCGACGGTCGCGCACGACCCGGCCGGGATCGTCGCTCCGTGCTGCCAGAGTCCGGCGTAGACGTCGATCAGCTTCACGCCTGCGCCGACCGTTGCCTGGTGACCCGGCAGCGCCGAGACGCCCGCGAGCCTCGAGACGTCGACGACGACCCCGCCCGGCACCGACGAGTAGCCGCCGTAGCTGTGCCCACCTGCGCGTGGCGCGATGCGGATACCGTGCCGTCGCGACCAGCCGATCGTCTTCTGGACGTCGGCCACGCTCTGGCAGTAGACGACGGCGAACGGCCGGTAGGCATCGAACCGCGTGTTGTAGAGGAGCTTCGAGCGGTCGTAGGCCGGGCTCGTGCGGGCGACCACCGTGCCGGAGACATCGCGTTGCAGCTCGTCGAGCGGCGCGGGCAGACCGGCTCGGGCTCCGGCTCGCACGCGGCTGCTCGGTACCAGCGCGAGCGCCCCGCCCCACCGGAGGAAGCCGGCGCGATCGAGCGCGTCCACGTTTCGAGACTACTCGAAGCCGAGGGTGCGCTTGACGCGCGAGAAGAAGCTCCCGCTGAGGCGATCGTCGGCAGCCTCCCAGGGAGCGTCGGCGGCCGCAGGCGGCTGCCCCGGCTCGGGCGCAACGGGAGGAGGTGCGGCGGCCTGCGCGACCACTTTGGCCTGGAGGCTCTCGACCTCGTCGACCAGCATCAGGATCGCTTTGGCCGCCGCGCGGAGCTCGTCGTCGCCTCCCGCCCGCTCCTCGAGGCGGCTCGCCCAGCTGCGGAGCTCGGTGACCTGTGCGGCGTCCACCGGTGCAGTATCGACGCTCGCGGCCCGAAGCTCAATGGTCGGGGTGAAAATGACTGCGGCGCCCGAAGGCGCCGCAGAAGTCAGGTCTTCGAGCAGTTCTCTCAGTCGCCCCAGTCGAAGTCGCGTGAGCGGCCCCAGAGGCCTTCATCGTCCTCAGCCGGAACCGGTTCGGGCGCGGGCTCTGTCCAGGCCTGCGCGGGGTCTGTCCAGGCCTGCAATGCCTCTTCCGGCTCGACGGCTTCAGCCACTGCCACCTGCACTGCGGGCTCGGCGCCGTCCATCGTCTCTTCCAGACGGGCCTGCTCTTCGGTCTTGAACAGCGGGTGGTTGTGGAACGGGTCGTCGTGCACGTACCGAGAGAGCGGGAGATCACCCTCGAGCTCGGAGTTCCGTCGCTTCAGCTCGAGGTGCTCTTCGATGATCTTGGAGAAGATCGAGGGTGTTTCCACCGGCATCCGTATCCTCCTGGGCAGGTTGAACGCCCGACGATTGTAACGGATCTATGAAGGTTCGCTCCTGGTGCGAGTGCTCCTTCGCGGAACCGTAATCAAGCCGCTGCAGGCGGCACGCCGAGCGCGTCCCGGACGATCCTGTCCTGCTCGACCAGGTGCGCGGTCGGGTATCCCTCGCTCGGGCTCGCCCGCCAGGAACGGCCGACGTACCGGAGATGGACGCGGTGCGGAACGGCTTCGTCGAGCGCATCCTCGAGCCGGTGCCGGATCGAGCGGTAGGCGCCCATGTTGAGGGGCTCCTCCTGGGCCCAGACGAGCTCGGCCAGCCCGGGATACGAGGAGAGCAAGGCGGCAACCTCGGTCGCAGGGAACGGGTAGAGCTGCTCGAGCCTGGCGATCGCCACCGTGGTCGCGCCGGGCCGCTCCTCGTGGCCGGCGAGGTCGTACGCGATCTTCCCCGAGCAGAGCACGAGCCGCGTCACGGCGCCCTTGTCGACCCGCGGATCGTCGATCACCGGGGCGAACGAGCCGTCGGAGAGATCGTGGAGCGTCGACGACGCGTCCTTCAGGCGGAGCAGCCCCTTCGGCGTCATCAGCACGAGCGGCCGCGGCGTCGCGCCGAGAGCCTGGCGGCGGAGCAGGTGGAAGTACTGCCCCGAGGTGGTGACGTTGGCGACGCGGATGTTGTCCTGGGCGCCCGACTGGAGGAAACGCTCGAGGCGCGCGCTCGAGTGCTCCGGCCCGTTGCCCTCGTAGCCGTGCGGCAGCAGCAGCGTCAGCCGTGACGTCTGCCGCCACTTCGAGAGGCCCGAGACGAGGAACTGGTCGACGATCACCTGGGCGTTGTTGACGAAGTCGCCGAACTGCGCCTCCCAGAGCACGAGCACCTCGGGCGCGGCCACCGAGTAGCCGTACTCGAAGCCGAGCGCGCCGAACTCCGAGAGCGGCGAGTTGTGGAGCTCGAACGCAGCGGCCGCCTCGGCGAGGTGCTGGATCGGCGCGTAGCGCTCCCCGGTGTCCGGATCGTGGAAGACGAGATGGCGCTGCGAGAACGTGCCGCGCTCCGTGTCCTGGCCGGTGAGCCTGATCGGGATCCCGTCGACGAGCAGGCTGGCGAAGGCGAGCGACTCGGCATGGCCCCAGTCGATGCCGCCCCCGCCCAGGCCGGTGCCGCCGAGGCCGGTGCCGCCGAGCGCCTGGGGCCTGCCGGTCGAGCTGGCGCTTCAGCTTCGCGTTGACGGCGAAGCCGTCGGGGACCGAGACGAGCTCCGCGTCGAGCGCCCGCAGGCGGTCGGCGGGAACGGCCGTGACGATGTCGGCTGGGCGGCCGGGCGGCGGGCGCGGGCTCGCGCCTGGGGGGCTCTGCGAGCGCCTGCTTCAACCGGTCGTGGGCGGCACGCAGCTCCTCGAGGGGCCGGTCGAGCATCGCCTGCGCCTCCTCGGCGCTGACGACGCCCTCCTCCACCAGCCGGCCCGCGTACTGCTCACGCGCCGTCGGCTGCTCGGCGATCCGCGACGCCTGGAGCGGCTGCGTGTAGGCCGGCTCGTCCTGCTCGTTGTGGCCGAAGCGGCGGTAGCCGACCAGGTCGACGACGACGTCGTGGCCGAACCGGCCGCGGAAGGCCAGCGCGAGCCGGACGGCCGAGATCGCCGCCTCGGGATCGTCGGCGTTCACGTGCACGATCGGCGCGTCGAAGCCCTTGGCGAGATCCGACGAGTAGCGCGTCGAGCGCCCCTCGCCGGGGTCGGTGGTGAAGCCGACCTGGTTGTTCGCGATCAGGTGCAGCGTCCCACCTGTCGAGTAGCCGGGCAGGCCCTCGAAGTTGAACGTCTCGGCGACGACGCCCTGGCCGGCGAAGGACGCGTCACCGTGGATCAACACCGGCATCGCGACGGACGGATCGTGGAGGCCCGCGCCCGCCGAGCGATCCGTCTGCTTCGCGCGGGCCCAGCCCACGACGACGGGATCGACGGCCTCCAGGTGGCTCGGATTCGAGACGAGCGTGACCGCGATCTCCCCGGCGGCGGTCTCGTGCATGCCCTCGGCACCGAGGTGGTACTTGACGTCGCCCGTGCCGCCTTCGGGGCTCCCGACCACGGCCGCGATCGTCCGCTCGCCCTCGAACTCGCGCAGGATCTCCTCGTAGGGCTGTCCGACCGTGTGGGCGAGCACGTTCAGCCGCCCGCGGTGCGCCATGCCGATCACGACCTCGTGCGCGCCGCCGTCGGCGGCCAGCTCCACCGTCTCGTGGAGCATCGGCACGAGCACGTCGAGCCCTTCGGCCGAGAACTGCTTCTGGCCGAGGAAGGCGCGGCGCAGGTAGTGCTCGAACGCCTCGGCCCGCGACAGCCGCTCGAGCAGCGCGCGCTTCTCCGCGGCCGACAGCGGCTGCCGGTAGCGGCCGGACTCGATCACGCGGCGCAGCCAGACGCGCTCCTGATGGTCCGAGATGTGCTCCAGCTCGTAGGCGATCGTGCCGCAGTAGGTCGCGACGAGCTGCGGCAGCACCTCCGCGAGCGTCTCGCCGGGCACGTACAGGCCGAGCGCCGAGGCCGGGATCCGCGCCTGCAGCTCGGAGGTCAGCGGCGGCTCGGAGCGCTCGGGCTCGAGCGCCGGGTCGCCGACCGGCTCGGCGCCGAGCGGATCGAGCCGCGCGGCGAGATGGCCGTGCGAGCGGTACGCGCCGACCAGCTCGGTGGCCGCTGCGACGGCGCGCAGGAACTCCTCGTCGAGCTGGACCGGCTCGATCTGGGCCGGCTCGGCACGCGCGGGCGGTGGCGCGGGCAGCGCCGCGACGACGGGGGCGGCCGCGTGGCCGTTGGCATCCTCACGGACCGTCTCGAGCAGGCGCGCGAGACCGGGATGGCCGGCGACGAGCTCGCTCGAGCCGCTCTCGAACAGGCGCCGCCACTCCTCCGGCACGCCCTCGGGATTCTCCAGGTACTGCTCGAGCAGCGCCTTGGCGTAACCCGCGTTGAGGCCGTCGACGTCGTGCATCACTCTCACTCTTTCTAGCAGCGAGGGCCGGGCTCCTGTCGCCCGGGTGTGCCGCCTACCAGAGCGAGTGGCCGGTGGTGATCGCGATCACGACCCCGACCACGAAGCAGGTTCCGGACACGATCACCGCGGCGAAGCAGAGCGTGCGGTGCCGCTCGCTCATCCCGCTCGCGATCAGCGCCAGCAGACAGGCTGCGACGGCGATCGGTACCGGGTGGTACGCGAGCGCGACGAGGCTGAAGAAGAGCGCGGCGGCCGCGAAGAGGCCGGCGATCGTCTCGACCGATGTTCCGGCGAGCCTCGGCGACGGGGTCGTACGGGGTCGGCTGATCGTCGATGGAGCTCATCCGCCCTCCGGATCTCTCCAGCCCGCGGCCTGCCATCCGGCCGGCACGGGCGCGCGGCGGTGGAGGCGCTGCGGCGAGCCGTGCGGGCCGCCGCGGGGCCGGTTCGGGCGGGCGGTGCGGCCCCGGAAACGCCACCCGGGCTTGCCGTCGGGCTCGATCGGAGCGGTCACGAGCGAGGGCTCGAGCGGCTCGGGCGGTGCCGGTTCCGACCTCACGGCCCACCAGACCACGGACGCGAGATAGACGACCGGAATCTTCAGGATCAGGAGCAGGAAGATCGCCTCCCAGAGCATCCGCGCAGTGTACGCAACGGCCGACACGGCGGGAAAGGCGCGACTGATACTCCCGCGGCCCGAAGAAGCTAGGAGCCCGCAGGCCCGAAGCCGCCGCCGCCCGGGGTCTCCACTCGCAGCAGGTCGCCGGCATGGAGCTGCCGGGTCGCCTTCGCCGGCAGCTCCTCGCCGTTCAGGAGCGTTCGGCCCGGCGCGCCCGGCTCGCCTCCTGCGGCGCCGGCCGGGCCGCGTGAGCGACGCTCGGCGAGCAGCGAAAGCCGGCAGTCCTCGAGCACGCGCAACTCGCGGATCACCCCGTCGCCGCCGCGGTGGCGCCCCGCGCCGCCCGATCCGAGCCGCAGCGAGTAGCGCTCGACCCGCAGCGGGTAGGAGAGCTCGAGCGCCTCGACCGGCGTGTTGAGCGTGTTCGACATCGCCACGTGGACGGCGCTCGGCCCGTCGGACGCCGGGCACGCGCCCTGACCGCCGGCGATCGTCTCGTAGTAGGTGAAGCGGCGGTTGCCGAACGTGACGTTGTTCATCGTCCCCTGTCCCTGCGCCGGCACCGGGATCGCCTGCCCGAACGCGGCGAAGACGACGTCCACGATGCGGCTCGACGTCTCGGTGTTCCCGGCCACCACCGCAGCCGGCGGGCGGGCGTTGACGAGCGAGCCCTCCGGCGCGTGGATGGTCACGGGCGCGTAGGCCCCGCCCGAGGAAGGCAGGTCCGGCTCGGTCAGGCAGCGGACGACGAAGTAGCAGGCCGAGCGGGTGACGGCCGGCGGGCAGTTCAGGTTCCCCTCGTGCTGCGGCGAGGTGCCTGCGAAGTCGATCTCGACCTCGTCGCCCGCGATCGTGACCGCGGCGCGGATCTCGAGCGAGCCCTCGAGCGGCTCGAGCACGTCGGCCGCCTCGAAGCGACCGTCCGGAAGCGAGGCGATCGCGGCGCGCACGACGCGCTCCGAGTAGCGGTAGAGCTCGTCCATCGCGGCCACGACGGTCGCCTCACCTCGCCGCGCCACGAGCTCCTCGAGCCGCCGCTCGGCGAGCCGGTGTGCCGCGATCTGGGCGCGAAGGTCGCCGCGACGCTCGTCCGGATTGCGCATGTTCGCGAGCAGCAGCGTCAGCACCTCGTCGTCGAGCCTGACCGGCGGGACGATCACGCCCTCCTGGTACAGCTCACGCGACTCGGCGGGAAGGCTGGCCGGCTCCATGCCGCCGACGTCGGCGTGGTGCGCGCGCGAGACGGCGAAGCCGCAGGGGACGCGCGAGACGATCGTGATGTCCGGCAGGTGGGTGCCGCCCGTGTACGGGTCGTTCAGGACGTACAGCTCGCCCGGCTGCGGGTCGCGGGCACGGACGGCCGCGACCGCCTCGGGCATGGCACCGAGGTGGACCGGGATGTGCTCCGCCTGGACGACCATGCGGCCCCGCGCGTCGAAGAGCGCGGTCGAGCAGTCCCGCCGCTCCTTGATGTTCGCCGAGAACGCCGAGCGGACGAGCACGGCACCCATCTCCTCCGCGACGGCCCGCAGCGCGGCACCGATCACCTGCAGCTGAATTTCCACGCTTCTTTCACACCCTCGTGACCCGGAGCGTGCTACTTGTTCCATCACCGAGCTTCCCATCCCTAACCCCCACCCACCCGGGGGGAATCCAGCAGGTGGCGCCGTCGAGCTCGAGGACGCTCGGGCCTTCGACCCGCAACGGCTCCGCGGGCGGCAGGTCGAGCTCGGGCCCGGGCCGCACGTCGCGCCGTCCGCACGGCGACGAGCTCGACCGCACGATCGGGATCCGCGTAGCCGTAGCGCTCCTCGTGGGCGAGGTGGAAGCGCCGGGCAAGCTCGGCGCCGAGCGGAACGGTGAGCTCGAACGACTGGCCGCGGTAGCGCAGGTCGGCCTCGCCCTCGGCAGGCAGCTCGCCTGCGTCCTCGAGCGCGCAGACGTACGAGCGGACTCGATCCCGCCGCTCCTCGCTGGCCACGAGGCCGAGCGCCGAGAGCACGCCCGCGGCCGCCGGGACGAGCACGGTGCCGATCCCGAGCTCCTCGGCGAGCGCGCACGCGTGCAGCGGGCCCGCGCCTCCGAAGGCAACCAGCGCGAAGTCGCGCGGGTCGAGCCCCCGCTCCACGGAGACGACGCGCAGCGCGCGCAGCATCTCCGCGTTGACCACCGCGATCACGTCGTCCGGGTCGAAGCCCTCGAGCACGCGCGCGGCCGCGTCGCGGTCGAGCTCGACGCCGCCCGCGAGCCGGCCGGGCAGCCGGCCGAGCAGGAGGTTTGCGTCGGTGACGGTCGGCCGATCTCCGCCGCGGCCGTAGCAGGCGGGGCCGGGGCTCGCCCCGGCGCTCTCGGGGCCGACGCGAATCGCTCCGCCGGCGTCACGCCACACGATCGAGCCGCCGCCCGCGCCGACCGTATGGATGTCCACCATCGGCAGCCGGACCGGCAGACCGCCGACCGAACGTTCGAGCGTCCGCTCGGCGCGGCCGCCCGAGATCAGGCATACGTCCGTGGACGTGCCGCCCATGTCGAACGAGATCGCGTTCTCGATCCCGGCGAGCGCCGCGACACGCGCCGCGCCGACCACGCCGCCCGCCGGACCCGAGACGAGCACGAGCGCCGCGTGCCGGGCCGCCTCGTCGATCGACGCCACGCCGCCGGACGAGCGCATCACCAGCGGCTCGGGCAGGCCCGCCTCCACGCACCGCTCGGCGAGGGAGCGGAAGTAGCGGGCGCAGACGGGCCCGAGATAGGCGTCTGCCGCCGTGGTCGACGCGCGCTCGTACTCGCGGAACTCCGGTGCCACCTCGTGCGAGGCGACCACGTGGACGCCGGGTAGCCGGCGCCGCAACTCCTCCGCGACGGCCGCCTCGTGCGACGCGTCGCGGAACGCGAAGAGCAGGCACACGGCGACGGCGTCTGCACCCGTCAGGTCGGGAAGCGTCGAAAGATCGAGCGGCACCAGCACGCCGTCCGGCCCGATCCGCTCCCGGACTCCGTGGCAGCGCTCGAGCGGGACGAGCGGAGCCGGTAGCTCGTCGCAGAGCCGGTAGAGGTGCGCGCGGGTCTGGCGCCGCAGGTGGAGCAGGTGCTCGAACCCCTCCGTGCCCACGAAGGCCGTCCGGGCTCCCTTCCGCTCGAGCAGCGCGTTCGTGGCAATCGTCGTGCCGTGCGAGAAGCGCTCCACGTCGGCGGCGCCGACCGCCTGCGCGGCTGCGACGACCGAGTCCTCCTGCGCCGCGGCGGTCGGCACCTTCGCCGTCCGCAGCTCCCCGCCCTCGAGCAGGACGGCGTCCGTGAACGTGCCGCCGACGTCGATCCCCAGGATGGCCACCCCACGACTCTAGACCGACTGCAGCGGAGCACCCACCTTGCCGCCCCGCTTCGACCTGCCGGCGGCGCGCTGCACGCGCGCATACGCCTCCGAGACCGTGGCCCCGCCGGCCATCACCTCACCCGTGGAGCGCATCTCCGGGCCGCGGTTGCCGGCGTCGGCGAAACGGTCGGCCGGGAAGACGGCTTCCTTCGCCCAGGCGCGGGTCGGCACGGCCCGCTCGGGGAGGTCGAGCTCGCCGAGGCTCGCCCCGAGCATCAACCGGCACGCATGCTCGACCACCGGAATCCCGGTCGCCTTGGCGACGAACGGCACCGTCCTCGAGGCGCGCGGGTTCGCCTCGAGCACGGACAGCTCGCCGCCCTTGAGGGCCAACTGCATGTTCAGGAGCCCGCGCACGCCGAGCCGGCGCGCGAGAGCCTGCGCGATCGAGCCGATCTCGCGCTCGAGCCCATCGCCGACGGACGGCGCCGGGATCACGCAGGCCGAATCGCCCGAGTGGACGCCCGCGGGCTCGACGTGCTCGAGGATCCCGGCGATCCACGCCGAGTCGCCGTCGCAGAGACAGTCGACGTCGAGCTCGAGCGCCCCCTCGAGGAACTCGTCGACGAGCGACGGCTCGTGGATGTCGAGCTCCTCCGGCCCGCGGGCGACCCGCATCCGTCTGCCGCCGAGCACGTAGTGCGGCCGGACGAGGACCGGGTACCCGATCTCGGCGGCGACGGCGACAGCCTCGGCTCGCGTCTCGGCGAGCCCCCAGCGCGGGGCGCGCAGGCCGAGCTCGCCGAGCAGCCGCGCGAAGCGGCCGCGATCCTCGGCGGCGTCGATCGCCGGCAGCGGGTCGCCGAGCAGCGGCACCCCCTCGGCCGCCAGCTCGTGCGCGAGCCCGAGCGGGGTCTGACCTCCGAGCGTCACCACCACACCGAGCGGCCGCTCGAGGGCGCAGACGTCGAGCACGCGCTCGAGCGTCACCGGCTCGAGGTAGAGCCGGTCGGACGTGTCGTAGTCGGTCGAGACCGTCTCGGGGTTGGAGTTGACGAGCACTGCCTCGTAGCCCAGCTTCCGGAACGCCTGCGCCGCGTGGACGCAGCAGTAGTCGAACTCGATCCCCTGTCCGATCCTGTTCGGTCCGGAGCCGACGATCACGATCGGGCCATGTCCGAGGGCCTGTCCCTCGGACCTGGCCGGAACGTCCGACGGCTCGTACGAGAGGTAGTAGTACGGCGTCTCGGCCTCGAACTCGGCCGCGCAGGAGTCGACGGCGAGCCGCCCCGGCAGCGGTCGCCGGGCGCGCACCTCCCGCTCCGCGATCCCGAGCACGCGCGCGATCAGCCCGTCCGGCAGGCCGAAGCGCTTGGCCTCGACCACGTCGCCGGTCGCGGCGAGGCGGCGCTCCGCGTCGTGGATCGACTCCAGCTCGGCGCGGAAGTACGGGTGCGCGGCCGAGAAGTCCGGCAGCTCCGAGCCCGCCTCGCGGCCCTCGAGCGCCTTCAGGAACGCCTCCGGGAACGTCCGGCCGAGGCCGAGCGCCTCGCCCGTCGAGCGCATCTCCGAGCCGAGCTCGTGCGAGGCACCGGGGAACTTGTCGAAGTCGAAGCGCGGCGCCTTCACCGCGACGTAGTCGAGCGCCGGCTCGAACGCCGCCGTCGTCTTGCCGGTGATGTCGTTCGGCAGCTCGTCGAGCGTGTAGCCGACCGCCAGCAGGGCCGCGAGCTTCGCGATCGGGAAGCCGGTCGCCTTCGAGGCGAGCGCCGAGGAGCGCGAGACGCGCGGGTTCATCTCGATCAGGGCCAGCTCGCGCGTCAGCGGCTCGTAGGCGAACTGGACGTTCGCCCCGCCCGTCGCGACGCCGACCGCCCGGGCGCAGGCGAACGCCGCCTCGCGCAGCCGCTGGTACTCGCCGTCGGGCAGCGTCTGCTGCGGCGCCACCGTCCACGAGTCGCCGGTGTGCACGCCCATCGGGTCGATGTTCTCGATCGAGCAGACGACGACGCAGTTCCCGGCCGCGTCCGACATGACCTCGAGCTCGAACTCCTGCCAGCCGGCGAGCGACCGCTCGACGAGCACCTGCCCGACCGGGCTCGCGGCGATGCCGTGCTCGACCCGGCCACGAAGCTCCTCGGCCGTCCGCGCCAGCCCCCCGCCCGCGCCGCCGAGCGTGAACGCCGGCCGGACGATCGCCGGAGCAGGAAACCCGTCCAGCTCGGCCACCGACGTGATCACCACGCTGTCCGGAACGGGCAGGCCGGCGGCGCGCATCGTCTCGCGGAAGGCGAGCCGGTCCTCGGCCCGCCGGATCGCGTCGACCCCGGCTCCGATCAGCTCGACACCGAACCGGTCGAGCACACCCGCCTCGTGCAGCTCGACGGCGATGTTGAGCGCCGTCTGGCCGCCGAGCGTGGGCAGCAGCGCGTCCGGCCGCTCCCGCTCGACGATCTCGGCCACGGTCTCGGCGTCGAGCGGCTCGAGGTAGGTCGCGTCGGCCCACTCGGGGTCGGTCATGATCGTGGCCGGGTTCGAGTTGACGAGCACGACGCGGTAGCCCTCGCGGCGCAGCACGCGGCAGGCCTGCGCGCCCGAGTAGTCGAACTCGCAGCCCTGGCCGATCCGGATCGGCCCGGAGCCGACGATCAGGACAGAGCGAATGTCTTCGCGCTTCGGCACGTCTCGGCGATCAGATCGAAGAAGGGCAGGGCGTCGAGCGGTCCCGGCGCCGCCTCGGGGTGGAACTGCACGCCGGCGAAGTCCTCGCCCGCCAGCCCCTCGACGGTGCCGTCGTTCAGCGACACGTGGGTGACCAGCTCGGCGTCGGCGGCCGAGACGGCGTAGCCGTGGTTCTGGACGGTGACGAGCACCCGGCCGGAACGCAGATCTCGCACGGGGTGGTTCGCCCCGCGGTGGCCGAAGTGGAGCTTGAACGTCTCCAGGCCGAGCGCGAGGCCGAGCAGCTGGTGGCCGAGGCAGATCCCGAACAGCGGCACCCGGCCGAGCAAGCCGCGGACGGCCTCGACCGGGCCGTCGAGCACGGCGGGATCGCCGGGCCCGTTGCCGACGAGCACGGCGCGGGGCTTCGTCTCCAGGATCGCGTCGGCGTCCCAGTCGCCGGGCACCACGCAGACCTCGAGCCCGGCGGCGGCGAGCCGTCCGGGGATCGACCGCTTGCAGCCGAGGTCGACGAGCGTGACGCGCGGGCCGGCGCCCACCGTGAAGGGCTCGAGCGTGCCGACGCGCCGGTCGAGCGGACGGCCGTCGATCGGGGGCTCGGCCAGCGCCCGTGCCAGCAGCTCGCCCGGGTCGGCCTCCCCGAGCGCGCAGCGCACCACGCCGCCCTCGCGGATCCGGCGGACGAGCGCGCGTGTCTCGATGCCGTCGAGCGCGACCGCGCCCTGCTCCGCGAGCCAGTCCGCGAACGCGGGGCGGATCGTCCGCGCGACGACGCCCTCGCACTGCACGCGCTCCGACTCGCAGCGGCCCGCATCGACGCCGTAGTTGCCGATGAGCGGGTACGAGAAGCAGAGCACCTGCGCCACGTAGCTGGGATCCGTGACCGTCTCCTCGTAGCCCGCCATCGCGGTCGTGAAGCAGGCCTCGCCCGCGGCCACCCCGGGGGCGCCGACGCTGCGGCCGGCGAAGACGGAGCCGTCCTCGAGAACCAGATGGGCGAGACGTGTCTGCATAAACTGCTCTAGTTTGGCATAATACGCAACTGTGATCGGCACCGCGATCCTCGGCTGCAGCGGCTACACGGGTCAGGAGACCCTCGACCGCGTGCTGGTCCACCCCGCGCTCGAGGTCGTTGCGCTCGGCTCCGACTCGCTCGCCGGAAGCGACGCGTCCGCGCTCGACGTGCGGCTGAACGGCTCGCTGCCCCGGTTCACGACGAACGACGAGGCGCTGGCGAGCGGTGCGGAGCTCGTCCTGCTCTGCCTCGACCACGCGGACGCGGCGGCCGTGGAGCCTCCCCCGGACACGGTCGTCGTCGACCTGTCCGGCGCGCACCGGCTCGTGGACGCCGCCCATGCCGCCCACTGGTACGGGGTCACGCCGGGGGCGTGGAGCTACGGGCTGCCGGAGCTTTCGCCGCCGTCGGGCCCGCTGATCGCGAACCCCGGCTGTTACGCGACGGCGGCGCTGCTGGCGCTCGGCCCGCTCGCCGCGGCGATCGACCCGCAGGGCATCGTCGTGGACGCGAAGTCGGGCGTCTCGGGAGCCGGCAGGTCGCTCAAACAGAGCTCCCACGCGGGCTTCGTGCTCGAGAACCTCTCGCCCTACGCCGTCGGAGCGCACCGGCATGCCCCGGAGATCGCGCAGCAGCTCGGCTTTCCCGTCTGCTTCGTCCCGCATCTCCTGCCCGTGCGGCGCGGGCTGCTTGCAACCTGTTACGTGCACTCGGACGACGATCTGCGCGGCCTGCTCGACAGCGCGTATGCCGCGAGCCCGGTCGTGCGCGTGCTCCCGGAAGGCACGACGCCGGAGCTCTCGCGCGTCCAGGGCACGGACAGCGCCGAGATCGCGCTGTTCGAGGACGGCGCGACGGGGACGGCAATCGTGATCTGCGCGCTCGACAACCTCGGCAAGGGTGCCGCCGGCCAGGCGATCCAGAACGCCAACCTCGCCCTCGGCCTCGACGAGACGCTCGGGCTCCGTCTGCATGGAGTCCTCGTCTGATGTCCGTCACGGCCGCGAAAGGATTCGTCGCCGGCGGCGTCCATGCGGGCATCAGGCACTCGAAGCCCGACCTGGCGATGCTCCGCTCGACGGTGCCCGCGGTCGGTGCGGCGATGTGGAGCCGGAACCGCGTCCAGGCGGCGTGCCTGCTCGTGAACCGCGAGCACCTGTCGCTCGCGGAGCCGCAGGCGATCGTGATCAACTCGGGCGTCGCCAATTCGGCGACCGGCGAGCGCGGGAAGCTGGACGCGATCGCGACCGCGGCCGAGGCCGGACGCCTGCTGGCACTCGACGCGGAGGAGGTGCTCGTCCTCTCCACCGGCGTGATCGGCGTCCCGCTGCCGATGGGGAAGCTGCTTCCCGGCCTGCGCGTCGCAACGCAAGCGTTGAGCCCGGACGGCGGCACGGACGCGGCCACCGCGATCATGACCACCGACACGAAGCCCAAGCAGTCGGTCGCCGGCGGCGCGTCGTTCACGGTCGGCGGGATGGCGAAGGGCTCCGGGATGATCCATCCCAACCTCGCCACGATGCTCGCGGTCGTGACGACCGACTACCCGCTCGCGCCGGGCGAGGCGATCGAGTTCCTGCGGCCTGCGGTGGACGAGAGCTTCAACGCGATCTCGGTCGACGGCGACTGCTCGACGAACGACGCGGTGATCCTGCTCGCGAACGGCGCCGCCGGCATCGAGCGCACACCGGCCAGCGACCTCGGCTTCGCCGCCTGCCTGCGCAAGGTCTGCGCCGATCTGGCCGAGCAGATCGTCGGCGACGGCGAAGGGGTGACGGTGCTGGCCGAGATCGCCGTGACGGGCGCGGCCGACGACCGGCAGGCGAAGGCGATCGCGCAGCGGATCGCGACCTCGGCGCTCGTCAAGACGGCGCTGTTCGGCCGGGACGCGAACTGGGGCCGCGTGCTGATGGCGGCCGGCTCGGCCCCGTTCAACGGCGGATACGCGGACGTGGACATCGACCGCGTGACGCTGTCCTACAACGGCTCCGTCGTGCTGGAGCGCGGTGCGCCGCTCGGCGTCGAGCCCGACGTCTCGGGAGCGACCTGCGAGATCCGGCTCGACCTCGGCCTCGGCACCGGCACCGCCTCGTACCTGACCAGCGACCTGTCCTACGACTACGTCCGCATCAACGCGGACTACCGGTCATGACACGCGTCGTCGTCAAGGTCGGCGGCGCCGTCGCCTCCTCGGTCGCGCGGCAGGTCCACGACCTCGCGGCCGCCTACGACGTCTGCGTCGTGCACGGGGCGGGACCGCAGATCTCCGCCGAGATGACGCGCCTGGGGTTGCCGGTGGAGTTCGTCCGCGGCCGGCGCGTGACGAGCGCGGCTGCGCTCGAGGTCGTGCGGGCGTCGTTCGCGACGGTGAACTCTGCGCTCTGCCAGGCGATCGGCTCGCGCGCCGTGCCGCTCCACGGCGACGAGATCGGCCTCGTCGCGCGGCACGTTCCCGAGCTCGGCCTGGTCGGCGACCCGCTGCCGTGCCGGCCGGCGGCGATCGAGGCTGCGCTGTCCGCGGGCCTGATCCCGGTCGTCTCCCCGCTCGCGCAGGGACCGCTGAACGTGAACGCCGACGAGGCGGCCTCGGCGCTCGCGATCGGGCTCGGCGCCGAGAGGATCCTCTTCCTCACCGACGTGCCCGGCCTGCTGCTCGAAGGCGCGGTCGTGCCGTCGATCGAGGCGGGGGCGGCGCAGGGACTGCTCGACGCGGGCGAGCTCGAGGGCGGGATCGTGCCGAAGCTGCAGGCGGCGGTCGCAGCGGCGAAGCTCGGCGTCCAGGCGGAGATCGGCGAGACGGCGGTGCTCGCATGAGCACGGCGCTCACGGCCCCTGTCCTCCCCACCTACGCGCGGCAGGACGTGACCTTCGTCTCGGGGGAAGGCGCCTGGCTCGTCGCCGACTCGGGCGAGCGCTACCTCGACCTCGTCGCCGGGATCGCCGTCGTCGGGCTCGGGCACTGCCATCCCGCGCCGCTGGCCGCGGCGCAGGAGCAGCTCGACCGGCTCTGGCACACGTCGAACCTGTACTGGACGGAGCCCATGGCCGGGCTCGCGGAGCGCCTCTCCACGCGCTTCGGCGGCGCGCAGGCGTTCTTCTGCAACTCCGGAGCCGAGGCGATCGAGGCGGCGCTCAAGTACGCGCGCAAGGCGACCGGGCGGCCGGGGCTCGTCGCGCTCGAGGGCTCGTTCCACGGACGCACGCTCGGCGCGCTGTCCGTGACCGGCCAGCCTGCGAAGCGCGCCGCCTTCGGGCCGCTCGTCCCGGGTGTCACCTTCGCGACGCTCAACGACGTCGAGTCGCTCGTCGCCGCCGCGCGACCGGACACCGGCGCGATCCTGATCGAGCCCGTGCAGGGCGAGGGCGGCGTCCATCCCGCGACGACCGAGTTTCTGTCCGCGGCGCGGACGCTCGCCGACGAGCTCGGCGCCCTGCTCGTCCTCGACGAGGTGCAGACGGGCGTCGGCCGCACCGGCACGTTCTTCTGCTTCGAGCAGAGCGGTATCCGCCCGGATGCCGTGACGCTCGCGAAGGGGCTCGCGAACGGGCTGCCGATCGGTGTGCTGCTCGTGTCCGACGAGGCCGCCGGCGCCTTCGTGCCCGGCGACCACGCGAGCACGTTCGGCGGCAACCCGGTGACGTGCGCGGCAGGCTGCGCCGTCGTCGACACGCTGACCGACGAGCTGCTCGCCGGCGTGCGCGAGAAGGAACGCATCGTGCGCGAATGGTTCCCGGCCGCCCGCGGCCGCGGTCTGCTGCTCGCGCTGGACGTCGACCGGCCCGCCGCCGAGGTCGTGCAGGCCGCGTTCGAGCGCGGCGTGCTCGTCTGCACCGCCGGCGAGCGGACGATCCGCCTGACCCCGCCGCTGACGATCACCACCGGCGAGCTCGAGCACGGCCTCGCCGTCCTCCAGGAGGTGCTGTCGTGAACAAGTTCGAGAGGCAGGGCGCGATCCTCCGGCTCGTCCAGGAGCGTCCGCTCGCAACGCAGGCCGAGGTCGCCGACGCGCTGCGCGAGACGGGCATCGAGGCGGTCCAGACGACCGTCTCCCGCGACATCTCCCAGCTGGGGCTGGTCAAGGTGCGCGCCGCCGACGGCCGCCTCGTCTACGCCCTTCCGGGCGCGGCGGACCTCGACCGGCTCTCGGTGTCTGACGACGGCGCTGAAGCGCTGGACGAGCGCCATGACGGCCGCCAACGGCCTCGTCGTCATCCGCACGCCGCGCGGCTACGCCATCCCGCTCGCCGACGCGATCGACGACGCCTCCCTGCCGGACGTCGCCGGCACGGTGGCCGGAGAGAACACGATCTTCGTCGCACCCCGCAACGGCCTGACCGGCGCCGAGCTCGAGGAGCTCTTGCGCCACCACCTGGAAGGAAACACATGACACCGAACGGCCACGTGATCCTCAGCTCGCTGCCCGTCGGCGAGCGCGTCGGGTTCGCGTTCTCGGGCGGGCTCGACACCTGCTGCGCGCTCGCGTGGATGCGCGAGCGAGGCGCGGTGCCGTACGCGTTCACCGCCGATCTCGGCCAGTACGACGAGCCGGACGTCTCCGCGCTGCCGGACAAGGCCGAGCAGTACGGCGCCGAGGAGGCGTTCCTCGTCGACTGCAAGAGCGCCCTCGCGCGGGAAGGGATCGCCGCGCTGCAGTGCGGCGCGTTCCACATCCAGACGGCCGGCAGGCGCTACTTCAACACGACGCCGCTCGGCCGCGCCGTGACCGGGACGCTGCTCGTCCGCGAGATGCACGAGCACGGGATCGAGATCTGGGGCGACGGCTCGACCTACAAGGGCAACGACATCCAGCGCTTCTACCGCTACGGCCTGCTCGCCAACCCGCACCTACGGATCTACAAGCCGTGGCTGGACGACGCCTTCGTCTCCGAGCTCGGCGGGCGGCGCGAGATGAGCGAGTGGCTCGACGCGCGCGGCCTTCCGCACGGAGCCTCGGCCGACAAGGCGTACTCGACCGACGCGAACCTGCTCGGCTCCACCCACGAGGCCAAGGATCTCGAGCGCCTGGACACGAGCATGAAGATCGTCCAGCCGATCATGGGCGTCGCGCACTGGGATCCGTCGGTGACGATCGAGCCCGAGGCCGTGTCGGTCCGGTTCGAGCACGGGCTCCCCGTCGCGCTGAACGGCGAGGAGCTCGCGGATCCGGTCGAGCTCATCCATCGCGCGAACGAGATCGGAGGACGCCACGGGCTCGGCCTGTCCGACCAGATCGAGAACCGCGTGATCGAGGCCAAGAGCCGGGGCATCTACGAGGCGCCCGGCATGGCGCTCCTCCACATCGCCTACGAGCGGCTCCTGACCGCGATCCACAACGAGGACACGCTCGACCGCTACGTCACCGAGGGCAGGCGTCTCGGGCGGCTCCTGTACGAGGGTCGCTGGTTCGAGCCCCAGGCGCTGATGCTCCGCGATGCACTGCAGCGCTGGGCGGCCGCCGTCGTGACCGGCGAGGTGACGATCGAGCTGCGCCGGGGCGACGACTACACGATCCTCGACACGAGCGGGGAGTCGCTCGCCTACGACCCGGAGCGGCTCTCGATGGAGCGGAGCGCAACCGCGTTCACGGCCGCCGACCGCATCGGCCAGCTGGCCGTCCAGGTCAACGACATCGACGACACGCGGCGCATGCTCGACCGGCAGCGCTCCCTCGGCCTCCACCAGCCTGCCGCGCCGCTCGATCCGCTGGAGCTGGAGCCGATCAGGTGACGCTCTGGTCGGGCCGGGTCGCCTCCGGGCTGGCGC
Organism: uncultured Actinomycetes bacterium; assembly: GCA_963742925.1. Taxonomy (GTDB): domain Bacteria; phylum Actinomycetota; class Thermoleophilia; order Gaiellales; family Gaiellaceae; genus PALSA-612. The sequence goes on along the minus strand of CAVUNV010000012.1, from coordinate 27,173 downwards.
CCGAGGTCTGGGAGTTCCTCAGGGCCGACGACTGGGAGCTCCTTCCCTACGACTGTCAGGCCACGCTGCTCCACGCCGAGCGCCTGCATGCCGCAGAGCTGCTCACGAGCGACGAGCTGTCCCAGGTCCGTGACCGTCTCTCGTCGATCGAGCAAAGCTCGAGAGACGACGAAGACGAGGACGTGCACTCGGCGATCGAGCGGCTGCTCGGGCCGGTCGGGCGCAAGATCCATGCCGGGCGGTCGCGGAACGACCAGGTCGCCGCTGCGTTTCGACTCTATGTCGAGGACGCCTGCAGTGAGGCCGTGGAGGCGATCGAGCACTTCGCGGCAACCGTGCTCGACCGGGCCGAGGCCGAGGCGGACACGCCGATGCCGGGCTACACGCACCTCCAGCGGGCCCAGCCGGTCACGGTCGGCCACCACCTGCTGGCGTGGCTGGAGATGCTCGAGCGGGACCGTGAGCGCTTTCGCTTCGCGGCCGCGCAGGCCGCCCCGTCGCCGCTCGGCGCGGGCGCGCTCGCCGGCTCGACACTGCCCTTGCCGCCGCCCGCCGGGGGGCTCCGGAACTCGCTCGACGCCGTCTCCGACCGCGACTTCGCTCTCGACTACCTCTACGCGTGCACCGTCTGCCACTCGCACCTGTCGCGGATCGGCGAGGAGCTCTGCCTGTGGGCGACGAGCGAGTTCGGCTTCGTCCGACTGCCCGAGGCTGCGGCGACCGGGTCGTCGATGATGCCCCAGAAGCTGAACCCGGACGTGGCCGAGCTGGCGCGCGGCAAGGCCGGCACCGCGCTCGGACGGCTGACCGGGCTGCTCGCCGTCCTGAAGGGGCTGCCGCTCGCCTACGACCGCGACCTGCAGGAGGACAAGTCGCCGGTCTTCGCCGCGCGGCGCGATCTCGCCGGCACCCTCGCTGCGCTCACCGTGCTCGTCGCCGAGCTCGAGCTCGACCGGGGCCGGCTCGCCGCCGCGACCGCCGACCCCTTGCTCCTCGCCACCGACGCGGCCGAGGCGCTCGTCCGCGAAGGCGTTCCGTTCCGAGACGCGCACGAGCAGGTCGCCGCCGAGATCCGCGCCGGAACCTTCGCTCCGCCGCCCGCCGCGCACCGGCCTTCACCGGGGCCTGGCGGCGTTCACGAGGCGCTCGTGGACGCGAGAGCCCGCTGGCCCGCCTGAGAGTTCTGCGACAATGCGCGCCGTGAGGCAGGCACTCATCGCTCTCGTCGCGACGGCGGCGCTCCTCGGCTCGTCCGCCGCGCTCGCCGCCGGGTCGCTGCCCGGCATCTACACCACGTCCGTGAAAGGAGCGACGCCGGCCGCCCTGAACGGCGACTGGGCGATCCGGATCCAGCCGTCGGGCCGCTACCAGATCGCCAAGCGGACCGGCGCGAGCAGCGCGCAGGTGCTCGTGACCGGGCACGGGACGATCGCCGGCGGCAAGATCACGTTCCAGAAGGAGACGGGCCCCGCCGCCTGCAAGGGCACGCAGTCGGTCGGCCGCTACGGCTGGTCGCTGAAGGGGAAGACGCTCACCTTCACGCGCTACGCGGACAGGTGCATCGGCCGCCGGACGGTTCTCGGCGGCAAGTTCACGAAGGCCGGCTAGAAGCCGGAACGCGCTCGTCCGGGGCGGTGCCGATCGGGCCGGCCGGCAGCCGGACGACGAACGTGGTCCCGCGGCCGGGCTCGCTGTCCACCGAGACGCTGCCGCCCATCCGCTCGGTCAGCTCCTTGACGATGGCGAGGCCGAGACCGGAGCCGATCCTCGCGCGGCCGTCCGGATTCCGGTCGTACAGATAGAAGCGCTCGAACGTGTGCGGAAGATCCTCGGGCGGCAGGCCGACGCCCGTGTCCTCGACGGCCAGCGTGCCGGACTCGGCCCGCACGCGCACCGAGCCGCCGGCAGGCGTGGAGCGGAGAGCGTTCTCGACCAGATTCGAGACGACCTGCAGAACACGATCGGGGTCGGCGATCGCCGGCGCAGGCCCATCCGCCACCGGCTCGAGCTCGACGCCGGCCGCCCGCGCCTCGGCCTCGTAGCGCCTCGTCACCTCGCGCGCCACCTGGCCGAGGTCGATGCGCTCGTGGTGGACGACGAACTCGCGCCGGTTCATGCGGGCGAGGTCGAGCAGGTCCCGGACGAGCCGCTCTAGACGCCGCGCCTCCTCCCGGATCGTCTCGGCTGCCTCGTCGCTCGTGAACACGCCGTCCTCGAGCCCCTCGGCGTACCCCCGGATCGCCGCAAGCGGCGTCTTCAGCTCGTGGCTGACCGAGAGCAGGAAGTTCTTCTCGGCCTCGCGCGCCTGGTTGAGCTGGGCCGCCATGTCGTTGAAGTTCTGCGCCAGCACCGCCAGCTCCGCCGAGCCGCCGAGCGGGACCGGCTTCGGCGAGATGCCCTCCGCGAGGCTCCGGCTCGCCGCGGCGACGCGACGCACCGGGCCGGCGATCCAGCGTGCGATGATCAGCGAGCCGAGCGCGGCAAGCCCGGCGCCGATCGCGCCCGCGATCAGCAGCGCGCGCAGGAACGGGCCCCAGCCGGCGGTCTTCAGGCTCGACGGGCGGAGCAGGACGAATCCCTTGCGAGGCAGGTTCTTGATGCTTCCCGCCGCCGCGTCGAGATAGCGCTTCCCGGCGACGGTGACGGCGCCCTTCGCCGACCTGCCGGCCGTCAGCGCAGCCAGCTGCCGGGCCGGCAGGTACGACGGCGGCCGGCGCAGATCGAACAGGTGGATCTGCTCGGACTGGTGGCCGAGGAAGGAGCGCAGCCGGCTGAGCCGGGCGGCGCTGAACGGGAGGATCGCGCTCTCCTCTTGGTTTCTGATCAGCTCTGCCTGGCGGTTCAGGCCGTCGATGTTCGCCGTCTCGACCGCGTTCCTCGTGAGCACGACGCCGACGCCGAAGGCGACGCCGATCGAGGCGATCACGATCAGGAAGGTGGCGAGGAAGAGCCGCCGCCGTAGCGGCGGGAAGGAGCGCCTCCTCCCAGGGACGTTCACGGTGCGACGGCTTTGTACCCGGCCCCGCGCACGGTGCGGATCAGCTCCGGGCGGCCGAGCTTGCGCCGCAACTGGCCGACGTGGACGTCGACCGTTCGCGTGCCCCCCGGATAGCTGATCCCCCAGACCCGGTCGAGCAGGCGGTCGCGCGAGTGGACGACGCCCGGGCTCTCGACGAAGTAGGTGAGCAGGTCGAACTCCTTCGCGGTCAGCTCGACCTCCCGGCCGTCGACGGTGACCACGCGTCCCTCGACATCGATCGTGATATCGCCGAGCGCCGCCATGTTCTCGCGCGGTGACGGTTCCGAGCGGCGCAGGATCGCCTTCACGCGCGCGAGCAGCTCGCGTGGGGAGAACGGCTTGGGAACGTAGTCGTCGGCCCCGAGCTCGAGTCCGGCGACGCGGTCGGGCTCCTCGTCGCGCGCGGTCAGCATGATGATCGGCACCGTCGAGCGGGCCCGGAGGCGCCTGCAGACCTCGAATCCGTCCATGCCCGGCAGGCCGATGTCGAGGACGACGATCCGGATCGGGTGCCGCGTGAACTCGGCGATCGCCTCCTCCCCGGTCCTCACCCACATGACGCGGAAGCCGTTACGGTCGAGATACGTCCGGACGAGCGTTCCGACCGACTCGTCGTCCTCGACGAGGAGGATCATGCCGCCGGTGGCACGGCCCATGGGGATCATCCGGTCACCGACCAGCGTCTGGCCGTAGCGGCCCGCGCTCATCCCCCTGCCGCCAGGCCGGGCGGGAACAGGCGGATGTCGCTCGCCGGGCCGCCGTCTACGCGCACCGCGACGGCGGTGAGGCCGCGCGTCATGACGGCCTGGTCGACGGGCTGCCCGTTCAGGGTGACGAAGGTCGAGGAGCCGACGGCGATCGCCTGGCGGGTGCCGTCCCGCTCCAGCAACGTGACCGCTCCCGGACGGACGAGGACGACCCGGCCCTCGTCGATGCGGACGTCGTGCGGCGTCTTGGCGGCGTAGTTGAGCACCTCGGCACGGACGAGCGTAGCTCCGAACAGGGTCTTGCCGAGTGCCGCCGCCGTGACGGACGGACGGATCTGGGTCGCCGGCCCGTTGCCGTCCCTGACCACCACGACTCGTGGCACGCGCACCAGCGTGCGGGCGCCGAACAGACGCCCCAGCCCGACGATCAGGGTCTGCGACCCGATGGCGATCGTCTGGCGGGTGCCGTCGCGCTCGAGCAGGTCGATCGCGCCTGTCCGGACGGCGGTGACGCGGCCCTCGTCGATGCGGTAATCGTGCAGCACGCGTCCGACGACAGCCACGACCTCCGCACGGAGCAGGGAGCTCGAGAAGTAGGTCTGGGCGAGATCGCGGGCGGCACCCGGAGGAGCACCCCGCGACGCGAAACCGGCCGACGAAGCGATGAGGACTGCCGCCGCGACAGAGCCGATGGCCAGCAGGGTCCTCGCGCGGATGAAGGTGCGACGCACGTGCATCGTCTCTCCATAGTCGGCACGACGGGTCAAGCCCGGATATCCCCTCTGTAACCGGTATGTAAAACCGGCCGGAAAGCGGCGGAATCCGGATCCCCGGCGCCGGCCCTTTCCACTCTCGGCCGGACGCATTCCGCCGCCGCCACGAGCTCTTCCAGCGTCTGCTCGAGATCGAGCCGCGCCTCGAGCGTGCTCAGCCGCTCGGGCGCCGCCTTGGTCTCGGCGAAAGGGCTGGCGAAGAGCGTGCAGCAGTCCTCGGCCGGAAGCACGGACACCGCGAGTGTCCCGATCTCTCCGGCTTCCTTGACGATCTCGGCCTTGTCCCAGGCGACGAGCGGCCTGAAGAGCGGCAGGTCGGAGGCCCGCTCGACGACGCCCAGGTTGTGGAGCGTCTGCGAGGAGACCTGGCCGAGCGAGTCGCCGGTGACGAGCACCTCGGCACCCTCCCGCTGCGCCAGGACAGAGGCGACCTTGACCATCAGCCGGCGCTGCGACAGCACCTGCAGCCGACCCGCACCGGCCGCGGCGATCCGGCGCTGCGTCGCGCCGAAGGGGACGATGAACAGCCTCGAGCCACCCTGGAAGCGGTCGAGCTGCGCCACGTGGGCGTACGCCTTGTAGATCGACTCCGGGCCTGTGTAGGGCCGCCCGCTGAAGTGGATGAAGTCGCAGCGCAGGCCTCGCTTCATCGCCCGGTAGGCCGCGACCGGCGAGTCGATCCCGCCCGAGAGCAGGACGAGGGCGCGCCCGGAGACCCCGACCGGGAGACCGCCGCGGCCGGTGACCTTTTCCGTGAAGGCGAAGATCTCGCGCTTGTCGACCTCGAGGAAGATCTCCAGGTCGGGATTCGTCAGGTCGACGCCGAGCCCGAGCGCGTCCTGCACGGCGCGGCCGACCAGCGTGGAGATCTCCCGCGAGTCGAGCGGGAAGCGCTTGTCCCGCCGGCGCGCCCTGACCGCGAACGTGGCTCCGGGCCGGTCGCGGAGCAGGTCGACGGCCGCCGTGCACGCGGCCTCGGGCGTCTTCTCGACCAGGACGGCCGGATGGAGCAGCGTGACGCCGAGCAGGTCGCGGGCGCGCTCGAGGAGCTCCTCGGCGGGCGCGGGCGCGAGCACGGCGAGCGCACCTCCGCGCTGGCGGAGCTCGAGCGGGCCGAGATCGCGGAGGAGCCGCACGGTGTTGCGGCGCAGCTGCGAGTAGAAGAGCGACCGGTTCCGCCCCTTGAGCACGATCTCGCCGAACTTGATCAGCACACACGACGGCACCTCGTAACTGTAGGCGCTCTTGAGGTCATCCCAGAACGCGGTAGGCTCGCGGCGTGCCCGATCTCGACGGCTTTCTCCCCGATCCCGACGAGACCGTTGCGGAGCACACCGTCGTCGCCGCCGACGCCTCGAGCACGTACACGGCGATCGGCCGGGCGGATGTCTCGGGAGACAGGGTGCTCGGCCTGCTCGGGGGCCTCACCGACCTGGCCGACCGGCTGGCCGGAGCGGCGGTGCATCCGAGGACGCTCGACGAGCTGCTCGGCCCGGAGCTCGGCTTCGTCCGGCTCGCAGACGAGGCCGGAGAGGCGCGCGTCGTCGGGCTCGCGCTCCGCTACAGCGCGTTCGACCGCAGCGTCGAACGGCTCGCGCCCGAGCAGTTCGCCGCCTTCGACGCGCCCGGCCACGTCAAGGCCGTGGTCGCGTTCTCGCTCCACCCACAGGAGGGCGCGCGGACGCTGCTCAGCTGCGACGTGCGGGTGCGCGCGACCGACGAGGACACGCGCTCGACGCTCCACACGACCTGGTTCGTCGCCGGCGCGGCGCTTCGCCAGCTGGCCCGCCGCCTGCTCGAGCTGATCAGGGTCGAGGCCGAGTCCGGCTCGCTCACGTAGACCGGCGCGACCCGAGCGAAGCCTCGGCGGCGAGGGCCGCACCCATCAGCGCCGTCCGGTCGTTGAGGATCACACTGACCGGCACTCCGGCGAGCAGGTCGACGAACCGGCCCTTGGCCGTGAACGCCTGCATGAAGCTGCCCTCCTCGAGCTTCGGGACGATCCGGGGCGGGATGCCGCCGCCGAGGTACACACCGCCCGTCGCCATCAGCTTCAGCACGAGGTTGCCCGCCTCGGCGCCGTAGATCTGAACCATCAGCTCGAGCGTGACGACGGCGACCTCGTCGGACCCAGCCATCGCCCGTTCTGTGATCTCCACCCCGGTCAGCTCGCAGCCGCCGGCGAGGTGACGGTAGATGTTGACCAGCCCCATGCCGGAGCAGACCCGCTCGTAGCTGACGTGCCCGTGCTCGGCGGCCAGGAACCTCCGCAACGCTTCCTGCGCGTCGCTCATGGGAGCGAAGTCCGTGTGCCCGCCCTCGCAGGCGAACGCGTGGTGGCGCTCGCCGTCCCAGTAGAGACCGGCCTCGCCGAGGCCCGTGCCCGCCGAGCAGACGGCGGCGTTTCCGCGGGCATCCGGCCGCCCCTCGTTGAGCAGGTGGAGGTCGTCCGGGCCGAGGGCGGCGATGCCCCACGCATTCGCCTCGAGGTCGTTCAGGAGCAGCACGCGCTCGAGACCGAGCAGGGCGGCGACCGGCGCCGCGTCGACCGGCCAGGCCAGGTTCGTGACCCGCACGCGTCCGTCGCGGACCGGGCCGGCGACACCGAAGCACGCCGCGGCGGGCTCGGCCGGATGCGCGGCGAGGAACGCCGCCACCATCTCCTCGAGCGAGGAGTGATCGCCGCTCGAGTAGACCTCGAGCGCGACCGGCGCGCGCGGATCGTCGCCGACGAGCGCGAGGCGCGTGTTCGTGCCGCCGATGTCGCCGCAGAGGATCAACGGCTCACGAGTGAATCACGAGCTCGGAGTGCCCGCCGAACTCCTTGCGCATCGCGGAGAGGAGCTTGTCGGCGAACTGCGCGTCGCCGCGCGAGGAGAAGCGCTGGTAGAGCGCGCTCGACAGCACCGGCACCGGCACGCCTTCCTCGACGGCTGCGAGCACTGTCCAGCGTCCCTCTCCCGAGTCGGAGACGAAGCCGCCGAACCCGTCCAGCTTCGGCGACTCGGAGAGCGCGTGCGCCGTCAGGTCGAGGAGCCAGGAGGCGACCACCGAGCCGCGCCGCCAGACCTCCGCGACCTCGGAAACGGGCAGGTCGTACTGGTAGTACTGCGGGTCGAGGAGCGGAGAGACCTCGGCGCTCGCCTCGGCCATCCCCTCCTTGCCCGCGTTCGCCCGGTGGAGGACGTTCAGGCCCTCGGCATAGGCCGCCATGATCCCGTACTCGATGCCGTTGTGCACCATCTTGACGAAGTGCCCGGAGCCGTTCGGCCCGCAGTGGAGGTATCCCTGCTCGGCCGGGGTCGGGTCGCCCGTCCTGCCCTCCGTCCGCGGTGCGGCATCGACGCCGGGGGCGAGCGAGGCGAAGATCGGGTCGAGCCGCTGCACCACGTCGTCCTCGCCGCCGATCATCAGGCAGAAGCCGCGCTCGAGCCCGTGCACGCCGCCGGATGTCCCGACGTCGACGAAGTGCACGCCCTTCGGGGCGAGCGAGGCGGCGCGGTCGACGTCGTCGCGGTAGTAGCTGTTGCCGCCGTCGATGATCACGTCGCCCGGCTCGAGGTGCTCCATCAGCTCGTCGACGATCCGGCCGACGAGCGCGGCGGGCACCATGATCCAGGCCGCGCGCGGCTTCTCGAGCCTCGCGACGAAGTCCTGCAGGGACGTCGAGCCGACGGCACCTTCCGACTCGAGCTGTGTGACCGCGTCCGCGGCGACGTCGTAGACGACGCACTCGTGGCCGTCCTTCATCAGGCGCCTGACCATGTTCGCGCCCATCCGCCCCAGTCCGATCATTCCCAGCTGCATGCCCGACCTCCCGTCTATCGTTCGCAGTGCGTAAGGTAGTCGGGCCGCAGCCCTGAACGTTTCAGAGGAGGAGGCGACCGCCGTGAGCGCCAAGCGCGAGGGCGACGATCTCGAGCTTCACCGCCGTCTCGGCGCCGAGCTGTTCAACCGCGTCTGGGACCTGCTCGGGATGGACGAGCGGACACCGGAGCAGGACGCCGAGATGATCCACTCCGCCCATGCGTCGGCCTACCACTGGCTCCGCGTCGGCGAAGGCCCGCGGCTCGCCCGCGCCGAGTGGCAGTGCTCGTGGGTCTACTCCGAGCTCGAGCGTGCCGAGCCCGCGCTCTACCACGCTCATCGCTGCGAGGCGGTCTGCCGCCGGTACGCCGACGAGCTCGAGGACTTCGACCTGCCGGCGATGCACGAGGCGCTGGCCCGCGCCCATCTCGTCGCCGGCAACCGGGAGGAGGCGCTGCACCGCCTGAGGACGGCGCGCGACCTCTGCGCCCGGATCGCCGATCCCGAGGATCGCGAGATCATCGAAGCCCAGATCGACAGCATCGCGACAGCCGCCGCGTGAGCCCCGGAGACGCTTCACGGGGTGGGCGTACTCGTCGTGCGCGACGGGAAGGTACTTGTGGGCCGGCGGCTGTCCCCGCACGGGCGCGGCACCTGGGCGCCTCCCGGTGGCAAGTCCGAGCCCGGCGAGACGGATGAGGAGACCGCGCGGCGGGAGCTCCTGGAGGAGACGGGGCTCGTCGGCGCCGTGCCGAGAGTCGTCGCCGAGACCCTGGACACGTTTCCGAGCGGCGAGGCATGGTGCACCCGCTGGGTGCTCATGGAGTGGGTGAGCGGCGAGGCGGAGGTGCTGGAGCCGGACGAGCTGGACAGCTGGGGCTGGTACAGCTGGGACAGCCTGCCGGCTCCGCTCTTCCTCCCTCTGGCGTCGCTCGTTGCGACGGGCTTCGATCCGTCGCCTGCTAGACCGCTGACCTACCGGGCGACCGGAATGCGGTGGTTGGACACGAACAGCTCGCCCGGGTCGTAGGCGGCCCTGACCTTCCGCAGCCGCCGGTAGGTCTCGGGCGGGTAGAGCCGCTCCGGGCTCGACCGGCCGCTCGGAGAAGTTGAAGTACGTGCGCTTCGACTCCCACGGCGCGAGCGCCTCCTTGGCCCGGTCGACCGCCGCTTCGACGGCCTGACCCATCTCCGGCGTCATGGCGAAGCCGACCGCGTACATGACGAAGCCGGCGTCGAACGAGCCGACCGCGCCGTTGGCTGCCGACGGCCTGGCCAACGCACCGCCGAGCTGCCGCACCTCGTAGGACAGGAGCGGGGGCACGCCCGTCGCGACCACCGCGTCGATCGCAGCGGCGGGGAAGTCGTCCAGGAACATGCCGTCGCCGACGCCCGGCACCGGCTTGGGCGGATCCATGTGCAGGTGCGGGAGCGCGACCGGAGGCACCGCGGCGAACGTGTCCATCGCCGGCCCGAGCTCGCGCAACGGCCTGATCAGCTCCTCGCCCTCACGCTCGCCGCCCAGGAAGACGGCCTCGACGACCACGAAGCTCTTGCCTCGCAACGGCTCGGGGATGTCCGGGATCGGCGGGAGGTGCAGGATGCGGCCCAACGACGTGACCTCGTCGGGCACGCCGTCGACCCACGTGCGCCAGGTGCGGAGCACCTCGCCGGCCCGCTCGACAGGCCAGAACATCGCGCCGGCGTAGATCTCGCCGACCTCGTAGAGCGCGAGCTCGATCGACGTCACGACGCCGAAGTTGCCGCCGCCGCCGCGAACCGCCCAGAAGAGGTCGGGCTCGTTCTCGCGGTCGGCGCGGACGAGCCTGCCGTCCGCCGTGACCAGCTCGACCGCGGTGACGCTGTTCGCCGACAGGCCGTAGCGGCGGGCCAGCCAGCCCATGCCGCCGCCGAGCGAGTAGCCGACGACGCCCACGTCCGGCGAGGAGCCGTGCAGGACGACGAGGCCGTGTGCCGCGACGGGCTCGACGACGTCCATCCAGAGTGCGCCGGCGCCTACGCGGGCAATCCGGGCCGCCGGGTCGATCTCGACGTCGCGCATGCGCTCGGTCTTGACGAGGATCGTGTCCTCCAGCGACTCGAGCGACGCGGCGCCGTGGCCCGTTCCCTGCGGAGCGATTCGCAGCCCGTGGACGCCGGCGAACTCGACGATCGAGACCACGTCTTCGGCCGATTCCGGCAGCGCGACCGCGAACGGACGCTGGTCGACTGCGAGGTTCCAGGCCTGCCGGGCGGCGTCCCAGCCGGGATCGGCCGGCAGCACGACATCGCCGGCGATCCGGGAGCGGAGCGCGCGGATGTCGACCCCGCTCGGCGGCTGGACATCGATGCTCAAGGTGGACATCAGGACTCCTTTCGGTGGGATCTGCTTCGGAGACCCGACGGTAGACGCGCGGCACCGGCAAGCCCTTTCGGCCTGCCGGTGTCTCGGGGTTCGGCTGGCCACACCATTTGCTGTCGTAGGATCCCGGCGTGAGCGAGGGGCAGGCCGTCGTGATCCGCCGCGTCTGTGCGCTGAGCGCAACCGTCGCGGCCGTGGCCGCCCTCCTCGTCGGCGCAGCCGCAGCCCGGCAGGCAGACTCGACGGCGATCGTCCCCTGGCACCAGATCGGCGACGCCGGGCTGAACACGAGCCGGGCGGCCGTGGTCGCCCGCTACGGAGCGTTCACGGGCAACCTGTCCGTCACGAAGGCAGCAGAAGGCGGCGAGCTCGACATCACCGTCGTCAGGAACCGGGTGGTGAACATCTCGGACGACAGCCCGCGCTACCACACCGCCGACGGGATCAAGGTCGGCATCAAGACCCCTGCGACCTCGCACTGGAAAGGCTTCACGTTCATCAAGGACTTCCAGTCGTGGCAGCTCACAACCTGCTACGGCGGCATCCACACGACGGTCAACCTCGACACCGAGAATCACGTGATCCGGCGGATCGCGACCGGCTTCACCTCCGGCGTCTGCCCGGGCCTGAAGCCGAAGCAACCGCTCACCGCGGCCGACAAGGCGGCGATCACGGCCGTGATCCGGAAGATCTCCAAGCCGGCCATCGTGAAGGCGAGCAACTTCAAGGTCGCGATCGACTCGAAGGAGTGGGCCTCGGCCCTCGTCACCGGGAAGGATCCGCAAGGCCACCCGATCCAGGGCGGCTTCGCTGTCCTCCACCACGGCGCGACGTGGACGCTCGTCGAGATCGGAACGAGCGGCGTCGGCTGCGACAAGGTGCCGATCAAGCCGCTGACGCAGATCGGCGGCGACTGCCCCGGCTGAACCATGGGGAAACGGCCGGTTTCCCCCGTGGGCCACGCTGGGTGGCGTCGGAGCAGTGTCTGACACCGCTGCGAAGCGGTTCCAAAGCAGGGTCAGTCACTGCTACGAAGCAGTGCCAGAGCAGTGCCAGAGCAGCGCCAGAGCAGCGCCAGAGCAGTACCAGTCACTGCGCGCGTTGCGACATGGCCGGATCAGTCGCCGCGAGCAGCGCGGTAGCGCCTGATCAGCGCGTTCGTCGACGAGTCGTGCGTGAGCTCCGGCTCGGTGTCCGACTCCAGCTCTCCGGCGACCTTCGTCGCCAGCACCTTGCCCAGCTCGACGCCCCACTGGTCGAACGAGTCGACCTGCCAGATCGTCCCCTGCGTGAAGACCGAGTGCTCGTAGAGCGCCACCAGCTGCCCCAGCGCATACGGCGTCAGCTTCTCGAGCAGGATCGTGTTCGTCGGCCGGTTCCCCTCGAACTGCCGGTACGGCTCGCCGGGCGGAGCCTCCTTGCCGAACGCGAGCGCCTCGGTCTGCGCGAACACGTTCGCCACGAGCAGGTCGTGGTGGCGGCCGAGCGGGTTCAGCGTCTGCTGGAAGGCGATGAAGTCGCAGGGAATCAGATGCGTCCCCTGGTGGATCAGCTGGTAGAAGGAGTGCTGGCCGTTCGTACCGGGCTCACCCCAGAACACCGGCCCGGTCGCGTAGTCGACGCGCTCGCCCGCGAGCGTCACCGACTTGCCGTTCGACTCCATCGTGAGCTGCTGCAGGTAGGCGGGGAAACGCTTCAGGTACTGCTCGTACGGGAGCACGGCCTGCGTCTGGGCCCCGAAGAAGTCGGCGTACCAGACGGTGAGCAGGCCCATCAGGACGGGCAGGTTGCGCTCGAACGGCGCCGTCCGGAAGTGCTCGTCGACCGCGTGGAAGCCGGCCAGCATGTCCCGGAACGCCTCCGCGCCGACAGCGAGCATCGTCGACAGGCCGATCGCCGAGTCCATCGAGTAGCGCCCGCCGACCCAGTCCCAGAAGCCGAACATGTTGGCGGTGTCGATCCCGAACTTCTCCACCTCCGCCTCGTTCGTCGACACGGCGACGAAGTGGCGCGCCACTGCGGCGTCGTCCTTCAGCGCCGCGAGCGACCAGTCACGCGCGGTGGCGGCGTTGGTCATCGTCTCGAGGGTCGTGAACGTCTTCGAGGAGACGACGAACAGCGTCTCGTCGGGCTCCAGGTCGCGCGTCGCCTCGGCGAAGTCGGTGCCGTCGACGTTCGAGACGAAGCGGAAGGTGAGATCGCGCTGCGAGTACCAGCGGAGCGCCTCGTAGGCCATCACGGGGCCGAGGTCGGAGCCGCCGATGCCGATGTTGACCACGTTCCGGATCGGCTTGCCCGTGTAGCCCTTCCACGCCCCGCTCCGCACCTGCTCCGAGAACGCGGCCATGCGGTCGAGCACCTCGTGCACCTCCGGGCGCGCGTACGGCGAGCCCACAGGCGCGCGCAGCGCCACGTGCAGCACTGCGCGATCCTCGGTGGCGTTGATGTGCTCGCCTGCGAACATCGCGTCGATGCGCTCGCGGAGCCCGCACTCCTCCGCGAGCCGCACGAGCAGGCCGATCGTCGCGTCCGTGATCCGGTTCTTCGAGTAGTCGAGGTAGACGCCCTCGGCCTCGACGGCGAGCCGCTCGCCGCGCTCCGGATCGACCGCGAACAGGTCGCGCAGATGCTCGCCGGCAATCGCGCGGTGGTGCTTCTCGAGCGCCTGCCAGGCGGGACGCTCGCGCAGAGGCGGCCGGGTCATCGCCGGGCATCGTACGCTGCGGCGCATGAAGAATCCGCTCCTGATCGCAGCCGACGGGGTGCGCCGCGCCTACTGGTTCGTCGTCCGCCCGATGTCGGTGGGCGTGCTCGGGCTGGTCGTGGACGAGGCGGGGCGGGTTCTGCTCGTCGAGCTCACCTACCGGCGCGGCTGGTATCTGCCCGGCGGCGGCGTGAAGCGGAAGGAGGCGCTGGACGACGCGCTGCGCCGCGAACTGCGCGAGGAGGTGGGGATCGAGCTGACCGCCGAGCCGCGGCTCCTCGGTGTCTACTGGAACTTCGCGGAGCAGAAGTCGGACACCGTCGCCGTCTTCGTGGTCGAGCACTGGCGCCGCGAGCCGAAGCGCAGCCTCGAGATCGCCGCCGACGGCTTCTTCGCGCCGGGCGAGCTGCCCGCCGAAACGTCACCCGCCGCGCGAGCCCGCGTGGCCGAGTACGCGGAGGGACGGCGCGGCGTCTACGGGCCGTGGCGGCCCGCCTAGAAGCGAGTCAGATCGACCTGGCTAGCCGGGCCACTTGACGGCGGACGCCTGTCGCGTACGCTGGAGAGGCGCATGGACAAGCCCTCGCAGCAGTACGAAGTCGTCCTCGCCGCTCAGCCCGAGGGCGGGTTCGTCGTGACCGTCCCTGATCTCCCCGACGTCGTCAGCGAGGGTGAAACCCGCGAAGAGGCCCTCGCCATGATCCGAGACGCCATCGAGGGCTACCTCGAGGCCCTGCGCGAGCACGGTTGGCCGCTCCGGATCGGTGAGCGTGAGCACGTGGCCGTCCGATCTGCGTGAGCGAGAAGCTCCCGGCGGTACAGCCCAAAGAGCTGATCCGAGTCCTCGAACAGAAGGGCTGGCGGCTCGCAGCCGCGCCGGCACGTCGAGTCAAGGTCGGCGACGTTCGTTCGCTACAGCCTCGAGCGCCCCGATCTCCTGTGCGAGCCAGGCGAAGACGTCGTGACGCTCGACCCGCCGGGCGAGCTTCTCGATCCTGTAGCGACGGTCGTCCTCGTCGAGCTCGAGCGCCAGCTCGAGCGTCCCGGCCAGGCCCTCGATGTCGAACGGATTGCAGGGCAGCGCCTCCGGGAGCTGCTCGAAGGCGCCCGCGAACTCGCTGAGCAGCAGCACGCCGGCGCTCCCGACCGCCTGCTGGCAGACCACGAACTCCTTGGCGACGAGGTTCATCCCGTCGCGGAGCGGGGTCACGAGGCACACGTCCGCGATCCCGTAGTAGGCGAGCAGCCGCGCCGGGGAGACGCCGCGGTACAGGTAGTGGACGGGGATGTCCTGCCCGGGCCTCGTGAAGCGCCCGTTGATCCTCCCGACGATCTGCTCGACCTCGGAGCGCAGCTCCCGGTACTCGCGGATGTCGCCCCGGCTCGGGACGGCGACCTGCAGGACGGAGAGGCGGCCGCGGAGGTCGCGACGGTTCTCGAGCAGGAGCTCGACCGCGCGGAGCCGCTCCACGATGCCCTTCGTGTAGTCGAGCCGGTCGACTCCGACGAGCACCCGGCGACCCGCGAACTGCCTGCGCACCCGCTCCAGCGTCCGGGCGACGCCGTAGCTGCGCGCCCGGGCCTGGAACGCACCCACGTCGATCGAGATCGGGTGTGTCGCGGTCAGGACGGTGCGGCCGTCGGCGAGCTTCAGCCGCCGCCCCTCGACCGTGAGATCGCCCCGCAGGCGGACACAGGTGCGGACGAAGTTCTGGCGGTATTCCTCGGTCTGGAACGCGATCACGTCCGCGCCGAGCATCCCGTCGATCAGGTGGTTCCGCCAGGGAAGGCGGGCGAACAGCTCGGCGGCCGGGAACGGGATGTGGAGGAAGAACCCGATCGGCTGGCGCGCGCCGAGCTGCCGCAGCGCCGCCGGCAGGCAGGCGAGCTGGTAGTCGTGGACCCACAGGAGCGAGTCAGGAGTCGCGACCTCGAGCACCCGCTCCGCGAAGCGGTCGTTCGCCTGCCAGTAGTCGCGCCACCAGCGGCGGTCGATGACGACGCGCTCCAGCAGCCCGTGGAAGAGCGGCCAGAGCGTGCGGTTCGAGAAGCCGTGGTAGTAGCCCTCGGCCTGCGACTTCCGCAGCGAGACCGGGACGAGCTGGGCGGGGAGATCCGGGAGCGTGTGCGGCACGTCGGGAGCGCCGCCGTCCCAGCCCACCCAGTAACCGGGGCGGTTGTCGAAGGTCGGCCGGAGCGCGGTGACGAGCCCGCCGGCGGAGGTGCGCCAGCCTGCCCGCGTCTTCATGACCGGAAGCCGGTTCGCAACCGTGACGATCGGCGCGCGGCCCCGGATCATCCCGGCGTCTGTCTCCGCACGACCCCTCTCTCTCCGCTCGTCGGCCGGATGAAACGCCGGGCTAGATTCGCCGGCGAACCCCACGCCCAGGTGTGACGGCCGCGGCCACGACCGCGGTCTTCGCCACCGGCGACGGGCCCGGCGTGACGGCCGCGGCCACGACCGCGGTCTTCGCTACCGGCGCGCCGATGACACCAACTCTTCCAACGCGTGCTGGTCTGAGTGGCATGGTTCACTCTCCTTCGGTTGCAGCTGCTTGATCGGCCTCGATGGAGGCGATGATCGCCTGAATGGGGATCCGTCCGTTGGCGATCAGTTGGCCGCCCGAACGCCGCGCCGCCGATGCGAATGGCGCAGCCCAGAGGTTCTCCCAGATGAGCACTCCGGCAGTGCTTCCCGGCTCCATCGCAGCGGCGAGGTGCACGACGTCGTCCTCGGCCAAGAGCTCCGCCAGTTGGGCCTCGATTGCTCTGAAGCTCTCCGAGCTCGCCGACGTCGGAAAGCTCATGCGCCTCGACGGTGCCGTCCTCGTTCTTCGTGAGGATCAGGATGTCGATCACGCGGATGGTTCCGGAGTCGACCAACGCGAGCAGCTCGGTCGCCATCTCGCCCGTGAAGTTGCTCGCTCCCGCCGGAAACTCGACGACGACGTAGTCGACGGGACCGAGTTCATTGAGGGATGTATCTGTCATTCGTTCCTTTCGTTGGCCCACTGAGCCGTCTCCCGACCCATAGTCCTTGATGGCGGGCGGTGCCGATGGGGCACCTGCCAGTGTCCGTCTCGCCCGCATACACGTCCACGTGGCGGACGCTGATCCGAGTTGCGCGCATCTACTGAGGCGAGGGAAACCGGCCGTTTCCCCCGTGCAACCTGCGGCGGAGGCGTACCTCCGTGCCGGCGTCCTGCGGGGACACCTGCACGTCGTCCATCAGCGCCTCCATCAGCTTGAGTCCGAAGCCGCCGCTGTCGCGCGCCGGGTCGGGCTCGCGCCAGCGACCGGAGTCGCGGACGACGACCGAGATCTCCCCGTTCACGCGCGTGCCGGTCACCTCGAAGTCGGAGGAGGTCGGATCGGCCGCGTGCACGATCGCGTTCGCGCACGCCTCGGAGCAGGCGACGAGGATGTCGTTCGCCTCGTCGGGCTCGACGCCGCCGCCGTCGAGCCAGCTCCGGAGCTGCCGTCGCACCTCGGCCAGCGACGACGGATCGGACGCGAGCCGGAGGCTGAGGGTCGGCGCCGGCAGCCAGCGGAGCGCGACCAGCGCCACGTCGTCCTGGCGCGTCTCCACCGCGAGCTGCTCGCCGACGTGGTCGAGGAGCGCGTCGAGGAGATCGGGGCCGGTCTCGACGGCCTCGCACAGCCGGTCCATCCCCTCGGTGAGCGTCATCGTGCGGCTCTCGACGAGCCCGTCCGTGTAGAGCAGCAGGAGGTCGCCCGGGCTCAGCTCGACCGATGCTTGCCGGGCACGCGTGTCCAGGCCGATGCCGATCGGGGTCGAGCGGCCGCCCTCGAGGAAGACGGCAGGCCAACCCGGGCGCAGATGCAGCGCCGGCGGGTGACCCGCGCTCGCATAGCGGCAGGTGCCGCGCTCGAAGTCGATCACCATGTACTGCACCGTCGCGAACGGCATGCCGACCGTCCGCGCCAGGTCGCCGAGCCGCGTGAGCACCGAGCTCGGCTTGAGGCCGTCGAGCGCGTAGACGCGGAGCGCGTTCCGGAGCTGCGCCATCGCCGCGGCGGCGATCACACCCTTGCCGACGACGTCGCCGACGACGACGCCGACACGGTTCTGCCCGAGCTCGATCACGTCGTACCAGTCGCCGCCGACCTCCAGCTCGTTGCGTCCCGGGAGGTACCGCACGGCCACGTCGAGCCGCTCGATCTCAGGCAGCCGCCCCGGCAGGACGCTCTGCTGGAGCGTGACGGCGATCTCGTGCTCGCGCTCGTAGATCATCATCCGCTCGAAGGCGAGCGCCGCGCGGTCGGCGGCGAGCACGAGCAGCTCGAGGTCGTCCTCGGTGAAGGCGTTCAGCTCCAGTGAGCTCACGTGCATGACGCCGAGCACGCGGCCCCTGACCATGAGCGGCACCCCGATCAGCGACCCGCCCGCATCGCGCAGGTAGGTGCTGACCACCTCCTCACGGGAAAGGTCGCCGACGATGCGCGGCTCGCCGGTGGCTGCGATCCGCCCGGCGATGCCGTCGCCGAGCGGGATGTGGATCTCCGGCTCGACCTCCGCATCCGGGCCGACCCCGGCCCGGGCGTGGAGCGCGCCTCCGTCCTCGTCGAGCACCAGGATCGTCGCCCGGTCGGCGCCGAGGATCTCGCGCACGTTGACGAGCAGCCTGTTGAGCAGCTCGTCCACCGACTGCGCGACGAGGCTCGCCTCCACGATCGTCTGCAGCTGGTCGAGGCGGCGCGTCGCCTTCTCGGCTCCACGCCTGGCGTCCTGCTCGCGCTCGAAGAGCCGGGCCCGCTCGAGGGCCTGCCCGCACTGCTGCAGGAGCACGTGGATCAGCGCCCTGTCCTCCCCGTTCAGGGCGCGCGGCTGCTCGAAGCTGACCGTGAGCAGCCCGAGCGGCTTCTCGCGGCCGATCAGCGGGATGAACCCGACCGCCTCGAGCCCCTCGCGCACCTGGGCGTGATCCGGATAGCGGACGGCGAGGTCGTCCGCCGACTCGAACCAGAGCACCTGGGCGGAGCGGATCGCCGCCACCGCCGGCACCTCCTGCTCGGTGGACAGCCGCCCGTAGCGCCCGATCAGCTCCGCGAGGTGACCGGTGGCGCTCACGAGCTCCAGCTCGGACTCGTCCTCGGTGAGCAGCTGGGTCGCCGCGGCGTCGGCCCCGAACGCGGCTCCCCCTTCGACGGCGATCGCGCGGGCGACCTCGTCCGTGGTGACCGCCTGCGCCAGCGCCGCTGTGATCCGGTGGAGGTGCCCGAGCCGCTGGGAGGCGCGCTCGGCCGACGCCCGGGCGCTGCGCTCCCGCTCGAAGTCGTACGCGTTCGTGAGCGCGAGCGCGGCGCGGCTCGCGAACTCGTGCGCCAGGTCGATGTCGCGCTCCGAGAAGGAACGCTCGGCGATCGTCGCCAGCGTCAGGACGCCGGTCGCCTCGCCGTGGGCAACGAGCGGCAGCGCGTGCCAGGACCGCATGCCGAGCGAATCGAGCGCGCGGAGCTGGAACTCGTCGAGCGACAGGGCTTCGAGCAGGCCCTCGTCGAGCTTCGGGAAGGCAACTGGCTGCTGCGTCCGCACCACCTCCGCGAGCGCGCCGTCCGGCTGCGCGGCGATGTCGATCCGCGCTCCCCGGAGCTCGCGCATCAGCTTGGTCTTGGCCGGGTCGACGTGCACCGACGCGGCCCGGCGCAGGAAGTGGCCGTCCTCGAGCAGGAAGAAGCTGACCGCGTCGGCCAGGCGGGGGACGGTGAGCTCGAGCAGGGCGTCGAGCAGCTCCTCGACCTGGAGCGTGCCGGCCAGCGTCTGCGAGACCTCGCTCAGGAACTGGAGCTCGCCGCGGTGCAGCTCGGCCTCGGCTCGTGCCTCTCGCTCCCGGTCGTAGAGCTGCGCCCGCTCGAGCGACTGGCTGCACTGACCGACGAAGCTCGAGATCAGCGCGCGCTGCTCCACGGTGAAGCTCCGCGGGCCGTCGAAGCGGAGCGCCAGGATGCCGACGGCGCGCTCGGAGGCCATGAGCGGTACCGCTGCGAGAGCCTCGCCGCCGGTCGCCTGGACAGCCTCGACGAACTCCGCGTGCCGCTCGGCGTCGGCCTCGATCGAGTCGATCCATTTCGGCACACCGCCGCGAACCGCCTCGGCGACCGCGAGATCCGACGAGACCGGGATGCGACGGTATTTCTGCACGAACTCCTCGCGGTAGCCGCTCGCGGCCAGCAGGCGGAGCTCGCCCTCGTCCTCGGCGAGAACGCTGACCCAGGCCGCGCGCGCACCCAGCACGTCGCGGCTCTCGTCGACGATGATCTGCGCCACCTCGTCGGGCGAGGCAGCCGCCGACAGGTGGGCCGTGAGCGCCTGCAGCCGCTCCATCCGCAGCGCCGCCGCCTCGGCGTCCTCCCGGGCCTCCTGCTCGTCCCTGTGCAACCGCGCGTTGTCGATCATCAGCGCCGCCAGCTGCGCCACCTCCTCGACGAAGGCGAGGTCGTCCTCGTCGTAGCGCCGCGGCGTCCCGGCGGCGACCAGCGTCAGCGCGCCGAGCGTGCGGCCGTGCGCTCGGAGCGGCGAGACGATCGCGGAGCTCGGTGCGAGCCGCCGATAGAGGTCGAGCTCCTCGTCGCTCCCCGTCGCCTCACGGAGCTGCTCCTCGGTGATCTCGCTGTGGAGCTCGGACGCGCCGCCCGCCAGCACCGCGGCCGCGCCGAGCGGATCGCCGTCCGCGACGGGATACCGGCGCCGCAGCTCGCGCGCCTGCTCGGCCCCGGCGGGATCGCCGTGGCGAACAGCCACGTTCCGGATGCTCCCGTCCTCTTCGAGCACGTCGATCCAGCACCAGTCCCCGAGCTCGGGGACGGCGAGCCGGGCCAGCTCGGCGAGCATGCCGTCGTAGTCCGGAGCAACGGCGAGCGCTTTGGTCAGGCCGCCGAGGAACCGCTCGCGCTCGACGCTCCGGCGGCGCACGGTGACGTCGCGGGTCACCCCCGACACGCGCTTGCCGCGGACACCGCGCTTGACGCTCCCCTGCAGGAGGATCCAGCGCCAGCCCTGCGGCGTCAGCGTCGTCCGCACCTCGACCTCGAACGCCGGGCCGCCGGCGAGCGTCTCCGCCACGGCCTCCCTGACCTGCTCCCGGTCGTCGGGGTGCACCCAGTCGAGGAGCAGGCCGAACGTGTCGAGCCGCACCCCCGAGCCCAGCCCGTACATGCCGCGCACGTCGCCCGACCAGCGCAGGCGATCGCGCTCGACGTCCCAGTTCCAGATCGCCGTGCCGGACTGGTTGAGCGCCTCACGGACGTTTCGGGCGCCCGCCGAGAGCGCCCTCGCCCGCTGCTCGCGCGAGACCAGGTAGGAGACGAGCACGACACCGGCCACGAGCACGAGGAGGGACACCACCTGCGGGGGATCGACATCGAACGCATCGGGCCTGTTCAGGAAGAAGTAGACGAACGGGACGAGCGAGAGCGCGCCGGCGGCGAGGCCGGCGGCCAGCCCGGCGACGACGGCGGCAGCGGCGGCGAGCACGACATAGACGACCTGCGCGCCCGGGTGCGTCTCCAGTCCGAGAGCCAGGCTGAGGCCGGTCGCGATTCCCGCTGCGGCGAGGGCAACAAAGGCCGTCAGCAGAATGCGGTTCGCTCGCAGGCGGCGGTGCACCGTTGACAGGCATGAGTGCAGGAGCTCCCGCGGGCAGTGTAGTCACGCCGCAGCGGCGCAGCCGCGCGCGGGGGAAACGGGCTGTCTCCCCCGCGCTACGGGACGGACGGCCGGGAACCACGTCAGGGAGGGCATGGATGCTGAGCGATCGGGCCACCGCCCCTCCGGCGACCCGCCGGTCCGCGACTCGGCTCGTCGAGATGGTTCTACCCGGCGCAGCGAGATCTAAACCCGCGTGTGCTCGCGTGCACGGGTCGCGTACCCGGTGTCGTCGATTGTCATCGACTCCGCCGGCAGCGGGGTAGGCTGCTCGACCTCGATCGAGGCGGGTGCCGGACGCCTGCGCCGGATGGTGGTGGGCGCCGCTGCGAGCAGCACACCGAGGCCGAACGCCGTCACCGAGGCGTACTGCGTCATCCGCTGGACGAACGTCCGGATCCCGAGATCGTGCGACCACGACGAGAAGTGGTGTTGAAACCAGTTCGAGCGCGGCTCGCCGACGGCTGCGATCCAGCCGACGCATATGACGGCCACGGCGAGCGCTAGCAGGAACCCGGGGGGCGCCGCCCCGGTCCACGCTCCGTAGGCCGTTCGCTGACTCAGCGCCAGAGCAAGTCCCGCTCCGGTGAGCACACCGAGCGCGGCCCAGTAGCGCCACGTCTCCTGCCCGGCGAGACGAGCGGCGACCCAGATCAGGGCGCCGGCCACACCGATGCCCAGCAGAAGCGCGTATGCACGGCCTGAAGTAGCGGTCATCCCACACCTCCTCGAGCCTTGTCGTTCGCCTCGCGCTCGATGCGGGCCTCGGCGCGGACGCGGGTCAGGATCAGCTCGCGCGAGCCCACGCGAATGCACGCTCTTCGGGCGCGTGCTTCGGCCCACAGGCGGTTGATCTGTCGCGATAACGCTCTCAGCTCGGCGACCACGCGAGGATCGGAGCTGAGCGATTGCTCGTGCCAGAGCTTCGTGCGGCGCGTTATCGCGCCCTCGAGCTCGGCCTCGACGTTTGCGAGCCGGCGCGCCGCTGCGACGCGGAACGCCGCATCACGTACCCGTTCCGCCCTGATGCCGACCTCAGAAGTCGTCACGGCCAGCTTGCTACCCCTGTTGTGCGGGGCTCAAACGGACCCGGCTAGGAAAACGGGTCAGCCGAGACCGACGACGAGCCGAGCTCGGCGAGCGCGTCGTCGCGCGTGTCCACGATCGCGAACACGCGGTCGAGCAGGGTGATCTCGAAGATGCGCCGCACGTTCGGATCGGGACAGACGAGCACGACGGCGCCGCCCTCCGGCCGGACCCGCTTGACGACGCTGAGCAGGACGCCGAGCGTCGTCGAGTCGACGAAGGTCGTGCCGGTCATGTCGACGACGAACCGCGTCGCTCCTTCGTCGACGAGCCGGTGCAGCTCCCGCTTCAGCTCGGGCGCCGTGTAGAGGTCGACTTCGCCGCCGAGCAGCACGACGTAGCCCGCCCCGTCGTCGAGGCGCTCGGTGGAGAGGCTGAAGCTCACGGATGCGGGTGCCGCGGAGTATCCGTCCACATCGGGGCAACTTGTACCCCGCTGCGCGGGAAGGCTAAACGTCGCGCCCGTGCCTGAACGTAAGGCTCAGGCCGGGGTCGAGCCGCCGGCCTGCAGGAAGGCGAGCGCGGCGTCGCGCGACTCGAAGATCGTGAACACGCGGTCGAGCAGCGTGATCTCGAAGATCTTGCGGATGTTGTGGTCGTCGCAGACGACGAGCAGCTCGCCGCCGCCCGGACGGAGCCGCTTGCTGACGGTGAGCAGCACGCGCAGCATGGTCGAGTCGATGAAGGTCGCGTCGGTCAGGTCGACGACGATCGACGGCCGGCCCTCGTCGACCAGCCGGGTGAGCTCACGCTCGACGTCGGCCGCCGCATAGAGGTCGGCGTCGCCGGTGACCGTGACGACGCAGCCGGCGTCGTGCTCGACATCGAGACGGGCTGTCATCGGTTCCTCCTCATCCAGCGCATACGTTATCTCGCGGTGACCTCGCTCCCTCCCGCGCTGGTGGTCTTCCGCGTTCCGGCGCAGGCCAAACCTGCCGCCGCACGTAGGATGGCCGGGGTCTGCCGGAAGGCCACGCCGAGGGGGGCGATGACCGTAGAGCCCGAACAGTTCTCGATCACGAGGAGCACGCGCGGCGCGCGTGAGATCGTCGCGCTCGTCGGCGAGCTGGACATGGCGAGCTCGCCGGCCCTCTCCGACGCGCTGGATGCGCTCGCCGACACACCGAGCCCCGTCGTCGTCGACCTCTCCGGGCTCACCTTCATCGACTCGAGCGGCATCCACGCCATCCTCCGGCCGAGGCCGGGGCAGGGAGTCGTCATCGTCTGCCCGCCGGGAAACATCCATCGCGTGCTGAGCGTGGCGAGGATCGAGCGCGTCGTGCCGCTCTACGAGACGCTCGACGAGGCGCTGGCGGAGGCAACGTGAGCGACGCGCCGCGGATCAAGCTCGGGGCCCTGGCCTGGAACCAGTGCACCGACTGGCCTGCGCTGCGGGACGCGGGCGTGCTCGTCGACGAGCTCGGCTTCGACTCGCTGTGGACGTGGGACCATCTCTACCCGATCGTCGGCGATCCGCACGGGCCGATGTTCGAGGGCTACCTGACGCTGGCCGCCTGGGCGGCGCTGACGAAGCGGGTGACGCTCGGGCTGATGGTCGGCGCCAACACCTTCCGCAACCCGGCGCTCGTGGCCAAGATGGTGACGACGCTCGACCACGTGAGCGGCGGCCGCGCCTACCTCGGCATCGGCGGCGCGTGGTTCGAGACCGAGCACACCGCGTTCGGGATCCCGTTCGGCTCGAGCCCCGGCGAGCGGCTCACCTGGTTCGACGAGGCGGTCGAGCTGATCCGCGGGATGCTCCACGACGAGGAGACGAGCGCACGCGGCGTCCACTACCACGCGGCCGGCGTCCGCAACAACCCTCCCCCGCTCCAGAAGCACCTGCCGATCCTGATCGGGGGCTCCGGCGAACGGAAGACGCTCGCGACCGTGGCGCGCTACGCCGACGCCTGGAACACGGGCGGCGACCTCGAGCGGGTGCGTCACAAGGACGAGGTGCTGCGGCGCTGGTGCGAGGAGGTCGGCCGCGACGAGTCGGAGATCGAGCGGACGCTGCAGGGCGGGCGCCCCGTGATCCGCGACACCGTCTCGGAGGCCGAGCGCGCCGCCCGGCGGATCGCGGAGCAGAACGGGCTGCCGGACTTCAGCGGCGAGGTCGGGACTCCGGAGATGATCGCCGAGCGGCTCGTCCCGCAGGTCGAGCTCGGCTTCCACCACGTCTACTTCGACGTCCCGGCACCGTACGACCGCGAGACGCTCGAGCGCCTGGTCGGCGAGGTCAAGCCGCTGCTCGAGCGGGCGATCGCCTAGCCCGGCCGGCTCGGCGCGCTACGAGGCCATCTGGCCGCCGTCGACGACCAGCGTCGTCCCCGTCACGTAGTCCGAGGCGGCCGAGGCGAGGAAGACGATCGCGCCCTTGAGGTCGTCCGGCCCGCCGTAGCGGCCGAGCGGGATCCGGCCGACGAGGAGATCGCCCCCGCGCCTCGAGCGTGCTGCCGGACAGGTCGGTCGGAAACCAGCCGGGCGCGATCGCGTTCACGTTGATCCGGTGAGGCGCCCACTTGACGGCCAGGTCGATCGTGAGCCCGACGACCCCGCCCTTGCTCGCGTTGTAGGCGACCGCGTTCATCGCGTCCTGCGGGGAGCCCCGGAAGGCCGCGACGGAGGCGATGTTGACGATCTTGCCCCCCTCGCCCTGCTCGATCAGGCGGCGCCCGACGCTCTGCGCGAACAGGAAGGCGCCGGTCAGGTTGACGTCGATCACCTTCTGCCAGCCCGCGAGCGGGACGTCCTCCGGCGGCGCGCCCCACGAGGTGCCCGAGTTGTTGACGAGGATGTCGACGCGGCCGAGCTCGTCGACCGTGCGGCGGACGACCTCCTCGATCTCGGCCGGGTCGCGGATGTCGCAGCGCAGGCCGAGCGCGCGGACGCCGAGCTGCGCAAGCTCGCCCGCCGCCTCCTCGCAGCGCTCCGCCTGGCGCGCGCAGAGGACGACGTCGGCGCCCGCCTCCGCGAGCGCTTCCGCCATCTGGCGGCCGAGGCCGGTGCCGCCGCCGGTGACGACGGCGACCTTGCCGGACAGGTCGAAGAGCTCCTGGACGCGCATCTCTGTCCGCCTCAGCCTACGACCGCCGCGATCGGCAGGTCGTGCTCGTCGGCCCAGGTCTCCCACTCCGCCGGTGTCCGGGCGCCGAACGCGCCCGCCAGATCGGTCCCGAGCTCCGCGGTCAACCGCTCGCGGAAGCACAGCTCGAGCGCTGCCACGCCGATCCAGCCGCCGCGCGCCTCGTACAGCCGGTAGAACGGCGAGCCGCCCCCGAGCGGCCCGTCGCCCGCCGTGAGGCCGTACGCCCAGGGAAGGGCGAAGAAGGCGGCGCTGTCCGCGAGCGCGACCTCGGCGTAGCGCTCCGCACCGTCCGTGCCGCGCGAGAGCAGGAGCGAGACGGCGGCGGTTGCGGCCCGCTCGGCCCCGCCGAGATCGGCGACCAGCGTGCGCGGCAGCTCCGGCGGCGAGAGCAGGCCGTGGCCGCCGACATACGTGAGATCGTGGCCGGGCCGCTCCTGGTCGGGCGCCGCGTGGCCGACGACGGCGACCTGCACGAGGCGCGGAAAGCGAGGCTCGAGCTCGGCCCAGGCGAGCCCCATCCGCGCGAGCGCCGACGGGCGGCTGGAGGTGAGGAGCACGTCGGCGTCCGCGAGCAGCTCGGCCAGCCGGTCCCGATCGGCCGGTTCCTTCAGGTTCAGCCGCACGACGGTCTGCCCTGCCGCCAGCCGCTCGTAGAGCGCCGGGCTGACCGCGGCGAGTGGATCGCCCTCCGGCGGCTCGACCTTCGTGGCCGAGGCGCCGAGCTCCACCAGGCGCGCGGTGGCGGCCGGCGCCGGCAGGTTGACGGCGACGGTGACGACGCGGATGCCCGCGAGCGGAGCCGGCCCGGTCACCGGCCGATCATTCCACGCGGCCGAACCAGCGGGCGCGGCGGCTCGAGCCGAAGTGCTCCTTCTCGGCGACGAGCGCGGCTGACGGCTCCTGGAACGTGCCGGTCGGCTTCGGTCCCGAGAGGAAGTCCACGTCGACGCGGCCGACGCGGCCGGCGCCGAACTCGATGTAGCAGGAGCCGAGCCCGTCGTAGGCCTCCGGCTGCTCGCCGCCCGCAGGTCGGCGATCAGCGACGCGGCGACGACGCGCGCCGCCCCCTCGGCGAACACCCCCGCCTTCGGCACGCCGATCGTCGCGACGTCCCCGACCGCGTACACGCCGGGAAACCGCGTCTCGAGCGTCCTCGGGTTCACCGGCACGTAGCCGTCCTCGGTCATCCCGCTCGCGATGGACGACGTCGGGGGCGCGGTGCTTCGGGACGCCGAGGAAGAGGTCGTAGGGCAGCTCGCTGCCGTCGTCGAGCACGGCGACGCGCGCGCCGGGTCGAGCGAGCTCACGCGGCGGCCGGGGACGAACTCGATGTCGCGCTCGGCGAAGGCGGCGACCAGCGCGCGCGAGGTGTCCGGCGACGGAGGCACCGGGCTCCCGAACGGGATCACGAAGGAGATCTCGCAGTCGTCGCGGACGCCCCGCGCCGATGAGGTAGTCGTGCAGCAGCAGCGCGCCCTCGCTCGGCGCCGGCGGGCACTTGAACGGCGCGCCGCAGACGCCGACGATCGCCCGCCCCTGCGTGAACGTGGGCAGCACCTCGCCCAGCCGCTCGGCGCCGGCCACCGAGTAGAACTCGTTGCCGCCCTCGGCGAGCCCCGGCGTGGCGTCCATGTCGTAGTCGGCGCCGAGCGCCACGACCAGGACGTCGGCCTCGTGGACGCCGCCGTCGGTGGTCACGCGCCGCGCCTCGGGATCGATCGCGGTGATCGTCTCCTGCAGGAAGCGCACGCCGGGCTTGGCGATGTCGCGGTACGGCGAGGCGCACCGCGTCGGGCGTCGTCCGGCCGAACATCACGTCGAGCTTCGAGTACCCGAAGACGAACGCGTCGTTCTTGTCGATCAGCGTCACGTCGACGCTCGTCGCCGAGCGCCTCCGACAGCATCGTCGCGAGCTCGAGACCGCCGAAGCCCGCTCCGAGAACGACGACCCGCGTCTTCAT
>CAVUNV010000011.1:0-22335 GCA_963742925.1 uncultured Actinomycetes bacterium | reverse complement strand
CAAAAAGCGCAAATCGACACGAACGAGGTCACCCGTGAAGGCTCGCCTCTCGACCGACGGTGGAGCACGCGGCAATCCCGGCCCGGCCGCCTACGGGTTCGTGCTCGAGGCACCCGACGGCACCGTGCTCGACGCGCGTGGCGAGGCGATCGGCGTCGCGACCAACAACGTCGCCGAGTACCGGGCTCTCGTCGCCGGCCTCGAGCGTGCCGTCGAGCTGGGCGTCGACGAGCTCGAGGTCGTTTCCGACTCGGAGCTCGTCGTCAAGCAGATGCGCGGCGAGTACAAGATCAAGAACGCGGCGCTGCGAGAGCTCTCGGTGGAGGCGGCACGGCTGGCACGGCAGGTCGGGCGCGTGACCTACACGGCCGTCCGCCGCGAGCACAACGAGCTCGCGGACCGCCTCGTTATGAGGCCCTCGACAGGGCCTCGCTATAATCGACCCGCCGGGCGGATGTAGCTCAGTTGGCTAGAGCGTCTGCTTGCCATGCAGAAGGTCGTGGGTTCGAATCCCATCATCCGCTCCTAAAAGCCCCGCTCAGGGGCGGGGCTTTTCTTTGCGGTGAGGCCGGGGAGGCGGACAACTTTGTCCCGGCTGGGACGGGCGCCCGTCATCCTTTCCGCGACCACCGGGGACGCGGGGACTTGACGGGAGAAAGTTGAATCCAAGATCCAGAAGGTCGGCGGTTCAGAGAGTCCCCGCCTCGGTCCACTCGGTTCAAACGTGCCCCGCTCTCTACTAGGAAAGCGGTCAGGTATGAACCGCGGCTCTGTGGCGCGGTTCATGGCCGTCGGTCTCCATGCAGCGTTGTCAAAGACTCAACGTCTCGCGTCCACCCGCCCGGAGAGACAGTCGGCCGTACTCTCGAGCAGAAGGACGCTGGCGCACGCCAGGCTGTGCCCTGCGCCCGGGTTGGGCGTAGTCTCGCTCGGATACAGCGCACGCCCGACGGTTGTAGGGGTTTCTGCGCAGGCGAGCACCAGGCGCCCTGCCGCCTCATGAGCTCAGGTTCGAGTGAGTTGGAGCGGTTCGAGCTCGTCTGCGGTTTCGAAGCCGAGGACTTGGCTGATGAACGAGAGTGTCGCCTCGAGCGAGTGCTGGACGTTTTCCTGCTTGCGGAAGCCGTGCCCCTCGCTCTCGAACGTGATGTATGCGTGAGGGATGTGCTTCCGGTTGAGCACCTCGACCATCGCCTCGGCCTGGCTCGGCGGCACCACCTCGTCATCAAGACCCTGCAGGAGGAGCAGTGGTCGTTCGAGCCGATCGGCGAAGTGCACCGGCGAGCGCGCCTGATAGAGGTCTCTCCGTTCCGGGTAGGGCCCGATCATCGAGTCGAGGTAGCGCGACTCGAACTTGTGCGTCTCGCGCGCGAGCGCCTCCACGTCGGCGACACCGAAGTAGCTGACACCGGCCGCGAACGCGGTCGGGTCGAACACGAGAGCGCACAGCACGACGTATCCTCCGGCGCTGCCGCCCTCGACCCAGACGCGTGCGCCATCGACCTCACCCTGCTCGGCGAGGTAGCGCGCCGCGGCAACGCAGTCCTGCCAGTCAATCGTCCCCCAACGCCCGTTCAGCAGCCGCCGGTACTCGCGTCCGTACCCGGTGCTGCCGCGGTAGTTGACGTCGACAACGCCGATCCCGCGCTGCGTGAAGAACTGCGTCTTGAGATCGAACATCGGCGTCGAATGTGCGGTCGGGCCGCCGTGGCAAATCACCCTTAGCGGCGGCAGTTCGTCGGGCGGGGCTTCGTAGCTTCCGTTGGTGGGCGGGTAGTAGAAGGCGTGCGCGGTCGCGCCGTCGCCAGTCGGGAACTCGATCGCGCGCGCCACCGAAATCGACGCGGGATCGAGCTCGAGCTCCGACGACGCCCGGATGACGCGCTCGAGTCGCGTCGCGGGATCGAACGAGACGAGGCTCATCCCACTCGTCGCCGACGCGGCGGCGAACACGATCAGACCGTCCCCCGTCGCCAGCGCGGTCGGCGCGTACGTCGTCCACTCGAGGTTCATCGGCTCGAGCGCACACCGGCCGAGATCGAGCAGCTCGAGCGATCCGACCGCCTCCCGGGTCACGAAGCACCCAGCCCGCCTCTCGTCGAGGAACGCGTAGGAGCGCATCCCGAACGCCCACGCCGGGAAGCCGAGCTCGGCGCCCTCGAGCGCGGTAAGCGCGTCGCCCTCGCGGTAGAGGTTCCACCATCCCGTACGGTCGGAGCAGTAGTGAAGGACACCGTCGGGGGACCACCGGGGGTCGAGGATCGACTCCCCCGGCCCGCCGGCAACGAGCTCCGCCCGGTCGAGCGCGTCCACGTCGGCGACCCAGAGCTCGGTGCCGTCCCACGGCATCCGCGGGTGGTCCCAGCAGAGCCACGCAAGCCGCCGCCCGGACGGATCGAGCCGAGGCGCCATAAAGAAGTCGTGCCCGGAGACGATCAGCGTCGGCTCCGCCGACCCATCCGCCGGAAACGAAACGAGCTCATTGTGCACCCGCCCGCTCTCGTGCCGCTCCCGGACGCAGATCACCGTCGCCCCGTCCGCTCCGACGACGCCGTCTGCGTAGCGCAACGCGTGCGGCACAGACACCGGCGGGGTGACAGGACGCGGAACAGCGCCGACCTCGTCGAGGCGGTACACGCGCCCGTCGGCGAACTCCGAGAAGAAGACCGTCTCGCCCCTGTACCAGACCGCACCGCCCCCGTACTCGTGCACACGCGTGCGCGCGTTCGTCCCCGCCGGCGTGACGTCGAAGACCTCGCCGCCACGCGCCTCTACGACGACGACCCGACCCCCCTCGCCCGCACGCGTCTCCGACCAGCGCACACGCTCCCCCGCCACATCCACGTCCACGTCCGCGTAGCGGCGAGTCGAGCTCCGCGCGACGAGCTTCGCCCCGATCTCCCCCCGCCAACCGCCAAAAGGACGAACAGCCACAAGCCCGCTTCTATCAGCAACCAACCCTCACGTCCACCACACAAACGGCGCAGTGAGTAACCGACGCCTATCCCGACGACCACGACGCCGCCACGGCCCCGCACGTTGAGTGTTGCCATAAGGTCGAGGTAGTGAGTCAGCAGCTCTTCCTCCAACTGCTTGCGCTCGGGCTGCTGACGTCTGTCACCCCCTGGGGGATCGTGGCCGTGATCGTCCTGCTCAGCGCGAAGTCCCGCCCGAGAGGGGCGATCGCGTTCGCCGCCGGCTGGGTGGTCTCGATCCTCCTCATTGGCGGGCTGATCATCGGCCTGTAAGGGGTGCGCACTCGAAGCCCGGCGCGTCGGCTGCGAACGCGATGCTCGGTGTCCAGTTCGCGCTCGGCGTCCTGCTCCTCGCCCTAGCTGCACGGAGATGGAGTCGGCGGGTCGCGGCCGACCCGAGCGCGGACGAGCCGAAGGGCTGAGAGCGCTCGACCGGATGCGGCCGATCGTCGCCTTTGGCTTCGGAATGTTCTGGGTGAACCTCATTTTCGTCGTCGCCGCGGCGCTCGCCGTCGCCGACGCAAAGCTGAGCCGCTCCAGCGCGGTCCTCGCGTATCTGTTCTACGCGCTGCTCGCCACGCTCGGCGTGGCGGCGATCCTCGCCGTCTACTGCGCCAACCAGGCGCGGGCGGAAGAGCGGCTCGCGGGAATGCGCTCCTGGTTGACCCGGAACAAAACCGGCGTCGTCTCGGCCTGTGATCGCAGCAATCGGCCTCGCCTTCATCGTCCGAGGCCTGATCGGTGTAGCGACCTAACTGCTGTTTCGGCTTGCGGGGGTCTAGGCGCTCGCCGGTGTCTTCACCTGCTCAGCGCTCTCCTCGAGGCGACTCGACCGGCTAGAAGCTCATGCTGACCCTCGCGAGAGAACTCCACAGCTCCGGTTACAGAGCTCTCCGGCCCGCTGACGCGAGTGCTGTGTCGATCTCGACGCGTTCAAAGAAGGCTTGGTTGAGGAGGCGCCGTTCGGTGGTGTCGGCTTGGGGGAAGGCGGCTTGGATGTTGTCGGTGAGGTCGAGCGCGAGCTCGACACGATCGGCTAGCGCCGCTCAGCGTCACAGATCAGGCGGGGAGCGGCAGGGGAGGGCAAGTCGCCCAAGCCGGGTTGCTCCCCGCCCAGCGAGAGTGTTACAGATCATTGGGCAGAGCCAGATCAACTCGTGAACCGGCTGCCAACCTCACTCGGGCTGGGTTCGAGCAGTAGGTTGCCGCGCAGCACGATTTGGGTGCGCTCGTGGACGGGGACGGCGTTCTTGCCGCGTCCGGGGGCGCGTTTGAGGATGACTTGGTCGAGGAGGGGATGCAGCTGGCGATGGCGCTTACAACCGTCCGGGAATGCTGCGAGGCGCGAGCCTGTGCCTAACGGGAACACGCAGCGGTTTCCCTGGGGCCGGCGGTTGATTGCCAACGATCCCGGGAGCGAACCGGCCCCACGACGGCGGCGTCCAGCGAGTTCGTGACCCTCTCCGTAAGCTGTTCTCGTGACGGTGCGGGCCGGGATCGTATTCGACAACGACGGCTTACTGCTTGACACGGAGCCTTGCTGGACGCGTGCCCAGGAGCGTGTGTTCGCACGCCACGGTCGGCTCTTCACGCTGGAGGACAAGCGTGAGCTCGTGGGCACGGCGCCGCAGACCGCCGCGCGAGCGCTCGAGCGCCTTCTCGGGCGACCGGGCGAAGGGGCGGAGCTCAGCGCCGAGCTCTACGGGCTTGCTCTCGAGGAGATCGCCGCAGGTGCAGAGCCGCGGGCGGGCGCGCTTGCGTTGCTCGAGGGGCTTCGTGGCAAGTGGCCGCTGGCGGTCGCCTCCAACGCACCGCGCACCCACCTGCTGGCGGGACTCACGCGGGTCGGCCTGCTCGAGACTTTCGACGTCGTGCTCGGCGTGGACGAGGTCGGTGCGCCAAAGCCCGCGCCGGACCTCTATCTCCGGGCGTGCGAGCTGTTGGGGGTCGCACCCGCGCGCTCGATCGCCCTCGAGGATTCTCCGCCCGGGGTCGGTGCGGCGCGCGCGGCCGGGCTCTACGTCATCGGCGTCCCGTCGGTGCCCGGCGTCGTACTAGAAGCCGATCTTGTCGTCGACTCGCTCGAGAATCCCATCGTCCCGCTGACGATCTCCCAGCAGATCAAGACCCTTCCACCGACAGGCGGTAGATCGTCGTCGATGTGAAGACCTCGCCGGGTCGGAGCACGGTGGAGGGAAAGTCAGGGCGGTTCGGCGAATCGGGTAAGTGCTGCGTCTCGAGGGCGAAGCCGTCACCCTGGCGGTACGACTTCCGACTCGTCCCGGTCAGCGTTCCGTCGAGGAAGTTCCCCGAGTAGAAGTGGATTCCGGGCTCGGTCGTGTAGACGTCGAGTGCGCGCCCGCTCGTTGGCTCCCAGACGTGGGCGGCTAGGACGGGGTTCGTTGAGCCGTTACTGCTCAGGACGAAGGTGTGGTCGTATCCGCGAGCGAAGCGGATCTGTGCAGTTGTGGCGTCGCGGAGCCGGGCTCCGATCGCGGTCGGGTTCGTGAAGTCGAACGGCGTGTCTGCGACTGGTGCGATCACCCCTGCCGGGGTCAGGGTCGAGTCCACGGGCGTGTACGCCTGGGCCGGGAGCGTCAGCACGTGATCGTCGATCGGTCCCGACCCTTCGCCGGCGAGGTTCCAGTACGCGTGGTTCGTCAGGTTGATGATCGTCGGCGCGTCCGTCGTCGCCCGGTAGTCGATTCGGACCGCGTCGTCGTTCGTGAGCGTGTATGTGACGTGGGTGCTCAGATTGCCGGGGTAGCCCATCTCGCCGTCGGGGCTGAGGTAGTGGAGTTCGAGCCCTGCGCGGTCGGGGCCGTGCAGGATCCTGGTGACGTCCCAGATCCGCTTGTCGAAGCCGATCGTGGCGCCGTGCAGTGAATTAGGCCCGTCGTTCAACGGCAGGTGGTGGACGACACCGTCCAGGGTGAAGGTCCCGCCGGCGATTCGGCTCGCGTAGCGGCCGATGATCGCTCCGAAGTAGGTGTTGCTCCTGCGTGACGTAGTCGTTCAGCGTCGAGAAGCCGAGCGTGATGTTCGCCGTCCTGCGCATTCGGTCGGGCGTCCGAATCTCTTGAATGATCCCGCCGTAGTTCATGATCCTGACCACCATCCCCGACGGGCTCGTCAGGGTGTAGAGGTCGACGACCGTGCCGGCCACCGCTCCGAACGGCTCCTTCCTGATCGAGGGAGCCGGATTCTCGGCCGGCTTCGTCATCGTCGGCGCGCCGGAGTGGGCGCAGGCTCGGCCGCGTCCCGTTGGATGCTCTTCAGCGTCCTCATCACCTCGTCTCCGCCACGGCCGAACAGATCGTGGAGCCGCACGTACTCGCGAAACAGCCGGTCGTAGAGAGCGTGGTGGCGCGCGTCCGGCCGGTAAACCTCAGGGCCGAGGTGGGCCATGCGTCGGGACGCCTCGACGATCGAGTCGTAGCCACCACGCGCAGCGCCGGCTGCAACCGCGCCGAACATCGCCGATCCGAGTGCGGGAGCCTGACTCGAGGCGGCGACCGCGAACTCACGGCCGGTGACGTCGGCGTAGATCTGCATCAGGAGCCTGTTCCGCTCGGGTAGTCCCCCGCAGGCGACGATCCCGGTCACGGGCACGCCCGCCGACTCGAACGCATCGATGATCGCGCGGGTGCCGAAGGCAGTCGCCTCGATCAGCGCGCGATAGATCTCCGGGGCTCTCGTGGCGAGCGTCATCCCGACCAATAGCCCGCGGAGGTCCGCGTCGACAAGCACAGAGCGGTTGCCGTTCCACCAGTCGAGCGCCAGGAGGCCGGCTTCGCCTGGGCGGAGTTTGGCCGCCTCCTCCTCGAGGATCTCGTGCACATCGAAGCCGCGCCTGCGCGCCGCTTCGTGGTACTCGTGCGGGACACAGTTCCTCGCGAACCAGGCGAAGATGTCTCCGACCGCCGACTGGCCGGCCTCGAAGCCAAAGAGGCCGGGCACGATGCCGTCCTCGACGACGCCGCACATTCCCTCGACGGCTGCGAGCCGGTTGCCCAGGAGCATGTGGCAGATGCTCGTCCCCATGATCATCACCATCGTTCCCGGCTCCGTCACGGTGACCGCCGGCACCGACACGTGCGCGTCGACGTTGGCGACGGCGACGGGGGTGCCCGCGCGCAGCCCGGTCCAGGAGGCCGCCCGGTCACTCAGCCCGCCTGCGCTGGCGCCGATCGACACGATTTGACGCGACATCTTCTCGTCGATGACGTGCTCGAAGCGCGGGTCGAGAGCGGCGAAGTAGGAGTCGGCGGGAAACCCCTCGCGCTTCGACCACATTGCCTTGTAGCCGGCCGTGCAGCTGTTCCGCGTCTCGGCACCGGTGAGCTGCCAGACAACCCAGTCGGCCGCCTCGATCAACCGGTCCGCGCGTTCGAACACCTCGGGTGCCTCGCACAGGATCTGGAGCGCTTTGGCGAAGAACCACTCGGACGAGATCCTGCCGCCGTAGCGCTCCAGCCACGGTTCTCCGCGTTCCACCGCGACGGCGTTGATGCGGTCGGCCTCCGGCTGCGCGGCATGGTGTTTCCAGAGCTTGACCCAGGCGTGCGGCCGGCGCCGGAAATCGTCGAGTTGGCAGAGCGGCGTCCCCTCGGCCGTGGCCGGCAGCATCGTACAGCTCGTGAAGTCGATGCCGAGACCGATGACGTCTCCGGGGTCGATGCCGGTCTCGGCGAGCAGCGCTGGCACCGCCTCCTCGAACGTTCGGATGTAGTCCGCGGGATCCTGGAGCGCCCAGTCGGCCTCGAGCCGGACATCGCCGTCGGGGTCGGGGAGATGCGCGTCGATCACGCCGTGTCGGTACCGGTAGACGGCGGTCGCGAGCTCGCGGCCGTCGGCGCAGTCGACGAGCACAGCGCGACCCGACTCGGTGCCGAAGTCGATTCCGATCGCGTAGTCGCTGTGAGTGGTCATGCGCTCCCGTCCACCGCCGTGCGTTGCGGCTCGACCACGGCCTTCAGTCCCTGTCGTTCGACCAGGAAGCTGAAGGCATCGCTTGCCTCGGAGAGAGCGAAGCGTTCGCTGACGAGAGGGCCGAGGCCTACGCGTCCTGCACCGGCAAGGCGGATCGCACGCGGCAGGTCGGTGGACTCCATCCTGCGGCACAGTGCCATCGTCAGGCCCTTGCGACGTGCCGTCGAGGCGGTGAAGGAGGTGCGATCGTCGCCGGGAATGCCCACGATCACGATCCTCCCGCCCGGCCGGATGGTGTCGACGGCGGTCGCAAGTGCGGCATCCTCGCCCGCCGCCTCGAAGGCGACGTCGACACCGTTGCCGGTGAGTTCGGCAAGCGTCTGAGCCGCGCCGGCTCGCGTGGACTGCAGACCGTGCGTCGCTCCCAGCGATTCCGCGGCGGCGACCCGGTGGGGGAGGAGGTCGGTGGCGAGAATCGTGGTCGCGCCGACCATCTGAAGCAACTGGACGAGAAGGAGCCCGATCGGGCCGCACCCGAACACGCCGGCGGTCATTCCTGGTCGGACGCGGCTTAGGTCGAGTGCGTGGAGCGCCACTCCCAGCGGCTCGAGCAGGGTGCCTTCAGCATCGGAGAGCGAGTCCGGGAGCCCGTGGGCAAGCCGCTCCGGCCACACCATGAGCGTTCGGAGCGCTCCGTCGGTCGAGCCATGGCCCGCGAAGCGCAGATCCAGGCACAGGTGCTGGCGACCGGAGAGGCAGACGGGGCAGCGAGCGCACGGTATCGCCGGATCGATGACCACCCGCTCGCCCGAACGAGTCCCCGACTCGATCGTGGCCGTGAACTCGTGGCCGAGAACGAGCGGCTGCGTGAGAACGGCGTCGCCGATCCCGCCCTCCAGAAACCAGTGCCGGTCGGAGCCACAGAGCCCGACCGCCGTCACCCGCAGGAGGACTTCACCAGCACCGGGCGTCGGCTCAGGCTCCTCGTGCAGACAGAGGTCGCCCGGGGCGTGGAGGCGCAGCGTCTTCATCGGAGCCGACTGCCCGTGATCGAGGCGGACCTCACGGGCCCTGACCGTAGTAAGCGTCCGGGCCGTGTTTGCGCGAGAAATGCCGGTGGAGCAGGTCGTCTCCGATCGGCTCGACGCTCGGCCGGAGCAGCGTCGTCCTCAGCGCCGCCGCCGCGACCGCCTCGAGCGCGATCGCATTCTCGACCGCCTGTGCAACGTCGCCTCCCCAGGTGAAGGGTCCGTGCGAGGCGACGAGGACGGCCGGCGCCTCAAGCGGATCGAGCCCCAGACGCTCGAGCGTCTCGACGATGACCTCACCCGTGTTGGCCTCGTACTCGCCGCGCACCTCGTCGCTCGTGAGCGCACGGGTCACCGGCACAGGGCCGCGAAAGTGGTCGGCGTGCGTCGTGCCGAAGCATGGAATCTCACGGCCGGCCTGCGCCCACGCGGTCGCGAAGGACGAGTGCGTGTGCACGACGCCGCCGACGGCCTCGAGCCGGCGGTACAGCACGAGATGCGTCGGCGTGTCCGACGAGGGTCGGTGGGAGCCGTCGACGACCCGGCCGCTGTCGAGATCGACCAGGGTCATCGCCTCCGGGCAAAGCTCGTCGTAGGGCACGCCGCTCGGTTTGATCGCGATCACGCCTGCGGAGCGGTCGGCCGCACTGGCATTGCCGAAGGTGAGGAGGACGAGTCCGGCTCGAACGATGTCGCGATTCGCCTCGAAGGCGCGTTCCCGGAGCTGGGCGTACGGGCTCATACGGCTTCCGGCGTGGTGAGACGGCCTACAGGCCGCCTGCCAGGTGATAGTAGGCCTGGTTCCAGCGGAGCTCCTTCTTGAACTCCGGCACACGTGTGCGGTCGTCGATGACGAGGAACTCGATCTGCGCCATCTCGGCCAGGTCCTCGAGGGGCTCGATCCCGAACGCCTGTGTGAAGACCGTGTGGTGCGAGCCGCCCGCGTGAAGCCAGGCCGCGGCCGCGGTGGCGAGGTCGGGTCTCGGTTTCCAGACGGCTCGGGCGACGGGGAGGCGCGGGAGCTCCGCCTCCGGAGCCACGACGGCGATTTCGTTCGCGACGACCCGGAAGCGGTCGCCGAGATCGAGGAGGCTCGCGACGACGGCCGGCCCCGGTGCTGCGGTGAAGACGAGGCGTACCGGATCCGGCTTGCCGCCGATCGACAGCGGGTGGATCTCGCAGGAGGGCCGCGCGGCGGCGATCGACGGGCAGACCTCGAGCATGTGGGCCCCGAGCACCTTCGACTGGTCAGGGGCCAGGTGATACGTGTAGTCCTCCATGAAAGACGTGCCACCCGGGAGGCCGGCCGCCATCACTTTGACGATCCTGACCAGGGCCGCGGTCTTCCAGTCTCCTTCTGCACCGAAGCCGTAGCCGTCGGCCATCAGGCGCTGCACCGCGATGCCCGGAAGCTGCGGCAGTTCGCCGAGGTCTTCGAACGTGTCGGTGAACGCCGACGAGCCGTGAGCCTCCAGGAACCCTCGGAGGCCGGCCTCGATCCTCGCCGCGTCGCGAAGTGACTCGTGCCGGTCGCCGCCCGGCTGCAGGGCGGGCACGACGTCGAACTGCTCCAGGTACTCACGCACCAGCATGTCGACGGTTGTCGCCTCGACCTCACGGACGGCTTCGACCAGCTCGCCGACGCCGTAGCCGTCGACCGAGACGCCGAGCCGGATTTCGGCCTCGACCTTGTCGCCCTCGGTGACGGCGACTCGCCGCATGTTGTCCCCGAAGCGGACGACGCTCAGCCGCCTCGCCTCGTGCAGGCCGCAGGCAGCTCGCGACCACGCGCCGATGCGGTCGGTGACTGCCGGATCGCTCCAGTGGCCGACGACGGTCTTCCGCGGGAGCCGCAGGCGCGTCTGGGCGAATCCGAACTCCCGGTCACCGTGCGCCGACTGGTTCAGGTTCATGAAGTCCATGTCGATCTCGGCCCACGGGAGCTCGCGGTTGAACTGCGTGTGCAGGTGGAGTAGCGGCTTCTGGAGAGCGCCGAGACCCCCGATCCACATCTTCGCCGGCGAGAACGTGTGCATCCACGCGATCACGCCCACGCATGTCTCGGCTGCGTTGGCCTCCAGGCACACTCCGCGGATCTCTTCGGGCGTCGCCACGACCTGTCTGCAGACGATGCGAACCGGAATCGCCGCAGCGGCGTCGAGCGACGCAGCGATCTCCCGGGCGTCCGCGTCGACCCGGCTGAGCACCTCGTCGCCGTAGAGGTGCTGACTGCCGGTGACGAACCAGGCCTCGAGCTCACCGAGCGGCTTCGGCACGGACACGGCTAGTCGGCGGCTCGACCGGCGGGGAGCTCGCCGTCGGGCAGGCCGTGTTCGAGCGCCCAGTCGATGTTCTCGGTCGTGTCGTCGCTGAGCGCGAAGAGCGCGACCTCCGCGGCGTCGGGATCGTGCTCCCTGATCGCCTCGACGACGACGGTGTGCATCTCCGCCGCACGCGCGTACGCACCGGGCGGCCTGCCCGAATAGGTGAAGATTGCCCGTAGGACGGAGGTGAGGATGTTCGCCATGTGCTCGAGCAGTTCGTTGTGCGTGGCCTCGAGCAGCAGCGTGTGAAACCGGAGGTCGGGATCCAGGAACGCGCCTGGGTCCTCTCCTGCCTCCCCCATCAGGCGCGCGGCCTCTGCGAGCGCCTCGATCTGGTCGTCCGTCGCCCGGAGCGCGGCGACGCGCGCGGCCTGGGGCTCGATCATTCGCCGGAGCTCGAGCATCTGATCGACGAAGTGGCGATCGGCACCTGCCTCGAGCTGCCAGGCCAGGACGTCCGGGTCGAGGAGATTCCACTCGTGGCGTGGTCGCACCCGCGTCCCTCGCTTCGGCCTCGACTCGACCAGCCGCTTCGCCACCAGGACCTTGACGGCCTCGCGGACAACCGTGCGGCTCACCGCCGTGTCGTCGGTGCCCAGATCGAGCCCGAGCTCGTCATCGGACGGGATCAGGTCGCCAGGCTCGAGATCGCCGCGAAGAATGCGGACACCGATCTCGTGGACGACCGCACCGTGGAGCCCCCGCCGCGGGTACGTCCGAGTTTTCGTCATACGATAATCCTATAGCTGGACAAGCGAATGCTTTCGCGTTAGTGTCGCGAGGCGGGTTTCAACGACTACCAGGGAGGTACAGCGGTGAGAGACAACGAGCCCGTTGACATCAGCGAGGAACAGCGAGAGTTCTCGCGGAGGCGTTTCCTCCGCATGGCCGGGGCAACGGCCGCAGGCGCCTCGCTCTACGGGGGGCTGGCCGGCATCCTGGGCGAGCAGGGAGCCAGTGCGGCGACCTACAAGCGCAACAGCGACAACGCGGTCTTCGTCAAGCATCCGAAGTACCACTTCGTGATGGTGAACCACGTCACGACGAACTCGTTCTTCACGGCGACGATCTACGGGTGCCAGGACGCCTGCGCCCTGACCGGCTGCACGTTCCAGTGGACGGGCTCGGCGACCTCGATCGTCAACCAGATGGTCGCGGCGTTCAACGCCGCGATCGCCGGCAAGGCAAACGGCATCGGGTGCTGTCTGATCGACAACACCGCCTTCAACAAGCCGGTCGACACCGCGTTGAGTCACGGCATCCCCGTGATCGCGTACAACGCCGACGTCTCGGCGGGCGTCCCCAACCACCGGATGGCCTACGTCGGTCAGAACAACCTGACCGCGGGCGCCGCGGTCGGGAACGAGGTCCTCAAGCACGTGAAGAAGGGCGACCTCGTGGCCGGGATCATCGCCACCCCGGGCACGGGGAACATCCAGCCGCGGATCGACGGCGCGAAGCCGGTGCTGGTGAAGGCCGGCATCCACTTCGTGGAGGTGGGAACGTCGGCGACCGAGGGTTCGCCCGAGTACAACAAGATCGCCGCCTGGTACGCCGGCCACAAGAACGTCAAGTTCATGTTCGGCGTGGACAGCGGCGACAGCAACGAAATTGCGAATTTCATCGCGAAGAACAACCTGAAGGGGAAGGTCGGCGGATCCGGCTGGGACGTCGGGACGCCGGTCGTGCAGGGCGTCAAGGCCGGCAACCTGACCTTCACGATCGACCAGCAGGCCTACCTGCAGGGCTTCGACACGATCATGCAGCTCTACCTGTACAACCTCTCCGGCGGGCTGATGAAGCCGACGAACACCGACACGGGCCTCGGCATCGTGGTCCAGTCGACCGTCGCGCCGTACCTGAGGAAGAACAGGTTCTCAGGGACGACCGCGGCGCAGCAGGCCCTGAAGCCGCCCGCGAAGATCCCGTTCTAGTCGCAGCGAGCGTGCAAGTGGGCGCCCCAACGCCTACCGATGCCCCGGCGGCCGAGCCGCCGGGGCATCATCACGGAGCATTGTCAGCGGGGCGTCGTGTCCTGCGCCTGTTCGTTTACCAGCGCGAGCTGACGCCGCTCCTGATCACGATCGGCCTGTTCGTCTACTTCTATATCCGGGCCGGCTCGAATTTCACCGACGAGCTCAGCCTCAGCTCGGCCGCCGGCTACGCGGGGCCGGTCGCCGCCATCGCGGTCGGAGAGGTGCTGCTGCTCGTGCTCGCCGAGATCGACCTGTCGGCCGGCCAGGTCTTCCTGTTCACGCCGTGGGTCGAGTACTGGTTGTACAACCTCGGGCTGCCGCTCGCGCTTGCGATCGTCCTTGCGCTCGCCGTCGCCTGCGGTGTCGGCGCGATCAATGGACTGATCACGGTTCGCCTGAACGTGCCATCCTTCGTCACGACGCTGGCGATGAACTTCATCCTCTTCGGGCTCGTGCTCATCGAGTCCGATCAGACGCAGGCGACGCCGATTCCGCTGTCGGACGGGACGGGCTTCGCGAGCCAGCTGATGGGCGTCTGGCTGTGGTCCGAGATCCTCTGGGTGCTGGGGATCACGATCGTCGCGCACGTCATGCTGACTCGTACGCGCTTCGGCGTCCGGATCATCGCCTCGGGCGGCAATCTCATCGGCGCGGCCGAGGCGGGCGTGCCGGTCCGGCGCGTCAAGGTGTGGTGCTTCGTCCTCTGCTCGTTCTTCGCCGGCCTCGTCGGCATCGTGGACGCGGTCAAGTACGGGAGCCTCGACCCGGGGAACTTCGGCGTCGACTACATCCTCTATGCCGTCGGCGCCTGCGTGATCGGCGGCACGGCGCTCACCGGCGGGCGCGGAACGGTGATCGGGGCCTTCATCGGGGCGATCCTGATCGGGGTGCTCGAGGACGGGCTCACGCTGATCGGGGTGAGCACGAACGACTTCTACGTATGGATCGGCGTCGTGATCATCGTCGCGATGGCCCTGAACGTGCAGTTCGACCGGATCATCGCGCGCTCGAGGGCGGCATGAGCGCCCAGCTCGCGGAGCCGACGCCGCCCTCGCCCGCAGCAGGCGAGGCCGCGCTCGAGGTGCGCGGTGTGACCAAGCGCTTCGGCGCGGTCGTCGTGCTCCGCGGCATCGACATGGTCCTCCGCCCAGGCGAGGTGCTCGGGCTCGTCGGCGACAACGGAGCCGGCAAGAGCACGCTGGTCAAGATCCTGAGCGGCTTCCATCAACAGGACGCCGGCGACATGTTCGTCGGCGGCGAGCGAGTCCGCTTCCACTCGGTCGCTGCCGCCCGCGCGCACGGGATCGAGACGGTGTACCAGGATCTCGCGCTGATTCCGCAGCTGCCCGTCTTCCTGAACCTGTTCCTGGGCCACGAGCTGACGAAAGGGGGCCCGCTCCGCTTCCTCGACAAACGAGCTATGCGCAAGCTCTCGCGCCAGTACCTCGACGACATCCACGTGCGCGTGCCGAGCATCAACGCCGAGGCCGAGCAGCTCTCCGGCGGCCAGCGGCAGGCGGTCGCGGTCGCGAGAGCCGTACGGGTAGCGCCGAAGATCCTGCTGCTCGACGAGCCGCTCGCGGCCATGGGCGCGCGCGAGTCGCGCCTCATCATCGATCTCGTCAAGGATCTCGCCTCGAGCGGCCGCGTGTCGATCATCGTGATCGACCACAACTACGCCCATCTCTTCGAGCTCTGCGACCGGCTCAACGTCCTGCAGGATGGGCGCATCACCATCGACCAACCGGTGCACGAGACATCGCTCGAGGAGCTCACCGAGCTGATGGTCTCGAGCTATCGCCGGCAACTCGACGAGGTCTCGAGCCCGGCGGCGGACGGATGAGTCGATGATCGTCCTCGCCCGCCACGTCATCCACGTCGTCGGGGCCTCCGCCGAGGAGCTGACCGACCTCGTCGCCGCCGAGTCCCGGGCGTCGAGCGCGCCCCGGGCCGCTGCCCCGAGCTGACGGGTGCTGCAGGGCCGAGCCTCGACCGATCCTGCCGCGGAGACAGCAGCCGTTCGACCACGAGAGGAGAACGATGGGAACAGAGAGAGGACGCCGAAGCCGGGAGTGGTTCGACCGCGACGACCTCGACGGCTTCCTACACCGGTCGTGGCTGAAGTCGACCGGCGTGACGAACGAGGCCTTCCGGGGTCGCCCGGTGATCGGAATCTGCAACTCCTGGAGCGAGCTCGTCAACTGCAACGTGCACCTGCGCGGTCTGGCGCAGGCGGTCAAGCGTGGAGTCCTGCAGGCGGGCGGCTTCCCGCTCGAGTTCCCGGTCATGTCGCTGGGCGAGTCGTTGATGAAGCCGACGACGATGCTGTACCGGAACCTGATGGCGATGGACGTCGAGGAGTCGATCCGCTCGTATCCGCTCAACGGCGTCGTCCTGCTCACCGGCTGCGACAAGACGAACCCGGCCTCGATCATGGGCATGGCCAGCGCGAACGTGCCGGCGATCGTGGTCACCGGCGGGCCGATGCTGAACGGCCACTGGCGCGGGAAGGAGCTCGGCTCCTGCAGCGACTGCTGGCACTACCACGAGGAGTTGCGCGCCGGCCGCATCACCAGGGCGGAGTTCGAGGAGATCGAGAACGCGATGTCCCGCTCGAACGGTCACTGCATGACGATGGGCACGGCCTCGACGATGGCGTGCGTCACCGAGGCACTCGGGCTGTGCCTGCCCGGCGGGGCCGCACCGCCGGCCGTCGACTCGCGGCGCGCGCAGCTCGCCGAGGCCTCCGGCCGCAAGATCCTCGAGCTCGTCGAGCAGGGCGTGAAGCCCTCCGACGTGCTCACGCGGGAAGCCCTCGAGAACGCGATCCGGGTGCTGCACGCGATCTCGGGCTCGACGAATGCGATCCTGCACCTGATGGCGTACGCCGGGCGGGTCGGCGTCGAGTTGCCGCTGCAACTCTTCGACGAGCTGTGCGCGACGACGCCGTGGCTCGTCAACCTGAAGCCGGCCGGCGAGTTCCTGATGGAGGACTTCTACTACGCCGGCGGGCTTCCGGCTGTGATGGTCGAGATCTCCGACCTCCTGCATCTTGACGCGCTGACCGTCACCGGTCGGACCGTCGGCGAGAACCTGGCGGCGATGCCGACGCAGATCGTCGACGAGAACGTGATCCGCCCGCGCTCGCGCCCGCTCGAAGAGAGCGGCAGCCTCGTCGTTCTCCACGGCTCTCTCAGCCCGGACGGGGCGGTGATGAAGATCTCCGCCGCCGACCCGCGGCTGCTGCGGCACGAGGGCAGGGCCGTCGTCTTCGAGGACATCCACGACCTGGCCGCGAGGGTGGACGACCCGGAGCTCGAGATCGACCCCGATTCGGTGATGGTGCTCAGGAACGCCGGGCCGGTCGGCGCTCCCGGTATGCCGGAGTGGGGACATCTGCCCATTCCAGCCAAGCTGCTCCGCCAGGGCGTGACCGATCTCGTCCGCATCTCCGACGCCCGCATGAGCGGCACGTCCTACGGCGCGGTCGTCCTGCACGTCGCGCCCGAGTCGGCGGTCGGCGGCCCGCTGGCGCTCGTCGAGGACGGGGACGTGGTCCGCCTCGACGTCGAGTCACGACGTCTCGACCTGGTTGTCGACGAGGCCGAGCTCGAACGGCGGCGAAACGCCTGGACACCGCCGGAGAGGAAGGACGAGCGCGGCTACCGGCGGTTGTACGAGGATCGGGTGCTGCAGGCGAACGAGGGCTGCGACTTCGACTTCCTGCGCGGTCGCTCGGCCGCGGTCACCGACCCCGTCACGTATCTGTGAGGAGGAACCGATGAAGGTGCTCGTCACCGGAGCGCACGGGAAGGTCGGCCGCACACTCGTGCCACTGCTCAAGCTCCGAGGCCACGACGTGAGGGCCACCGACGTGACGCGGCCGCAGTGGGATCGCCTGCTCGACCCGCGGGAGGCGGACGACTACTGGCAGGCAGAGCTCACGGACAGCGGTGCTTGCTACGCGCTGACTCGGGGCTGCGAGGCCGTCGTCCACACCGCCGCGATCCCGCAGCCGGTCCACAACCCTCCACACGTCGTCTTCGGCAACAACCTGATGGCCACGTTCAACGTGCTCGAGGGCGCTATCGCCAGCGGCGTCCGGCGATTCGTCAACTTCTCGAGCGAGACGGTTCCAGGCTTCCTGTTCGCGTACCGCGAGTTCCAGCCCGACTATCTCCCGATCGACGAGGAGCATCCGATCCGACCGCAGGATCCGTACGCGACCTCGAAGTGGTTCTCGGAGCTGCTGATGGAACGCGGCTCGGAG
The DNA here is from genome assembly GCA_963742925.1 of uncultured Actinomycetes bacterium. Taxonomy (GTDB): domain Bacteria; phylum Actinomycetota; class Thermoleophilia; order Gaiellales; family Gaiellaceae; genus PALSA-612. The sequence goes on along the minus strand of CAVUNV010000011.1, from coordinate 4,830 downwards.
CGGGCCGACATCGCGACCGTCTCGATCCGGCCCTGCTGGGTTCAGGATGTGTTGAGCTACGAGCGGAACCTTGGACCGATCGTGCGGGACCCCTCCGTCCTGATCGGAAACTACTGCAGCTACGTGGACGCCTACGACCTCTGCGAGGCGACCGTGCTCGCGCTCGAGTCAGAGTTTCCCGGCCACGAGGTGCTGTACGTCGCCTCGCCGGACACGATCGGCGGCCATCCACTCGAGGAGATCGTACGACGCCACCACGGGCACGCCGACGTTCGGATCCGGCCGCTCGCGCGGCCCGATGCGTCTGCGATCGACTCGTCGAAGGCGCAACGCCTGCTCGGCTGGGAACCGAAGCGCTCCTGGCGCGACTATCTGGACGCGGACGGGAAGCTGCGCGCGGGAGTAACGGCGCCTTGGTGACGAGGCGGCTCGGCTCGCAGGGGCCCGAGATCACCGTCCTCGGGCTCGGAACGTGGGCGATGGGAGGGCCGTGGGAGTTCGGTTGGGGCGAGTCGGACGACCGAGAGTCGGAGGCCGCCATCAGGCGCGCGGTCGAGGCCGGGGTGAGCTGGATCGACACGGCGCCGGTGTACGGGCTCGGGCACGCCGAGGAGGTCGTCGGCAGCGCGCTCGCCTCGCTGGGCACGGACACCGAGGTGCTCGTGTTCACGAAGTGCGGCCGCCGCTGGATGAGCGCCGACCGGACCGGACCGATCCGCTACGACCTGACGCCGGAGTCGATTCGTTTCGAGTGCGAGGAGAGCCTCCGCCGCCTCGGTGTCGAGCAGATCGACCTGTACCAGTTCCACTGGCCCGACTACGGCACCGGCACCCCGGTCGAGGAGTCGTGGGGCGCCATGGCAGCGCTCCAGGACGAGGGCAAGGTGCGCTTCCTCGGTGTCTGCAACGTCGGCCTCGAGCTGCTCGAGCGAATCGAGTCGGTCAGACACGTCGACTCGTTGCAGCCCTCCCTGTCGATGCTCAACCGCCATGCGCTGCCCCAGCTCCTCCCCTGGTGCGCCGCCCACGGAACCGGGGTGATCGCGTACTCGCCGATGGCTTCGGGCCTCCTCACCGGCTCCTTCGGCCGGGACGGGCTCGATCGGCTGGCTCCCGAGGACTGGCGTCGACGCGCGCCGATGTTCACCGAGCCCAAGCTCTCGCAGAACCTCGAGCTGGTCGAGCGTCTGCAGCCCATCGCCGAGAGCCTCGGCTGCGACCTGCCTGCGCTCGCCGTCGCCTGGACGCTCGCCACGCCGGCCGTCACGGCGGCGATCGTTGGTGCACGTCGACCCTCGCAGGTCGACGGTTGGATCCAAGCGGCCGAGGTCGTCCTCCTCCCCGGGACGCTGGACGAGATCGAGCGAGCGATCGCGGAGACGGGAGCGGGGACGGAGGAGCCGCCGTCGCCGCCGCCTGTCGACGGGTAGCGCGGAGCGGCGTGGGTCCGCGAGCCGACCGGATCGAGGCGTCACTCGGCAACGGCGCCGACGTTGCCTGGTTCCGCGCGCCGGGCCGCGTCAACCTGATGGGAGACCACACGGACTACAACGAGGGCTTCGTGCTCCCGGTGACTATCGACCGCGACTGCCTGATCGCGGTGCGGCCGCGAGCGGACGGGCGGGTCGTGGTGCGATCGCTCGACGTCGACAGGGCCGAGTCGGTCGTCGAGGTGGCAGCGGACGGAAGCGACGAGCCTTCTGGGATCGAGCCCGCCTGGGGGCGGTACGTGGCCGGGGTCGTGCGGGCGCTCGCCGAGCGCGGACGTCCGCCGAGGGGGACGGACGCGGTGCTCTCGTCGACGGTGCCGGTAGGCTCGGGCCTGTCCTCCAGCGCGGCACTCGAGGTCGCCGCCGCGCTCGCGGTCTGCCACGTCTCCGCATTCGAGCTGCCCGGCCGCGAGCTGGCGCTCGCGTGCCAGTACGCCGAGCAGATCGCAACCGGCGTCCCGTGCGGGATCATGGATCAGCTGGCGTCGCTCGAGGGTGAGGCGGGCGCGGCCCTGCTCATCGACTGCCGCGACCTCGGGTACGAACCCGTGCGGCTTCCCGCCGAGGTCGCTGTGCTGGCCGTGCACTCGGGGCTCCAGCGTCTCCTCGCCGGTAGCGCCTACGCGGAGCGGCGCGCGGCCTGCGAGGCGGCCGCCGCCCGCCTCGGGCTGCGCGCGCTTCGCGACGCCCGGCCAGAGGACGTCGCCGACGATCCGTTCGCGCGCCACGTCGTATCCGAGAACCGGCGCGTGCTCGACACCGCGGAGGCGATCCGCGTCGGCGACCTCGAGCGTCTGGGGCCGCTCTTCGCCGCGAGTCACGCCAGCCTCCGCGACGACTACCGCGTCTCGACACCGGAGCTCGACGCGCTCGTGCGGTTGCTCGTCAACGAAGGAGCTCTGGGAGCGCGGCTGACGGGTGCCGGGTTCGGCGGCTGCGCGGTTGCGATCGTGAGGAGCGGGGAGGCGACGGGGATCGCTGAACGCGCGAGCGCGCGCTATCGAGCCGAGACGGAGCTCGAGCCGCAGGCGCTCGTCTGCCGGGCAGTCGCCGGAGCGGGTCGGTGCTGACCGTGTGGGGTGCGTTAACTCGGTTCCGGATCTGGTCCTTGCGCCTGAGTCGTAGAGTCGTGCGCCCCCGCCCCGCTGACTCCGAGGAGTTGTCTTGTTATGGTCGCTCTGCTCGTCGGTCATGCCTCAAGTTGACGCTCCTAAATCGAACGGCGTTAACGGGGACGGGATCCGTACCGCGCCATTGCCGCCGCCCGAGGCGGCCACGGCGAACGTCATGCTTTGCAATTGCAAGCATCCCCACCAGAATCGGAAGCCTGTGTCCGATCACGGCCTTAAGCGTCTTCATCATCCCTCCTTTCCTCCTGGGCCACATTGGACGCGGCCCTTCATGCAAAACCAACACCGCCCCAGCCCCGGCTGAGACGAGTGGCAACGAGGAAGAGGAGCCGACGGCAAAGGAGGAACTCCAAGCCGTCAGCGCGACTGGCTCGGTGTCTCCAACTCCAATTTCTATCTCGCGCCGGGGGACTCCCCGCCCGACCGGGCGAGGCGCGCTGTCTGCCTCATTCTGAAACGAGGTCTGAGGGTGCGACCACCTTTGTGGCTGGAACCTTGTCGATGGTGAACGCCTTCGCGAGCCGCCTCGCCTCGTCCGTGCGCGGCCGGTAGTGCAGGTAGCGGCGGGTCGTCTTCGCGTCGGCGTGCCCCAGGTACGTCTGCACTTCCAGCGGGTCCATCTGGCGGGCGGCGAGCGACCCGAAGGTGTGGCGCAGGTCGTGGAAGCGGAGCTTCCGAAGCTCTGCGGCAGTCTGTGCCTGCTTGTAGCGGCGGCGGAGCGCTGAGCCGTCCAGGTTGCCTCCGGCCTCACCGACGAACACGAAGTCGTCGGGGCCGGTGAACAGGTCGCGCTGGAGGAGGCGGGCGAAGGCGTGGGCGACCTCGGCCACCATTGGCACGGTGCGGCCGTGCCCGGACTTAGGGCGGCCGACCTGTTCGCGGTCGATGCTTTCGAGGATGCGAATGGAGTCGGCTTGGAAGTCGATGTCGCGGACGCGGAGAGCGAGCAGTTCGCCCATGCGCGCGCCGGTGTAGGCGGCGGTGAGGTAGATCGCCCCGTCCTGCTCGGAGCCAGCGGCGCGGACGAGGGCGGCGACTTCCTCGGGCGTGTAGAAGTCGAAGCGGGCGGGGTCGTACTGGTCGCGGATGCGCTCGACATCGGTGACGGGGTTCTCGCGGAGACCGTAGGCCCGTCGCGCCCGTTCGTAGATGCCGTGCATGACTGCGACAACCTTGATCGCGGTGCGGCGCGGGAGCTTCTTCGCCTGCATCTGCTGTCTGCGCCACGCCTCGATCTTGCGGGCGGTCAGGTCTTCAAGGCGGTAGTCAGCGAAGGCGGGGAGGAGGTGAACGTCGAGGACGGAGCGGTAGTCGCGACGGGTTGAGGGCTTCCACGGGCCGCGCGGCCCGCCCTCCTCGGTGCCGTGCCGGTACCACTCCTCGGCGGCGTCCTTGAACGTTGCGCCGGTGCGGACGAGTCCGGGGAGGGTGCCGCGGCGGGCGTCGGTGAGGATCGCGTCGAGGGCCGCTTGGGCGGTGCGCTCCGTGAAGTAGCCGTCCGGCGGGCGGCCTTTGCCTGTCCAGACCGGGCCGAGGCGCTTCTGTACCTGTCGGCCGTCGGGGAGCCGGTACTTCGCGTACCAGACCGCGCCGCGCTTGCCGTTGTAGAGGTGGACGTGCCCCGAGACTGGGGCGTTACGCTGAGCCTGCATGGGAGTCACGACCTCCTGTGCCTGCCCCCGGCCGTGGAAGCGGTGCGGGGGCGCTTTTCGTGGACAAGACCATCCTACTCGAACTTTGTCCCGAACTTTGTCCCCGAATGGACTGATTCAACCTGATCTAACCCGAGCAACCTGGCTCAACCATGCGGTGCTGGCCGTGCCTGATGGTGTCTGACCGGGTTGCCATGCAGAAGGTCGTGGGTTCGAATCCCATCATCCGCTCCTGAAAGCCCCGCTCCGGCGGGGTTTTCTCGTTCAGGCTCGACGCGGGAGTTCGGCGCGAGCGAGGCTGCGTCAGCCGGCTGAGCGTTCAAGCGGGGCGGGCGGCTCGTCACCCGAACCGCCCGCTTCGAATTAGCCTCGGGGGCGCGGCTAGGGCCCTAGCCGACACGATACGAGGCCGTTCTTGTGACCGACAGCCCGTTTGCGCTGACGGTGAGTCTCATGAGCAGGACGTTTCCCTTCGCGGCCCTGGGGACGGTCATGGTGACCCTGGCCGTCTTGCCGGCGATCGATCCCGTGGCCTTGACCGCCTTGCCCGCGACGGTC
>CAVUNV010000010.1:0-81230 GCA_963742925.1 uncultured Actinomycetes bacterium | reverse complement strand
CGCTCTCAGAAAACCCCGCTAAGACGGGGTTTTCTGGTGATGGTAGGTCGCGAACGACAGCCGCCTTGTCCCAACGTTGTCCTGGAGTTGGTGTCACCGGCCGCGCTGAGTTGTTCAGCGGTTGAATCCACCCGGCATGGTTCGGTCGTACATCTAGCTGGACGAGAGGAGGTCGGGTGGTCAGAGTGGCGGGAGCGGGAGCGCTCGCAGTTCTGGTGGCGACACTGGTCGTGGCCGCGCCGACAAGAGCCACGAACGTGCTCCAAGGGACATTTCGTGCGGAGGTGGCCGCCCGGGACCTCCGCGCTGGCGGCGTTCCCGCTCAGGAAGCCGCCTTCGACGCCGGAACTTGGACGTTGACTCTCGGCGGAGGACGCTGGACGATGCGTCAGCAGCACGGCGTGCTCGGCAACGCTCAGGCGCAGGGCGATCTGGTGCTCCAGGGACCGCGTGCCCTGTTCACGCTGACCCGGATCGACGGCATCCCTCATCACGAGTTCGCCGGCGCCGTTCGCTGGCGGCTGAATGGTCCCGCGCTCCGGTTCACCCGGTCGGGCGTGGCTCAGATCTACGAGGTCGACGTCCTGGTTGCGCGGCCCTGGACGCGCATTCGGTAGCCGCTCGGCCGATCTGGATCCCCGCACGAACTCGAATACGGTCCCGCTCGCGGGCGACACGTCGGGCTGTTCGTCGCCGCTCCCGCTCGCCCGGTCGACAATCCGACGGCGACCCCGACCCTGAACACCATGTAGCAGCGTCTTCCCGCGCGGGCGAGACGAGCGTGTTGGCCGCCATGTCGAGCTCGTCGAGCAACGGGTGGAGTGCCTCGGTGGCTGCGTTCCGAAACGTCAATGCGACGACGCCGCTCGACGGCGTCACCCCCACCACGGGCGCCGGCACCGCCGGGAGCAGCACGTTCGCCGCACCGGGTCTCACCACCGGCACCGCGAACGCGACGGCCGTGTCCGTCGTCATGCAGAACGACGCCTCGTCGACCATCCCGACGCTCAACTTCGCCGGGGCCGGCGGGAACGCACAGGGCTTCTCCCGCCGGTTCTCGCAGGGGGTGGCGACCTCGACGAGCAACGCGGCCGGCCTGGCGGACAAGCTGATCGCCAGCGCAGGCGCGGTCACGTTCCCGACCTGGACGAGCAACTTCAACCCGGCGAGCTCGATCTGGCTCGGCATCAGCATCTCTCTCAGGCACAGCTGAGGCGCGGCGGGCCGCCACGCGGCGGGGAGGGGTCGGTAGTTCGAAGCAAGGCGAATACGAGGGCATGCCGATGCCCGGCCGAGTGGTCAGGGCGCACACTCACGGTGAGGAAAGGGGGTTGTGATGTCGACCATCTCGTCGAATCGGTGCACGGTGTTCGACCGGATCGTTTGCGCATTCGACGGCTCCGACCCGTCACTCGAGGCTGCGCGCCAGGCGAGCCCGCTTCGCTCGGAGACCGGAGAGCTCGAGATCGACTCGGTGTTCGAGCCTCCCGTCGTCGCCTACTCGCCCTACGGCAGCCCGATAATCGTCGGTGAGGCCGAGAAGAGTGTCGCCGCAGCGCTCGCCGAGGCGAAGTCGGCCTTCCCTGACGCGGCCACGCACCTCCTCCACGGGACGACCATCGGCCGGCTGCTCGAGCGGCTGACCGAGTGGGAAGCCACGCTCGTGGCGGTCGGCGCAACCAGCCGGAATCGCGGCGTGGGGGTCGCCCGCGGGAGCGTCATGACCTCGATGCTGCACCGCGCAGCGGCGTCGGTTCTCGTCGCCAGGGCGCCCGCGGCCGGAGACTTCCCGCGCGCGGTCGTCGTCGGATACGACGGATCTCCGGCCGCCGACCGGGCCCTCGCGGCCGGGCTCGACGTCGCGGACCGGCACGGCGCCGGCTTGCGCGTGGTGGTAGCGGGAGCCGACGGGCCGGAGGACTTCGAGGCGCTCGCGGGTCTGACGGTCGACCGGACCGAGAAGCACCCGGTGGAGGCGCTCTGCGCCGCCTCACACGACGCAGACCTCCTGATCGTCGGAAGTCGCGGGCTCCACGGTGTGCGCGCCCTCGGCAGCGTCAGCGAGCGGGTCGGCCATCAGGCGGCCTGCTCGGTGCTCGTGGTCCGCTAACGCGAGAGCGAGATCGGCCCCGCGTCGGTCGCGCCTTCGGCTACCTGCTGATCGCGGCGCTCGTTCTCGACGACGAGCGGCTCGTCGGCCTCCTCTCAATGACGGATATCGGGCGCCTGCTCGCAGAGCCGTTCGCGATCGCTCCGGGTCGCCGCTAGAACTCCGGTCAGCCGTGAACGCGATTCGTACCGAGGGCCTGACGAAGCGCTACGGAAGCACGCTCGCCCTGGATGGGCTCGATCTTCGCGTCGAGCCCGGCGAGGTGTACGGGTATCTGGGGCCGAACGGGGCCGGCAAGACGACGACGATCCGGTTGCTGCTCGGCCTCCACCGGCCGACCGCAGGCCGGGCGGAGCTGTTCGGTGTCGACGCGTGGCGTGACCCGGTCACGGCGCATCGGCGGGTTGCCTACGTGGCCGGGGAGCCGTTCCTCTGGCCCGCCTTGACGAGCGCGGAGACGTTCGCCTATCTCGCCCGCTTGCACGGCTGCCACCGACACGGCCTACCGGGATCTGCTGGTCGAGCGCTTCCAGCTCGATGCCGACAAGAAGGTGCGCGCGCTCTCGAAGGGCAATCGCCAGAAGGTGCAGCTGATCGCTGCCCTGGCCAGCCGCGCCGATCTGCTGATCCTCGACGAGCCGACCAGCGGGCTCGATCCGCTCATGGAGATGGTGTTCCGGGAGACGGTGCAGGAGGCGAAGGAGCGCGGCCAGACGGTGTTCCTCTCCTCGCACATCCTGAGCGAGGTGGAGGCGCTTTGCGACCGCGTCGGGATCCTCAGCTCGGGGCGGATGGTCGACGAGGGAACGCTCGCCGAGCTACGCCACCTGTCGGCGCAGACGATCGAGGTCACCTTCGACGGTCCTGCACCCCGGCATCGACGGCCTGCCGGGTGTCCGTATCGCCGCTGCCGGGGAGAACGCGTTGAGCTTCGAGGTGAGCGGGAGCGTCCGGCCGCTGCTCGCGGCGCTCGCCGACCAGCCGGTCGTGACGCTGACGAGCCGAGAGCCGTCGCTGGAGGAGATCTTCCTGCACCACTACGACACGGGCGACGGGCGTGCGCCCGGCTAGCGCGATCTCACGGCGGGCGCTCGCCGACTCGCGTATTCGCACAGGCCTGTTCGCGCTCCTGTTCGCGCTGGTCGCCTACGTGAACGCCGTCGGCTACCGGCACACCTACCCGACCACGGCTGACCGGCTTGCCTTCGCGAAGAGCTTCGGCACCAACAAGGCCGTCGAGCTCTTCTACGGGGTGCCCCACGACCTGCTCACCGTCGGCGGCTACACCGCGTGGCGACTCGCCGGCGTCGGCTCGATCTTCGCCTGCTTCTGGGGACTGCTCGCCGCGGTGCGGGCGATGCGCGCAGAGGAGGACGCCGGCCGCCAGGAGCTCGTGCTCGCCGGCGTCGTCAGCCGCCGCTCCGCGTACCTGGCCGTGCTCGCCGCCGTCGGCATCGGAGCGGCGATCCTGTGGGTCGCCACCTTCCTCGGCCTCGTCGCCGCGAGCCTGCCGGCCGGCGGCTCTGCGTATCTCGCGCTCGCGACGATCTCGCCCGCGGCGGTGTTCGCGGGCGTCGGTGCGGTTACGAGCCAGCTCGCCTCGACGCGCCGGCTCGCGCTCGAGCTCGCCGCCGGAGCTCTCGTGGTCGCGTTCCTGCTCCGGGTGGTCGCCGACACCGCGAGCGGGCTGGGCTGGTTGCGGTGGGCAACGCCGCTCGGCTGGACCGAGCAGCTTCGGCCCTTCGCAGGCCCGGCGCCGGCTGCGCTCCTCCCGTCGATCGCCGCTGCCTCGCTGCTCCTCATCACCGCCGGATGGATCGCCGTCCGCAGGGACGTGGGAACCGGACTTCTGCAGCCGAAGGACCGCGCGCGACCGCGCCTGCGCCTGCTCACCACGCCGACCTCGCTCGCGCTCCGAAACGAGCGCGACAGCCTCGCCGGCTGGCTGATCGGCACCGGGCTGTTCGCCGTTGTCGTCGGCGTCCTCTCGACGAGCTTCACCACAGCCGATATCTCCGCCAACCTGCGCCGACAGATTCACAAGCTCGGCGGCGCCTCGATCACGACCCCCGCCGGCGCACTCGGCTTCTACTTCCTCCTCTTCGTCCTCGTCACCAGCCTCTTCGCCTGCTCCCAGATCTCCGCGGCCAGACGCGAGGAAGCCGACGGACAACTGGAGACCCTGCTGGCGCTCCCGATCCGCCGCCAACGCTGGCTCGGCGGCAGACTGCTGCTCGCCGCAGCGTCCGCCGCCGCGATCGCGCTCACCGCTGCCGTGCTTGCCTGGGCAGGCGCCGCCAGCCAGGACGCCGGCGTCCCGCTGGCGCGAATGCTCGAGGCAGGCGCCAACTGCCTCCCGACAGCGCTGCTCTTCCTCGCTCTCGCCGCGCTCGCCTTCGCACTCGTCCCGCGCGCAAGCACCGGCATCGCCTACACCATGGTCGGCCTTGCCTTCCTCTGGGAGCTCTTCGGGGCCCTACTCGGCGCACCCCACTGGCTGATCGACCTCACGCCTTTCCAGCACGTCGGCCTCGTCCCCGCCCAGCCTTTCCACACGACCGCCGCCGTCGTCATGCTCGCCGTCGCCGCCGGCGCCACGCTGGCGAGCCTCTGGACGTTCAGGCGGCGCGACCTCGCCGGCGCCTAGCTCACTCGCCGGGCGGCCGCAGGACGTACCCGTCGTCACCGTCTTCCGACAGGACGAGCGAGGCGTCGCGCTCCGCCAGCCAGCTTCGCAGCGCGCCGGCCACGTCGTCACGCAGCCGCTCGTCGGGATCGGCGGCGTACCCGATCTCCAGCTCGCAGCGGTCATTCGTCTCCACGAGCGTGGCAGCGAGCCCCCGCACGGCGAGGAAGTCGACCAGCTCGGAGCAGGGGCGAGGCCCTGCGAGCTGCACGTGAACGTTCTGGCTCATCGATTCGACCCTCCTTCCTCCGTGAGTCTCTGACAGGACCGGGCCGGGCGGCATCAGTGCAACCCACAGGCGGCGCTCAGCAACTTCCCGCAGAGGGGGCGACAGGATCCGTGTCTTCCCGGATGCGGGACTCACGCCCCCGGATCGAGTCTTGGGGGAGAAAGGAGTCCCGATGAGCCAGAGCTCTACACAGAGAGTGGATGTCGGCGACGTCATCGTGTTCGAGGGCCATCACGTCGGCGACAGCCGGCGAACCGGCAAGATCGTCGAGGTGCTCGGAGAGGGCGAGCGCGAGCATTACCGCGTCCGCTGGGAGGACGGCCACGAGACGATCCTCTACCCGCGCTCGAGCGACGCCACGATCAAGCCGGCTCGCAAGCGCACTGCGAAAGCGAAGGCGGGCGAGCCGGGTTACGAAGAGCCCGTGCTCTTGCACGAGCCGTAGACGGCGCTAGGCCTGGGAGCGGGTGTTCGCGAGCGAGCCCTGGAGCCTCGCGTCGGTCGAGCGCATGCCGGGCAGGAACAGGGTGGCGAGGGCGATGGCGCTCGCGATCAGCGAGGCGCCGACGAGGGTGGCGCGAACGCCGAGTACTCCTGCGACCGGGCCCGTGACGGCGAAGGAGAGGGGAACCAGGCCGACCGAGAGCAGCCAGTCCAGCGAGCGAACGCGTCCGAGCAGCCCGGCCGGAACGAGTCGCTGAAGGAGCGTGATCCAGATGATGTCGGCCATCGTCAGGAGCGCCTGGAACGCGAGCATGGCCAGCGCTGCCTGCCAGGAGGCGACGGCGAGCCCGATTCCGGACACGGCCGCACAGCCCAGGCTCCAGCCGACGAGCATCCAGGTGATCGGACGCTTCGGCAGCCCGAGCTGCCCGGTCAGGAGCGCGGCACCTATCGCCCCGACTCCGCCGGCCGCGAAGATGAGCCCGAGGTCGCCGGCGCTGCCATGGAGGTCGTTCTTGACGAGGTAGGGAACCAGCACGTCGAGCGGGCCCCAGATCAGCAGCACCCAGAGGGTCGCCATCGCGAGGGTGCCCCAGATCCAGACGTGGCGACGGATGAAGGCAAAGCCCTCACGGACGTCTGCGAGCAGCGCCGTGCTCGCCCCGCGGACGATCGGACGCGACGAGATGGCGAGCAGCGCGGCGACGGCAGCGGCGAAGCTGGCGGCGTCGATCGCGAAGCACGCTCCGGTGCCCACTGCTCCGATCAACACGCCGCCTAGGGCCGGCCCGACCAGCGTCATCGCGAGCGGCCGGACGAGCAGGCCGAGCGAGTTGGCCTGCACGAGCAGCGGTACAGGGACGATGTCGGGAACGAAGGCGCCGCTCGCCGGCCCGGAGAGCGCCCGGCCGAAGCCGACGACCGCGGAGATCACCCACACCTGCCAGAGGGTGAGCACCCCGCTGATCGTGAGCCCGGCAAGGACGGCAATGGCCAGGCCCGGGATCGCAGCTCCCGCGATCATCAGGTTCCTGCGGTCGAGCCGGTCGGCGAGCACGCCGCCGACCAACACGAACGCGACCAGCGGGACGGTCTGGGCGATTCCGACGATGGCCAGCGCGGTCGGTGCGTTCGAGAGCGTGTACACCTGCCAGGCGATCGCGACCAGGTAGATGCCGTCACCGACCAGCGAGACCGACTGACCGGCCCAGAAGAGTGCGAAGTCGCGAACGCGGAGCGGCTGGAGAATCGCCGGGCCGCGCGGCCACGGCCGGTCGGCAACCTCCGCGGAGGCCGCAAGCACCGGAGCGCTCTCGCTCGCGGCCTCCGTGCGGTCGCGAACGACACCCACGGTGGCACCGTACGCCACGGACCGGTTCCGGCTCGACGTCAGAGCTTGTAGCCGATCCGACGCAGCAAATCACGCCGCTCGACTGCGTCCTCGTCCGTCTCGACTCCTACCGGAGCCGCCCCGTCGACCACGCCCAGAACGCCGCGACCCAGCCCTGTCACGCCGACGACGACCTCGACCTCGTTCGCTGTCGCACAGAAGACGCGGCAGACCTCGGGGACCTGCTTGACCTGGTTCAGCACGTTGACGGGGTAGCCCTCCCTCAGGAAGACGATGAACGTGTGCCCCGCGGCGATCGCGAGAGCATTCCGGACCGCCAGCTCCACCAGCTCGGGGTCGTTGCCCGCCCGCCGGACGAGGCACGCGCCCGATGCCTCGCAGAAGGCGAGCCCGAAGCGCAGGTGCGGCGAGGAGCCGGCCAGAGCCTCGTAGAGATCCTCGACCGTCTTGATGAAGTGCGCCTGCCCCAGGATCAGGTTGACGTCCTCGGGCTTCTCGACGGCCACCGTCTCGAGCTCGAGCGCTGCCACGACTCGCACCCCCTCTTCGTTCATCCGGCCGCTGCCAGCAGGCGGAGCACGTCCTCGTCCTCGACCTGATCGAACACGCGGTACCACATTCCAACGGCGACGAGGTCATCCAGCGCACAGAGGCAGACGACGTCATCCGCCTCCTGCCGAAGGGGCTCGATGCTCTGGACGGCACCGACCGGCACCGCGACGACGACGCGGGCGGCGCCACACGCGCGCGCCCAGCGGACCGCCGCGAACATCGTCGCGCCGGTGGCGAGGCCGTCGTCCGCGAGCACCACACGGCGGCCCTCCAGGTCGACCCGAAGCCGACCGGCGTGGAGCCGCTCGTCGAGCTGCTCCGCCCGCCGCCTTGCCTCGGCGACCGCAGCGTTCGAGCTCCTCAGGGGTCAGGCCATCCGGCCCGCGCACGTATGTGCCGCCGCTGGGAGTCACCGCGCCTAGTGCGTACTCGGGCTGCCATGGATGGCCGACCTTGCGGACGGCGAGCACGTCGAGCGGAGCGTCGAGCCGGGACGCGATCGCGGCTGCAACCTCCACGCCGCCGCGCGCGAGACCGATCACGACGGGATCCTCGATTCCGGTCCGCTCGACCTCTGCGGCCAGCAGGTGACCGGCCTCTCGGCGATCCTCGAACAGAGGCAAGCAGGTCAGCACGAACGGCTCGGTGGACATCACCCCTACCTCTTCAGGCCCTGGCGACAGGATGCGCCCACACCGGGCGGTCCGGCATCGGTGCGTCCGCGGACCGCCGTTGCCACGATCTACCGAGTTCCCGGCGGCAGCTCTCGCGATCGGATTGCGACTGAAATGCGACCGGCGTAGACGACGATCTGCATCAATCGGAGGAGGTCGTACTCATGCGCACCTTCCGCTTTCTCCTGGCGGCGGTGGCAGTGATCGCAGCCGGCCTGGTGACCGCCGCGGCGGTGCAGGCAACGTCTCAGACGAAAACCGGCGCAGGAATGCAGGTCACGGCCACGGTGAGCCCGGACAGGGTGTGGCACGGCGATGTCATCAGCGCCTCCGTGCTGGTGAGGAACACATCGGAGGCCACGTTGCACGCCAGGGTCACCGCGACGGTGACCGGCCCGGGAGTCAGCTACTCGGCGCACTGGGACTTCACCGCCGACCCGGGTCACGGGCAGGTGTTCGGAGCCGAGCACAGGGTGCCGTCCTGGGCCCAGCACGGTCGGTACACGCTGTCGGTTCACGCCCTCAACGTGACCAGCCAGCTCGCGGTGGACGCCTCGGCGCACGCCTGTCTCAAAGGCGACGGGTAGAGCCTGACGCAGTCGGCACGGGCGCTCGGCCGACCGGCCGGGCGCTCTGCCGTGCGGCGCCCCCGCCGAGCGCTCTCTAGTAGATCTCCGCAGGGAGCGACAGGGCGAAGGGCGTCAGGTCGAGCGGATCGCGGATGCCTGCCGCGTCGACGAGCTGTCGATAGTGATAGGCCGCGTGCCAGCGCTGGAACTCCAGCAACGCAGCGAACGAGACCTCGCCGCGTGGGGTCGCGACGAGCGGATCGTGGTCGTCGAGCTCGGCACCGTGAGCGGCGAGAAACGAGCGCCATCCCGACGCTGCCGCCGCGGCGAAACCGTGCACGGCGTCGCGGTCCACGAGCCGGAGCTCGCGCGCTCCGTCCTCCTCCGGCCGCCAGTCGAGCTCCTTCGTGCTCCAGGCAGCCGGGAGCAGCTCGAACGGGTGGAAGACGTTCACGGTCAGGTTGCGGAGGCTGCGACCGCGAGAGGGGGTGGGGGCGAGGAGCTCTTCCCAGCCGATCGTCGGCAGGTGGGCGACCCACGCGGCCAGAATCGCCTCCGCGTCCCGGCCGGCGCGCAGCGGCGCTCCCGACGACGGCAGGGGCAGCCCGAGCGCCGCGGCGATCTGCGATACGTGGAGCACCGGCAGGGATGCGCCGTCCACGACCAGCGAGGGCACGACAGGCCGGCCCGCCTCCAGCCAGCGGCGCTCGCCGCCCGCGCCGTCGCGGACGTTCAGCGACTCGAACTCGACCCCGTGCTCGCCAAGGAACTCCCTGGCCGCGGCACAGCTCGCTCAGGCCGGATGCCAGAAGAGCGCGACGTTCGTCATTCCGGAATGATCTCAGCGATGGAGCTCACGCTCGCGCAGCTGAACGAGGCCGGCGCCCGGTTCCTGCCCGGCTTCTTGGGCATCGAGATCGACGGTGTCACGGACGGAGCCGTTCAGGCGCGTCTCACTGTCGCCGAGCGTCACCTCGCTCCCAACGGGTATCTGCACTCGGCCACCGTGGTCGCGCTCGCCGACACGGCGTGCGGCTACGGCTGCATCCTCAGCCTGCCCGAGGGCGCCACGGGCTTCACGACGATCGAGCTGAAGACCAACCTCCTGCGCACGGCGCGCGAGGGGACGATCGCCTGCGAGGCGCGGCTCGTCCACGGCGGCCGCACCACGCAGCTCTGGGACGCGACCGTCACCGATCCGGCCGGATCCCCGATGGCGCTCTTCCGCTGCACCCAGCTCGTGCTGCGCGGATAACCGAAGACGGAATCCCTCGAATGGGGGACGACAGACGCCCCGTTTCGTCCCATGCTGAGTGCAGCGTTCCCACGCACACCTCACTCAAACGGTCGGCGGGCGCTGCTGCGCTCGCAGCGCTCGCCGCCGGGCGAATCGAGGTCAGTCGCCCCAGTCGAAGGTCGGCTCGCCCGTCCAGAGATGCTGGGGCGCGTGATCGGCGTCGGTGAACCACGTCGCCGGGAACGGCTCGTCCCTGGGCGGCGTGCTGCCGCGGGTGAGCTCGGCGACGAAGATCGCGATTGCACCGCCCGCCATGAACGGGACGGCAGCTCGGAGAAGCTTTTGCATTGGCATACGAGCTTCTTCGGCAGCGGACGCGAGAGGCTTGAGCCTGAGGTTCTATGCCGGCGGGCGGCGCTCCGGATAGCGCGGCAGGCCATCGTCCGGGATCGGCTCCCAGGGCGCAGCGTAGGCGACGAACTGGCGGTAGGACGGCCTGATCCCGGGGTCGGAGTCGAACGCGCCGAGGCGGACGCTGATCACGCCGGGATCCTGAGGGTCACGGCTCCAGAGACCCGAGCCGCAACCGGCGCAGAAGTCCTTGGCGAACCCGTCCGGGGGCTCGTAGGAACGGACGAGATCCTCACCGGCGACGACACGGAGCGACCCGGGAACGATCCGGCCCGAGACGGCTGCAGCCGTGCCGGTTCGCCGCTGGCAGCGTGTGCAGTGGCAGTAGCCGACCGAGACGAGCGGCTGCGACACCTCGAAGCGGACGGCGCCGCAGAGACAGCCGCCGGTCAGCGGAAGGTCGGCCACCGCCGGAGCCTAGACGATCGGGCTCAAGCTCAGGCTGCGTGCGCGTCAGGCTGCTTGGTCTCGTCCATGTCGTCGAGCTCGTCGTGGTAGACGGCATGGTCGAGCAGCTTCACGAGACCGGGGTGGTACGCGACCACGTGGTTTGCGAAGCGGTTCATGACGCCGCGGCTCTCCTCGGCTGCGGCGGCATCGTCGAGATCGTGGTCGAAGCTTGCTCGGATCTGGTCGATCTTCTGCAGCTCGTCGGCGGACGGCTGCGCGGCCTGCGTGTGCTCGGCGAACTCGTCGAGCTCACCCGGGTCGAACCAGATGAACTCGTCGTCGCGGCAGACGTCGAGGGCCTCCTGCGGCGAGCCTTCGCCGCCGACTCCGACGGTCACGTTGACCATCGGCCGGGAGCACATGGGGCAGGCGTACTTGCCGGGGGCGGCCTGCTCCGACGCGTGCCAGATCGCCTGAACCTCGTCGCCCTCGATCCGCTCGTACGCCTCGCTGAGCGTGAAGCCGAGACCGTGCCCGGCCGGACACGACCACGCGTCCAGCTTGCCGCTGGCACCGAGCTTCAGCTCGGCACCGCATTGCGGGCACTTGGGAGCGGGGAGCACGCTGCTCACGGGGGTTTCATCGGCGAGGCGCGTACGAAGCTTGAGCGCGTACGAGCTACCTGAGCGCACAAAAAAACACCGAGCCGGGTGCGCTTTCGTCCCCCGCCCCCACAGACTTTCCGCGATGGCCCTTGCGGGTTACGCGTACGGCCCACAGGAACGGCTTCGACCTACTCGCGTCCCTTGCTCGGTGCAAGAGCAACCTAGAGGAGAGGGCCGCGCGAATCAAGTCGTCCGTCGACGAATGTTCGCAACGAGCGCGGTTTTTCTTTTCGGCGGGATCCTCTCAGTCCAGGAAGGCCAGGAAGCTCTCGACCGGCTCGCGCTCCTTGGGCGGCGGCTGCGTGAGCGGACGGCCCAGATGGATCAGCCCGAGCACCCGCTCGCCGTCCGGGACGCCGACGGCCTCCCGGCCCTCTGGCGTGCGCAGCACGGCCGGCGTGCGCCAGTACGAGGCGAGCCCGCGCGCGTGCGCGCCGAGCAGTACGGCGTAGACGGCCGCCGCCGCGGCGCAGACGTCCTCCTCGTCCTGCTGCTGGGCGCCGGTCAGTCGCGCCGAGGCGACGACCAGCGTGGGCGCACGGTCGAGCTTCGGCGCCTCGGCCGGCCCGGCCGCCTCCTTCAGCCGCGCCAGCGCCTGCGGGCCGAGGACGCGGAACCGCCAGGGCTGCGTGAGGTGGTGGTTCGGCGCGAACCGGGCCAGGTCGAACAGCTCCTCGAGCGTCTCCCGCGGCACGGGCTGCGAGTCGAAGGACTTGTGCGTCCGGCGGCTACGGATGGCGTCGGCGACATCCACCGCCGCATCTTGCCCGTCGCGGCGCGCCTCGGGCGCTGTCGTCGGTCAGCCGACGAGCTGCGTGGTCGTCGCGCCGAAGTAGGTCGACGTGTCGGAGGTGCCGGCTCCCTGCCAGTCGACCTTGACGAAGTATCCGTCGATCGACCCGCTGTTGCCCTTGAACGCATACCCCTGGAGGTTGAAGCCGGCGAAGCCGATCACGTGGTACTGGAGGTTGGCGCCGTTCCCCGCGGTCGTGTCGTAGACCGGGAAGAGCAGGTTGTGCCCGATCATCTCGTCCATCGCTCCCTTGACCTGCGACGAGTTGAACTTCGCACCTGGATCGCTGTACAGGTACACGGGCGTGGCAGTCGAGCAGTCGCAGCCGTTGACGATCCAGTCGGCGAGCGTGCCCGGGCCGGCGCCGCCGTGCGAGCCGTCGATGTCGATGATCCCGAAACCGCCCGGCCCGATCTTGTTCAGGTCGAGCGTCGTCGAGATGCCGAAGCAGGGGCAGCCGGGGCCTGCGAGCTCGGGCTGCGTGTTGATGACGCCGAACGGCGCGGAGCCCCAGGCGGATCCCAGGTTCTCGGCGCGCGCCACGGCCGTCGCCTTGACGTCCGCCGAGTCGATCCCGACGGCCTTCAGGAAGTAGCTCGGCACGGTCTTGCCGGCCTGCACCGTGATCGTGTCGTTCGGCAGGTACTGGGTGGAGAACGAGATGCTGGACGCCGAGCCGCCGTTCTTCACCGCGTACGACTGTGCATCGGCCGACGCCTGAGCCGTGTTGGCCGGCAGATCGCCGGCGGCGGCGAGTGCGGCGGCGTCGGCGACCGCCTGCTGCTTGCGGTGCGCCTGGAACCAGACGCCGACATCGAGGGCGAAGCCGGCGACACCCAGCAGGGCGACCATGCTGATCGCAGCAAGCGCGAGCACCTGACCCCGCTGATCCCGACGGAGCCGGAGCGCTGCTCTGGAGACGAACTCGGCGATCATGGTCGACCCCCTGTGGTGCGCTGGTTTCCTCCCGGGGCCGCTCCAGGATTTGCTTCGGCCAGCATGGACCAAGGCCCGGGGAGGTGCAATCGCTCAGCTGGGGGAACTCCGTCCCCCAGCTGAGCGATCCGTGGTCGGGGCCGTCAGGCGGGCTTCTGGATCAGCCGACGAGCTGCGTGGTCGTGGCGCTGTAGGGGCCGGGGCTGGAACTGGCGCCGGTTCCCTGCCAGCTGACTTTCTGGAAGGAGCCGGTGATGGTCCCGTTGTTTGCACCGTTGAACTTGAAGTCTGTGATCTTGAAGCCGACGAAGGCGATCACCTCGTACTGCATGTTGCTGCCGCCGGCTTTGGTCTTGTCGTAGACCGGGAACAGGAGCGTCGAGCCGATCCGCTGGCTGAGGGCGTTGTTGACTTCGGAGGAGTTGAACTTGGCCCCGGCGTCGCTCCACAGCCAGACGGGCGTGGCGGTCGAGCAGCTGCAGCCGTTCAGGACCCAGTCGGCGAGGATCGACTGGCCGGTGCCGCCGCTGGAGCCGTCGATGTTGATGAGCTCGAACCCGCCCGGCCCGACCTTGTTGTAGTTGAGGGTCGTCTGGGTGCCGAAGCAGGGGCCGTTACATCCGGACAGCTCCGGTTGGGTGTAGTAGATGGCGAACGGCGCCGCCCCGTAGGCGGAGCCGAGCGGAACCGCGGTCGCGGTCGCGGTCGCGCCGACGCTGGCCGCGCCGATGCCCAACGCCTTCAGAAAGTACGAAGGGGCAGAGGCCGACGTCGTGACCGTCACCGTGTCGTTGGGGCTGTACGTGGTCGAGAAGCTGACATCCCCGCCGCTCAGGCTGCCGCCGTTCTTTTCGGCGTAGGCGATCGCGTCGCCGGTGGCGTGGGCAGTGTCCGTCGGCAGATTGTCCGCGGCTGCGAGCGCCGCGGCGTCCGCGACCGACTGTTGCTTGCGATGCGCCTGATACCAGCTACCGACATCGACCGCGAACCCCGCCATCCCGCAGAGCCCGGTCATGCTGATCGCCACCAACGCGAACACCTGGCCGCTCTCGCCCCGGGCTCGGCGAAGCCGGCGAACCAGTGCCTTGAAATCGAGCTGGATGACCATGGACGACCCCCTGTCGCGCGATGGCTTCCCCGGGGCCGCTCCGAGATCGTGTCGCAGCCAGCATGGACCAGGGCTCGGGGACGTGCAATCACTCGATAGGCGGAGTTCCGTCCCCCGGCCGAGGGAACTCGCCGCTCGGACGCGAGAGAGGCCCCCGTTTCAGGGGCCTCTCTCGGAGCGTCGAGCGTCTCTAGCCGGTGACGCGGAAGTACGTGGCGCTCGACGCCGTGCCGCCCGGCGTCGTCACTGACCACCTGTACTGACCGCCGAGCCGAACGCCGTTCGGAACGGTGGCGGTGACCTGTGTGTTCGAGTCGGCCGTGAACAGCGCCGTGAAGCCGCCGAGCCTGACGGCGGTGGCGCTGCTGAGGTTGTTCCCGAGGATCTTGACCTTGATTCCCCGCTTGCCCGAGGTGGGCGTGAAGCTCGAGATCGACGGCTTCGGGACGACGACCAAGACCGTGAAGCTGTTCGGGGTCGTCGCCGTGCCCTGCGGGTTGTGGACCGCGATCGGGCCCGTGGTCGCATTGGCCGGCACGACGGCGTGGATCAGCGTGTCGGAGTCGAGCGTGACCGTCGTCGCGGACAGGCCGTTGAAGGTCACGCTATCCGCGGTCGAGAGATTCGTCCCGGTGATCGCGACGTTCGTCCCGACAAGGTCCGCTGGTCGGCGAGAAGACACTGATCGTCGGCGGCCCGCTGCCGGGAATCGTGACGTCGAAGCTCGACGTGCTCGTGCCCGTTCCCTGCGGCGTCGTGACGGCGATCTGACCGTCGGTCGCGTTCACCGGCACCGTCGCGTGGATGTCAGTCGCCGAGTTGACCGTGAAGTTCGTCGACGCCAGTGCCGTTGAAGGTCACCGACGTCGCGCCCTGGAAGTTCGTCCCGGTGACGTCGACGGTCGTTCCGACCGGCCCGCTCGACGGCGAGAACGAGCTCACCGTCGGTGGTCCCGGCGGGGGCGCGGAGCCGTACGTCTGCAGGCAGGCGTGCCCGTCGTTCGAGTACTCCCGCTGCAGGAAGTAGTGGTGACCGTTGATCGTCTGGTTGTACTCGGCACCGTTCGGGCCAGAAACGGTCCCGAAGTCCCAGGCGCACTTGTCGCCGTTCTCGTAGCCCGCCGCGTCGTACCAGGCGTTGAGCTGGAAGTCCGTGATCGCCTCGTTGTGCTCGTGGCTCGTGACGTTGAGCGTCGAGTCTGCGTCGTCGCCGTTCGGATATTGGCCCTCGTCGCAGTTGCCGGGATAGTACGAGCTTGACCGCGTAGGGCATGTTGGCGTAGATGCCGCCGCTCGGTCATGACACCGTGGTAGGCGCAGTAGCCCGTGAACGCGCAGTTCCACGGGCAAGAGCCAGTCCAGCTCTCGACGTTCTTCGGCGTGAAAATGAAGAACATGTTGGTGCTGCTCTTGACCCAGCCCTCGCTGCGGTGATCACCTTGTTGATCTCCGCCTGGAGCTGCGCGTCAGTGAGACAGACGGTCGCTCCCGCCGTAGGGCGCGCAACCGTTGGCGGGGAAGGCAGACGTGTCCGTGTACGTGCCGCCGAACGTCGAGCTGTAGAGGATCCCGGAGTACTGGGTGTCCGTCGCGTAGACGTTCGTCGACAGGCCGCTGTCGTGCGCCACGTCCTGGAAGTACTGGTTGATCGTGCTGACGTAGTTGGCGCTGACCGTCTGGCCGGCCGGGATCCAGAAGATCGAGTACGCGGTGTTCGTCAGCATCACCGGCCCGCCGTGGTTGATCAGGTCGCCGCTGCCCTGGACGCCCGGGCCCACCTGGCCGCGCGGCGGCACGATCCCTGCGATCCGCTTCGGAGTCGAGGGCGCAGCCGCGTGCGCGGGCTGGAGCTGGGACGACGCGAGCACCGCGGCGAGCGCGGCGAGTAAGAGGAGAACGCCGGCGGCGCGCGGCGTCACTGAGCGAGTGAACAGTCGTTTCATGCCCGTCCTTGGTCGATTGTCCTGGCGCAGGAGTCGGGGAAGGATGCCATGAGCCACCTTCACCCGGTGGAGGTTTTACCTCCCGTTCGCACTACGACCCCTGCTCGACGGTAGCCGCACGGTCGGCCGGAGGCCCCATCTCGCGGGCAGGCTTCCGGGAGCGCGTCCGGAAGCCTCGAAGGAGAGGTCGAGCGCCTCACGCCCTGAACGGGTGCGGTCGCCTGGTCCTCAGGAACGCTGCCGTTCCCGACGGACAGTAGTCCCGCCCGGGCAGGCCCGCAAGGCCTGAAGCCCGCTCCCCGGTCGGAACGACGATGCGTGGTTTCCCGCAGGTCTGGATCGGTGTCGCCCCTCATTGCCCTCCGGGGCAGATCCGCGTAGAGTTGCGGCGCTGCCCGCCGGGCAGTAACGGCACAAAGAGGCGGTTTCACGACCGCCTCTTTGATTTTCAGGCCGGCCAGGCCCCGGCGAGCTTCCGCCGCGTCTCCGACAGATGCTCGGGCAGCACCCTGACGTCGGCGAGCACCGGCATGAAGTTCGTGTCGCCGGCCCAGCGCGGGACGACGTGCAGGTGCAGGTGGTCGACGACGCCCGCGCCCGCGATCCGCCCCAGGTTCCAGCCGATGTTGTAGCCCTGCGGGGCGAACGTCGCCGCGAGCGCCGCCAGCCCCTCGCGCGACAGCCGGTGCAGCTCGAGCGCCTCCTCGTCGGTCAGCTCGGCGAACTCGCCGACGTGTCGCCGCGGCGCGACCATCAGGTGCCCCGAGGAGTACGGGAACCTGTTCAGCAGGACGAACGCGCGCTCACCGCGATGGACGACGAGCCGCTCCTCGTCGTCACCCGAATCGGCCAGACAGAAGATGCAGCCCTCCTGCTCGTCGGCAGCCGCCACGTACTCGAGCCGCCACGGCGCCCAGAGCTGCTTCATGGGAGGAGCCTAGCGATCCGGATCCTCCGTGAAAACTACGGAGGCAGGGCCGGCAAGGGCGCCGGATAATCGATCCTCGTGGGTCGGGCAGCCAGGGTCATCGTGATCGGCTACCTCGGGCTCGTCGTGGCGCTGGTCGGCGGCTGCGGAGGTGGGTCGAAGTCCTCCGCTCCGACCGTCGCACCGGCGAGGGTCTACCGGCTGGCCGGGTTCCAGCCCGGAACGGCCGGTCGAGGCCGGGAAGGCGACCGAGGTCAGCTTCAAGATCGTGCTCCCGTCCGGTGCGACGCTGACCCGCTACCGCACCGGTTCGGGACCGCACACCGGCGTCGATCTGATCGTCGTCCGCCAGGGCGCCGACGCCCTGATCTACACCGACACGACCGTCGGCAAGAACGGCGTCGCCCGTGAAGACGTCACGCTGCCCGCACCCGGTCGCTACCGGGTGATCGTCGACGCCTATCCCGACCAGCCGGGCGTCCCCCGCAACTTCCAGCTCTTCACCACGGTCAGGGCGACAGGAAGCAGCCCCGCGCCGGTGCTCTCCACGTCGACTCGTTCCGTCACCGTCGACGGCTACCGCTTCGCGATCCAGGGTCACCCGAACCTGAAGGCGATCCAGCCGGCGCTGGTGACGATCATCGTCACCGACCAGAAGGGACATCCCGCTCAGCTCCAGCCGTATGAAGGGGCGCTCGCGCATGCGATCTTCATCCGTCAGGCGACCCTCGACTACTTCCACACGCACGTCTGCTCACCCAACCTGGCCGGATGCACCACGCTGGCCGGCGCGCCTCCGGTCGGAAAGACGACCGGCGCGGGGAAGCTCAGGCTCGGCGTCCTCCTCCCGCTCCCCGGCACGTGGCGCATGTTCCTGCTCACGAGGCTCGCGGGACACGTGGTCACCGCGCCGCTCGTGCTCCACGTCGGCTCCTAGAAGAACTTCTTGTAGCGGAAGAAGCCGAGCAGGCCCGACGAGCACGGTCGACCATCGCGCCGACGATCGCCCACCAGGCCTCCGACTGTCGAAGCCGGGGAAGCGGACGTTCATCCCGAAGATGCCGAGATCAGCGTGAGCGGCAGCAGCACGACGCTGAAGACGGTCAGGATCCGCAGGATGTCGTTCTGGCGGTGCGAGATCACCGACTCGTTCGTCGACTCGAGTCCCTCGACGACCTCCTTGTAGTTGTCGAGCAGGTCCCAGATCCGCTCGGCGGCGTCGACGATGTCGTCGAAGTAGATGTCGAGCTCCTCGGGCAGGAAGCGGCGTGTGTGTCGCTCGAGCACGCGCAGCGTGGCCCGCTCGGGCTTGATGATCTTCCGGTAGGAGATGATCTCCTGCTTGACGTTGGAGATGTCGCGGACGACCTCCTCGGAGCGCCCCTCGAACATCTCGTCCTCGATCGTGTCGAGCTTGTGCCCGATCTTGTCCAGGATCGGGAAGCAGTAGTCGAACAGATCGTCGAGGACGTGATAGAGCAGGTAGCCGGAGCCCTTCCCGAACAGGTTCTCGCGCAGCTCCGCGTCGTCGTAGCAACGCTGGAAGAGCCGCGTCACCGGCAAGAGCTCGACGGCCGGCAGCGTCACGAGGTAGCCGGGCCCGAGGAAGCCGTCCAGCTCGCCGGCGTTCAGGCGCTGCACCGTCTTGTCGTAGACCGGGAAGTGCAGGACGCCGAACAGGTAGTCGGGGTACTCGTCGATCTTGGGCCGCTGACGCTTCGAGAGCACGTCCTCGAGGTCGAGCGGATGCCAGCCGAAGCGCGACTGGAGCTGGGAGGCCTCCTCGGCGGTCGGCGCCGTCAGGTGGACCCAGGTGAGGCCGGCTTCGTGAAGCTCAACGAGCCGCGGCGCGGGCGGCGCGACGACGACCTCGGGCGCGCGCGGGCGGCGCCGGGTCCTCTTGATCCGGGGCAGGCTCGGCACGGGGACTGAGCGGGTCGTCGGTCGGGATCGCCATCGGTCTCATGGTACCCCCGACGGGGGGCACCTGGCCAGGGCGGGCGCTCTAGGCTTCCGGCATGGGCATCACGCTCGACGAGCTCCAGCTCGCCGCACGGAACCACGGCACGCCGCTCGAGGCGCTGCGCTACGACGTGACGCCGGTCGGGCTGCACTACCTGCTGATCCACTTCGACGTGCCCGCTGTGCCGGCCGACTGGCGCCTGCGCGTCGAGGGCCGCGTCGGCCGTGCCCTGGAGCTGTCGCTCGAGGATCTGCTCGCCCGACCGGCCGTGCGCAGGATCGTGACGATGGAGTGCGCCGGGAACGGCCGCGCCCGGCTCGAGCCGCATGTCCTCAGCCAGCCGTGGCTCTCGGAGGCCGTCGGCACGGGCGAGTGGGGAGGAGTCGAGCTCGCGCCGCTGCTCGAGGAGGCGGGCGTGCCCGACGGTGCGGTCGACGTCGTGTTCAGCGCGCTCGACCGCGGCATCGACGGCGGAGTCGAGCAGGCGTACGAGCGCAGCCTGCCGGTCGCGGACGCCCTGGCCGGCGACGCACTGCTCGCCTACGAGCTGAACGGCGCCCCGCTCCCGCCGCAGCACGGCTTCCCGCTCCGGCTCGTCGTCCCGGGCTGGTACGGCATGACGAGCGTCAAGTGGCTCGAGCGGATCACCGTGCTCGACCGCCCGTTCGACGGGTACCAGCAGGCCCAGGTGTACCGGTTCCGGCGCCACGAGGGCGACGAGGGCGAGCCGATCACCCTCATGCGCCCGCGCGCGCTGATGGTGCCGCCGGGGATCCCGGACTTCATGACGCGCCGGCGATTCCTTCCGCCGGGGCCGCAGCCGCTCGAGGGCCGCGCCTGGTCGGGCCCGGCGCCGGTTGCCGCGGTGGAGGTGAGCGTGGACGGCGGCTCGCGATGGGAGGCGGCTGCGCTCGAGCCGCCGGCCGGCCGGTGGGCGTGGTCGCGCTGGAGCTTCACGTGGGACGCCGTCCCGGGCGAGTACGAGCTCGCCTGCCGCGCGCGGGACGAGGCGGGCAACGAGCAGCCGCTCGAGCCCGAGTGGAACGTCGGCGGCTACGCGAACAACGCCGTGCAGCGCGTCGCGGTCACCGTTCGCTGACCGCTTCCCGCCGGAGCCGTCGTCGCCAGCCCCTCCGCGCGCATCGCCCGCCGGTAGGCGACCGCGACCGCGTCGAACTTCATGTGCAGCTCGTCCGCGAGGTCGAACGGCACCTGCTCGGGCCGCTGCGACTCCACGACCCGCTGATCCTGGCCGAAGATCGTGTCCTCGAACTCCTGCAGCACCGAGGGCGGCTGGTCGAAGTCGTAGTTCCTGGCCATGACGACGTAACCCGCGCAGCGTGCTTCGCCGATCGGCTGCGAGGCGAAGAAATAGACCATCCCGCGCTCGCCGCCCCAGCCGAGGTGGAGCACGATCGTGTACGGGAGGTGCAGCTCGTAGGTGCTGCGCCGCTCGGGCACGACCCGCTCCTCGTTGGCGAAGACCGGGAAATCGTCGCTGTTCGGCGCCTCCGGGCGGACGACCTGGTAGCGGAGGACGTGGCCGTCGGTCTCGACCGTGTGCTCCGGCACGACCGGGCGCGACGGATCCCCGAGCAGACCGGGGTGGACCCAGGGGAAGTGACCGAAGTCGGTGAAGTTCTCGAGCTGGCGGGAGGCGTCCGCCTTCCACCGGTACGGGCCTGCCCTGACGACCATCCAGTCGCCGTCCTCGAGCTCCGGCACCTCTGGAAGCGGCCAACGCGGCGTCTCCAGCGCCACCCACAGGATGCCGTACCGCTCCTGGCACGAGAACGCGGCCACCCGGGCCTTGGCCGGCACCCGGGCCGGATCCGCGAGCTGCGGGATCAGCGTGCAGGCGCCGTCCTCGCCGTAGCGCCAGGCGTGGTAGGGACAGATGATCTCGTCGCCCTCGACGCGGCCCAGCGAGAGCGCCGTGCCGCGGTGGATGCAGAGATCGGAGAGCACCCGCGCCGTGCCGTCGGTACTGCGCCAGGCGACGAGCGGCTCGCCCAGCAGCTCGAGCGCAGCCGGCTCACGCGTGATCTCGTCGGCGTACGCAACCGGATGCCAGCAGGCCCGCAGGGCGACAGGGTCGGGAAGAGCCGTGGGCGACTGCACCGTTCAGGCAGGCTAACCCGTCCTGCTCAGCTGCGGCCCGGCGGCGTGCTCTGCCTCGAGATCGAGCAACCCCGGCAACGCCTCCGCCCACGCCCGGATCTGCGACCAGTCCCGGATGTCGGTCTTCGGTGGCGTAGAGTCGGCCGACGAAACCCGTCGACCCGCTCGTGAAAGGAGTTGTCTGCATGGCAAGCCTCGAGATCAAGCCGTTCGACTCACCCGACGAGGTCCGGCCGTTCGCCGACGGACGCGGCATGGCCAACATCGTCAACTTCGAGACCGGGCCGGTCGGCCGCGGAGTGTTCGAGCCCGGCTGGCGCTGGTCGGAGCACGTCAAGCCGATCGCCGGCACCGACACGTGCCAGACGACCCACCTGGGATACATCCTGTCCGGACGGATGCACATCGTGATGGACGACGGGACCGAGGGCGAGTGCGGCCCGGGCGACGCCGTCCACATCCCGCCCGGCCACGACGCGTGGACGGTCGGCGACGAGCCGTGCGTCTTCGTCGACTTCGGCCAGATCCAGAACTACGCGAAGCCTCACTGACTGACGCCGCCGACTGGGGTCAGACCTGGTCTGACCCCAGCCAGGCAGTCCGGAGACCGCAGCCGACATGCGGCTGCGGTCCGTGGCAGCCCGCACTCGACCCTGGCGACCGAAAGTGCGCAGCACTTTCGGTCGAGCATGCGCCTGGCAGGAATCGAACCTGCGACCTTGCGCTCCGGAGGCGCACGCTCTATCCCCTGAGCTACAGGCGCGTTGCGGTCAGTCTACCGCCGCCCCGATCGCCTTCCCCGCTGGCGGCGAATCCCCGGTTCACCGCGAGACCGTACCGGGCCGGCAGCCGATTAGGCTACGCCGGTGGACGTCTCCGCCCGCATCGTCCGGCTGCCGCTCGCCGAGACATTCCGCATCGCGCGCGAGACGACCGACGAGGCGGCGGTGGTCGAGGTCACGATCCGCCACGGCGACGCCGTGGGATACGGCGAGGCGGCTCCGATCGAGCGCTACGAGCAGTCCGCCGAATCGGCGCTCGCCTACGTGGAGCAGAACGCGGACGCGCTCGGCGACGACCCGTGGGCACTCGACGCCATCCACGGCCGGCTACCGGCCGGGGAGCCTGCGGCGCGGTCGGCGCTCGACGCTGCGCTCCACGACCTCTGCGCGAAGATCGCAGGCGTCCCCGTCTGGAAGCTGCTCGGGCTCGAGCGGAGCGGGCCGCCGACCTCGTGGACGATCGGCCTCGGCGATCCGGACGAGATGGCACGCAAGGCGGAGCGCGACGCGCCGCGCTTCAGGCGGCTGAAGCTGAAGCTCGGCGGGGGCGACGGGCTCGACGTCGAACGGGTGCGCGCCGTCCGTAGCGCCACCGAGCTGCCGCTGCAGGTGGACGTGAACGAGTGGTGGTCGCTCGACGAGGCGATCGGACGCGCTGCCGCAGCTCCACGCGCTCGGCGTCCAGTACTGCGAGCAGCCGCTCCCGGCCGGCGACCCCGGCGGAATCGAGCTCCGGCGCTCCTCGCCGATCCCGATCTACGTCGACGAGGACTGCCACACGCTCGACGACGTCGCCGCTTGCGCCGAGATCGCGCACGGTCTCACGATCAAGCTGGCGAAGTCGGGCGGCGTCCGGGAGGCGATCCGCATGGCGCACGCCGGGCGGGCGCTCGGCCTCGAGCTGATGCTCGGCTGCATGGTCGAGTCCGGCCTCGCGATCGCCCCCGGGGCCCACATCGCGTCGCTGTTCGACCACGTCGACCTGGACGGCAACCTGCTGATCCGCGACGACCCGTGGCCGGGCGTCGAGCTCGTCGACGGCGTGCAGACACCTTCCCTCGAGCCAGGTCTCGGTGTCAGACACGTAACAAGAACTGTCACGGACGTGTGACGCGATGGCGACACCGCGCCCGCTCATGCGCGTTCTGCCACGGCTTCCCGGACATGTCTCGGTGTCAGACACCGGGGCGCGAGCGTGAACGAGAAGCGATATCTGATCCTCGCTGAGGACTACTCGGGCGACCCGCACTACGGGAAGACGGCGCGCGGGATCATCCACTACGGCCTGACGCCGGTCGTCGCAATGCTCGACTCGACCCGCGCCGGCGAGGCGCAAGACGGCATCCCGATCGTCGGGTCCGTCGAGGAGGCGCTCCGCTTCGACCCCACGACCGCCGTGGTGGGGGTCGCGACGGCCGGCGGCCGCTTCCCGCCCAAGTGGCGCGAGATCCTGAAGAGCTGCATCGCCGAGGGGCTC
Source organism: uncultured Actinomycetes bacterium (assembly GCA_963742925.1). Classification (GTDB taxonomy): domain Bacteria; phylum Actinomycetota; class Thermoleophilia; order Gaiellales; family Gaiellaceae; genus PALSA-612. Next base: position 57,861 of record CAVUNV010000010.1, on the reverse strand, counting down.
GACATCGAGAACGGCCTGCACCAGTTCGTCACCGACGACCCCGAGCTCACCGAGCTCGCGAGCAGGCATGGTGTCGAGCTCCGCGACCTGCGCCGTCCTCCCGAGGGCCTGAACGTCCCCACCGGGGCGAACCTCCTCGTGCCGGCACGGATCGTGCTCACGGTCGGCTCCGACTGCGCGATCGGGAAGATGACGGTCGCGCTCGAGCTCGACCGGGCCGCCCGCGGGCGCGGCCTGGCATCGGTGTTCGTCCCCACGGGGCAGACCGGGATGGCGATCGCGGGTTGGGGCCTCTCCGTCGACGCCGTCGTCTCGGACTTCACCGCCGGCGCGGCAGAGCGGCTGGTCGTCGAGGGCGCTGAGCGTGGGGGAGAGCTGCTGATCGTCGAGGGCCAGGGCGCGATCACGCATCCGGCCTACTCGGGGGTGACGCTCGGCCTGATCCACGGCTCGGTACCGCACGCGTTCGTGCTCTGCCACCTCGCCGGTTCGACGGAGCACGAGGGATTCCCCGGACATCCGTTGACGAGCCTGCCCGAGCTCGTCGACCTGCACGAGCGGATCTCGCTGCGGGCCCGCCCCGCGAAGGTCGCCGCGATCGCGCTCAACACGCGGCTGCTGGACGAGCAGGAGGCGCACGCCGCCCTCGCCGAGACCGCCGCCGAGACGGGGCTGCCCGTCGACGACCCGGTGCGCTTCGGGCCGGATCGGCTGCTCGACGCCGTTCTCGACGCTCTCCCTTGACACGAACACCTGTTCGCTCTACACTGGCGAACACATGTTCGTTCGCACCGCTCTTCTGCTGATCGCCGCTGCCTTCGCGCTCGCCGTCGCGGCACGGCAGTCGAACGGCGCCGACCACGCACAGCACTACCTCGTCAGGCCCGGCGACTCGCTCTGGAGCATCGCCACGACCCACTACGCGGGCGATCCCCGCGAGGGCGTCTGGAAGATCGAGCAGCGAAACGACCTCGCCGGCGCGACCATCCGCCCCGGCGAGCGCCTCGTGCTTCCCGCAGGGTAGGAGCCAGGCCGAGGCGTGGGCCGCGCCGCGCGCCGCCCACGCCTCGGTGGGCACGGCCGTCCATACTTGGGACGTGGATCTGGACCTCGTCTTCCTCGGCACGTCCGGGTCGATGCCCACCGCGTTTCGCGGGGCCCCGGCACTGCTCGTGCGCAGGGGCGGCGAGCGGCTCCTGTTCGACTGCGGCGAGGGGACGCAGCGGCAGCTGCTCGCGTCGTCGGTCGGTCTCGTCGACCTGCGGGAGGTGTTCCTGACCCACTACCACGCCGACCACTACCTCGGACTGCCCGGGATGCTGAAGACGTTTGCGCTGCGCGGGCGCGAGGAGCCGATCACCATCTACGGGCCCAACGGGCTGACGACGCTGTTCGCCGACCTCCGCCGCATCTTCGGCAGGCTCACGTACGAGTACACGCTCACCGAGCTCGGCCCCGGCGACCGGTTCGCGCGCGACGGCTACACGCTCGAGGTCTTCCCGGTGCTGCACGGCCGCTCTGCCGTCGGCTACTCGCTCGTGGAGGACGAGCGTCCGGGGCGCTTCGACGTCGGGACCGCCGACCGGCTCGGCGTCCCCTCCGGCCCGGAACGAGGTGCGCTCCAGCACGGCGAGCCCGTCACGCTCGCGGACGGAACCATCGTCCTGCCGGAGCACGTGCTCGGCCCGCCCCGCCGCGGCCGCAAGGTGTCGATCACCGGCGACACGGCCCCCTCGACAGGCGTGATCGAGGCCGTCCGCCACGCCGACGTCCTCGTGCACGAAGCGACCTTCCTCGAGGACGAGCAGGACCGCGCGCGGGAGACACTCCACTCGACGGCCACCGACGCCGCCGCAGCCGCCCACGAGGCCGACGTGGGACTGCTCGCGCTCACGCACCTCTCCAACCGGTATCTGGGCCGGGACGCGGCGCGCGAGGCACGCACGGTGTTCGCCGCAACCGTCGTGCCGAAGGACTTCGATACGATCGAGGTAGGGTTCGAGGAGAGAGGCGGGCCCCGGCTCGTAAAGGGAGGCGGGCTGCACCGACGGACTCAGCCCGCGCCCGTCGAGGAAGCGGTTTCCGTCGGGGAGGAGGGTACGACGTGACCGAGTTGGTGCAAGTTGCCCTCGCGGAGGACATCACCGAGGCTGAGGAGATCCAGGACATCCTGCGCCAGGCAGGGATCGACGCGCACCTCGAGACTGCGGTCGAGCACCATCCGACCTCGACCGAGGACGCGCCCCAGAAGGTCCTCGTCCCGGAGTCGTCGCTCGAGGAGGCGCAGCACGCCATCGAGGCGATGACCGGCCCGGACGAGATGTCGGCGGACTGAACGACGCGCGTCGCCGACAGCGGGAGCGCCAGCGCGGTGGCACACGAGCAACGGAGGGCGCGGCCGCCGCCGAATCGTCACGAAATCGGCACGGTTGGGTGCGTCGAAAGCCGTTATCGTCGAGCACGAGGGTGGAGGGTGGTGCCCCACCCTCGATGGGTGGGGGACCCGGAGGGCCGCGTGGCGTGTCGACGGTCCGATGAGCGTCGACTTCGGCCCGCGGGCGCCGTCGTACGATCGCATCCGGCCGGTGGACGACAACTGGTGGGCGGTGTTCGAACTCGTCGTCCGGGAGGCCGATCTCCGGGGCCGGCGCGTGCTCGACCTCGGCTGCGGCACGGGCCGTCTCTCGGCGGCGCTCGCGGAGCGCGGCATCGCGCGTGTGTGGGGTGTGGATGCCTCGCCGGGAATGCTGGCCGTGGCGCGAGAGCAGGTGCCGAAGACGGTGGGGCTGAAGGAGGGGAGAGCCGAGCAGCTTCCCTTCCGCGACGGCTGGTTCGACCGCGTCGTCATGTGGCTCGTCGTCCATCTGGTCGACCGGCCGGCGGCTTTCCGGGAGGTCGCACGCGTCCTCGCCCCCGGCGGCCGGCTCGCCCTCGTCAGCTTCGACACCGGCCACTTCGACCGCTTCTGGCTGAACCGCTACTTCCCGACGATGCGGACGATCGACCTCGAGCGCTTCCCGAGCCGCGACGAGCTGCGCACGGCGCTCGAGCCCGCCGGGTTCGAGGACGTTCGCTTCATCCGCCTGGCGCAGCACGCGGCGATCAGCCGCGAGCATGCTCTCGAACGCATCCACGGCCGCCACATCTCCACCTTCGACCTGCTCGACGACGAGGAGATCAAGGCCGGAACGGCCATGGCCGAGCGCGACCTCCCCGACCGGGTGGAATACGACCTGGAGTGGCTGATCGCGATCGCCGGGCAAACGGCAGCGTGACCACGCGCAGGTCGATCGACGACCTGCTGGCCGAGGCCCGCCGGGGTCTCGACCGCGTCACGCCGGAGGAGGCGTTCGCGGCGATGCGCGACGGCGCCGTGCTCGTCGATGTCCGCTCCCAGGACGAGCGCGAGCGGCAGGGCGTCGTCCCCGGCGCCGTCCACTACCCGCTCTCGGTCGTGCTCTGGCGCCTCGACCCGGCCCAGGAGACGGGCAACCCGAAGCTCCCGCTCGACACACGCGTGATGCTGCTCTGCCGGCAGGGGTACAGCTCGAGCCTTGCCGCCGCCCAGTTGCAGGCGATCGGTTTCACGCGCGCGACGGACGTGATCGGTGGCGCAGAGGCCTGGATCGATGCGGGACTCCCGGTCGAGCTGCCTCGCGGGGTTTGACACAAAGCCTTTCAGGAGAGAAGGTCATGGACGTCAGCAAGGAGAGAGCCGTTCCCTGATCGCGAGCCTGCCGAGCCGCGGCCGGGAGAACGGCCCGAACGAGGGGAGGCACGTAGATGACCAGACGGCTTCTGCTCCTGGCCGCCTTGACGCTCACCGCCGTCGTGACGGTTGCGGTGACCGGAGCGTCGACGTCAGCCGGAGCGCCCGCCAAGGGCCACGTGAAGAACTTCAAGCACGTGTTCATCATCATGATGGAGAACACCGGCATCGAGGCGCTGCAGGGCAACCCGAACGCGCCCTGGATCAACCAGGCCATCCAGACGTACGGCGTGGCCGGGAACTACTTCGGCGTCACGCACCCGAGCCAGCCGAACTACGTCGCGGCGACCGCCGGCACGACCGCGGGCGTCCCGGACGACAACGACGTCACGGTGAACCTGCCGAACATCGTCGACCAGCTCGAGGCGAAGAAGCACACGTGGAAGGCGTACATGCAGTCCTACTCGCTCTGCACGACGCCGCTCGACCACGCGTGCGGGAACCAGCTCTACGAGCGCAAGCACAACCCGTTCATCTCTTTCCAGGACGTCCAGACGAATCCGGCTCGAGTCGCGAAGATCGTCGACCTGAGCCAGCTCACGACCGATCTCGCGAGCAAGGACGGCAAGGACGTGCCCGATTACTCGTGGATCAGCCCCGACCAGTGCCACGACATGCACGGTCGCGCGGCGACTCCCAGTGATCCGTGCGACTTCTCTCAAGTCCAGGCGCTGATCCAAGCAGGCGACACGTTCCTGCAGAACACGGTCGCAGCGATCGAAGCTTCGAAGGCGTGGAGTGGCGACTCGTCGATCTTCATCACCTGGGACGAGAGCGACTTCACGGGCTCGGGCCCGTTCGGCTTCGGCGACACGCGGGGCTGCTGCGACGCCAACCCGGGCGGCGGTCACGTCCTGACGCTCGTCATCAACCGCGACACCTCCCACGATCCCTCGGGGTCGTTCCAGCTCTACAACCACTACTCGCTGCTCTCGACGATCGAGAACGCCTGGAACCTCGGCTGCCTCGCGTTCACCTGCGACACGACGAACGTCAAGCCGATGAGCGACCTGGCCGGCGACGGCTAGGACGACACCTCGCGGGAGGGGTGGCTCGGTCGCCCCTCCCGCTCGCTCTCCGGCTCAGATCTACCGTCGCTGAACCGCTGCCGGCAGCTTTCGCCCTATCGTCTGCCGCGATGGTCCGCCTCGCACCCGTCCTGCTCGCGTCGGCCGCGTTTGCCCTCCCCGCGCAGGCGGCGGGCGGCGCTCCCCCCGCGAAGCACGTGCGGGCCGCGAGCGCCGGCGTCGCGGTCGACCTCTCGTATCGCCGCGACGGCGACCGGTACCGCGACCTCCGGATCGCGATCCGGCGCCGCGGACGGCTCGTGCTGTCGGGGCCACTCATCGCGGTCGGCTGCAAGGACTGCGCGATCTCCGGCTTCAGCACGATCATCGGCAACCCGCTGAAGATCCGGGACCTGGACGCGGACGACGAGCCCGAGGTCCTCGTCGACCTCTACTCGGGCGGGGCGCACTGCTGCTGGCTCACCGTCTTCCTCCGGTTCGACGGCCGCACCTACCGGAAGACGACCACGGTCTGGGGCGATCCCTCTTACGAACTGCGAGACCTCGACGGCGACGGACGGCCGGAGCTCGTCTCGGCCGACGACCGCTTCGCGTACCAGTTCACCTACTACGCCGCGTCTGCGCTCCCCGTGCAGATCTGGCACTACGACCACGGAGCGAGAACCGACGTGACGGCCCGCTACCCGGCGGTCGTGCGCAGCGATGCCGCGACGCTCTGGGCCGGCTACATCCATGACCGCTCCGACGAGAAGGCGGACGTGCGCGGCGTGCTCGCCGCCTGGCTCGCCGACGAGTACCGGCTCGGGCTCGCCGACGAGGGCTGGTCGAAGATCCGGGCGGCCTTCGCGCGCGGCGAGCTCAGCGCGCCGCGCGTCGACCCGCTCTGGCCGGCGGGCCAGAAGTACCTGAGCGCCCTTCGCAGCTTCCTCGCGAAGAGCGGCTACTGAGCGGGTGCACAGCCGAATCATGGCTCCCGTCCGCACCCCGAGCTAGACTTCCCCCGACGCGTTCCCCTTTAACCCGGTCCCGAGAGGCCGGAAAGGAGTTCGATGAGTGCTGCACACGCGCCCGCAGGCGAGCGGGTGCTCCTAGACGCAGAAGCGCTCCAGCGCACCCTTCACCGCATCGCCCACGAGATCATCGAGGGCAACGACGACCTCGACACGGTGGCGCTGATCGGCATCCACACGCGCGGGGTCTTTCTCGCCCAGCGGCTGCGCGGCCTGATCGAGGAGTTCGCCGGAGCCCGCCTCGAGCTCGGCACCGTCGACATCACCTTCTACCGCGACGACGTCCAGGTGCGAGGCCGCGAGGCGCCCCTGCACCCGCAGCCGCTCGTCCGCGCGACCAAGATCGACTTCCCGCTCGAGGGCCGGACCTGCGTGCTCGTCGACGACGTCCTCTACACCGGCCGGACGATCCGGGCGGCGATCGAGGCGCTCTTCGACTACGGCCGGCCCGCCCGCGTGCAACTCGCGGTCATCTGCGACCGCGGTCACAGAGAGCTTCCGATCCGCCCCGACTACGTCGGCAAGAACCTGCCGACGGCGCGCACCGAGCGCGTACAGGTGCAGCTGGTCGAGATCGACGAGATCGACCAGGTCCTGCTCATCCCGTCTCCCGAGGAGGAGAGCCAGGTGAACCACCAATGACCCCCGAGATCACGATCATGCGGGAGGAGCTGCCGCCCGGTCCGCCGCGGCGGCACCTGCTCTCGATCACGGACCTGACCCGCGAGGACGTCGAGCGGCTGCTCGCGACGGCGCGGAGCTTCGAGAACGCGCTCGAACGGGAGATGAAGAAGCTGCCCACGCTGCGCGGCCGCACGGTCGTCAACCTGTTCTTCGAGTCGTCGACGCGCACCTCGTCGAGCTTCGAGCTCGCCGCCAAGCGGCTGTCGGCCGACGTGATGTCGATCAAGGCCGCCGGGTCGTCGGTCGACAAGGGCGAGTCGCTGAAGGACACGGCGCTGACGCTGAACGCCTACGACCCGGACGTGATCGTGATCCGGCACGCGGCGATCGGGGCCCCGCAGCTCGTCGCCGAGGTGACGGGCGCGCACGTCGTCAACGCCGGCGACGGCAAGCATCAGCACCCGACCCAGGCGCTCCTCGACCTGTACACGATGCAGCAGGCGCTCGGGCGGATCGAGGGCCTGCACGTCGCGATCGTCGGCGACGTGCTGCACTCCCGGGTGGCGCGCTCGGACATCCAGGCGCTCGTCATGTGCGGCGCGCGGGTGACGCTGGTCGGGCCCCCGACCCTGATCCCACGCGGGATCGAGGCGATGGGCTGCGAGGTGACGTCCGACATCGGCGCAATCACAGCCGCCGACGTCGTCTACGTCCTGCGCATGCAGCGCGAGCGGATGCTCGAAGGCGCGAACTACGTGCCCAGCCTCCGCGAGTACACGGCGCGCTGGGGCGTGACGCCCGAGCGGCTGCGGCCGGGCCAGAAGGTGATGCACCCGGGCCCGATGAACCGCGGCGTCGAGATCGACCCCCGTGTGGCCGACGCGCCCGACGCGCTGATCGAAGCCCAGGTCCGCGCCGGGCTCGTCACCCGCATGGCCGTCCTCTACGACCTGCTCACCCACGGGCCGGTCGGAGTTCCCGTCGAGTCCGCGATGGAGGTGGCGTGACGAATGCTGTTCTTCAAGGCAGGCCCCGGCGAGAACCTCGTGGTGCGCGGGGCGCGCGTGCTCGATCCCACCGAGGGCATCGACGCGGTGCTCGACGTCCGCGTTGACGCCGGCATCATCGCCGCGATCGGCGCCGGGCTCGACACGAACGAGCACCGCGTCGTCGACGGCTCCGGGCTCGTGCTCGCACCCGCCTTCGTCGACCCGCACGTCCACCTGCGGACGCCCGGCCGGGAGGACGAGGAGACGATCGCCTCCGGCACCGGGGCGGCCGCGGCAGGCGGCTACTGCGCCATCCTCGCCATGCCCAACACCGAGCCGGTGGTCGACTCGGCCGCCGTCCTCGCCTCGCTGGTCGAGAACGCACGCGCCGAGGCCATGATCCCGGTCGGCTTCCTCGCCGCGATCTCGAAGGGCCAGTCCGGGGCGGAGCTGACCGAGATGGGCGAGCTCGCAGACGCGGGCGCCGCAGGGTTCACCGACGACGGCCGGCCGGTCGTCTCGCCCGGGCTGATGCGGCGGGCGCTCCAGTACAGCCCGGTCGCAGGATCCCGCGTCGCCGTCCACTGCGAGGAGCCGACGCTCACCCGCGGCGCGCAGATGCACGAGGGAGTCGTCTCGGCCGAGCTCGGCTTCACCGGCTACCCGTCCGTGGGCGAGAGCGTCATGGTCGAGCGCGACCTGTCGCTCGCCGGCTACGAGGCGCAGCCGATCCACCTCATGCACCTCTCGGCGCGCGAGTCGGTCGAGGCGCTGTCACGCGCGCAGGCCGCCGGTGTGGCCGCGACGGGCGAGGTGACGCCGCACCATCTGTGCCTGACCGACGAGGCGGTGCGCTCGCTCGACGCGAACGTGAAGATGAATCCGCCCTTGCGCGGCGCCGAGGACCGCGCGGCGCTGATCGACGGACTGCGCGACGGGACGATCTGCGCCGTCGCAACCGACCACGCCCCGCACGCGCGGCACGAGAAGGACGTCCCGTTCGAGGAAGCGCCGTTCGGCGTCACCGGGCTCGAGACGGCGTTCGCCGCGCTCAACACGCATCTCGTCGAGCCCGGCCTGCTCACGCTCCAGATCCTGCTCGAGCGCATGTCAGCTGGCCCGGCGAGGGCGTTCGGACTCGAGCCGCCGCGCATCGCCACCGGTGCGCAGGCCAACCTGGTCCTGCTCGACACCGGGTCGGCCTGGCGGGTGACGGAGGAAACGTTCCGCTCGCGCTCGGCGAACTCGTGGCTGCTCGGCGAGACGCTGAAGGGGAAGGTCAGGCTGACGGTCGCCGCGCGGCCGCGTGGTGCACGAGTCTTGATCGCCGCACTGGTTCTCGAGGACGGCGAGGTGTTCGCCGGCCGGTCAGTGGGCGCCGAGGGCGTCGCGTTCGGCGAGGCGGTGTTCGCGACGGCCATGACCGGCTACCAGGAGCTCGCCACCGATCCCAGCTACGCCGAGCAGATCCTCTGCTTCACGGCTCCGATGGTGGGGAACTACGGCGTCGCGGACAACCGGTACGAGTCGGACCGGGCCCACGTCCGGGGCGTCGTGATGCGCGAAGCCCGGGGACCGGAGTGGACGACGTGGCTCTCCCAGAACGGCGTGATCGCCCTGTCCGGTGTCGACACCCGCTCGCTCGTGCTGCACCTCCGCGACGGCGGCTCGCAACGTGCCGCGATCGCAGCCGGCGACGTCGATCTCGACGAGACGCTCGCCGCCGTGCGCGCCCAGCCTGCGATGGACGGCCTGGCGCTCGCCGCCGGCGTCTCGACGACCGAGCCGTACCGGTTCTGCGACGGCACCGGCCCCGACGTCGCGGTCGTCGACTACGGCTGCAAGCGCTCGATCCTCCGGCGGCTCCGTCGTGCGGGCGCCGCCGTCACCGTCTACCCGCACGACGTGGACGCCGACGCACTGACCGGCCACGACGGCGTGCTGCTCTCGAACGGCCCCGGCGACCCCGAGCCGCTCCGGGACGAGATCGCGACACTTCGCAACCTGGTCGGCAAGGTGCCGGTGTTCGGGATCTGTCTCGGCCACCAGCTGCTCGCGCACGCGACCGGGCACGAGACGTTCAAGCTCCCGTTCGGCCACCGCGGCGCGAACCACCCTGTCGTCGACCGGCGCTCGGGACGCGTGCTGGTGACGAGCCAGAACCACGGCTTCGCCGTCCGGCCGGCCGAGGGGCGGGAGGCAACGCACGTCTCCCTCTACGACGGCACGGTCGAGGGGCTCGACTACCCGGAGCTGCGCGCCCGCTCGGTGCAGTTCCACCCCGAGGCGGGACCCGGCCCGCACGACGCCTGGCCGCTGCTCGAGAGCTGGGTCGAGGAGCTGGCCGCCTGATGCCCCGCCGCGACGACATCCGCTCCGTCCTGATCATCGGCTCGGGGCCGATCGTGATCGGCCAGGCGTGCGAGTTCGACTACGCGGGCTGCCAGGCGCTGAAGGTGCTGCGCGAGGACGGCTTCCGCACGATCGTCGTCAACTCCAACCCGGCCACGATCATGACCGACCCCGGCTTCGCCGACCGCACCTACCTCGAGCCGCTCGACCTCGAGGGCGTCGCCGCCGTGATCGAGCGTGAGAAGCCGGACGCCGTGCTGCCGACGATGGGCGGCCAGACGGCGCTCAACCTGGCCAGCGACCTGGCCGAGTCGGAGCTCCTGTTCGGCGCCGAGCTGATCGGTGCGCCGCTCGACGTGATCCGGCGGGCGGAGGACCGCGAGCTGTTCCGCGACGCCGTCCTCGCCGCCGGCCTCGCCGTCCCGGAGTCGCGCATCGTCACGGCACTCGACCAGCTCGACGGCGTGCGGCTGCCGGCGGTCGTCCGGCCGGCGTTCACGCTCGGCGGCCACGGCGGCGGCTTCGTCGACACCGTGGAGCATCTCCACCGCCAGGTCGAGCAGGGCCTGTACGAGAGCCCGATCACGCAGGTGCTCGTCGAGGAGTCGGTGCGCGGCTGGGACGAGTTCGAGCTCGAGGTCGTCCGCGACGCCAACGACAACGTCGTGATCGTCTGCTCGATCGAGAACCTCGACCCGATGGGCGTCCACACCGGCGACTCGGTGACCGTGGCGCCACAGATGACCCTCTCGGACGAGGCCTACCAGGAGCTGCGCGACGCGGCCGTGGCCGTGATCCGCGAGGTCGGTGTCGAGTGCGGCGGGTCGAACATCCAGTTCGCCCGCAGCCGCGAGACCGGCGAGCTGCGCGTGATCGAGATGAACCCGCGCGTCTCCCGGTCGTCGGCGCTCGCGTCGAAGGCAACCGGCTACCCGATCGCGAAGGTGGCCGCCAAGCTGGCGGTCGGCTACACCCTCGACGAGATCCCGAACGACCTGACGCGGACGACGCCGGCCAGCTTCGAGCCGACGCTCGACTACGTCGTCGTCAAGTTCCCGCGCTTCGCCTTCGAGAAGTTCCCCGGGGCCGACCCGACGCTCGGCACGCAGATGAAGTCGGTGGGCGAGTCGATGGGGATCGGCCGCACCTTCGCCGAGGCGTTCTGGAAGGCGCGGCGCGGCCTGGAGATCGACCCCGAGTGGCGGCCCGAGAACCTGCACCCTGGTTCGCACGCGAGCTGGAGGCTCCGCGGCCGGAGGGCCCCGTCGTCTTCCGCCGCGTGGACTCGTGCGCCGGCGAGGTCGAGGCGGCCTCGAACTACTTCTACTCGACCCGCGGGGAGCGCGACGAGTGCCCGCCCGAGCCCGGCCGCAGCGTCGTCATCCTCGGCTCCGGCCCGAACCGGATCGGCCAGGGGATCGAGTTCGACTACTGCTGCGTCCACGCCGCGCAGGCCTTCCGAGCGCTCGGCTACGAGGCCGTGATGGTCAACTGCAACCCGGAGACGGTCTCGACCGACTACGACACGTCCGACCGGCTCTACTTCGAGCCGCTCGACGAGGAGGCGGTGCTCGCCGTGCTCGAGCGCGAGCAGCCGGTGGGGGTCTGCATCCAGTTCGGCGGCCAGACGCCGCTCAAGCTCGCCCGCGCGATCGAGCGCGCCGGCTTCCGCATCCTCGGCACCCCCTTCGACGCCGTCGACCTCGCCGAGGACCGCGAGCGGTTCGGCGGCCTCCTCGCGCGCCTCGGGATCCGCTGCCCGGAGTGGGGGACGACCGAGACGCCGGACGGGGCGACCGAGATCGCCGACCGGATCGGCTACCCGGTGCTCGTCAGGCCCTCGTACGTGCTCGGCGGCCGCGCGATGCGGGTCTGCTACCGGCCCGAGCAGATCCACGCCGCGTTCGAGCACCTCACGGGCCCGGTTCTCGTCGACCGCTTCCTCGAGGGCGCGCTCGAGATCGACGTCGACGCGCTCTGCGACGGCGAGGAGACCTACGTGGCCGCGGTGATGGAGCACGTCGAGGAGGCGGGCGTGCACTCCGGCGACTCGTCCTGCGTGCTGCCCGCCCACTCGCTCGCACCGGCGCAGGAGCAGGAGATCCGCACGATCGTCGAGCGGCTCGCACCGGCGCTCGGCGTCGTCGGGCTGATCAACGTCCAGCTCGCCGTCATCGGCGAGGACGTCTACGTGCTCGAGGCGAACCCGCGCGCCTCGCGGACGGTTCCCTTCGCGAGCAAGGCGATCGGCGTCAACCTCGTCGAGGCGGCCTGCCGGCTGTCGGCAGGTGCCCGTGTGTCCGAGCTCGTCCTGCCGCGGCGCCGGGCCGGCCGGCCGCGCCGGGGGCCCGTGTCGGTGAAGGCGGCGGTGTTGCCGTTCGCGCGCTTTCCGGGCAGCGACCCGGTGCTCGGCCCCGAGATGCGCTCGACCGGCGAGGTGATGGCGTTCGCGCTCGACTTCCCGAGCGCGTTCGCGAAGGCGGAGCGTGCGGCCGGCCGGCCGCTGCCCGTCGAGGGCACGGCCTTCCTGTCGGTTCGCGACGAGGACAAGCAGGCCGTCGTCCCGGTCGCGCGGACACTGGCGGGGCTCGGCTTCCGCCTCGTCGCCACGGACGGGACGGCGGCGGCTCTCGCCGAGGCCGGCATCGCGGTCGAGCCGGTCGCGAAGGTGTCCGGTGGGGACGGTGAGCCGACGGTCGTCGACCTGATCCGCCGGCGGCGCTGCGATTTGGTCGTCAACACGCCGCAGGGATCCGAGGCGCGCAGCGACGGCTACCGCATCCGCGAGGCTGCGCTGGTCGCCCGCGTACCGTGCATCACGACGCTCGCCGGCGCCGCCGCAGCGGTCGAGGCGATCGCGAATGCCCGCGGCGAGGCTGCACGGAGCCTCCAGGAACGTCATGAGGCAGCGGCGAGCGCTTAGCGTCACGGCCGTCGAGCCGGTCGGGCTCTACACGCTGCTCCGGGTGGAGCGCGGCGGGCTCGACCCCGGCAACCCGGGCCAGTTCTTCATGCTCTCGCCGCCGGGGCGCGTGCTGCCGCGGCCGATGAGCCTGTGCCTCGCACCGCCCGGGGAGCTCGGCTTCCTGATCGACCCGATCGGCCCGGGCACGCGAACGCTGTGCGAGCTCGAGCCGGGCGACCGGGTCGCGGCCTTCGGCCCGCTCGGGAACGGCTTCGACCTTCGCGCCCGCCGCCCGCTGCTCGTCGGAGGCGGCATCGGCATCGCGCCGCTCCCGTACCTGTCGGAGGCGCTCGGCTCACCCCCGGCCGTGCTCGGCTTCCGGAGCGAGCAGCACGCCGAAGCAGCCGTGCTGCTGCCCGACGCGCACGTCGTCGTCGAGCCGACGCTCGTCACCGAGCTGATCGAGCCCGGGCTCGACGTCCTCGCCTGCGGGCCCGAGCCGATGCTGCAGGCGGTCGCCGAGCTCTGTCCGGGCGCGCAGCTCGCCTGGGAGGCGCCGATGGCCTGCGGGTACGGAGCCTGCTACGGCTGTGCCGTCGAGATCGACGGCGAGTGGAAGCGCCTCTGCGTGGAGGGGCCGGTCCTTGCTGCTTAACGCCTCCGGCTGCCTCGACGCACTGACTGCGCCGGACGTGGCCAGACAGCTCGATGCCTTCGTGACCAAGACGGTCACGCCGCTCCCGCGGCCCGGCAACCCGCCGATCCGGATCGCCGAGACCGGGTCCGGGATGCTGAACTCGATCGGCCTCGCCAACCCCGGGCGCGAGCGGTTCCTGGCCGAGACGCTGCCCAGGCTGCGCGAGCTCGACCTGCCGCTCTGGGTCTCGGTGGGGGGGTTCTCGGCGCGCGAGTACGCGGAGACCTGCGAGCGGCTCGACGCGGTGACGATCGAGCTGAACCTGTCGTGCCCGAACGTCGACGAGGCACCCGAGTCGGCGGCCGAGATCGTCGCCGCGTGCCGGGCCTCGACCGACCTTCGTCTGTTCGCGAAGCTCTCACCGGCTGCGTGGGACATCACCGAGGTGGCCCGGGCGGTCGAGGCGGCCGGCGCCGACGGGCTCTCGCTCGTCAACACGATGCGCGGCCTGGCCCTCGACGCGCACACGCTCCGGCCCGTGCTCGGGACGGCCACCGGCGGCTACTCCGGGCCCGCGCTCCGGCCGATCGCCCTCGCCGCGGTCTACGCCTGCCGGCGCGCGAGCGCCCTGCCGATCGTGGGCATGGGCGGCGTCACGACCGGCCGCGACGTCATCGAGCTCGTCGCCGCCGGGGCATCGGCGGTCGCGCTCGGAACGGTGCTGTTCGCCGATCCGGACGCGCCCGCGCGGATCCGCGACGAGATCGACACCGAGCTCGAGCTGCTCGGGCTCGACTCGCTCGAGGCTGCCGAGGGGCTCGCGCACACGGGCGGCGTCGTCGTCGGCGGGCGGGAAGTCGCAGGCCCGGCACCCATGTAAGAACCCTCGCACAGGGCTTGCGGATCCCCGACGTGAGGGTGTTAGTATCGGCGCCTTGCCGATGGTCGCGTCCAAGACTCAGAGCCAGGCGCCGTCCCGATCGCTCGATCAACGGATGGACGCCCTCCGGCGTGCCAACGACATCCGGGTCAAGAGGGCACAGCTGAAGAAGGATCTCAAGCTGGGTCGACTCCGCATCGACGAGATCCTCCGTGACCCGCCCGAGTACGTGTCGACCGCCAAGGTCCTCGACATGCTGATGGCGGTGCCGAAGTTCGGCCAGGTGAAGGCCAAGCGGTACCTGAATCAGTGCCGGATCAGCGAATCGAAGACGGTGGGGGGTCTCTCCGACCGCCAGCGCACCGAGCTGATTGGGCTCTTCAGCAGGTAGAGGCCGCGCCGGAGGTCTGCTCGGCCTGAGGCGGCGTCGTGAGAAGCCCGGCGGCGGGGAGCTGCCCGTGATCGTGATCACCGGCCCGTCCGGGGCGGGCAAGGGCACGCTGATCCGCGCGCTGCTGCCGCGGGTCGCCGAGCTCGAGCTGGCCGTCTCCGCGACGACCCGGCTGCGGCGCGAGGGAGAGCAGGAGGGCCGCGACTACTACTACCTCTCCGACGCCGACTTCGCCCGCCGGGTCGCAAACGGGGAGTTCCTGGAGCACGTCACCTACGTGTCGGGCCAGCGGTACGGCACGCTGCGCGAGGAGGTCGAGCGGATCGGACGCGAGGGGCGGATCCCCGTCCTCGAGCTGGAGACCGAGGGAGCGCTCAAGGTGGCGGAGGAGCTACCGGGCGTCGTCACCGTCTTCGTCACCGCGCCGCGCGCCGAGCTCGAGCGGCGGCTGCGGGAGCGTGCGACGGAGAGCGCAGGCGAGATCGGCGAGCGCCTCGACCTCGCCGAGAGCCAGCTCCTGCAGGCCAGCCTGTTCGACCATGTCGTCGAGAACGACGACCTCGACCGCGCCCTCGACGACCTCGTCTCCATCGTCACCGCCGCCGCGAGCAGCGCCGACCGCTAGCATGGCCCCATGATCCAGCCTCGTATCGACAAGCTGTTCGGGAGCGTCGACTGCCGCTACGCACTCGTGATCGTCGCTGCCAAGCGCGCCCGGCAGATCAACAACTACCACCACCAGCTCGGCGAAGGCACCTTCGAAGAGCTGCCGCCGCTCGTCGAGTCGCGCTCGAAGAACTACTTGACCATGGCCCTCGAAGAGATCGCCGAGGGCAAGATCAAGTACTCGTACCCTTCCTAGCTGCCACGGCTCGCCGTGCCCGCGATTCGGGGGCACAATAGGCCAATGGCCCGTGTGATTCTCGGCGTCACCGGTGGGATCGCCGCCTACAAGGCGTGCGAGCTCTGCCGGCTGCTCGTCAAGGCCGGGCACGAGGTGACGCCCGTGCTGACCCCCGGCGCGGAGCGGTTCGTGACCACGCAGACCTTCGAAGCGCTGGCACGGCGCGATAGTCCGCACGAGCTGTACCCGCATCTCCTCGACGCCGACCTGCTCGTCGTCGCGCCGCTGTCGGCGAACACGCTCGCCAAGCTCGTGCACGGCATCGCCGACAACGTGCTGACGCAGACGGCGCTCGCCTTTCCCGGCCGTGTCCTCGTGGCGCCCGCAATGAACGTGCGCATGTGGGAGCACCCGGCGACGCAGGCGAACGCGGCGCTGCTCGCCGACCGCGGCGTCGAGCTGATCGGCCCCGAGGAGGGCGAGCTCGCCGAGGGCGAGACCGGCCCCGGGCGCATGACCGAACCGGAGGAGATCTTCGCCCGCTGCCGCGTGCTGCTCGGGGACGGCGGCGCGCTCCAGGGCAGGCGGGTCCTCGTGTCCGCCGGTGGCACCCGCGAGCCGATCGACGCCGTCCGCTTCGTCGGCAACCGGTCCTCCGGCCGGATGGGCGTGGCCGTCGCGGAGGAGGCCCGGCGGCGCGGCGCGGCCGTGACGCTGCTGGCCGCGAACCTCGGCGTGCGGGTCCCTCCGGGCATCGAGGTCGTCGAAACACCCACCGCCGAGGACATGGCCCGTGAAGCACTGGCGCGCCGGGACGATACGGACGTCGTCGTGATGACGGCGGCGGTCGCCGACTACCGGCCCACCGAGCCACACGCAGGCAAGCGGCCGAAGAGCGCGGAGGACTGGACGGTGCGGCTCGAGCCTACGCAGGACGTCCTGCGCGAGCTCGGCGAGAGCCGGTCGAACGGGCAGGTTCTCGTCGGCTTCGCCGCGGACATGGGGAGCGAGGGGCTCGTCCGGGCGCGCGCGAAGCTGGAGACGAAGCACGCAGACCTGATCGTCTTCAACGACGTCGCGCAGGCCGGAATCGGCTTCGACTCTGCCGACAACGAGGTCGTCCTGATCTCACGCTCCGGTGAGCGCAGCGTCGCGAGGGCACGCAAGGAGGCGATTGCCGCCGTCGTCCTCGACGCGGTGGAAGAGCTGTTGTAGTGGAAGCGGTGGTGATGGCGGCCGGAGCGGGCCGCCGCCTCCGACCGGTGACCGAGCGGTACGCGAAGCCCGTGCTGCCGATCGACGGACGCCCCGTGATCGTGACCGTGCTCCGCGAGCTCCAGGACGCCGGCGTCGGCCGCATCACCGTCGTGACGGGCCACCTGGCGGATCAGGTCGAGCGGCTGCTCGAAGGCTTCCCGCACGACCTGCGGTTCGTGAGCCAGCCCGAGGTGCTCGGCTCGGCCGATGCCGTGCGCAGGGCCGAGCTCGAGCCGCCGTATCTCGTCGTCGCCGCCGACACCGTCGTCACACCGGGCGACATGGGACGCTTCCTCGCAGCGGCGCGAGGCCACGACGGTGCGATCGCCGTCCGCCGGCAGCCGCCGCCGGGCCCCGGCCGCTGGGCCGTTCGCGTCGAGGGCGGGCTCGTCACCGCACTGCCGGACGACGACCCGGCCAATCCGCTCTCGGGAGCACCGCTCTGGTTCCACGGCGACGCCGTGTGGCGCGAGCTGCAGCGCGAGCTTCCCGGGCCTCCGTTCGAGCAGGCGACGGCGTTTCAGCGTGCGATCGCCTCCGGTGCGCGCATCGCGGGCGTCGAGATCGGCCCGACGCGGGACTTGACGGACCCGCTTGACTTGGTCGTGCAGAACTTCGCGCTACCTGAAAGGCCTATGAGCGACGTCTACGACAACTTCCAGGAGGGTCGCCGGCGCCTGCGGAACGGCCAGGCCGCCCAGGCCACGGTGCCGCTCGAGAAGGCCAAGCGCCGCGAGCCGGCCAAGGCCTCGATCCGCGAGTCGCTCGGGATCGCCTACTTCCGGCTCGGCCGCTACAGCGAGGCCGAGGCGGAGTTCCGGGCGGCGCTCGACATCTCGCCGGTCGACGACTACGCGCACTACGCGCTCGGACGCTGCCTCGAGAAGCTCGGCCGGATGAGAGAGGCGAACGCCCACTACAAGCTCGCGAGATCCCTGAGGCCCGGAGACGAGATCTACGAGTCGCGCGTGCTCGATCTCGACTGACCGATTCTCAACTTCTGCCCGAGAAACCCGTCTCCTGGTCTGGGATACTCCTGACACTCCGACTAGGAGGTCGAAGGTCACAGGCTTTCCAACCTCGACAGAGGAGGCTTCATGACTCTGAGAAATCTTCGCTGGCGGCTCGCCGGCCTGGTGGTTGTCGTCGCGATCGCGGCGGCGGCGGGCGGCTATGCCGCGAGCCAGTCCTCGGCGCGCCCGGCAACCACGCGTTCTACGGCAGCGAGCAGCACGCTGGTCGACGGCACGACCGACACGGTCACCAACATCGACCCCGCGAACCAATACGACTACGGGTCGTTCACCCTCGACCTGCCCTTGTACCAGGGCCTGTACGGCTTTCCGAGCGGCTCTGTACTCAAGCCCGTGCTCGCGACGGGGTGCGCCGCCAACGCGACCCAGCAGGTCTGGACCTGCAAGCTGAGGAAAGGCGTCAAGTTCTCGGACGGCTCCTCGTTCGACTCCGCAGACGTGAAATTCTCCTTCGACCGGGTGATCAAGATCCACGGTGACCAGGGCATCTGGGCGCTCCTCTCGAACCTGAAGAGCGTGACCACGAACGGCACCTACGGCGTCACGTTCCATCTGAAGTCGCCGCAATCCACCTGGCCGTTCATCCTCGCCACCAACGCCGGCTTCATCGTTCCGAGCGACACGTACCCGGCCAACAAGATCCAGGCAAACACCGATCCCCAGATCGGCACAGGCCCGTACAAGCTCGTCAAGTACACCGCGGGGCAGCAGGCCGTGCTCCAGGCCAACCCGAACTACTGGGGGACGAAGCCGAAGACGAGCAACCTGATCATCAACTACTACTCCAAGTCGTCGACGATGAAGCTCGCTCTGCAAAAGGGCGAGATCGACATGGCCTTCCGTGACTTCACGCCCACCGAGTACGGGTCGCTGGCCAAGACGAGCGGCATCACCGTTCATTCCGGCAACGGGGTCGTGATCCGTTACCTGGTGTTCAACCCCACCCGTCCTCCGACCAACAATCCGGCGGTCCGGAAGGCAATCGCGTACCTGATGCCGCGGCAGACGATCGCAACCCGCGTCTATCACGGGCTCGTGCAGCCGCTCTTCTCGATGGTGCCGGCCGGCCTTCCGGGGCACATCGATGTCTTCGCCTCGGTCTACGGGAGGACACCGAGCGTCGCCAAGGCGCGAGCGGTGCTCAAGGCCGCGGGCGTCTCCACACCGGTGGCGCTCGACATCTGGTGGACGCCGAGCCACTACGGCGATGCGTCGGCCGACGAGTACGCGGAGATCCAGCGCGCCCTCGACGCGTCGGGCCTGTTCAAGGTCAACCTCAAGTCGGCTGAGTGGGCTCAGTACAGCGCTCAGCCCGGATCGCGTTACAACGCGTTCCAGCTCGGCTGGTTCCCGGACTACCCGGACGCCGAGGACTACATCGTGCCCTTCTACCAGACCAACAACTTCATGGCGAACGGCTACAGCAGCCCTCAGATGACCAAGCTGATCAAGCAGGAGTACGGCGCGAAGACGACCGCAGCACGCCTCGCCGCCATCAAGGCAGCGCAGGTGCTGTCCGCCAAGGACGTCCCGATCATCCCCTACTGGCAGGGGAAGATGATCGCCGTCTCCCGCAACAACGTCCACGGAATCAACGCCACGCTGGACGCGGCGTTCAACATGCGGTTCTGGCTCCTGTCGAAGTCCTGACAGGCGTCGACAGCTCGCAGGGGAGGGGCGCCATGACGGCGCCCCTCCCAAGTTTTCTCGCCGCCCGCGGCGACTAAGCTCGGAGACGGAACGGTGGCCGGCCAGGGAACATCGCTCAGGACCTACGCGATCACGCGTCTGGCACTGGTCGTGCCGATGGTCTTCATCCTGCTCACGTTCGTCTTCCTGCTGATGCGCGTGGCGCCCGGCGACCCGATCTCCGCGTCGCTCGGCGGCCACGCACCACAGTCCGTGATCAACCAGATCAAGCACCAGCTCGGCTTCGACAAGCCGATCTACACCCAGTACGGCGACTATCTGTGGAACATCGCCCACGGGGACTTCGGCACGACGATCACCGACCGCCGCGCGGTGAGCGACATCATCCTGACGAACGGGGCCGCAACGCTCGAGCTCACCTTCTTCGCGATGATCGTGGCCATCATCGTCGGCGTGCTCATCGGCCTTCTGGCCGGGCGCTTTCGCGACACCCCGGTCGACGCGGGGGGCAGACTGTTCGGGATCATCATCTACGCGACGCCGGTGTTTTTCCTCGGCCTGATGGCCCAGCTCTTCTTCGCCAACTACCTGGGCTGGCTGCCGGTGTCGGACCGTGCGAGCCCGATCACCCAGGCCACGCTCCAGACCCACACGAACCTCTTCATGGTCGACTCGATCATCGACCGGAACTGGGGAGCCCTGAGGGACGTCAGCGCGCACCTGATCCTGCCTGCGGTCACGCTCGGCCTGGTGACGGCCGGGGTCTTCATCCGCCTGATCCGGGTCAACGTGATCAGGACGATGAAGGACGACTACATCGAGGCCGCCCGGGCCCGAGGGATCGGCGAGCGCTCGGTCGTCTACCACCACGCGTTCCGGAACGCACTCGTGCCCGTAATCACCATCGTAGGACTGCAGGTGGCGCTGCTGCTCGGCGGCGCCGTGCTGACCGAGACGACGTTCAACTGGCCGGGCATCGGACACGAGCTCGTGCTCTACCTCGAGAACCGCGACTACGCGGCGGTTCAGGGGATCATCGTGATCTTCGCGCTCGTCGTCGTGGCGGTGAGCGTGATCATCGACTTCGTCAGCGCGTACGTCGACCCGAGGATCAGGTACTAGTGGCGGCTTCGAGCCGCGGCGGGACGCCTGCGCTCCGGACGACGCGCCGGTTCATGCCGGGCGCGAGACGCGCTCTCGGGCCCGTCGCAGATGCCCGGGGCAGCGCGCGCATCATGCTGTGGGTCGGAGCCGGCATCACGCTGTTCTTCATCCTGCTCGCGTTACTGGCTCCGGTGATCTCGCCGTACTCGTTCGACCAGTATCGCTCCGGCGGGCACCGGTTTGCCCAGCTCGCCGCCCCCTCGAGCGAGCACCTGATGGGCACGACCGTCCAATCGACGGACGTCCTCTCGAGAGTGATCTGGGGCACCCAGACGGAGCTCAAGGTCGTCTTGCTCTCGCTGACCTTCTCGCTCTCGGTCGGCGTTTCGCTCGGACTGCTCTCCGGCTACTTCGGTGGAAAGCTCGACCGCGCGCTCGTGCTGGTCATGGACGCGATGCTCGCCTTCCCGTTTCTCCTGCTCGCGATCGTCATCGCCTTCCTGCTCGCTGGAAGCGTCGGCAAGGGGGTGCTGACCGCCGCCATCGCCATCACCGTCGCGTACATACCCCTGTACTTCCGCGTGGTCCGCAACCACGTGATCACACTCCGGGAGGAGTCGTACGTCGAGGCGGCACGAGCGCTCGGCGCCGGGCCGTTCACGATCATTCGCAAGTACGTCTTCTTCAACGTCGTCCAGAACGTCCCCCCGATCGCGACGCTCAACGCGGCGGACGCGATCCTCACGCTGGCTGCGCTCGGCTTCCTCGGCTACGGGATCCAGCCCACCGACGCGGCGGAGTGGGGCTACGACATCCAGCGCGCGGTCTCGGATTCCGCGTCCGGCATCTGGTGGACGGCACTGTTCCCGGGTCTGGCGATCGTGCTCCTCGTCACGGGCCTGACCCTCCTCGGCGAGGGCCTGAACGAGACGATCAACCCGGTCCTGCGCCGCCGGTCGATCGCGAAGGTCGATCTCGGAGCCGCAGCCGGCCGGCCAGGAAGCCGCGGAGGAAACGGCTTGACCACGCCGGCGACGCCTGTCGTGTCGGTGCGCGCTCTTCGCGTCTACTACGGGACGGTGCGAGGCCCTGTCCGCGCCGTCGACGGTGTGTCACTCGACATCGGCGCCGGAGAGGTCGTCGGGCTGGTGGGGGAGTCCGGCTGCGGCAAGTCGACGCTCGGTCGGGGCATTCTGGGTCTGCTCCCCGACGGCGCCGAGTCGGACGGGCAGGTGCTCTACGGCGGCCGCAACCTGGTGGGCCTCCGTCCCAAGACGCTGCGAGGTCTGCGCGGCCCCGACCTGGGACTGATCTTCCAGGAGCCGATGACACGCCTGAACCCTTTGATGCGCATCGAGGACCACTTCCGGGAGACGATCCAGCAGCACGAACCGAAGCTCGGCAACAAGGAGGTCAGGAGCCGGTCGCTCGAGACACTCGGCAAGATGGGCATCCCGCCAACGCGCTTCCGCCAGTACCCGCACGAATTCTCCGGCGGCATGCGCCAGCGCATCATGATCGCTCTTGCCCTGGTACTCCGGCCGAAGCTGCTCGTCGCCGATGAGCCTACGACGTCGCTCGACGTCATCGTCGAGGCCCAGATCCTCGCCATCCTGGCCGACCTGAAGCGGAACTTCGGCACCGCACTGCTGCTCATCACGCACAACCTCGGCATCGTCGCCGAGGCGTGCGACCGCGTGGCGGTCATGTATGCGGGGAAGATCGTCGAGGAGGGGCCCGCGGTCGAGGTCTTCACCGAGCC
Source organism: uncultured Actinomycetes bacterium (assembly GCA_963742925.1). GTDB lineage: Bacteria > Actinomycetota > Thermoleophilia > Gaiellales > Gaiellaceae > PALSA-612. The sequence goes on along the minus strand of CAVUNV010000010.1, from coordinate 35,625 downwards.
GAGCCACCCCTACACCCGGGAGCTCCTGCGCTCGACCATCTCGCTCGACACGGTGGAGCTGCACTCGATCCCGGGGGCGCCTCCGAGCCTGATCGACCCACCCTCCGGCTGCCGCTTCTACCCACGCTGTCCCGATGCCATGCGCATCTGCCCGGAAAAGGATCCGATCGAGATTCGCACGCATGCCGGGAGGCGGGTGCAGTGCTGGCTCCATGGCCCGACACAGGAGATCTTCGCAGGAGGCAGAGAAGCCCTCGAGAAGGACGAGATCGCAGTCGCGGAGGAAGCGTAGATGGAGGGTGTCGACGGCGCGACGGATCCTGCGTCGGGGAACGATCCCTCGGTTCTGGTGTCGATCCGGAACCTGAAGACGTACTACTCGATCCGAGGCAGCTTCGGCGACCGGCTGCTCGGTCGCGAGGCCGGACAGGTAAGGGCCGTCGACGATGTGTCGCTCGACCTTCGAAAAGGCGAGGTGCTCGGCCTCGTCGGTGAGTCCGGGAGCGGCAAGACGACGCTCGGCCGGACGATTCTCGGCCTCGTCCCGGCCACGTCGGGAAGCGTCGTGTTCGAAGGGCAGGAGATCACGAACCTGGGCGAACGGGCACTGCGCGACCTCCGGAAGAGGATGCAGATCGTCTTCCAGGATCCGCACGCGTCGCTGAACCCTGCCATGACGATCGCGCAGGCCGTCGGCCATCCGCTCCAGATCCATCGCCTCGTGAAGGGCCGAGACCAGATGCGTCGACGGGTGGCGACCATCCTGGAGCACGTCGGCCTCGCGCCCGCCGATCAGTTCCTGGACAAGTACCCGTCCGATCTGTCCGGAGGGCAGAAGCAACGTGCCGTGATCGCGCGGGCGATCGTCCTCAACCCGGTGCTGCTCGTCGCCGACGAGCCGGTCTCGATGCTCGACATGAGCGTGCGGGCGAAGATCCTGGAGCTGATGCTCGCGCTCAAGCGCGATTTCGACCTCACGTATCTCTACATCACTCACGACCTTGCGACCGCGAAGTTCTTCTGCGACCGCATCGCGATCATGTATCTCGGCCGGATCGTGGAGATCGGCCCCTCGGCCGCGATCTACGAGGATCCGAAGCATCCGTACACGAAGGCTCTTCTGCGCGCGATTCCCGAGCCCGACCCGCGCAAGAGCATTCCGCGCGACCTCCCGAGAGGTGAGGTTCCCGACGCAGCTCGCCCTCCGCTCGGATGCTCGTTCCATCCTCGCTGCAATCAGGCGTTCGAGGTCTGCGGCTGGGAAACGCGCGACCTGAAGGACCTGCTCGAGGCACGGTGGACACATACGGCGGAGGAGGAGTACGAATCGGAGCTGGCGGTCATCGATGACCTCTCGCCCCTCGAATCTCCCGCCACCAGTGTCCGCATCCCGGTCAGGAAAGGGGCGCAGGCTCGCGATCTGCTCACGATCCTCGAGCGCATCCGCGCCCGGGATCCGGGCGAGCCGTTCTGGACGGGCCTTCGGTCGTTGACCGCGGTCGACGGCAGCGTGGACGTCGAGTGGAACGACCCCATCGAGCCCAGGCTCGTAGATGTCGACGGAGTGCAGGTCGAGTGCCACCTGTATGACGAGGAGCCGCTACGGAAGGCTGACGAGCTGCGGGCCGCGCAGACCGCGTCGGCAGGCCGGGAGCCACCTGCCGCGAGGCCGGGATAGCCGAGTAGGCTCGCGACGGTGAGGGCGGTCGTACAGCGAGTCTCCGAGGCGCGGGTGCTCGTCGAGCACGCCGTGGTGGGCGAGATCGGCCCGGGCCTGTGCATCCTGCTCGGGATCGCGGCAGACGACGACGCAGCCGCGGCGGAGCGGCTGGCCGGCCGGATCGCCCGCCTGCGCGTGTTCGAGAACGCCGCCGGGAAGTTCGACCGGAGCCTGCTCGACACGAGCGGCGAGGCGCTGGTGGTCAGCCAGTTCACGCTGATCGCCGACACGAGCAAGGGCAACCGGCCGAGCTTCTCGGCCGCCGCGGCGCCCGAGCACGCGGAGCCGCTCTACGAGCGCTTCTGCGTCGCGCTCCGGGACCTCGGCGTGCCCGTCGCGACCGGCGTCTTCGCCGCGCGCATGCAGCTCGAGCTCGTCAACGACGGCCCGGTCACGATCGTGCTCGACATCTAGCAGCTCGGTCGCGGGCACCGCGTGGATTCCCGCATCGCGATCCGGACCGTCCCCGATGCCCTGCCAGGCGCAGTGTGCGAGCCTGAGCGGCTGGAAGGAGGTGTCGGGTGACAACTATTCCTGCACAAGCCGACGTGCACGAACGCGCCGAGCACCATGCGAGCGAGGCCGAACGACTGCTCGAGAGCCGGTTCCTCTCGTCCCACGTCAAGGCTCAGGTCCATGCGACGCTCGCGGTGTACTACTCCGCGAAGACACCACAGGGGCCAATTCCACCCCTTGCTAGGGTGCCGTCGTGAGCGAACGAGCGGACGGCGAGAAGGCTGCCCTGGCGATCGTGACCGGTGGGATCCTCGCGCTCGTGGCCGGATGGATGGGCCACTCGAGGGTGCTACGCGTGCTCGGGTTCCTCGCGGTGGCCGCGGGCAGCGGTCTCTACGCGCGCGAGAAGTACACCGAGCGTGACGAGAAGATCCAGGCGGCGAAGAGCTCGGTCCACGCTGCGCTCGACGATCTCGACCCGGTGGCGAAGGCGCAGGTCCTCGCAGACCTCGCAGACTCGTAGCGGGCAGTACCGGCCGATGACGCCTGACCCGGAGCAGCTCCACGACTTCGCCCGGCGCTATACCGCGGCCTGGTGCAGCCATGACCCGGCGAGGGTGGCCGGCCACTACGCGCCCGAGGGCTCACTGACCATCAACGGCGGTACGCCTTCGGTCGGGCGGGCTGCCGTCACGGAGGCGGCGCAGTCGTTCATGGACGCGTTTCCGGACCTGCAGGTGCTCATGGACGACCTCGTCGTTCGGGACGGCGACACCGAGTACCGCTGGACCCTCGTCGGCACCAACACCGGTCCGGGCGGGACCGGAAACAGCGTCCGGATCAGCGGGTTCGAGGAATGGACGATCGGCGACGACGGGCTCATCGCCGAGTCGCAGGGCCATTACGACCAGGCCGAGTACGACCGCCAGGTCGAGCACGGCGTGGAAGATTTACAGGCCGACTAGGAACGTCGTTCCCGAGTGCCGCCTCACTCGGGGCCGAGCAGGCGATGCTATCCTGCAAACACCGCATTTCACCGGCTTGGCGAAATGGGCGCACGGCGCCCATTTTTTTCGAGGAAAACAGGCTGAGCTCGCTTTGGAAGGACGATCTTGGCACCGGTTCACGAGAAGGAGAAGGAACTGACCAGAGAGGTCGCAGGAACGGTCGAACGGCAGATCCCGGGAGTCGAGGTGCTCGCGGTCGAGTTGCTGTCCCCGACGCGGTTCTGCGTCTTCATCGACCACCCCAAGGGCGTGGATCACGCGCTCTGCGCGCGGGTCACGGACCTCCTGCGCGGGTACCTGAACCGGTACACGGTCGACGTCTCCTCACCGGGGATCGAGCGACCGCTCCGCAAGCCGGCCCACTTCCGGAACGCCGTCGGTCGCCGTGTGACCATTCGCACCGCCGAGGCGATCGACGGCCGCAAGCGATTCAAGGGCACGGTTGCCGCGGCGGACAGTGAAGCTCTAGCGCTCGGCGTCGGGGACGGCGAGCGCGTCGAAATCCCGTACGCGGCAATCGTCCGCGGGAATCTGATCGACGAGGTGAATTGACGATGAGCCGAGAGATCATCGAAGCGGTCCGCACGATCGAGAAGGAAAAGGGAATCGAGAGCGAGACGCTGATCACGGCGCTCGAGGACGCGCTCCTCGCCGCCTACAAGAAGACGCCGGGCGCCACCCGGCACGCGACCGTCGAGCTCGACCAGGAGACCGGCGACTTCCGCGTCTTCTCGATCGAGCTGCCGGAGGACATCGAGGAGCGGCTGCTCGACGAGGCCCGAGAGCGAGAGATCGAGGAGCTCGAGGCGCTGGAGGTGGAGACGGGCGAGCGCTCGCACGTGCTCATCTCCGACGACGACCTCGACCTCGACTGGTCCGACGTGCCCGAGAACCTGATCGTGCGCGAGGACGTCACGCCGGAGAACTTCGGCCGCATCGCCGCGCAGACCGCAAAACAGGTCATTTTGCAGCGGATTCGCGAGGCAGAGCGCGAGATGATGTACGAGGAGTACGTCGACCGCGTCGGCGAGGTCGTCACCGGCATCGTCCAGCAGGCCGGCGACCGCAACAACGTGCTGATCGACCTCGGCAAGGTCGAGGCGCTGCTGCCGCGCTCCGAGCAGGTGGACGGCGAGCGCTACGAGCAGGGGAGCCGCATCAAGGCCGTGATCACCGAGGTTCGCTCGGGGACGAAGGGCCCGCAGGTGATCCTGTCCCGTCGCGATCCCGAGCTGATCCGGACGCTGTTCGAGCTGGAGGTGCCCGAGATCGCCGACGGCCTCGTCGAGATCAAGGCGGTCGCCCGGGAGCCCGGCTACCGCGCCAAGATCGCAGTCGAGTCGCACACCCAGGGCGTCGACCCCGTCGGCGCCTGCGTCGGCCCGCGCGGCTCGCGCGTCCGCATGGTCGTCTCCGAGCTCCGCGGCGAGAAGATCGACATCATCCCGTGGAACACCGAGCCGGCGCGCTTCGTCGCCAAGGCGCTGTCGCCGGCACGCGTGCGCGAGGTCTACATCGACGACGAGTCGCGTGACGCGACCGTGATCGTGCCGGACGACCAGCTCGCGCTGGCGATCGGCAAGGAGGGCCTCAACGCCCGCCTCGCCGCACGCCTCACCGGCTGGAAGGTCGACATCAAGTCCGACTCCGAGTTCGCCCAGCAGGAGGCGGACGCCGCCTTCGGCGGCGAGGACAGCGAGGAGTTCACCGGCCGCTGCGCCGCCATCCTCTCGAACGGCAAGCGCTGCCCGAACGCGGCACTGCCCGGAACGCGCTTCTGCGGCGTCGCCGCCCACCTCGAGCTGGCCGCCCGCGAGGCGCGCGGGGAGGACCTGACCGGCAGCGTCGTCCAGGTCGGAAGCCCCGACGACGAGGAGCCGGACGTCGAGGGTGAGGGCGAGGGTGAGGCCGGGGAGCTCGAGCCGGGCGCCGAGGCCGTGCTCGCAGAGGCCGCCACCGGCGCGGAGCCGGCGCCACTCGAGGAGGAGGAACCCTCTTCGGCGGCGTGAGCAGCGGCGAGCCGGAGCGCCACGTCCCCGTCCGAACCTGTGCCGGCTGCGGCCGCAGGGCCCCGAAAGCGGAGCTGATCAGGTTCGTGGCCCGGAGCGGAGCCCTGACGCGGGCCGATCCGGGAGCCCAGGGGCGCGGGGTCTACACCTGCAGGCGCCTCGCCTGCTTCGAACGGGCGGCGGCACGAAGAGCGTTCGCCCGAACACTCAAGGCATCCGTCCGGGTCGATCCGGCCCTGAAAGGGCTTTACACTTCAAGCAATGGCTGAACGTCCCAACAGACCGATTCGCCCCCGCGGCCACGGCGGTAGCGGGCGCAAGCGCCGCGTCGTGATCGACACGGGCGCCGGCCGCCCGCGTCCGGACGCGCGCCAGGCACGCGATCGCACGCTCCGCGAGCCGAAGAGCGACCAGCCGATCGCTCCCCCGACCGGCCCCGCGGTCGTCGAGTCGGGAGTGACCGTTCGCGACTTCTCGCAGGCGCTCGGCGTCGCGATGACGGACATCATCAAGATCCTGATGGGCCTCGGCACGATGCGGACGGCGACCCAGTCGCTCACCGACGACGAGGTGGAGCTGATCGCCGCCGAGCTCAAGCGCGAGGTCACGATCAAGCACCTGGGCGAAGAGGACGAGGAGCCCGAGACCTTCGAGGATGCGGAGGAGACCCTGAAGGCCCGGCCCCCGGTCGTGACGATCATGGGTCACGTCGACCACGGCAAGACGACGCTGCTCGACGCGATCCGCGAGACAGCCGTCGCAGCATCCGAGGCAGGCGGGATCACGCAGCACATCGGCGCCTACCAGGTCGACCACGGCGGTCGCAAGATCACCTTCCTGGACACACCCGGCCACGAGGCCTTCACGGCCATGCGCGCCCGCGGCGCCAACGTCACCGACGTCGCCGTCCTGGTGGTCGCGGCCGACGACGGCGTCATGCCGCAGACGCGCGAGTCGATCTCGCACGCGCGCGCGGCCGAGGTGCCGATCGTCGTCGCCATCAACAAGATCGACCTCCCCGACGCGAACATCGACCGCGTCAAGAGCGAGCTCGCGGCCGACGGGCTGCAGCCCGAGGCGTGGGGAGGGACGACGCAGTTCTCCGAGGTGTCCGCGAAGCAGAAGCAGAACCTCGACGACCTGCTCGAGAAGGTGCTGCTCGTCGCCGACGTCGAGCTCGACCTCCGCGCCAACCCGGCCGCCGAGGCGTCGGGCCCGATCGTCGAGTCGCGCCTGGACGTCGGCCGCGGCACGGTGGCGACGATGCTCGTCCAGCGCGGCACCCTGCGCGTCGGCGACGCGATCGTCGCCGGCCACGCCTACGGGCGCGTCCGCGGTCTCTTCAACTACCGCGGTGAGAAGGTCAGGGACGCGAAGCCGGGCGAGCCGGTCGAGATCCTCGGCTTCGACACGCCCCCGCTCGCCGGCGAGCACGCGCGCGTGGTCGAGAACGAGCGGCAGGCGCGGCACCTGGCGCAGATCCGTGACGAGCGGCTTCGCCGGGAGCAGTTCGCCGCCCGTCCGCGCAGCGTCTCGCTCGAGAGCCTGTTCGAGCAGATGGAGGAGGGCGACGTCCAGGAGCTCGGGCTCGTCGTCAAGGCGGACGTCCAGGGCTCCGTCGAGGCGGCCGTCAGCGAGATCGAGAAGATCCAGCACGCCGAGGTACGCGTTCTCGTCATCCACTCCGGCGTGGGTGGCATCACCGAGAACGACGTCAACCTCGCCGCCGCCTCGGGTGCGCTGATCGTGGGCTTCAACGTGCGCCCCAGCCCCGAGGCGCGCGCGCTCGCCGACCGCGAGGGCGTCGAGATCCGCACCTACCGCGTCATCTACCAGCTCTCGGAGGACATCGAGAAGGCGCTCGTCGGGATGCTCCGCCCGGTCAGCGAGGAAGTGGCGCTCGGCGAGGCCGAGGTACGCGCGCTGATCAGGATCTCCCGCTTCGGCACGATCGCCGGCTCCCACGTCACTCGCGGCGTGATCCGTCGTGGTTCGAGCGCCCGTATCGTCCGCGACGGCGCGGTCATCTACGAGACGACGATCGACTCGCTGAAGCGGTTCAAGGACGACGCGCGCGAGGTGACCGAGGGCTTCGAGTGCGGCATCCACCTCGAGGGCTACGACGACGTCAAGGAAGGCGACGTGATCGAGGCCTACGAGGTGCGCCAGGTCGAGCGCACGGCCCTCGACGAGCCGCCCTCGCCGGGCGCCTCCTGATCCTCGCCGCCGCGAACGGACCCGCCCGCCGGGACACCGCTCCCGCACCCCCACCCCTCAGAGGGGAGGGGTCTCAACCCTCCTCCCTCGAGGTCGACGATACCGCGATCGAGCACGCAGGTCTGTGCCGATTCTGTGCCGATTTCGCACCGGTGTCCGCTTGAATAGCGTGATGAGCGCGGGCTATGTCGGCATCCTCTCCGTCGAGCTGCACTTTCCCGAAGCCGGGTCGCTGAAGGGCAAGCGCAAGTACGTCAAGTCGGCGAAGGCCCAGCTCCAGCACCGCTTCGGAGCCTCGGTCGCCGAGGTCGACCATCACGAGCTGTGGCAGCGTTGCCGGCTCACGATCGCGTGCGTGGCGCGCGGCCACAACGAGCTCCAGCAGCTGCTCGACGGCGCCGAGCGCTACCTGGGCGGCCAGGAGTGGGAGCTCATCCGGGCCGACAGGGAGGTCGTGAGCCCTGATGAGTGACCGGATGCGCCGCGTGAACGAGTCGATCCGGCAGGTGCTGTCCGAGGCGGTGCCGGAGCTCAAGGACCCGCGGATCGGGTTCGTGACCGTCACGGGTGTGGTCACCACCGCCGACCTGCGGCAGGCGACCGTCTTCGTCAGCGTGCTCGGCAGCGAGCAGACACGGGCCAGCACGCTGCAGGGTCTGACGGCGGCGCACGGCGTGCTGCAGGCAGGGCTCGGGCGTCAGCTGAAGCTGAAGCGGACCCCGCAGCTCACCTTCGAATACGATCCGTCCGTCGAGCGAGGCGTTCGGATGACGAAGCTGATCGACGACCTCGCTCCCGAGCCCGAAGACGATGAGCCAGCCGCCGACCACTGACCTCGCCGCGGTCGCGGAGGCGATCCGTGCGCACGACCGCTTCCTGCTCGTCACGCACGAGAACCCGGACGGCGACGCGCTGGGCTCGATCCTCGGTGCCAAGCTGACGCTCGACCGGCTCGGCAAGGAGAGCGTCATGTACCTGGGCGGCCAGACGGCGCCGCCGGCCGAATATTCGTTCCTGCCGCTCGACGAGCTCCACCGCGAGCTGCCTCCGGACGCGGCCGACCGTGTCCTGCTCGCGCTCGACTGCGCGAACGCCAAGCGAATGGGCGCCGCCTCCGAGCTCCTCGACCGGGTGCCGCTCTCGATCGACGTCGACCACCACCACGACAACTCCCGGTTCGCGAAGATCAACCACGTCGTCCCGGACGCGTCCTCGACCGGCGAGATCGTCCGCGACCTGATGCGCGAGCTCGACGTCGACCTGACGCCCGCGATCGCCGAGGCGATCTACGTCGCCCTCGTGACCGACACCGGCCGCTTCCAGTACACGAACACGACCCCGAAAGCGTTGCGCCTCGCCGCTGAGCTCGTCGAGGCGGGCGTCGACACCCAGCGTGTCTTCAAGGGCATCTACGAGTCGGTCGAGTTCGCCAAGCTGAAGCTGCTCGCGCGCGCTCTCGACCGGGCGCGCGTCTACGACGGTGGCCGGCTCGTGATCTCGTACCTGCTGCGCAGCGACTTCCACGAGCTGGGCGTGGGGGAGGAGTACGCGGAGGGGATCATCGACTACCTCCGCTCGGTCGAAGGGGCCGAGCTGGCCGCGACGATCCGCGAGCCGCCCGAGCCGCCCGACGCGCCGCGCCGGATCAGCCTGCGAGCCGCGAGCGACGAGGTGGACGTGTCCGCGATCGCCAGGCAGCGGGGAGGAGGCGGGCATCCCCAGGCAGCCGGGTTCTCGAGCCCCGAGTCGATCGAGGAGATCGTCGAGTTCATCCGCTCCGCGTTTGCCCATGCCTCCCCGAGCCCTTAAGCCGTCGGGCCTGGTGCTCGTCGACAAGCCGGCGGGGCCGTCCTCGTTCGCGATCGTCAAGCGCCTGCGTGACCGCACCGGCGCCCGTGCCGGGCACGCCGGGACGCTCGACCCGTTCGCGACCGGCCTCCTGCTCGTGCTGCTCGGCGCCTCGACACGGCTGGCCCAGTACCTCGTCGGGCTCGACAAGCGCTATCTGACCGAGATCGACCTGAGTGCGCGCACGGCGACGGGGGACGTGGAGGGCGAGGTCGTCGAGCGCAGCGAGCCGCCGTCACGCGAGGAGCTCGAGGCGTGTCTCGACCGGCTTGCGGGGCGAGATCGAGCTGCCGATCCCGGCCGCGTCGGCAGTGAAGATCGACGGCGAACGGGCCTACCGGCTCGCCCGGCGCGGCGTGGCGGTGGAGATGCCGCTGCGCCGCTCGACCGTCCACGAGCTCACGCTGCTCGGCTACGCGGACGGCGTCGCGACACTCGACCTGCGCGTTTCCTCGGGGACGTACGTGCGGGCGATCGCCGAGGCGCTCGGCGGCCACTGCGTGTCGCTGCGGCGCACGGAGGTCGGCCCGTTCCCGGTCACCGACGCCGACGAGACGCGCATCGTCGCTCCGCTGGAGGCGCTGGCGTTCCTTCCGGCGCGCGAGATCGGCCAGGCCGAAGCCAGCGCGATCCGGCAGGGCCGGAGCCGGGTCGCGGAGCGAGTCCGTGTCGTCTGCGACGGCGAGCTCGTGGCCGTCGACGGAACGGTGATGCCGTGAGGATCGCCCGGTCGGTCGCCGAGCTCGAGCCGCGCCCCCGGGCGGTGGCGATCGGCACCTTCGACGGTGTCCACCGCGGCCACCAGCAGGTGATCGGGGCGGCCGTCGAGACGGGCCTCGTTCCGACCGTCCTGACGTTCGATCCCCATCCGCGCATCGCACTCGGGTACGGCGTCGAGCTGCTCTCGACGCTCGAGCGCCGCCTGGAGCTGTTCGCGGAGCACGGCGTCGAGGACACGCTCGTTGTCCGGTTCGACCACGGCCTCCAGCAGCAGGAGCCCGAGGACTTCGCCCGCGACGTGCTGGGCGCGATGGGCACCCGGGTGGTCGTCGCGGGAGAGACGTTCCGCTTCGGGCACCGCCGCCGCGGCGACCTGGCGCTCCTCCGTGAGCTCGGGTTCGATGCGCGGGCGGTTCCGTTCCTGGAGGGCATCTCGTCGACGGAGATCCGCCGGCTGCTCCACGAAGGGGAGGTGGCCGCGGCGGCCGGCATGCTCGGACGCCCGCCCGAGCTCGAGGGGGTCGTCGTGGTCGGCGACGAGCGCGGCGGGACGCTCGGCTTCCCGACGGCGAATCTCGCGGTCGACGCGCATCTGCTCGTGCCGGGCTTCGGCATCTATGCCGGCGCTGCGCTGAGCATGCCCGCCGCCGTCTCGATCGGCACGAACCCGCACTACGGCGGCCGCGAGCGGAAGATCGAGGCGTTCCTGCTCGACTTCGAGGGCGACCTCTACGGGCAGCGTCTCGTCGTCGAGCTCTGGCAGCGCCTCCGCGACGAGCGGGCGTTCGACAGCGAGCAGGAGCTGATCGACCAGATCGCCGCCGACGTGGACGCCACGCGCCGCGCCGAGCGGCCGGTCTAGAGCTCGATCGCCCTCCCGTCGCGCCGCGGATCTGCGGCGGCACCCAGGCGGGAGATGAGGCTCGTCCCGCCGAAGTAGTGGTGCAGGTCGGTCCAGCGGCGCACCGACCGACCCGACGACTCGAGCCGCTGCAGGGCCGGCTCGTCGACGCCGGGCTCGGCGTTGATCGTCCCGCCGGCGGGGTGGAAACGCGGCCGGTCGACCGCCTCCTGCGGCGCAAGCTCCTCGTCGAGCACGCCCGCGGCGACGGTGCACAGCGCCGCCCGCAGCCGTGAACCGCCGGCTGAGCCGATCGCCAGGACAGGCCCATCCCCGTCGAGAGCCAGCGACGGCGCCATCATGCTCTGCATCCGCGCGCCGGGCTCGAGCGGCCCGGCGATCAGGTCCTTCTCGCCGAGCATGCTGTTCAGGTGCAGGTCGAGCCCCGGGAGGAAGTCGCCCGATCCGAGCCCGAGGCTCGACGTCAGCACCACGACCTGACCCTCGGAGTCGACGACGCACAGGTTGGTGGTGTGCCCCTCCGCGCCCCCGTCCTCCAGCGCGTCGACGAGCGCCAGCACCCGCTCGGTCGCCGAGAGCCCGTGGAGTCGCGGCAGGCGGCCGAGCAGCTCCGGCACACCGGAGAGCCCGCCCCGTGTCAGGAACCGCGTGCCGGCGTAGCCGACCTCGACCGGATCGGCCCATCGTGCCTCGTACGCCTCGAGATCGCCTCGCGTGACGATCACCCCCGGCTCGGCGAGCAGCGCCTCCGCGATCGAGCCCCGGTAGAAGCTCCCGGCTCCCTCGCCGGCCACGATCTCGAGCGCGGCGACGAGACCGGGCTGCGCGAGCGTGTCGCCGCTCTGCAGCAGCCGCCCGCCGGGCGAGTAGAGCGCCGCTCCGCGGTTCAGCGTCATCACCGGCTCGAGCATCGCCAGGCAGGCGGCATGCCGGGGCGGAAGCTCGACACCGGCCCGGGCCAGCCGGAGCGCGGGCTCGACGAGGCGCGGCCACGGCAGCCGCCCGTACTCGCGCCAGAGGGCGTCCAGCCCGGCCGGGAGCCCGGGAACGGCGCACGACGCAGGCCCGACCGCGTAATGCACCGTCTCCTCGCCGAACGGCACCTGCAGATCGACCATCGGCGGCCCCGAGCCGCTCGGCACGGTGACGAAGCAGTCGAGGTTCCGCGCCCGACGCCCGTCCCAGACGATCGCGTGCCCGCCGCCGAGCAGCCCCGTCATGAGCGTCTCGGCGACGCACGACGCGAGCGCCGCCGAGACGGCCGCATCGGCTGCCGTCCCGCCCTCGGCGAGGATCTCGGCCCCGGCTTCGGCGGTCGCCGGATGGCCTGCGGCGACCGCAGCTCTCATGACCGGTCGAGGCGGCATCGACAGAGGCCGTACCCTACTCGTCCATGGACGAGGCACTCGCCGCCGCGCAGAAAGCCGCCGCCGAGCTTCGCCGCCGCACGGGCGGCTCCCCGTTCGACGTGGCGCTCGTCCTCGGCTCCGGCTGGAAGGATGCGGCTCGCACGGCCGGCGAGCCCATCGCCGACCTCGCTGCGACGGACCTGCCCGGCTTTCTGCCGCCTGCGGTGGAAGGCCACGAGGGACGCATCCGGGCGATCGAGCGCAACGGGCTCCGGGTGCTCGTGTTCCTGGGCCGCTCGCACCTCTACGAGGGTCGCGGCGTCGTGCCGGTGGTGCACGGCGTGCGCACGGCCGTTGCCGCCGGCTGCCGTGTCGTCGTGCTGACGAACGCCGCCGGCGCGATCGACACCGGCCTGCGCCCGGGCGAGCCGGTGCTGATCCGCGACCACATCTCGATGACCGGCGTCTCGCCGCTCGTCGGCGCGCACTTCGTCGACCTCACCGACCTGTACGCAGCACGGCTCCGGGCTCTGGCGCGCGATCTCGACCCGAGCCTCAAGGAGGGCGTCTACGCGCACTGGCCCGGGCCCGCATTCGAGACGCCGGCCGAGATCCGCATGCTGAGAACGCTCGGCGCCGACCTGGTCGGCATGTCCACCGTTCCGGAGGCGATCGCCGCGCACGCGCTCGGCGCCGAGGTGCTGGCGATCTCGCTCGTGACCAACCTCGCCGCCGGGCTCGGGGACGGAGAAGCTGTCCCACCTGGACGTGATGGCGGTGGGGGAGGCAGCTGCGCCGAGGTGCGCGGGCCTCCTCGTCGGCGTGCTGGATCAGCTGGGCGGCCTGACCGGCGGTGTCTGACACCGGTCTTCGAGCCGACGCCGGCACAGAACGAGCGACCGCGGCTGGTACCCTGTCCGCAGACCGCAGCCTCGGCCGCACGCGTGGCTTCCTACGCGACGTGCTGGGACTGCGGAGACGTCTACACGGAGGTTGCATGACTCTCACCAAGGAAGCGAAGCAGGAGATTTTCGGCAAGCACGGCCGCCACGACTCCGATACGGGGTCGACGGAGGTACAGGTGGCTCTCCTCACGACCCGCATCAACGAGCTCACCGAGCACATGCGCACGCACCCGAAGGATCACCACTCGCGGCGCGGCCTGCTCAAGCTCGTGGGACGCCGCCGCCGGCTGCTCGACTACCAGCAGCGGACGAACGTCGAGGGCTATCGCGCGCTGATCAAGGAGCTCGGCCTGCGTCGCTAGGCGCGAGCGAAGAGAACAGACCCGGAGAGTGGAAGTTTGAGCGAGCTCCGGCCCGCGGCCGAGGCTGACTCAAACCTCCACTCTCCAGAAGAAGTGGAGGACAACATGAGTATTGCCACCGAGCAGCCCACATCGGTCTCGGTGACCGTCGGAGACGACGAGATCGTCTTCGAGACAGGCAAGCTGGCCAAGCAGGCCGACGGCGCCGTCCTCGTCCGTTCGGGCGACACGATGGTGCTGGCGACCGCGCAGGGGCGGATGGAGGCGCGCGAGGGCGCGGACTTCTTCCCGCTCACGGTCGACGTCGAGGAGCGCATGTACGCCGCAGGGAAGATCCCCGGCGGTTTCTTCAAGCGCGAGGGACGGCCGACCGAGCGGGCGATCCTGACCGCACGCATGATCGACCGCCCGATCCGGCCGCTGTGGCCGAAGGGGTTCCGCAACGAGGTGCAGGTGATCTGCACCACGCTCTCGGCCGACCTCATCACCCCGCACGACATCCTGTGCATCAACGGGGCGTCCGCGGCACTGATGATCTCCCCACTGCCCTTCCTCGGGCCGGTGGGCGGCGTCCGCATCTCGCTGATCGACGGCGAGCTGGTCGTCAACCCGACGCTGCAGGCGACCGACGAAGGGTCGACGCTCGACCTGATCGTCGTCGGCACCAAGGACGGCCTGACGATGGTCGAGGCCGGCGCCTCCGAGGTTCCCGAGGAGACGCTGCTCGAGGCCTTCGAGCTCGCGCACCGCGAGATCATCAAGCTCTGCGACGCGCAGCTCGAGCTGCGTGAGCGCGTCGGCAAGCCGAAGTGGCTCGACCCGGAGCTGACGGCCGAGCTGAAGGAGCGCCACGGCGACCGTGTCCGCGAGGAGATCCGGCTGCACGGGCTCCGCGAGGGCGGAGCGGTGATCGAGGCGATCGAGGACGAGCTGGCACCCGAGCTGACGATGGAGTCCACCGAGGACGACATCCTCCGCCGGGCGCAGGTCCGCTCGAGCCTCAACGCCCTGCTCGAGACCGTCCGGATGGAGGCCGTCGAGGCCCCGGTGCGGCAACAGTTCGAGCAGGACCTGACGGCGCTCACGGAGGCCGAGCAGGACTCGAAGGAGCTGAAGTCGGCGAAGCGGTCATTGCTCTACGAGCGGATCGTCGAGCAGTCGCAGCTTCCGTTCCCGGCCGGTCCCATGACCGCGGACGGTGAGGCCCCCGCCAAGGATCAGATGACCAAGCAGTTCCTGAAGCGGGCCGCCGACGCGATCTACAAGGACCTCGTCCGGAAGAAGATCGCGGTCGACAAGCGCCGCCCGGACGGACGCGGGAGCGAGGACATCCGCCAGGTCACGTGCGAGGTCGGCGTCTCACCGCGAACACACGGCTCGGCGCTGTTCACGCGGGGCCAGACGCAGATCATGACGCTGCTCACCCTCGGCACCGCCAAGGAGGGACAGCGGATCGACGACCTGTCGCTCGAGGCCGAGCGCCGGTACATGCACCACTACAACTTCCCGCCCTACTCGGTCGGGGAGACGGGCTTCATGCGGGGCCCGAAGCGCCGCGACATCGGCCACGGCGCGCTCGCGCAGCGGGCGCTCGAGGCCGTGATCCCGCCGCCGGAGGACTTCCCGTACACGATCCGCCTCGTCTCGGAGACGCTCGAGTCGAACGGCTCGTCGTCGATGGGCTCGGTCTGCGGCTCGACGCTGGCCCTGATGGACGCCGGCGTGCCGATCAAGCGGCCGGTCGGCGGCATCGCGATGGGCCTCGTCAAGGAGGGCGACGACTACGTCATCCTCACCGACATCCAGGGTGCCGAGGATCACCTCGGTGACATGGACTTCAAGGTCGCCGGGTCCCGCGAGGGCATCACCGCCCTGCAGATGGACATCAAGATCACCGGCGTCACGCAGGAGATCATGCGCGCGGCCCTCGACCAGGCCAAGCGGGCACGGGAGTTCATCCTCGACAAGATGGCCGAGGCGCTCCCCGAGACCCGCACCGAGCTCCGCGACCACGCGCCGCGGATCTCGACGATCAAGATCAACCCGGAGTACATCGGCATGGTGATCGGCAAGGGCGGCGAGACGATCCGCTCGCTCGAGGCCGACTACGACGTGCAGATCGACATCGAGGAGGACGGGACGATCCTGGTCTACGCGACCGAGGGCACCAAGTCCGAAGCCGCGATCGCCGCGATCAACGCGTTGACGAAGGAGCCGGAGGTGGGGGACACCTACACCGGCAAGGTCGTCAAGACGACGCAGTTCGGCGCCTTCGTCGAGCTGAAGAAGGGCACCGACGGACTGCTCCACGTCTCCAACGTCGGCCCCGGCAGGGTCGCGCACATCGAGGACGTGATGGCGCGCGGCGACGTGGTCGACGTGATCGTGCAGGAGGTCGACAAGGAGCGGGGCCGGATCGGGCTCAAGCTCGTCGCGAAGCACGAGAACGGATCGCTCGTCCAGCCCGAGGAGCTGATCGAGCGGGCGAAGGACGCTCCTCCGCGCCCCGAAGAGCCACGCGGCGGCGACCGCGGCCGGGGCGGCCGGAGCGGCGGCGGACGCGACCGCAGATAGGAAGGCGACAACCGGCTAGGCAAGCAGAGGATCGGGGCGCGGCGCAGGCTGCGCCCCGATCGCTTGGTCGGGGGCCGGCTCAGCCGGACGGCAGCGAGACGATCGTCGCCACGTAGGCGAGCACGTCGGCCTCGTCTGCGCCCTTGACGAGACCTCCGGGCATCGAGCCGCCGCCGGCGTCGATCTGCGCCTTCACCCGGGCGATCGAGACCGGCAGGCCGGCGAGACGCGGGCCGATGCCGCCGCCCTTGCCGTTTGCGCCGTGGCAGGACGCGCAGGTCGTCGAGTAGATCGTCTGGCCGCGGTACTGGTCGCCGAGCGTGATCGAGCCGGCGGCGAGCTTCGGCAGGCCAGGCGTGGCCGGATGCCATTTCGCGAGTGCGTAGGTCGCACCCGAGACCGCGAGGAGGAGCACGAGCGGGAGGACCACGAGCCTGGACACGTGGCGATCGTATCCAGTAGTGTCGCTCGGCTCCAATGCACCTCCTCGCGAGCGTCAACTCGAGCTACACGAGCATCGTCACGTCGGTGTTCTCCTCGACGATCGCGGCCAAGGTGTGGTTCGCGTCGGCCGCCTTGCTGCTCGCGCTCGTGCAGGTCTCGACCGGCGCGCGGATCTTCGGAAAGCTGCAGCGCGTGATCCCGGTCCCGCCGCGGATCTTGTCGCCGGTCCACCGCTGGTCGGGCCGCCTCGCCATCCTCTGCACGCTGCCCGTCGCCTTCCACTGCATCTTCATCCTCGGCTTCCGCACGACCGACACGCGCGTGCTCGTGCACTCGATCGCCGGCTCGTTCGTCTTCGGCGTGATCGTCGTCAAGCTGCTGATGGTGCACAGCCGCAAGTACCCGGGCTGGTCGCTCCCACTGGCGGGTGGGACGCTCTTCGCCGTCCTGGTCACGCTCTGGATGACGTCCGCCGCCTGGTACTTCACGAACGTCCGAGTTGGTTTCTAGGCCGGCCTCGCGAAGCTACGATCGAGCGATGCAGGAGTACGTTCTCTCCGAGCTCGACACCGGCGAGCGGCTGATCAGCGAACGCGTCGACACCGTTCGCTCCGTGTCGCTCGGGTTCTGGATCGGCGCGGGCTCGCGCGACGAGACCGCCTCGAGAGCCGGGGTGACGCACTTCATCGAGCACCTGCTGTTCAAGGGCACGCGCTCGTACTCGGGGCAGGAGATCGCCGAGATCTTCGACGAGCTCGGCGGCGAGCTGAACGCGGCCACGTCACGAGAGAGCACCGTCGTCTTCGGGCGTGTCCCCGACCGCCACGTCGAGACGGCGCTCGACGTGATGGCGGACATGGTGTTCTCGCCGACCTTCGCCGATCTCGAGACCGAGCGGGAGGTCGTGCTCGAGGAGATCGCGATGCTGGAGGACACCCCGCAGGACCTCGTCCACGACCTGCTCTCGGAGGCGATCTTCGCCGGCGACCCGCTCGGCCGCCAGGTGATCGGGACCGCCGAGGTGATCTCGACGGTCAGCAAGCGCTCGCTCTCGACCTACCACCGTCAGATGTACACGGCCGGAAACATCGTGCTCGCCGCCGCGGGCAACCTGGAGCACGACCAGCTCCTGAAGCTGCTCGAGCGCGCCTCGCACCAGCGTGTCGAGCCGCCCGAGGCACGGACGCGTGTCCGCAAGCCGATCGTCAAGCCTCCGCCCCCCGGCATCCGCTTCCAGCGCAAGGACACCGAGCAGTACCACGTCTGCGTCGGCGGGGTCGGGATCTCGCGCACCGACCGGCGCCGCTTCGCCGCCTCGGTCCTCGATGCGATCCTCGGCGGGTCGGCCTCCTCGCGGCTCTTCCAGGAGATCCGTGAGAAGCGCGGGATGGCTTACGCGGTCTACAGCTTCGCGTCGCAGTACGCGGACACGGGGCAGGTCGGCGTCTACGTCGGCACGCGCGAGGAGAATCTCCAGGAGTGCCTCGAGATCGTGGCGCGGGAGATCGCGGACATCGCCGCGGGCAACGTCCACGAGCGGGAGCTGAGGCGGGCGAAGGAGAACCTGAAGGGCCGCATCGCCCTGTCGATGGAGTCGACCTCGAACCGGATGAGCCGGCTCGGGAAATCGCTGATCAGCGACACCGAGCTGCAGACGCTCGACCGGATCATCGCCGAGATCGACGCCGTCGAGGCACCGGAGCTCGCCGAGCTCGCGGCGATGCTGCTGGCCCCGGACGCCCTGTCGGCCGGCGGAATCGGGCCTGACGAGGATCGCTTCCTCGCCGCCGTGGAGCTGATCCATCCGGGCCTGCCCGCGCAGGTAGCGGCATGAAAGTCGCAGTGTTCGGCGCCCGCGGCAAGGTCGGCGAGGTCATGGCCGCTGCGCTCGCCGAGGCAGGCCATACCGTCGTCCCGATCGACCTCGGCGACGCGGTGTCGCTCGACGGCTGCGAGGCGGCGGTCGACTTCACCCAGCCGGACGCCGTCGAGGGAAACGTCGCCGCGTGCGTCCGCGCCAGGGTGCCGTGCGTGATCGGAACCACAGGCTTCGACCGCGCGGCCGTCGACCGGCTCGCGCAGGAGCACAGCGTCCCCGCCTTCCACGCACCGAACTTCGCGATCGGCGCCGTGCTGATGATGCGGTTCGCGTCCGAGGCGGCCAAGCACTTCCCGAAAGCCGAGATCGTCGAGCTCCACCACGACACGAAGCTCGACGCGCCGTCCGGAACGGCCAGGGCGACCGCGGACGCGATGGAGGGCGAGGTGCCGATCCACTCCGTCCGGCTCCCGGGCCTCGTGGCCCACCAGGAGGTGATCCTGGGCGGCCGGGGCGAGACGCTGACCATCCGTCACGACACCACCTCGCGCGACGCCTTCGTGCCCGGTGTGCTGCTGGCGCTCGAGCGAGTTCGCGAGCTGCCGCCGGGGCTGACCGTCGGGCTGCACGCGCTGCTCTCCTGAGCGATCTCACAGACGCGGGCCCTCCGACGTTGAATCCTTCGATGCTGACGCTCTTCGACTACGGCCCGTCCGCCAACTGCCTGAAGGTGCGCGTGCTGCTGCGCCAGCTCGGCCTCGACCACGAACGTGTGCCGGTCGACATCTTCGCCGGCGAGTCGCAGACGGAGGTGTACCGGGCGCTGAGCCCCGCCGCCCGCACGCCGGCACTGCTGCTCGCAGATGGACAGGCGATCGCCGAGTCGAACGCGATCCTGCTGTATCTCGCCGAGGGCTCGCCGCTCCTGCCCGACGAGCGCGTCACCCGGGCACACGTCCACCAGTGGCTCTTCTTCGAGCAGAACCTGCTCGAGCCGAACGTCGGCACCGCGCGCTTCTGGCGTCTGACCGGGCGCGACCGCGGGCGACCGGAGGCGTTCGCGCGTCACTTCGACGCCGGCCTCGACGCACTGCGGATCCTCGACGACTACCTCGCGGGCCGCGAGTTCCTGGTCGCCGGGCGCTACACGGTGGCCGACATCGCGCTGTACGCGTACACGCACGTCGCCCACGAGGCCGGGATCGACATGGCCGCCTACCCGGCGATCGGCCCCTGGCTCGCCCGCGTCGAGGGGACGGACGGCTTCGTGAACGACCTGGAGCCGTACCCGGCCAACGCGCACGTCACCGCCTGAGCGCCGGACCGCCGCGGCGCCGACCGCCGCAGCGCCACTCGATCTGTTCCCCCGGGGCCTTCGGCCCTGGCCCCCCGGTTTTGAGCGTAGCGGGGAAATCCGCACGCCGACGTGACTCAAGTGCGCCAAAACGGTGACTTCTCGTCCACAGCCGCGGAAGGACATCAGGCCGATCCCGGAGTACACTCAGACGAGTGCTGGGTGAAGTCCTGACGGCGATCGCGACGCCGTTCCGGTCGGACGGATCGGTTGACCTCCACCGGTTCGCTGCGCTCGCGCACCACCTCGTCGAGCACGGCTCCGACGGCCTCGTCGTGGCCGGCACGACCGGCGAGGCGCCGACGCTCTCCGACGACGAGCGGCTCGAGCTGATCCGGGTCGCCCTCGGCGCCGTCGGTGACCGCGCCACGGTGATCGCCGGCACGGGCACATACTCGACCGCCCACTCCGTGCATCTGACGCACCGGGCGCACGAGCTCGGCGCCCACGGGTTCCTGGTCGTGACCCCGTACTACAACCTTCCCACGCAACGTGGCATCGTCGAGCACTTCAAGGCGATCGCGGACGCCAGCGACCGGCCGATCGTCGTCTACAACATTCCGGCCCGCGTCGTCCGCAACATCGAGCCGGAGACGA
Organism: uncultured Actinomycetes bacterium; assembly: GCA_963742925.1. Lineage (GTDB taxonomy): Bacteria > Actinomycetota > Thermoleophilia > Gaiellales > Gaiellaceae > PALSA-612. The sequence goes on along the minus strand of CAVUNV010000010.1, from coordinate 15,382 downwards.
TGGTCGAGCTGGCCGGGATCCCGACCGTCAAGGCCGTCAAGCAGGCGAACGACGACCTCCACCAGGCGCGCCGGATCGTCGAGGAGACGGAGCTCGACCTCTACGCAGGCGACGACAACCTGATCTTCCCCTTCCTCGAGATCGGCGGCGTCGGCGGCGTCTGTGTCCACACGCACGTCGTCGGGCCGCAGGTGAAGGAGATGATCCGGCTCTACAAGCAGGGCGACCACGTCGAGGCGCGCCGGATCAACGAGGCGCTCGCGCCCGCCTACGAGCTGCTGAAGGTGCAGACGAACCCGATCGCGATCAAGGCCGCGCTCAACATCCTCGGACACGAGGTCGGCGGGCTCAGGCTGCCGATGGTCGAGGCGACCGAGGACGAGAAGGCCCGCGTCCGTGACTGCCTCGAGCGGCTCGGCGTCCTCGTCCCGGCGTAGGGCCCCGAAGATGACCCCGGTTACACTGGCCGGGTGACGCAAGGCATCAGGATCATCCCGCTCGGCGGGCTCGGCGAGGTCGGCAAGAACATGACCCTCTACGAGACCGAGGGCGGCAGCGTCCTCGTCGACGCCGGGCTCGCGTTCCCGCGCGACGAGCACCTCGGTGTCGACCTCGTGCTGCCGGACTTCTCGTATCTGAAGGATCACGCGAGCGACATCAAGGCCGTCCTGCTCACCCATGCGCACGAGGATCACGTCGGGTCGCTGCCGTACGTGCTCCGGGAAGTTCCGGTTCCGCGCGTCCTCGCCACCAAGCTGACGCTCGGGCTGGTCCAGTCGAAGCTCGACGAGCACGGCCTGCTCGCGCGCACGAACCTGGAGGAGATCCGTCCCGAGGACGGCCCGATCGACGTCGGCCCGTTCCGCGTCGACTTCGTCCGCATGGCGCACTCGGTGCCGGACAACGTCGCCTTCGTGCTCGAGGCGGCGGGACTGCGCGTCCTGCACACGAGCGACTACAAGCTCGACCACACGCCGGTCGACGGGTTCAGGACCGACGTCGGCAAGCTCGCCGACCTGGGGAACCGTGGCGTCGACCTGATGCTCGGCGACTCGACGAACGCGGAGCGACCCGGGTTCACGGGCTCCGAGCGGCTCGTCGGCGACGCGTTCCGCCAGATCATCCCGCTCCGCAAGGGCCGCGTCCTGATCGCCACGTTCGCCTCGAACGTCCATCGGATGCAGCAGGCGATCGACGTCGCGCTCGAGGCTGACCGCAAGGTGTGCGTGGTCGGGCGGTCGATGCGGAAGAACCTCAACATCGCCCGCTCGCTCGGCTACCTCTCGGTCACCGACGAGACGCTGATCCAGCCGAAGGCGCTCGGCGACTACCCGCCCGACAAGGTGCTCGTCCTCTGCACCGGCAGCCAGGGCGAGCCGCTGTCGGCGCTGACGCGCATCGCCTACCACGACCACGCGTCGGTCCAGGTCGAGCGCGGTGACACGGTGATCATCTCGGCGAAGCCGGTGCCCGGGAACGAGCTGCGCGTCCACGACACGATCAACCAGCTCGCCCGCGCGGGGGCCGAGATCCTGCACCAGGAGATCGCACCGGTGCACGTGTCCGGCCACGGGAACTCGGAGGAGATCCGCACCGTGCTCGCGCTCGTCCGCCCGAAGGGCGTCATGCCGGTGCACGGCGAGTACCGGATGCAGGCGGCGCAGGCACGGATGGCCGGGGACATCGGCGTTCCGGCCGCGTCGATCGTGCTGGCCGAGAACGGCTCGGTCGTCGAGCTGACGAAGCAGGGCGTATCCATCGTCGACCACGTCGACTCCGGTGTGACCTTCGTCGACGGCCTGTCGGTCGGCGACCTGAGCGACGTCGCGCTCCGCGACCGGCGACGCCTGTCGGAGGACGGCGTGTTGATCGTCGTCGCGACGCTGACGAGCTCGAACGGCTCCCGCAGCGCCTCACCCGAGCTGATCGCCCGCGGCTTCACCGACGCGGAGGGCCCCCTGCTCGAGGAGATGCGGGTCGAGGCCGAGGAGATCCTGGACGCCTGCATCGCCGACGACATTCTCGAGATCAAGCTTCTCCAGGAGCACCTGCACGACGGGATCGGCCAGCTCGTCTACGACCGCACCCGGCGCCGGCCGATGATCCTGCCGATCGTGGTGGAGGTCTAGAGTGCCCACCGTCAGGACACGGGACTGGGCCGACGTGCTCGGCGAGCTCGCACCCCGGGAGGAGACCGGGCGCAAGCTCGTCGCGCAGCTTCGCGCCTGTGAGGCGGCCTCGCTCGCGTTCTGCCGTCTGCTCGAGCGCTGGGCCCGCGGCGACGCCGATCCCTGCACGCCCGGGCGGCGCCAGGCCGCGCTGCGCCGGGCTGCCGACCGCGCCGAGACGGCCCTCGCCGGGCTCGACCGGCCGCTGTCGCGCTACCTGCTCGAGCTCCAGCCCGAGGTTGCCGAGGGACGGTCGTGGTACGGCGGTCCCGGGGCAGCCGAGCTGGTCGAATGGGACGGCGTGCTGCGCCGGGCAGGCGTCCGCGTCTCACCGACCCGGGTGGCGCAGGCCTACCTCGAGCTCGCCGTTCTCGTCCGCGCGCTCGAGGGCCTCGCCGACGCTGCACGGTTCGGCTCGCCGCCCGACAGCGGCTCGCTCTGGGCCGGGCTCTTCGACCTGCGTGAGAACCTCGGCTCGGCCGCGGACGACCTGCGAGCGCTCGCCGCCTAGGTGACACCCCGCATCGCGGTCGTCGGCTCCGTCAACCTGGATCTCGTGGCGCGCTGCGAGCGGCTGCCGCGGGTGGGGGAGACGGTCACCGGCGCGACCTTCGAACGCGTCCCGGGCGGCAAGGGCGCCAACCAGGCCGTTGCAGCCGCACGGCTCGGCGCCGACGTGCGCTTCGTCGGCGCGGTCGCGGTCGACGACCTCGCGGACGAGGCGCTCGCGGGGCTCGAGGAGGACGGTGTCGACACGAGCGGCGTCGCCTGGATCAGCGAGGCCGGCGTCCACACGGGCGTCGCCCTCATCCTCGTGGACGGCGTGGGGGAGAATCAGATCGTCGTCGCGCCGGGGGCCAACGCCTACCTGTCGCCGGCCGAGATCGACGTCGGCGACGCGGACGCCGTGCTCTGCCAGCTCGAGATCCCCGACGACACGGTGTACGCGGCTGCGCAGCAGGCGCGCTTCTTCTGCCTCAACGCGGCGCCTGCGCGGCCGGTCGACGTCGAGCCCGATCTGCTCGTCGTCAACCGGCTCGAGTACGAGGTGACCGGCGAGGCCGGCAAGCTCGTGGCCGTGACGCTCGGGGCCGAGGGCGCGATCCTGCTCGAGGACGGGGAGGAGATCGCCCGCGCCGTGCCGCCGGCGGTCCGTGCCGTCGACGGAACAGCAGCCGGAGACGCGTTCACGGCCTGTCTGGTCGTCTCGCTGCTCGAGGAGCGGCCCCGGGAAGAGTCGCTCCGCCGCGCCTGCGCCGCCGGCGCCCTGGCCGCGTCGCGTCCCGGAGCGCAGCCGTCCCTTCCCACCACCGCCGAGATCGACAGGATCCTCTCGTGACCACGCCGATCCTGATCGACTGCGACCCGGGCCACGACGACGCGATCGCCCTCCTGCTCGCGCTCGCGAGCCCGGAGGTCGAGGTGCTCGGGATCACCACCGTCGCGGGCAACCAGACGCTCGAGAAGACGACCGCGAACGCGCTCAAGATCCTCGAGTTCGTGGGCCGCACCGAGATCCCCGTCGCAGCCGGCGCGGGGCGGCCGCTCGTGCGCGAGCCGTTCGTCGCCGCCTACGTGCACGGCGAGACGGGCATGGACGGCCCCGAGCTGCCCGAGCCGCACACCGCACCGGTCACGGAGCACGCCGTCGATTTCCTGGCCCGGCGCCTGCTCGCCTCCGAACGGCGGGTGACGCTCGTCCCGACCGGCCCGCTGACGAACATCGGCCTGTTGCTCGTCCGCTATCCCGACGTGACCGGGCGGATCGAGAGGATCGTGCTGATGGGCGGCGCGATCGCCGAGGGGAACGTGACGCCGGCCGCCGAGTTCAACATCTGGGCCGATCCCGAGGCGGCCGCGCGTGTGTTCACGAGCGGGATCGACGTGACGATGATCGGCCTCGACGTGACCCACAAGGCGCTGTTCCGGCCGGCCGACTCGGAGCGGCTCGCCGCGACGGGCCGCGTCGGGACACTCGTCTCCGAGCTCTTCGGCTTCTATCAGCAGTTCCATTCTCAGCAGTACGGCTGGGACGGCTCGCCCGTCCACGACGCCGTCGCGGTCGCGCACGTCGTCCGTCCCGGCCTCGTCCAGACCGCACACCGCGGCGTCGTCGTCGACTGCGGCGGCGAGCTCTCGCGCGGGCGCACCTACGTCGACCTCTGGGGCCGGGCCGGCTGGGAGGCGAACGCCCACGTCGGCGTCGACATCGACGCCAGGGATTCGTCGACTTCCTCGTCGAGCGGGTAGCCTCGCTCGATGAGCCTCTTCGGAATGACGCTTCGCCGCCGGGGTGCGATGGGCGAGTGCGAGGCAAGGACGCAGGGAGCGCTCGTACCCGCTGGGTACGGGTGCGACTGAGGACGCGGCATCGTGCCGTCCAGCGCGGCCCGGCGGCACCAAGGCTTCGTTCCGAAAGAGGCTCTCGACAATGAAATTCGGTGTCATCACGCTGCAGAACGCGCCCTGGCCCGAGCTGGTCGAGCGCTGGCGCAGGCTCGAGGAGCTCGGGATCGAGACGATCTGGGTTGCCGACCACCTCGGAGACGGCCGCCATCCCGAGCAGCCCTGGTTCGAGGGCTGGAGCTGCGTCACGGCGCTCGCACACGTCACCCGGAAACCGAGGATCGGCCCTCTCGTCACCTCCATGACGCTGCGGAATCCGGCCGTGCTCGCCCGGACGGCGCTCACGGTCGCGGAGCTGTCGGGCGGCCGGCTCGAGCTCGGCATCGGGTCCGGCGCGTCCGCTCACGACCACGATCTCACGCAGGTGCCCGCATGGCCGCCGAAGGAACGGGCGGCGCTGTTTGCCACGTGGGTCGAGCGCCTGGTCGAGCTGCTCGCGGACGACCGCCTGCACCCCAAGGCACCGGTGCCGCTGACGATCGCGGGGAGCGGGCCGACGATCCTCCGCCTCGCCGCCCGGCACGCCGAGCGCTGGAACACGTTCGGCGGCTTCGGCATAAGCCCCGATGAGGGCCTACGGCGAGCGCAGGCCGACAACGAGCGGCTCGACGAGCTCTGCGCCGATACCGGACGCACCGTGCTGCGCTCGGCGCTGATCGGCTACCCGTTCGTCGGGGAGACGCCCTGGCGCTCCGAGGAGGCCTTCCACGAGCTCGTGGGCCGCTGGGACGAGGCCGGCTTCGAGGAGCTCGTCTTCTTCTACCCGCCGGAGTGGGAGATGCCCGAGGGCAGCGTCGAGCCGGGCCTCTTCGAGCGGATGCTCGGAAAGGGGTAGCAGGAGAGGCGTCGAAGACCGCCCCATGGCTCGCAAGAAGCGGCCGAGCAAGTTGCGCCCGCGGACGCCTGCCCGGATCCGGAAGAAGCGCGCGCCTGCCCGCAAGGGCGAGGCCCGGAACCACCACCACCCCGGCCCGAGCTGGCCGGTCTCGCACTCGTTGCGATCGGCGTCTTCTTCGGCGCCGTGCTGTACGGAAGCTGGAACGGCGGCACGGCCGGCGGCTGGCTCGCGCACGGCCTCCGCGACGCCGCCGGCGCCGCGGCCTACGTCGTCCCCGTCGCGCTGGTCGCCGTCGGGGCGCTGATGCTCGGCCGGAGCCGCCTCGTCGACTTCCGCCCCTTCCGTCTCGGCCTGGTCGCGATCGTCCTCGGCCTCGGCTTCCTGCTCGGCCGCGCGGACGGGGGCTACTTCGGGAGAGGCCTCGACGCGATCCTCGGCCGCGCGATCGGCTCGACGGGCCTCACCATCCTCGGCGTCTTCACCCTCATCGCCGGAGTGCTCCTCGTCACCGGCGCCTCGGTCGGAGCCATCCTGCGCCGCTCCCACCACGCGGTGCGCGTCGTCGGCCGCTCGGCCCGCCGGACGCTGGAACGCCCCCAGCGCGACGTCGCAGAGCCAAGTAACAGTCTGTTGCAAGGCGTTCCGGAGCCCTTCGCCGGGCCGGCGCCCGCGCTCGTCGACGTCGTCGAGGACTACCCGGACATCGTCTCCTCGGAGGAGAACGCCTACGAGCCGGCGCCGCTCCTGATCGAGCCGCCCGGGCCTGCCGACGACACGCAGGGGTCGCTGTTCGACAGCGACACGGAGCCGCCCCCCGAGTACCGCCTGCCGGACCGCGCCATCCTGCGCCGCTCCAAGGCCGCGCCCGCCGGCTCGGCCGAGCAGAGCGCACGCATCGCCGAGCTGCTCGTCCAGACCCTGTCGCACTTCGGCGTCGCAGCCACCGTCGTCGGCCAGATCTCGGGGCCGCGCGTGACCCGGTACGAGCTGCAGCTGGCGGCCGGGACCAAGGTCTCGAAGGTCGCCGGCCTCAAGGACGACCTCTCCTACGCGCTCGCCACCACCGAGATCCGCATCCTCGCACCGATTCCCGGCAAGCAGGCAGTCGGCGTCGAGGTTCCGAACACCACCCCGAACCTGGTCACGCTCGGCGACATCTACGACGACCTGCCGGCCGCTGCCAGCCCCGTCTCGGTCTGGCTCGGCAAGGACATCTCCGGCAACGCGGTCTGGACCGACCTGGCGCGGATGCCGCACCTCCTGATCGCCGGCACGACGGGCTCCGGCAAGTCCGGCTGCCTGAACACGATGCTGACGTCGATCCTGCTCCGCGCCACGCCCGACGAGGTGCGGATGATCATGATCGACCCGAAGCGGATCGAGCTCGGCTACTACGAGTCGATCCCGCACCTGCTCACGTCCGTCGTGTCGAACCCGAAGCAGGCCGCGGCGGCGCTGATCAACGTGGTGGGGGAGATGGAGCGCCGCTACGAGCGGATGAGCCTGATGCGGGCCCGGAGCCTGCCGGAGCTCAACCGCGCGCTGCGCTCGCGCGGCTTCGAGACCCTTCCGTATCTGCTCGTCGTCATCGACGAGCTGGCCGACCTGATGATGACGTCGCCGCAGGAGGTCGAGGACGCGGTCATCCGGCTCGCCCAGAAGTCGCGCGCCGTCGGCATCCACCTCGTGCTGGCCACGCAGCGCCCGTCAGTGGACGTGATCACCGGCATGATCAAGGCGAACGTGCCGAGCCGGATCGCCTTCGCGGTCTCGAGCCAGACCGACTCGCGCGTGATCCTCGACCAGTCCGGTGCTGAGACGCTCCTCGGCCAGGGCGACATGCTGTTCAAGCCGCTCGGCACCTCGCGGCTGCAGCGCCTGCAGGGTGCCTACGTGAGCGAGGAGGAGATCGCGCTCGTCGTCGAGCAGTGCCGCGCGCAGCGCCCACAGGAGCTCGACGAGTCGCTGCTCGTCCCACCGGAGCGCGAGGAGGCCGGGGACGGGGACGACGAGGAGTTCGATCCGGACGAGGATCCGCTGCTCGAGAAGGCGATCGAGATCGTCGTCCAGACGCAGACCGCCTCCGTGTCGCTGATCCAGCGCCGTCTCCGCGTCGGCTACACGCGCGCGGGCCGGCTGATCGACATGCTCGAGCGGCGCGGCATCATCTCCGGCTACGAGGGCTCGAAGCCCCGCCGGGTGCTCGTGTCGAGCCCCGAGGAGATCGTCTCCTAGACTCCCCCGCGTGAGCGGGGCACGGATCGCAGTCGTCGGAAGCTACGGCGCCGGGCTGACGGTCGGGCTCGACCGGATCCCGGAGCGCGGCGAGACCATCGTCGGCGACTCGTTCCGGATCGACCACGGCGGCAAGGGGTCGAACCAGGCGATCGGCGCCGCGCGGCTCGGGGCGGAGGTGAGCCTGCTCACCGCCGTCGGCGACGACGAGTTCGGCGCCGCCGCGATCAGACTCTGGGCCGAGGAGGGCGTGCAGACGGAGAGCGTCGTCCGCGCCGGCCTGCCGACGATGGTCGGCGCGATCCTCGTCGAGCCCTCGGGAGACAACCGCATCGTGATCGTCCCGGGCGCGCTCCAGGCCCTTCGGCCCGAGCACGTGGACGCCTTCACGCCGCGGATCGCCGGTGCCGACGTCCTCCTCGTCCAGCTCGAGATCCCGCTCGAGACCGCGTTGCACGCGCTCGAGGTCGCCCGCGCGGCCGGGGTGCGGACGATCCTCAACCCCGCACCCGCCCCGCCGGAGCCGATCACGCCGATCGCCCACTACGTGACACCGAACGAGAGCGAGGCGCCCACCGTCGCCGACGCGGAAGCGACGATGGTGCTCACGCTCGGTGAGCAAGGTGCCCGGCTCGGCGGCGTGCACGTGCCGGCCTTCGCGGCGCACGCGGTCGACAGCACGGGAGCCGGGGACGCGTTCAGCGCGGCGTTCGCGGTGGCGCTCGCGGAGGGTGTCAGCGAGCTCGAGGCCGTTCGCTGGGGTTGTGCCGCGGGGGCGCACATGGTCGAGCACCACGGCGTGATCCCGGGGCTGCCGACCCGTGCCGAGCTCGTGGGGCGCCTCGAGGCGGCGGCCGCGTGACCGACCCGGTCAGGCTGATCGTCGACACGGACACCGCGGGAGACGACGTGTTCTCGCTGCTGCTCGCGCTCCGCCACCCGCGCGCACGCCTCGAGGCGATCACGATCGTGTGCGGAAACGTGCGCTTCGAGCAGGAGGTCGAGAACGCGCTCACCACCGTCGAAGCAGCAGGCCGGAGCGGGGAGGTGCCCGTCTATCCCGGCTGTCCGCGGCCACTCGTTGCCGACTGGGTCGGAGCCGAGTACGTCCACGGCCAGGACGGCATGGGCGACTCGTTCTTCCCGCAGGCGCGGCAGCGACCCGAGCCGGGCCACGCCGTCGACGAGATCGTCCGGCGTGTCAACGAGAGCCCGGGCGAGCTGACGATCCTCGCGCAGGGGCCGCTGACCAACATCGCCGCCGCGCTCGCCCTCGACCCCGGGATCGCGCAGAAGGTCCCACATCTGTGGGTGATGGGAGGCGGCGAGGGGAACATCACACCCGCAGCCGAGTACAACTTCTACGTCGACCCCGAGGCGGCGAAGGTCGTGCTCGGAGCCGGCTTTCCGCTCACGCTCGTCACGTGGACCCTGACGCGCACGCACGGCGTCTTCGGCCACGACCGACTGGCCCGCATCGCGGCCCTCGACACTCCGCTGGCGACCTTCTTCGGCCAGGTGAACCGGAAGGCGCTCGAGTTCGACCGCGACGTCGTCGGCCTCGGCGGCTCGACGCACCCGGACTCGATGACGTGCGCCGCGATCCTCGATCCGTCGCTTGTCCTCGCCTCGGAGGACGCAGTCGTCGACGTCGAGACGACAGGCGAGCTGACACGCGGCTGGAACCTGATCGACACGCTCGGACGCACGGGCCGTGAGCCGAACGCCCGCGTCGTCACCGACTTCGACACCGACCGCTTCTTCGAGCTGATGCTCTCGGTGCTGGCGTGAGCTTCCTGCCGACCACACGCGAGCTGCCGGAGCGGATCGACGCCGCAACTGCCCTGACGCGGCTCTTCTACCGCGAGCGAGCGGTGACCGTCACGTGCGGCGGCTGGACACGGTTCACGGCACCGCTCGAGCACAAGGCTGCGCTGGCGACGACTGCGTGGGAGTGCGCCCTGGCTGCGGACGCCATGCGCGAGCGCGTCTTCGAGCTCCGCTATCCGGTGCGGTTCCTCGAGGCCCAGTCCGAGGAGATCGCCGTCGAGACGCCCGATGCTCTCCGTGACCTCCTCTCGCAGCTGCGCGACGACTACAACGCCTACCTCGCCGCCGCCGACCCGCTCGCCGACGGCCCGTCCACGCGGATCGTCCAGGCCGCGCTCCGCGACAAGCACGCGCAGCTCGACACGCTCGCGGGCCTGGGCCCGTTCGACCCACACGACCCTGCCCGGGACAGCCGCTACTTCCCGTCCAGCTTCTACTGGCCGGACATCCTCGACCCGTCCTATCCCTACGGCGAGGGCGTGGCACTCCAGCTCCGCTCGGCCGTCAGCCACCTGAACGAGGTCTGGGCGGTGGATGCGGCGGGGACGATCCTGCACGCCTTCGCGGACGACCTCGGCTGGGAGTTCGTCCGCGACGCCGCCCGCTGGCTCTACGACGAGAGCCGGCACATGCTGATGGGCAAGGAGCGGCTCGAGCGCTGGGGCTTCGAGCCGGCCGGGATCCCGCTCGGCGGCTACATCTACGAGGCTTGCCGCGACGAGGACCCGATCTACGTGCTCGGCATGCTCGGCTACTTCGAGACGAAGAACATCGGGCGCAAGCGCGACCGCGCCGCCGCGTTTCGGGAGATGGGCGACCGCACGAGCGAGTCCGACATGGAGTTCGACTGGGCCGACGAGACGATCCACGCCGAGTACGGCCGCCGCTGGCTGAAGCGCCTGCTGGAGGTCCGTGGGCAGGACCCTGAGACGTGGCCGGCGGTGCTCGAGCGCTGCGAGGAGCTGGTCGAGACGAGGGTGCAGGCGGCGACGGAGGAGGATCGCGAGCGCATCCGCGCCTGCGCCGACGCGCTCGTCGCGGAGGCAGAGCGGCGAGCCCGAGGCTCGCGCTGAACACGGGCACTCGCCTCGCCGGATGTTGCTATACAGGCGGCTGACTTCGGGTTAGCATGGCTCGTATCACTGGTGAGGATTCACCAAACCTTAGGGAGGGCAACTTGAAGTCATCTCGTCTCATCGCCCTCGTCCTCGGAGCCATTCTCGCGACCGCGGTCGCGGTCGGCGCCGGGTACGTCGGCAACAGCAAGGCCGCCTCGAGCACACAGAGGGCGACCAAGACTGTCGCGCTCGTCAGCGACATCGGCAAGTTCAACGACAAGTCGTTCAACCAGTCGCAGCTCCAGGGCCTGAACAAGGCCAAGAGCCAGCTCGGGATCAAGACGATCGCGCTGCAGTCGAACTCGGTCTCGGACTACATCCCGAACCTGACGACAGCGGTTCGCCGCGGCTCCAACCTCGTCATCGCGGCCGGCTACCTGCTCGCGAAGTCGATGGGCACGGTCGCGAAGCAGTTCCCGAAAGTCCACTTCGCGATCACGGACGACAGCTACCTGGATCCGTCGATCGGCGGCGCGAAGAACGTCGAGGGCCTGACGTACGCGACCAACGAGTCGAGCTGCCTGGTCGGCTACCTGGCCGCGCAGATGGTGAAGAAGCAGGGCGGCAAGCAGGTGATCGGCATCGTCATGGGCATCAAGATCCCGACTGTGACCATCTTCCTCGCCGGGTACCAGTACTGCGCGAAGATGGTGCTTCCGAAGATCAAGGTCCTGTCGGGGTTCTCCAACTCCTTCACGGAGGCCGACAAGTGCCGCGCCGTGGCCCAGAACCAGATCAGCCAGGGCGCGCAGGTGCTGTTCCAGGTCGCCGGTGGATGCGGGCTGGGGACGCTCAAGGCCGCTGACGCCGCCGGCATCTGGGGCGTCGGAGTCGACCTCGACCAGTACAAGGACGCCAAGCGGGTGCTGACGAGCGCCGTCAAGCACGTCGACCAGGGTGTCTACCTCGTCTCCCAGCAGGAGAAGCAGGGCAAGTTCAAGGCCTCGACCGACGTGGTCTACAACTTGAAGAACGGCGGCGTCGGCCTGGGAACGACCAACCCGGCCGCGCAGCAGTTCCTGGCGGGCGTCAACGCGCTCCGCACGAAGATCATCAACGGCCAGGTCAAGGTGCCGACCAAGTAGTTTCAAGCAGCACGTTTGTGACTGTTCAGGGGAGGGCCAGCGCCCTCCCCTGAACGTTTAGGATCGCGCGATGGACGCCCCGCCGGTGCTGGAGATGCGCGGGATGACGAAGCGCTTCCCCGGCATCGTCGCGAACGACCACATCGATCTCGACCTCAGGCGCGGCGAGGTGCATGCGCTCCTCGGCGAGAACGGGGCCGGGAAGTCGACGCTGATGAACGTCCTCTACGGGCTCTACAGGCCGGACGAGGGCGAGGTCCGCGTCAACGGCACGCCGGTCACGTTCCACTCGGCCAAGGACGCGATCGAGGCCGGCATCGGCATGGTGCACCAGCACTTCATGCTCATCCCGGTGATGACGGTGGCCGAGAACATCGTGCTCGGCACGGAGCCCAGCGAGGCCCACGTGCTGCTCGACTACCGCGAAGCGCGCAAACGCGTGCGCGAGATCGCCCAGACCTTCGGCTTCCACATCGACCCCGACGCGCTCGTCCGCGACATCACCGTCGGCCAGCAGCAGCGGGTCGAGATCCTCAAGGCGCTCTACCGGCGCGCCGACATCCTGATTCTCGACGAGCCGACGGCCGTGCTCACGCCGCAGGAGGCGACCGAGCTGTTCGCCATTCTGAAGACCCTGCGCAACGAGGGGATGTCGATCATCTTCATCAGCCACAAGCTGAACGAGGTGCTCGAGATCGCGGATCGGATCAGCGTGCTCCGCCGCGGCAAGAAGATCGGCACCGTGCCGCGAGAGGGCGCCACCGAGAAGGAGCTGGCGCGGATGATGGTCGGCCGGGACGTCGTGCTCCGGATCGACAAGGATCCGGCGAAGCCCACGGAGACACTGCTCGAGGTGCGCGACCTCCACGTCCTCGACGACCGCGAGGTCGAGAAGGTCCGTGGTGTCTCGTTCGCCGTCCGCGCCGGGGAAATCGTCGGCCTGGCCGGAGTCGACGGCAACGGCCAGACCGAGCTGATCGACGCGATGACCGGCCTCCTCCCGATCAAGAGCGGCGAGGTTGTCGTGGGCGGCAAGACCCTGCGCCAGCACGGCACCCCCCGGGAAGCGCTCGACGCCGGAATCGGCCATGTGCCGGAGGACAGGCAGCGGCGCGGGCTCGTCCTCGAGTTCACGCTGGCAGAGAACTTCGCGCTCCACGACTACAGCTCTCCACCCGACTCGTCGCACGGCTGGCTGTACCCGGGCCGGCTGGCCGACCGGGCTCGCAGGCTCATCGGTCAGTTCGACGTCCGCGGCGGCGGCCCCCAGACACGGGCCGGCGCCCTCTCCGGCGGCAACCAGCAGAAGGTCGTCGTCGCGCGGGAGGTCGGGCGCGACCCGAAGGCCCTGATCGCCGCCCAGCCGACCCGCGGGCTCGATGTCGGCGCGATCGAGTACGTCCACCGCCGCCTCATCGAGGAGCGCGACAAGGGCCGCGCGATCCTCCTCGTCTCCCTCGAGCTCGAGGAGATCCTCTCGCTCTCCGACCGGATCCTCGTCATCTACGAGGGGGAGATCGTCGGGGAGCACGGTGCCGACGCCTCCGAGGAGGAGATCGGGATGGAGATGCTCGGCGGCAGGCAGAAGGAGGTCGCATGAGCGCCGCAAAGGCTCCCACGCCGCCGCCGCCTGAGCCGGAGGCCGGCCACAGCTTCGCGGAGCGCCTCAACCTGCAACAGCGCATCGGTGGGGTCGTGCCGCCGGTCATCACCTTCGTGCTCGCCTTCCTCGCGGGCGGCATCGTCGTCGCGGCGACGGGCCACAACCCGTTCCTCGCCTACCGGGACATCTTCAACGGCGCCGGCCTGAACTGGTTCGCCCACCCGTGGCAGACGGACATCGCGCTCACCGCCCCCTACAGCATGATCCAGACGCTGCTGCTGACGTCGACGCTGATCTTCACCGGGCTCGCCGTCGCCTTCGCCTTCCGCTGCGGCATGTTCAACATCGGCGGCCAGGGCCAGTACATCATGGGCCTGATCGTCGCCAACTGGGTGGGCGTCTCGCTCCCCGGAGCACCGGGCCCGCTGCACATCCTGCTCTGCGTCGTCGCCGCCGCCTTCGCCGGAGCCGTCTGGGCGGGGATCGCGGGCTTCCTCAAGGCCACCGTCGGGGCCCACGAGGTGATCACGACGATCATGCTCAACTGGATCGCGATCTACTTCGGACAGTACGTCTTCGGCGACGGAGGGCCGCTCCAGGACGTGACCCAGCGCCCGAACCCGATCTCGGCAGACGTCGCCGCGAGCGCCAAGCTCCCGGTCATCTGGGGCAATCCGTCGCTCCAGGGGCTGCACATCGGCTTCTTCGCCGCGATCGGGGCGCTCGTCGTCTTCTGGGTGATCATCAACCGGACCACGCTCGGCTTCGAGGTACGTGCGGTCGGGTTCAACGCCGACGCGGCGGCCTACAGCGGCATCAACGTGAAGCGGAGCTACATCAGCGCGATGGCAATCGCCGGAACGTTCGCCGGCCTCGGCGGCGTCATGGACGAGCTGGGCTACCTCTATCACGTCGGATCGCTCGACGTGATCGCGAGCACGGTCGGCTTCCTCGGCATCGCGGTCGCGCTGCTCGGCCGGAACACGGCCGTGGGCGTCGGCCTGGCAGCGTTCCTGTTCGGCGCGCTCCTCAACGGCACGTCGACCCGCGGGCTGCAGTCGAACGTGATCCCGCCGGAGCTGGCCGGGAACCTGACGCTCATGATCCAGGGGCTCGTCGTCCTGTTCATCGGTGCGGACGTGTTGATCCTCGCGGTCTGGAATCTCCGTAGCCGGAGACGGCGCTCGAGCACCCCGCGAATCGAGGCGGAAGGCGCGTGATCGCCCAGGCCGAGCCCATCGACAGCCGGTTCGCGTTGACGTACAAGCACGTCGGCATCGCCGGCTGCGTGCTCGCGTTCCTCGCGTTCTGGATCGCGCTCCCACCCGTGCACGGCCGCTCCCCGGCCTGGTCGATCCTGTTCGGAGTCGCAGGGATCGCCGCCGGCATCTGGGCGGCACGCGAGGAGCGGCGGCTCGGCGTCTCGGTGGTGATCGTCTCGCTTCTCGGTCTCCTGCTCGGCATCCTCGCAACGCGGTCGAGCGTCGCTCACCTCGATGACGTGTTCACCTGGTCGACCCTGATCGCCCAGGGCCTCGTGTTCGCGACGCCGCTCATCTTCGCCTCGATGGGCGGCCTCTTCTCCGAGCGGTCGGGCGTCGTCAACATCGGCCTCGAAGGCATGATGCTGATGGGCTGCTTCTGGGGGATCTACGGAGCCGACAAGACGGGCAACTGGGTGCTCGGCGTGTTGATCGGCATGGCGTCGGGCGGGCTCCTCGCGCTCGTTCACGCGTTCTTCGCGATCCATCTGCGCGCCGACCAGATCGTCGGGCGGCACCGCGATCAACTTCCTCTCCCTCGGGATCACCGGCTACTTCTTCGTCCAGCTCTATGCCGGCAACAACATCCCGGCCGGCGTGCCGTCGGTGCCGAACCTCCACATTCTTCCCTCGAGCCTCTACTTCTTCGGGCCGGCGTTCGGCGACCTGGACATCATGATCTGGATCGCCTTCCTGGTCGTGCTCCTGACGTACGTGGTCGTGTTCAAGACGCCGCTCGGCCTGCGCATACGGGCCTGCGGGGAGCACCCGCGCGCCGCCGACACCGTGGGGATCAACGTCTACGCCATTCGCTACGGGTGCGTCATCCTGTCCGGC
>CAVUNV010000009.1:0-363841 GCA_963742925.1 uncultured Actinomycetes bacterium | reverse complement strand
AACTCGAGGCCTCGTCTAGGGGCCATAGCCAGACCGAGCAGGGACTCAGCGATGACGTCATGCAGTTGAGGGTGGAGCTCGAAGGCGCCCGTCAGCGCGAACACAGCCTCGCGGAGCAACTGCGGAGCAGCGAGCAGAGCGTCAACAGCGATCTCTCGAGGCTCAGGTTCGAGCTCGAGAGCACCCGTGAGCGCGAGGACGCGCTCACGGAGCAGCTTCGCCACACTGAGAGGGATCTCGCGAGTCACGAACGACGGGAGCGAGTGCTGACCGAGTCGCTCGAGTCCGCGAGGCACGCGGCCGAAGAGATCAGGGAGGCGTCACGTGTCGATGCCGAGAAGACGCTGAAGAAAGCGAAAGAACGCGAAGCGGAGATCGTCAGGAAAGCCGAGCGCGAGTTCGCACGCGTGGACGAGGAACGCCGCCGCCTGCGAGGGGCTGCCGACGAGCTGCGCAGGGACATCTCGGGAGTCCTCGTGAGCACCCTCGACCGTCTCACGACGAGTGGTGACGGCCAGCGCTACGCGGCGGCGCCCCTAACGATGTATCCCCCAATGGCAAGCGCGCGAGTCGTGCGAGACGTATCGTGCCGGGCGTGCCTGTCACGACGTCCACGTTGGGTCGACCGCCAGATCGATCGGTCCGAATAGGACAGCGCCGCCGGGTGATCGGCGAGTCTCGCCTCGGTACGGGGTCGCCTGTCGCTCGCCTGTAACCCTCACCCTGGACGCATGTCGTCCCCGAGCGGCTTCAGTGCACGCGAGAACTCTTTCATCGTCACGTTCGGGCGAAGGGCAATACCGCACCTTGCGATCGGCACGGCTGGGTTGCCCTGCGCGAGCGTCATTGGCGGTATCGACCGACTCACGACGCTTCCAGCCGCAATCACTGCACCGTGCCCGATGACGACATTTGGGAGAATGATGACGCCCGGGCCGACAAAGGCGTCTCGCTCAATTGTGACGCCGTTTTGTTCCCGGAAATGAGCGATGATGATTGTTCGAATGCCAATCGAGACGCCGTCTTCAATCCTGATCAGATGAGGGTCGGAGGTTTCCAGAATCGCGTCATAACCGATCCACACGCGCTCCCCGATGTGCACCCCTCGGGCTCGGTGCAGCTTGATGCGCAGCGTCTGTTGTCCCGGAAGGACTCGCGCGAGCTCCTGCAGGATCCGGTTCTTCATTCCTCGAAGACGTTGTTCGGGCATGACTTAAGCGGGTCTCTTGCGTGAGTTGGCGCTGCGAGCTGCCCTTCGAGGCGCTCCGGGCTTCTTGATGAGGCTAGCCACGCTCCTGTCTTCTCAAGTAGTCGCGTATCGCCGTGAACGATCCTAGCTCGGCGAGATCGAGTTCCGGGATGCGAAGTTCGAACTGTTCCTCGATGACCGCCATCAGAGTGACCGATGCGAGAGAAGTCCATTCTGGAACCGTCTCCACGCTTGCAGTGAGGGTCTGTTCCGGGGTCAGCTCGGGGAACACGGCTGCGAAACACACTACGAGCGCCTCCGTCTGGTCACTCATCTGTCGCCTCCGAGACGCGATGGATGAGTCGAGGCGTTTGCGCGAAGAAGGAGTCCCTCGAGATTCGCACACTGGATCTGGAGAGCTCCGGAACAAGTGTCTCGAGGAACTCCTGGAGCGGCCCGTTCCGGGCCGTCGGTTCGAACGCCAGGCTGATCTCCTCAGCTCCAAACCTTTCGAAAAGGAATCCCAGGCAATGGTGCTCGATTCGGCGCGAGAACGCTCGGCAGCTCATCACCCAAGCATCGACCGCGACGGTGTCGCCGCTCTTGCGTCCCACGAGAGCTGCGATCTTGCCCAGTGGACCGTATCTGTCCTCGTAGGTTGCGGTCACGAGGAAAGCGGATGGGTCGTCTAGCCTCTCGTTGAAGGTGACCTCGCTCATCCTTCGCCCATTGAGGTTGAACTGGTTGGTCTTGTTGAGCAATTCGAACGCCCGAGCGTCCCGGCCACGGACGCACTGAAACACGACTGTGCCTTCGGCGTGTCTCGAGGAAGGCATCCGGTGAGTAGCTCGACGCTTTCGCGGAATTTCGGAACTCGCCCGCGCTTCGGATACTCGCCAACCGCAGCAAGTCTTCGCTTGTTGTAGCGTCCTTTCCGAACAGTTCGCGCAGCCGGCTGAAAAGATTCCATAATTGGACGTAATCGTCGTGCGGGAACAGAAGACACTCCACCTCGGGAAAAGCCGCCTCGATCTCGGCAAGCTCCATCGGACTATCGTCCACGCACACGACCGTGTCCGGCGCGATGTTCCAGTGGTCGAGAATACGCTCGACGGATATCGACTTTGGACCCCAGTTTGCCTCGATCGGGAACACGGCGTCTCCCGAGAGGAGGAGATCATCTCGCTCGAAGGCCTGGTCGACGAGGTGCGGGTCGTTCTTGCTCGCGACACCGATCAGCACTCCCGCGCTTGCGAAGGAGGCAAGCAGTTGCTGGTAGAGGCCATGAGCATGGCCGCGCGCCTCCAGGCTCCAGGCGATGTTTTCGACTCCGATCTCCCCGACGATGCCCGCCCAGAGCGTGTCGTCGAGGTCAGTGATCAGCCCTTTCTTGGGCGCCGGATTCTCGATGAGACTCGCAAGGAGGCCGCCCAGAGCCGAAGCATGACCGATGGAATAGGGAAACCCCGTGAGGATGTCGGACCGGACGTCACGGCGTTCTGGTTCTGGTGACAGCCGGTCCAGCATCTGTGCGCTCAGCACGTGAATGCCCGGCACGGGGGCGAGCGTGGCTGCGAGTGACGCCAGCGCCAGTCGCAGTTGAAGCTCGTGCGCCCCGGTCTCCTGGGGACGCTGGAAGAAGAGAGGCGGGAGAGGCAGAGTCGGTAGACACGTGATGACCGGTACCGATTCGGCGATCTTGCGCATCTCCTGCTCGAGGTGATCGATGTGTGCCTCGGCTGTGTCGATCACGTCTGCAAGGTCTGCCACCCTCCAGCCTCCGAGCCGGCGAAGCCCGAGGCGGGGGTCGAGGTCGGCCCATTCGATCACGACGGCGACGGCATCGGGTCTCGATTTCGCGCAGCGTTGAAGGTTCCCGATGAGATCGTCGAAGACGCCGGTCGAGATCTCGATCTCATGGCGTGGCAGGCTCTTGCGCAGCTCGGCCGCAAGAAACGTCTCGAGGTGGAGCGGCGTGAATCCGCACACCAGGGAAACTCTGAGAAGTGACGTGCTCTCCTGTTGGGGCTGCTTCAGGATCTCGAGCGCTTCGACAAGCTTCAAGCTACTAGCCGACCTTTCGATTCGAGTTCAGAGGATGTCGAGGTAATAGGCTGCCACTGGCTCTTTCGGCATCGGCTCGCTCCAAATGGTCAGATACGCATGGACAACCCGCTGCGAGGGCCGAAAGCCGGTCGCCAGGAAGGGCTCCATCTCAGCGTAACCCAGCGCCGGCACGATGGCGATGCGCGCACCGGCTGCGGCTCCCTGGCGATCAAATCGCCGCAAGAGCGCCTCTCGTCGGCCTTCGTCGAGCGCTGCCCCACAGGACATCCTCCACGAGCAGGCAGGGCGTGCGGTCTCGATTCGCGACGGGCATGACATAGCCGGTGAGCGCGCCCTCCCCTGCCGGGCCGGTGTCGTGCGCGGTCAGCGCGCCGAGCCGGTGGCACTGCCAGGCTGCCTCGTCGCGGCTCCACACTCGCGCGAATGGCGCTCGCTCAGCCACTGGTTCCGCAGCGGTCAAGAACGACTCCACGGGCACCGCAGCTCTCGGGTTCGCTTCGCCGCCGATCCCTTCGGCCAGAGCACCTTCGAAAGATAGGAAGCCGAGTACGCGCGCACGGCAGGGAGGCCGAGTCTGCGACAACTTCCCTCGATCATGAGGTTCATTGCCTCGCCTTCAACGCAGTAGTTCACGATGCCGTCGAAACCCGCCGTTTGGGCTCGGCGAACGAGTTCGCTCCAGACCACGATCCCGTAGCCCTTCTGCTTGTGATCAGCGGCAACTGTCAGCAGCGAGACGATCAGAATCTGGAACTCGTTGCCGTGGATTCGTACCCGCCGCGGGAAGCCGGCGACGAAGGCGACCGGTGTCGAATCGTGGTAGATAGTCGGAGCCAGGGAAAAGGCCGATCCCGGGTACTTGAAGCAGTCGGCGAGGAAGTCCGCCCTGTAGAGGAAGGGTGTTGTCGCGCTGTCTGCCCACGAAGCCTCCATCACGGTGGCGAGCTGCTCGAAGTCGCCCCGGAAATCCTCCATGGAACGGGAGGTTTGTTCGCTCATGTGCGACACCCTTGACGTTCGCCTCGAAGCCTAGGAGGGCCGCTTTGCCGCTTGCTCCACGACGAAGTCGCAGAGAGGGCCGACGATCGTCATCTGCTCCGGATCAAGTTCTTCGAACTCGAGCTCGACACCGCTGTAGTCGCTGAGGGCGCCGGCGAGTTCGAGCAGTCCGAGCGAATCGATCAGCCCCGACAGGAACAGGTCGAAGTTGTCCGGCAGGAGATCATCCGTCGTCTGGCGTCCCTGCGCCTCGAGCTGGTGCCGGACGTGGTCGGTGAGAAACGCCCGAACCTGTTCCTTCGTGACGGCGCTCATAGTCCCTCTTCGAGAAGCTTGGCCATCGCCCTTCGGTCGAATTTGCTGTTGGCGTTGAGAGGCAGCGACTCCAGGAAGTGAAACCGCCTTGGAACCATGTAGTCCGGCAAGACACGGGCAACGGCCCGGCGCAGCGAGTCCACGTCTCCGCCGTTGCCCTCGAGGAAGACCTCGACTCCCTCGCACCCATCTTCCGTGACCGGCCAGGCGAGCGCAACGACGGCGTCGAGCCCGGATGCGTTGCGGACGGTCGCCTCGATTTCCCCGAGTTCTACGCGATGTCCTCGTATCTTGATCTGAGAATCCATGCGGCCGAGGTGAGTCAGCGGGCCATCACCCACCGGACGGCGGACGCGGTCGCCTGTTCTGTAGTAGACACCGATCCGACCGGGCGGCGCCACGAACACGGTGGAGGACTTCTCGGCATCCTTCCAGTAGCCGAGGGACGTCTGCGGTCCCGTCATCAGAAGTTCACCCTCCTGGCCGGGCGGAACTTCCTGCAACTCCTCATCGGCCACAAATGCGGTCATCCCCGGAAACGGGTGGCCGATGGGCACGATGCCGAGTTCCGACTCCGCCGGAGATCGCGAGGCATCCCAGCGATAGCGGGTACACGCGACCGTGAGCTCAGTCGGGCCGTAGAGATTCTCGACCACGGAGTTCGGCGCCGCCTCTGACCAGGCCGCCGCGGTGGCGACGGGCAACGGTTCACCGCAGAACAGACTCAACCGAAGCGATGGGTAGCGGTTTGCCTTCAACATGCCCAACCTCTTCATGAAGACGGCGGTCGACGGGACCGAGAACCAGACCGTCAACTCGGAGTTCTTCAGAAAGGCTCCTGGGTTGATCAGCGACTTCTGAGAAGGACAATGCAGCGACGCTCCTCGTTCCCAGGCGGCGAACATGTCGAAGACCGCGAGGTCGAACGTCATGTCGAACATCTGCGACAGTCGGTCGTGCTCGGTGATCTCGTATCGATCGACCGTTGACTCGAGAAACGCGAGCACGTTCCTCTGGGCGACCATGACTCCTTTGGGCACACCTGTGCTGCCGGAGGTGAAGAGGAGATAGGCAATCGCATCGGGGTTCGCATCGGGCTCTCGCCAGTTCGCGGCCGGCTCGAGATCTGCGGAGCCGAGAACGACGTGGCCCGGCCATCGATTCCGAACGAACGTCACGTCGTCGAGGTCGGGAAGTAGCACCAGCAGCGATGGCTCGGACGCCAACACCTCCTCCAGCTGAGGTAACGAGCCGCTATCCACGATGATCGACCGGCATTCCGATCGTTCGAACATGGTTCGTGTTCGCCCGGGCGGAAACGTGCGATTCAGAGGCACGTAGCCGTTCCCCGACAGCAGGGAGCCGAGCACGCTAGCGAACGCGGCTGGGCTCCGATATGCAAATACGGCAGTCAGAGGAGTCTCGGAAAACGCGGGATACGCCTGGAGCGTGGCGGCGATGCGGAAGGCTGCCTCACGCAACTCGCCGTACGACTGCGTCTCTCCCTCAGCGAGCAGAGCGGTTCGGTCGGCGAAGCGTTCAGCCGACCTCACGAATCCTGACCAAAGTGCCGACTGCACGGATCCAGCAGCGCCGCTACCGGCTAACGAGTGCGCGGACGCGGGGCCGGCGTCGAAGGGTTGACGGCGATCTGACGATAGCTCTCATGGGGGACAAGGAGGTGACGATCCGCGCGGCCGGTCTGGCCGAGCGGAACTGTGAGTGTGAGGCCGAACACTCTCGAGTGTAGTCCGATGCCAGGCAGTGTGCGCGGGACGGAAGAGTAGGACTGAGGGGTCGCTCCGGCCCGGGAGGCTAGTCTGACTTCGTTGCTTTCGGCAATGGTTGGAGTCGACGCGGGCCGTGCTTAGCGCCCGCGGTCACTCTTGTTCCACCAAGGTCGAGCCGAGCGGCGACGAGAATCACGCACCCCCAACAGCACTCCCCCTGCCAGGTCGGACAGGGCGTGAATGCGGTCGATCTCGAGCGAGACCACAGCCGCAGCGGCCCACAGAGCGAGTAACCATCGAAGGCGAGGCCAGATGGTCGCGAAGAGCGCCGCGAGGATGACCGCACGCATGGCATGGCCGCTCGGGAACGAGGACGTGAACTCGACAAGGGGGGTGTGATCGTCGTAGACCATCGGTTTGGTCACGATCTCCTTGCAGATCAGCATGACGGCATTCCCGGCTGCGAATACGCCGAGCCAGACGAGCGCCTCGTGATGGCGACCGCGGCGCCAGAGGATTGCGCACCCGACCAGCAGGAGCATGACCGATACGAACGACGCTCACCGGGAGCCTGACCACCTGTGACGCATCGAAGTGATGTCCGTGGTATCCGAGGTACTTGCCGAAGAAGGGGATCCTCTCCTCCTGCGGCAATCCGCCCGGCGTCCAGTGGTCGTACGGCATAGCTGTCGATGCGATCGAACTTGCCCGTCGACACGAGGACTGCGAGCGCCGCGAACGTAAGGGCCAGGGCCGGAAGGAGGACCCGGCGCGTTCCTCTCATCTCTTGGCGACGTTCCGGGTGATCGCCCTCGCAGCAAAACCCGTGTGGGAGACGAAACGCAGGCCCGGACCGGCGCTCGCGGCGGCCGGAGCACCGACGAAGTACAGGCCGGGCACCGACGACTCGAACGCAGGTGAGAGCTTGGGTGACAGTCCCTTCAGCCGTATGCGTGAGAGGAGGGCAGGAGTCGAGGAAAGCGTAGCGGCGCAGGTCGATTCGGTACCCGGTGCCGAGGACGACGTGGTCGACCACGCGCTCGCTGCCGTCATCCAGCTCGAGCCGTAGCCGTGGTATCTGCGGCGTCGACGGACTTGACCGTTCGCCCCGTCGAGACTCTGACGTGCTCCAGCTTCGACTGGAGCCGGAGTGATGCCGCGGGCCGGATCGCGCGGTATGCCAGCGGCTCGGCGATTCGCGTCGGCAGACGGCGGTAGAGCGTCGGCAGGCCGACCAGAAGGTTCACTCCAGGCGGACCCACACTCCACTCCGGGTACAGCACCCGGCCGAGCAGGCCGTTTCTCTCGTTCAGGCTCTCCCCGTGGAGAAAGCGAAGGGCAGGGCGGCGAACGAGGATCTCCGTGGAGGCACCGGCCTCCTGCAAGAACGTGGCTGCTTCGAGGGCGCTTTGACCGGCTCCGATCACGAGCACCCGGTTGTCGCGAAACCCGGTGTAGTCAGTGTGCTCGGATGAGTGCGACACGAGCGGCGTGTCGAGTGCGTCGAAAGGCGGGGGCTTCCAGGGGAAGGCGCCGATGCCGGCGGCGATGACCACGTTCTGCGCGGCCAGCGCCTCGCCGTCGCTCAGTTGGAGTTCGAAACCGGCACCGTTGGCGGTGACCCTGCCGACTCGGCGTGGATCGACCTCGACCTGCGCCTGCTGCTGGAACCAGAGTCCATAGTCGATGAACTCCGACAAGGAGACAGGCGTCCCGAGCTTCTTGCCGGTGCGTGCCTCGTACGCGTCGAGGCTCAGCGCCCGCTCGGGGTCGGCGATGCTCGACTGCTTCCTGTAGGAGCGCAGGAACATTCCTCGTCGGCATCGTGTGCCAGAAGCCCATGACCTCTCCGAACACACGCGTCTCGATCCCGGCCCGGCGGAGGAAGGCGGCGGTGGAGAGCGCGTAGGGCCCCGCTCCGACGATCGCGACGCGACAGGTGCCGCTCACGTCGCCGGCCCTCCCCAGCCCCGCGTGCTTCGCGTTCGGACCAGATGGGGCAGGAGCGCGATCTCGGCGAATCCCGGCTTGGGGTCGTCGCGCGCGAAGACCGCCTCGATGTCGAAGCTCGTGAGGCTCCTGAGGAACGGCCGCCAGCCCAGTCGGCCGCGAACGATCTCGCCGAGTGACGTCGGAAGGTCAGTTGCGAGGCGAATCCACTTGACGCCGGGCCTCGCGCGGCACGGTTCGACGTTCTGCCCGATCTGGTCGCGGAAGAGGAGGTAGGCGAAGTCGACGCCGGCCGGCCAGCCGATCGTGTGAGAGCCCCAGGTTCTGAGGTTGACGTCGAGAAGTTTGTAGCGGCCGTCGCGCTCGTCGAGCTTGTACTCCATCTCGGCCAGGCCGTAGTAGCCGATCGCGGCGAGGAACCGCTCGGAAGGCTCCTCGAGCTGAGGCATGTCCACCGTCTCGACGTAGGTGCTGGACCGGCCGAAGAGCGGCGGCCGCTGGCGGGCGCGGCGGACGAGCATCTTCGCGACAGCCTTCGCCGTCCTTGAAGAAGCAGCAGTAACTGAACTGCTTCTCTCCGCCGCCCGGGATCAGCTCCTGCAACATCACCTCGTCGGGCGGGATCACTTCGCACGTCTGGCTGAAGAGCGTCGCGAGCTCGTCCTGCGTGTCGGCCCGGAGTGCCTTGACCTTCGTGACGTAGATGAAGTGCTCCTTGATGGCAGGCTTGATCGCGACCGGAAGCTCGATGCTCTGCTCCGCCAGATCGGCGACGTGCCTGCGCGTAGCTCGTTCGTGGAGTCGGGATGCCGAGTTCGCCGGCGAGCCGGTAGGTGAGCCGCTTGTCCCAGCCGTTGCGGACGCCCGTCCAGTCAGGCGTCGGAACTCGGAAGATCTGTCCGAGCACGTCCCGGTGGCGAGAGAACGCAGCGACGATCTCGTCCCGCGTCGGGTACAGGACCCAACCCTCGAGCCCGTACCTGCGCCCGAGCTCGATCATGGTCTCGATGATCCGTGCTTCGTCGCGGAGGTCCGGGACGCGAACGCTGCGCTGCGTGTAACGGGAGAAGCGGGCGATCGAGGGCTCGTCGTCGACGACGACAGACGGGGATTCCCTGCCTTCCGAGGCTGCGGACGACGCCGAGACCCTGGTAGTCGCCCCCGATGACGACGGCACCGGCGGGGCCGTTCCAGGAAGGTTCTGCAACCGGGGACGAGGCTACGCCGCGGCCTTTGATGTTCGACGTTCTGCTAGCCATCGCTGTTTGTCTCGGCCTCCGTCGAAGGCCTTCACCGGGATAGAGGCAGGGCTGTCGGTCGTGGACTGTTGGCAACTGGTCGCAGCTTCCTGGCAAGCCGAGGCTCGCAGCCCCGGTTTGCGCTCTTCGTCTTCGAACTCGCTCCTACAAGAAAGACTCGTCGTCGTAGCGGCATCTCGTCAACCCATCGAACCGCGGTTCGTCGGCTCATCGGCTGTCGCTGGCTAGGCTTCACAGACGCGGAGCATGAATTCCCATCCACATCTTGCGCTGCGCAGGCTCTGGATCCTAGGCCTAGGCGTGATTGCTGTGCCTGCGATCGCCTACGGGGCGGCCAGTGGTGTGCTGGTCGGCGGATCGGCTGGCGGAGTCAGCGCTTCGACGAAGAGCTTCTTCGTGGCGCCGTCCGGTTCGGATGCAGATTCGTGTTCGCAGGCGAAGCCGTGTGCGTCGTTTGGCTCGGGCGTATCAGGTGGCGTCGCCGGGTGATTCGGTGCTGGTCGCGTCTGGCTCCTATCCGCAGGAGACTGTTACCTGGCCGAGCGCCAAGCCTGCTGGGTCGAACTGCAGGTGGGGCGCGCCTTTCCCTTCTGATGCTGTGGCGCAGGATCTGTCGGGCTGTATCACGTTCAAGCCGGCACCGCTGGGGCGTCGGTGACCGTCTCGGGGTTGTCGATCTCTGCGCCGTACGTGCGGCTGGACGGCTTAACGGTCACGGCGGGATCAGCTCGGTTGGGATGGGAACGCTGCCGGCGGCAACTGTGATCAACAGCGGCCGCATGACATCGTGCTATCGAACGGTCACACAGGCGGATCGGCGTTTACGGGTCGTCAGAACGTCTACATCGTCAACTCGAGTGTCGGGGACGAACGCGGGCTCGCAGCTGCAGCCGTGCGACCCGGCTCGGATCAACAACCAGGGCGCCTACGTGAACACCGATCATGTCGCGGTGATCGGTGACACGATCTCACGACGTCATCACAACAACCCGTCCGGGCACATCGAGGGGATCCATTGGCAGGACACCACCTACGGCTATGTCGCCCAGTCGAGGTTCCTGAACGACGACCAGCAGGACATCAGCCTTCCACCCCCACGGTCGGACAATGACCACCTCGACCACTTCCTGCTCGAGAACAACGTCTTCGCTTTGCCGTGTGACCCGTCCGGCTGTAACGGCGGCCACGTGATCGGGACAGTCACCTGGGGTTGTAAGCCAGGCGACGCTGACCGATGTCACTGTCCGATTCCATTCTTATTTCCAGGAGCGGACACCGGTCGACGGCCTCTGGGGTGGAGGGTGCTCCACGATCACGAGCTACGGCAACATCCTTGATGGCCCGATCAATCGGTTGCCTGCAGCAACCTGGCAGGTGAGCTCACCTATTCGTACAACATCTTTACCAATCGCACACATTGCGGTTTCGGTAATTCGGCTGGGCACAGCTACTCGTCGACCTACACTAATCCCGCCTCTCCCGCCTGGAACTTCGCTCTGAAGCGAGCGTCACCGGCCATCGATCTTGTGCCTGCTCGATTGCCGCGACCCGAGACGGACATCAACGGAGAGCGTCGACCTGTTCGGTTCAGATCGGATGCGGGTGCCGACCAGCGTGACCCCGTCCTGCTCGTGTTCGGCCGCTCGATTGGTGCGATTCGAATCGGCGAGCCGATGGCGGACGTCGTCGCGTTCTACGGAAGTCCTCGCGCTCAAGGAGTTCTCATCGTTGGAAACCGGAAGTTGCACCGGTTCACCCTTCGGCTTCACGGTGGGTTTGTGTGGGTGATGATCGACCGCGGAGCGGTGGTGGGCATTGGGACTACCAGTCCGTACTACACGACGCTCGGCGGGACCGGTGTAGGCGGGAGCATCGCTGCAGTCCGTGGGTGGAGCGGATTGAGTTGGATCCCATGCCGGCGGGCACTACGACGCGATTTCGGAAATGTCAGCGTCTATGTCATGCCAGCCGGAGGGAAGAACGGGAATCGAATCACTAGCCTGTCAATGGTCAGGGGCGAGTACGCCTACGGACGCTGTTCTTCCTGACGTCTACTCCACCATGCCAGAGTCCGGAGCAGATCGGTCAGACCTGACCGACGCGGGCGCGAACGTTCGCGTTCTCTACAGCTTCCCGCACAAGATCGGCGCCGGGCGGATCTGTGAGACGGCCTGGCAGCAGGTGGCGGGAGTCGCGGCCGCCGGCGCGGACGTGCTCGCTTTCCCCGGTGCTGTTGCCCGGAGTCTGCCCGCAGCGTTCACGTCAAGCCGACGCTCGCAAGAGGCCGGTTGCGGATTCCCTACCGGGCGTTGGGGCAATGGCGGGCACTCGCGCTTCACGACCGGATCGTCGCACGCAGGCTCCCGGCCCTGGCCGGAACCGTCGACATCGTCCACACCTGGCCGAGCGGCGCGCTCGAGACGCTGAGGACGTGCAAGCGCGACTCGGCATCCCGACAGTGCTCGAGCGGCCGAACGCCCACACGCGCTTCGCGTACGAGCTCGTGAGCATGAGTGTGAGCGTCTCGGAGTGCCTGCTGCCGCCGGGTCGACGAGCACGCGTACAACGCGGAGGTCTCGAGAGTGAAGAGCAGGAATTCAGTCTGGCGGGCCTGCTCTGCCCGTCCGAGTTCGTTGTGCGCTCGTTCCTCGACGAGGGCTTCGCTCCCGAGAAGCTGGCCCGGCACTCGTACGGCTTCGACGAAGCGGTCTACTACCCCGCCGATCGCGCGCCGCAGGATACGGCACCGGCCGCTAACGCTGCTCTTCGTCGGCCTATGCCGCGGCCGGAAAGGGGCTCCACTACGCTCTCGAGGCGTGGCTGCGTTCACCCGCCTCGTCAGGAGGGCACCTTCATGATCGCCGGCGCCTTTCTTCCCGTCGTACGAGGCAGAAGCTCGCCCCGATGCTCGCGCATCCGAGCGTGCAGCGTGCTCGGGCACGAGACGACCTCCCGGAGCTGATGCGCCGAAGCGACGTCCTCGTACTCCCGACGATCGAGGAGGGATCGCCGCTCGTCGTCATGGAAGCACTGGGTAGCGGCTGCGTCCCGCTTGTCTCGGACGTCTGCGCTGGCGTCTGCGAGCACATGACGAACGCGCTCGTCCACCGCGTGGGCGACGTCGATGCGCTGGCGGGACACATCACACTCCTCGGCAAGAATCGAGCGCTGCTAGACGTGCTGAGAGACGGTGCAATCCGCACGGCCCCTGAATGGACCTGGGCAGCCGCGGGTGAGAGGCTCCTCGGTGTCTACCGCGAGGTCATCGAGCCTTCGCCGTCATGACAATCTCCGTCCAAGTGAAGGCCTTGCGGACTCCTGCAACGCAGACGATAGTGTGACAGAGCTACGCACCTCCGTTCTCAACGCCTCTCTTGATTCGCCGTGTGTCTTGAAGAGACCCCACCGAACAGCAGCCGCCAACCTCTGACGGACGACTGGAGCTTCACCTCTTGAGCATCGCCGTTGTCGTACTCACTTACAACCGCGTCCATCTGCTGAAGCAGTGCGTCCAGAACGTTCTCAGGCGAACATCAGACAAAACGATTGAAATCGTTGTCTGGAACAACGGTTCGACTGACGGCACGCGACAGTACTTAGATACTCTCGCAAGCGATCGGTTCCGAGTCATTCACTGGCATGAGAATCTCGGGCAAAATGCCTATGATCGTGCATTCGCGTCGACCACTGCGGATTATTTGATCGAAGTTGACGATGATATTATTGACGCTCCTATGTGTTGGGATGCCGCACTAATGGATGCATTCATGCGACTAGATGACTTCGGTTATCTTGCTGCCAACCTCGTCAACAACCCAAACGATGCCACGGCGCAGATCATGTATGGCAAGAATGCCTACCTGTATCGAGTCGACGAGATAAACGGGGTCCGGATAAAGAGTCGGGCCCACAGGAGGCGGTTGTAGTCTGACCTCAAGGCGGGTGTACGACCGAGTAGGAGGTTTCGGCGAGAATAGGAAGGAGACCTTCTGGCTCGAGGACGAACGTTTCATTCAGAAGGTCATGAAGTTAGGTTTGCGGGCGGGCTATCTGAACGATCTCGAGGTTCTCCATGCAGGGGGAGAGTACTACTCGAGAGTTGGGTATGAGAAGCGTGCCTACTGGCACCGTGTCAGGAAGCGGGTCGAGAGAAAAGATGCGATTAAGGGCTGTATCCTGCTCGTCCCGTTTGCTAGGCGGCTGAACGAGAGGTATGAATGGTTCGTGCCTCCGGGTGAACAGTGGCGCGTCCCTAGGAACTGACGGGTCTCGGATCCACTCTTCGAGCACCGCGTCGACGCCGAGCGGAGGTTCTTGATCTCCTGAATGACGTCCGGGCTGCGCCATGCTATAGCCGGAAGATACGTCAGAACTCCGATCAGGATCACAGCGGCGAGGCGGATGGGGCGCGAGACGCCGAGGTGAATGAGGCCCTCGCGGGAAAGCCAGCAAATGCCCATCATGATCAGCCGCAGCTTGCGCCACGCTCGCGACGTTGTGCAGGAAACGAGAAACACTGATATTGAGCATGCGAATCACGAAGAAGATGAGAGCGGCTTGCAGCGGGATCATGACGGCCGTATACGAGGCCGCGACTCCGACGATGCCCCAGCGTAGGCCCAACGCGAATGCAGGCAAGATGAGCGCCGTGTTTGCTCACGGCGAAAACGAAGACCACCCGCGATCGATTGAGAGCCAGAAGAGTGCGATTGGCAACGGCCGCAGAATCCGAGCATGAGGGTGACGAGGGAGAGAATGCGAATAACCGGAATCGCCTGGTGCCACCGCTTTCCGAGGATGACATCGACGAAGTCCGGCGCGACGACAATCAGACCGAGAATCGTGGGCATGATCACTGCCGCGACGCCTCGCACGGCCCGCAACCAGACGCGCGCGACGCGCGCAGGGTCGTCCTGGATCCGCGAAAGCACAGGAAAGAGAGTCTCCTGAACCGGGCCGAACAGTCGCGTCAACGGGACGAGGATGACGTTGTACGAAACGGTGTAGACGCCGAGCGATGACGAGCCGAGATACCGACCGATCAGGATGTTGTCACCGTTGCCCTGAAGAAACCCAGGAAGTTCGAGCCAACGACGTTGGAACCGAAGCCACCGAGGTCCTTCAGGCTCCCCACGAGTAGACGAACCTCGGTCTCCAGTCGCAGGTGAACCAGAGGAACGCCGTCGAAAGGATGGTCACCGCGAGTTCCTGGGCGATGAGCGACCAGGCGCCACCGCCTGCCAAGCCACGACGATAGCCGTTGCGCATCCGCCGACGGTCGCGATCATCAATCGAATCGAGATCAGCACGGAAGTGCCATCGCTCTGTGGATGAGTGACGCCTGGGTCATTCCGAGCGAGCCGATCACGAACGTGATCGAAAGCACCATGAGCAGATCTCTTGACCTGGGGTTGGTGAAAGAAGCTCGCTATGGGGCCGGAGAGCCCGATCGCGGTGAGAGTGAACAGCGCGCCGAACATCACGGTTGTCCAGAAGGCCGTAGATCGGTCGTCCTCGGAGATCGACTTGCGCTGGACGAGTGCCGCGCCGAGCCCGATATCGGAGAAGACGAGCACCAGGCCCGAGAAGAGCATGGCCATTCCGGCGAGCCCGAAGTCGCTCGGCTGAAGCAGCCGGACGAGGATCACGCCGGAGACTGTCCGCGTGATCTGGACGACGATGACGAGCAGACCTTTCCATGCGAGGCCGCTCCTGACCGCACCATGGAGGTTGAGCGCGTGTGCCGTTGCCGTCGGCCGCTCGACCCGCGCTGGGCGTCATCGAGTTGCGACTCGCGGGTCTTGCCGAACTTGTGTGTGTTCAGGCACGACGTGCTCGAAAGTGCGCCTCACTCACAGGCCTACCGTACCCGGTGCCAAGTCGTGCGTCGGCTCTCGGCCCGTCAAGCTAGGCAACCTTGGTGCCAGCGTCGCCCAGCTGGCTTCGGAGAGCTCTCACCCGTGGTCGGCTCGGCCGCCGACGATCGAATCGAGGTATGCGGCAAGATCGTTGGCGAGTCGTCCGGATCCGCGACTCCTGGTGGGCGCAGAGCCGCCATTACGAGGAGTCCGACCGGATCGCGCTCTCGAGTCTGACTGGGGTCTTCGATCAGCTCGACCACACCGATCTCGCTCAGCCGCCGCCCGAGCTCGAGCTGGTGATCGTCGACGTGCTCCCCGAAGCGGGCGAGCCGGGGGACGACGAACGGCCGCTTCCCATTCATCAGCGTGACGAGAATCGAGCCCACACCGGCGTGCGTGACGACGATCCTCGCTTCGCGGACGAGCTCGACGAACCGGTCGAACGAGACGTAATCGACGCACGTCGCGCCTGCCGGTCTCAAGGCGGAAGGACCGTGCTGGACGACCACGGCTTCGTCGATGTCCATCGCTTCGACTTCCTGCAAGAGGCGGTCGAACGCCGGAGCATTTGTGCCGGTGGTGACGAGGATCACGTTTGCTCGAGGACGTTGCCGGCGTAGCGAGTTCCGCGGACGGCAGAGGCCAGCTCCGGCCACTGGACGTACGCCCGGCTCGTGACCGGGCTGACGAGGCGGTAGCTCAGGGACGGTGCCTGGATCCTGGTCAGACTCTCGATGTAGACCACCTTCGCACCGTGGAGGCGTCCGACCCAGGCGAACGGTACGGCGAGTCCCGCGCCGGTCGTCACGATCACCTTCGGCCGCAGGCGGCGCACGAGCTTCCACGCATAGCCGATGTTCCTGAGCAGGTTGGGAAGATTCCTCTCCGTCGGACCGTAGGCGTAGAAGACGCGCTCACCCGAGAGCATCTGCGCGTCGTCCCGCTCGAGCGTGACCCAGGCATGAGACATCTCGCTCCAGGCGTCGGAGAGCAGGCAGAGTTGCAGCAAGTGGCCTCCCGCCGAGCAGACGAGCAGGACATCTACTCGACCGGACACCATCCACTCCGCTTGCGGCCGTCGTGCTGGAAGGCGCTCACATGCATCAGCGTAGGTGCCACGGGCCGGCTCCGTCTACAACCGAACAGGCAGAGCCCACTAACCAATCGGCTAGTTAGGTTCGGCAATGCTGCTCGAACGGCCGGTGGCTCGATCCTCAGGCCCGCACTAGCATCGGTAAGTGACTTTCGCAGCCAGCAAGCCGGCAGTTCGCCGAGCGGCTCTTGGCGCCTTTCGGGCCGTGAGCTCGAGGTGCTTCGGCTCGCGTCGAGCGGATCGACGAACGGCGAGATCGGCGATCGCCTCGGTCTGTCGGTGCACGCGGTCAAGTTCCACCTGGCCTCGGTCTACCGCAAGCTCGGGGTCGCGAACCGGACCGAGGCGGCCGTCGCTCTTCATGGCTGCGTCTCGTCCGCACGCTGTCGCTACCGAGCCGGAGCCGGAGTAGCTCTTGGACCTTCGGACGCACCTGGGAGTGATCTGGAGATTCCGGGTCGTTGCCGCCTGCGGCTTCGCGCTCGCGCTTGCCGTGACGTTCCTCTCGGTCTACCGGGTCAGCTTCGCGCACGGTCTTTCGATCTCTCACCGTCAGGGAGAGACGTGGCAAAGCACGGAGACGCTCGGCTTGGCGTCGGCGATCTGTCCGTCGTGCCCACCAACCGGTACTGATCAGCCGCCCACCTCCTACTACGCGCAGATCGCGAATAGCGCCCTCGTGAGGAACAAGGTCTTTCCCGAGCGGGCAGGCGACTCCGGCCACCGGCGACTACGTGGCCTCGCGCTAGGTTCGGACCAAAACAACAACCCGCATTCCGTTGCTCGAGTTCGCCGGAACGGGGAGCTCTGCCGCGCGAGCGACGTACGTCGCACGCCGGGCGTCGTCGACGTTCATCGACTACCTCGCGACCAGTTCGCAGTCGATCCCGCGCTCGCAGCGCTTCGTCGTTCAGGTCGTCTCGCCGGCGACTCGATGGCGCAAGGTCACCTCGAGTCGAAAGCTGACCATCCCGATCTTCATCTTCCTGGCCGCGATGATCGTGGTCCTGGGGCTGATCTATCTGCTCGAGAACCTGAGGCCGAGAGCCGCCGTCGTCCGCGCGCAGCCCTGAACCAAAGGCCGAGCCCCGGCTCGAGGCGCTGGAGCCTTCGAAGGAGGCCCGGCCTCGTGTGAAGCCTGAACCAAAGGCCGAGCCCCGGCTCGAGGCGCTGGAGCCCTCGGAGGCACCGCCTCCGTGAAGCCTGAACCAAAGGCCGAGCCTCGGCTCGAAGCGCCGGATCTTCCGAAGCGCAACCCCGCTCGGAAGAGCGGCGTGCCGCAGCGGGGGCTGAGACGACGCAAAGACGAAAGTGATCGCCGTTGCCGCTGGGCGGAGCCGGCGGGAGTCCGTCGCAGCATCGCTGATCGTCCTCGCGTGCATGGTGGCGCTCGCTGGGGCGGTCGTGTCCGGCCACGGTGTCCGGGTCGTCGGGCCGGCGGTCGTGCTCCGTCGTCGTGCTCACCGTGTTCCACGAGGTGCTGCTCTCCTGGCGCTCGCTCCTCGGGCTGACGCTGCTCACGATCCTGTTCATTCCGATTCGGCGCTACTCGCTGCCGGCGAACCTCCCTCTCAATCTCGAGCCGTACCGGATCGTCGTCGCGATCGTCATCCTCCTCTGGCTCCTGTCGCTGCTCGTCGATCCCGGAGTGCAGCCTGCGGGCAAGTGGATTCGAGGCGCCGCTGTTCTGCTACCTCGGCGTGATCGTCCTCTCGCTGCTCGTGAACAAAGCCCGGTTCGAATCGACCGCGACGTACACGGTCAAGAACCTGACTTTCTGCTCAGCTACGTCGTCTTCTTCTACGTCGTCGTCAGCGTGGTGCGTCGCGCGGCGGACATCGACTTCGTGGTCCGGCTACTGGTCTGCGGAGGAGCCGTGCTCGGCGTCTTCGCGCTCGTCGAGTCGGCGACGCACGTCAACGTCTTCAACCATCTCAGCTCCGTGTTCCCGGTCCTTCGCTTACAACGCGAGCCTCGGCGTGGAGACGCTGCGTGGAGGCGGTCTTCGCGTCTACGGGCTCGGCCCAGCATCCGATCGCGTTCGGAGCCGCCTTTGCGATGCTGCGTCCCGCTTGCGGTGTACCGGGCACGCATGCACAGGACAGCTGGCGCTGGTGGGCTGGTGCTGGCCTTGCTCGTTACGGGCGTGTTCGCGACACGGTCGCGGACGGGAGTCGTGATGCTGATCGCGATCGCGATCGTGTTTCTGGTGCTGCGCTCGGCGGAGACGAAGCGCTTCTGGCCGGCTCTCGTCCCGCTCGTGGTCGTGATCCACTTCGCCGTCCCCGGAGCGCTCGGCTCGATCAAGCAATCGTTCTTCCCCGCAGGCAGACCTCTCGCCGCGGAGAACAAGAACGCCGTCGGGAGCGGTCGTCTTGCGACGCTCGGGCCGGTCCTCCGCCACGAGTTCCTGCCGAACCCGATTCTGGGCGAAGGCGGCTTCACGCGGGTCACGGTCCCTCGAGCCGAACCTCGCGGCCAATGCGCCGATCACCGACGACATGTGGCTCGGGATCCTGGCCGAGACGGGCCTCGCCGGAGCTCTTGCCCTCGGTTGGGTCTTTGTACGTTCTGATCCGCCGGATGGGCCGGGCGGCGAAGCGCGACCAGTCTCCTCGAGGCTGGCTGCTCGTAGCGACCGACAGCAAGCGTCAGCCGCCTACGCCGTCGGCATGTTCACGTACGACTCCTTCGCGTTCATCCAGGTCACCTTCCTGCTCTTCATCGTCCTCGGGATCGGCGCATCCGCCTTGCTGACGAAGCCAGAGGAGTGGGAGGCACTGTTCGCCTCAGACTGAGAGACGCCGTCTGCGGGCGAAGGTCTCACGCGCACGGCGCGGCAACTGTCTCGGGCTCTGCTGACGGCGAAGAT
This sequence comes from uncultured Actinomycetes bacterium, assembly GCA_963742925.1. Lineage (GTDB taxonomy): Bacteria > Actinomycetota > Thermoleophilia > Gaiellales > Gaiellaceae > PALSA-612. The sequence goes on along the minus strand of CAVUNV010000009.1, from coordinate 344,506 downwards.
AGGCGAGGGCCTGCTCGTCCGCGCAGCGCTTCTCGCCGGCGAGCGCGCAGGAGGCGTAGCCCCAGATCAGGCCGACCGATCCGGGCTCGCGGACGACGTGGCGCATGGCTCGCAGGACGAGGTACCAGGGCCGATATCCCATGTAGTACGCAGCGCGACCCTGCGCCGCCCGCGCGCGGAACCGGCCGCCGTCCCGGTGGCCCTCGGGGCGGTGGTGACGGAAGGCCAGGTCGAGGAACGTCTGCGTGTGCCAGCCCCGGGCGTTCGCCTTGATCTCGTCGATGCCGTCCCACGCGAACCGCTCCTCGAGCGGCAGCACGTCCTGGAGGCATGCCCACCGGTACATGCGGGACGCGCCCCACACGGTGCTGCCGGTCACGTGCCGCTGCCGCCAGGCACCTCGCTCGAGTTCGTAGCAGGTTCCGCTCGCGATCCCGAGTGAAGGATCGGTGCTGAATTTCTCCAGCAGCCGCTCGAAGTAGTCGGGCTCGAACGAGAGATCGGCGTCGAGGTTGACGACGAACGACGGCGGATGCTCCTGGTCGAGTGACGCGAGGGCGGCGTGGAGGGCTCGAACGATCGGAGCGCCGCGAACCGGAGTCTCCTCGCCCGGGATCGTGAGCGGGCGAATCCAGCTCCACTCATCGCCCAGTGTGCGCGCGACCGCGAGCGTGTCGTCCGTTGAGCCGTTGTCCACGATGACCCAGGTTGTCGGCCTCACGTGCTGCTCTGCAAGGCAGGCGGCCAGGCGCGGCAGGTTGTCGGCTTCGTTGCGTGCCGGGGTGATGATGACGTACGAGAGGGCGTCCGCGCCGGTCATGAGCGAACGGTCGTCAGGGGGTGCCCGTGTTCGCGCCCCGGCGCCAGCGCGCGCGGGAGGAACGTGCTCAGCCAGACCTCGAGCATCAGGATCGAGAGCAGGAGGTGGGACTCCGCCCTGCCCGAGTTCGCTCGGTGGGCCTCGACGAGGCTCCTCACCCGTGCGGGATCCAGCATCTCGGCGTAGAGCGGGTCCGGCTGGAGCAGGTAGTCGGCGATCGAGCGATCTGCCTGTGCGCTTGAACCAACCTGCGACTGCCCCGGTGAAGAACCCGACCTTCGGCTTGTCGATGACGCTGTCCGGGATGATGCCGCGCGCCGCTTGCTTGAGGAGGTACTTCGTCGTGCGCCCGCGCACCTTGAGATCACCCGGGATCGTCGCAGCGAGTTCGACGAACTCGTGATCGAGGAACGGCACGCGAACCTCGAGCGAGTGCGCCATCGAGCACCGGTCGAAGTAGTGGAGCATGTCGTCGACGAGAGCGAGCTGCCCGTCGATGTAAAGCGTCACGGGCAGAGGATCGTCCGGAACGCCGTCGAGCCGTGCGAGAACAGCCTCGCCGGGCGGCCCTGCCGTCGAGCCCCTCGAGCGGGCCTCGCAAGAGGGTTCGGCGCAGCTCGTCATCGACTCTGCCGCTCATCGAGAGCGAGCCGGTCGACGGGGTCTCGCGCCGTGAGTGTCTCGGCGGCTCGGCTGAAACGCCGCGGAGCATGCGGCGCCGAGCGCGCCGGCGGCGCTCCGGACGGGCCGCGGAAGCCGCTGCCACTGCCCGACGATCGAGGCGGCCCGGTGCTTTCGGTAGCCGCCGAAGAGCTCGTCTGCGCCCTGGCCCGACAGAGCGACCGTGACGTGCTCGCGACGGCGAGCTCGCAGAGCGCGAGGAAGCCGAGCGACGAGAGGTCCGCGAGCGGCTCGTCGAGGTGCCAGACGAGCTCCGCGAGGTCGACCGTGTCCTCTCGAACGAGAGCTCGAGCTCGTGGTGGTCGGTTCCGAAGAAGTCGGCGACGAGGCGTGCGTCCGCCAGCTCGTTCTGCCCGTCCTCGGCGAAGCCGACGGCAGAACGTCTTCACGGGCTCGGTCATGTTGCCTGCGCCATCAGCGCGACGATCAGGCTCGAGTCGAGACCGCCGCTCAGCATCGCTCCGAGCGGCACGTCGCTCATCAGTCGGAGGCGGACCGACTCGTCGAGCTTGGCTGAGCAGCTGCTCGCGGTACTCGTCTTCCGTCCGGCGTACCCCGACCTGCGGCTGCGGGATAGCGCCAGAAGCGCTCGACGCGCACCTCGCCGCGCTCGACCACGAGCGTGTGGCCCGGGCATGCAGCTTCGCGACGCCGGCGAGCGGTGTCCTGCGGGCCGGGGAAGAAGCCGAACGTCAGGTACGCGTCGATCGCCTCGTAGTCGAGCTCCGGCTCGACGAGCCCGCTGGCGAGCAGAGCTCTTGAGCTCCGAGGCGAAGACGAGGAGATCGCCGCGACGGGCGTAGTAGAGCGGCTTGATCCCGAGTCGGTCGCGTGCGAGCACCAGCGCGCCGCCGGCGTCCGTCCCAGACGGCGAGACCGAACATGCCGCGAAGGCGGGTCGGGAACGACGTCGCCGTCGCGCTCGTAGAGGTGCGGCAGGATCTCCGTGTCGCAGCGGCTGCGGAAGCGTGTGACCGTCGTGCGTCGAGCTGCGTCGCGGAGCGCGTCGTGGTTGTAGAGCTCGCCGTTCTGGATCGCCCAGACATCCCCCGTCTCGTTCGCGAACGGCTGGTGTCCGCCCTCGACGTCGACGATGCTCAGGCGCCGGACGCCGAGCGCGATGCCGTCGGCGACGATAGAGGCCGCGGTCGTTCGGGCCGCGGTGAGTCATGACGTCGGTCATGACGCCGAGCCCCTCTTCGGTCATCACGGCTCGTGGGTTGCCGTCGACCTGGACGACTCCGCAGATTCCGCACATGGCTCAGACGCTAGTTGCTCGCGTCGTGGACCTCGACGGTCGGTCGCACAGACTCGGGCCTAGCCGAACGGCTAGCGGCATCGGAGTCGAGTGAGCATGCGACCCGGAAGGCACGTAGATGCCCAGCCCGGGCGGCCCTCCCTTTCGTCGTCAGAGCGGCATGGGTCAACTCTTCGAGGGCGACTCCGATCCGCTCGATCAATGCGGCGGCTCGAGTCCGGTGCAGTGCGCGCGTACCGAATCCGGCTCGCGGCGAGCGTCGGCAGCAGCTGAGCTCGTGGAGCGGACACCCCGCCCACGTGGACGGCGTGAGCGGCAGGCTCGTAGCGCACGGCGTACCCCGCCGACCAGAGCCGCCGACACAGGTCGACGTCCTCCGAATACATGAAGAAGCCCTCGTCCCACCCGCCCAACTGCTCGAGTGCCGAGCGCCTGACCAGGACGCAAGCACCGGACACCCATTCCGCGCTACCTGCCTGCTCGTACGCCGCCCCCTCCCGGACGACCTCGTCAGTCCAGGCGGATCGAGGGAAGACGCGATGGAGAAAGAGAGCCCGCGCGTACGTGGTGCGCAACCGCGGGAAACCGCCGTTGCGAGTACTCGAGCGACCCGTCCTCGTGGAGGAGGCGCAGGCGCGACGAGCCCAATCGACTCATCCTGCTGAAGGACCGACGCCAGGCCCATGAGCGACTCCGGCTCGATCCGGGCGTCGGGATTCAGGAAGAGGACGAACGGGGCGGACCCAGCCTCCCAGCCGCGGTTGCACCCGTAGGCGAAACCGCCGTTCCCCTCGAGTGGGAGCACCGTAATCGGAAGATCGGCGATCGATTCGAGACTTTGATCGCTCGAGGCGTTGTCGACGACGATGACGTTGAACACGTCGTTGCCGGCCAAAGAGCCGACGCACCCTCGCAACGTTCGTGCGCTGTTGTACGAGACGACGACGACGTCGACGAGCGCCACAACTCGACGGTACCACTCGACCGTGGCTGCAGGATTAGGCCCCAGCAGAACTGGGTACCGCGATCGAGGGGTTGCCACGCTCGAATCGACGCAGGGGCTCAAGGTCGGACCCTCTCCTGCCGAGAAGCGTTTGGGATGCGAAGAGGTCAAGTCAAACTCATCCTTGCCGCCATGGCCGTTGGCGTTGCGGTTGCCGGCGCGGCCGCCGCCGACGGATCGGGTGTCTTCCCTCCGCCTCAGGGTCTTCAGGTCAGCGGCGCGACACAAACCAGCCTGACGCTCTCGTGGCAGCCGTCAAAGGCAGCGCAGCGCTACGGAGTCTTCCTCGACGGTGCCTTCGTCGCAACAACACCATCCACGTCTTGGACGTACACGGGCCTACCGTGTGGGACGACCCACCAACTCCAGGTGGACGCGCGGTACTGGCATGACCACAGTTCGCCACGGTCCAGCATCACCGGATCGACGAGCCCCTGTAGCCCTGCCATAGCGAGCTTCGCTCCGACGAGCGGTGTGGTTGGGACGAGTGTGACGCTCACCGGGTCGCACTTCACGGGCGCGACTGCCGTTGCCTTCAACGGCACTGCTGCCAGCTACACCGTGAACAGTGACACTCAGATCACAACGACTGTGCCGAGCGGCGCGACGTCCGGCCCGGTCTCCGTCACCGGGCCTGGCGGGAAGGCGACCAGCTCCTCCTCGTTCACCGTCACGGTCTCAGCACCCGCCCCGGTGATCTCGAGCTTCGCTCCGACGAGCGGTGTGGTTGGGACGAGTGTGACGCTCACCGGGTCGCACTTCACGGGCGCGACTGCCGTTGCCTTCAACGGCACTGCTGCCAGCTACACCGTGAACAGTGACACTCAGATCACAACGACTGTGCCGAGCGGCGCGACGTCCGGCCCGGTCTCCGTCACCGGGCCTGGCGGGAAGGCGACCAGCTCCTCCTCGTTCACCGTCACGGTCTCAGCACCCGCCCCGGTGATCTCGAGCTTCGCTCCGACGAGCGGTGTGGTTGGGACGAGTGTGACGCTCACCGGGTCGCACTTCACGGGCGCGACTGCCGTTGCCTTCAACGGCACTGCTGCCAGCTACACCGTGAACAGTGACACTCAGATCACAACGACTGTGCCGAGCGGCGCGACGTCCGGCCCGGTCTCCGTCACCGGGCCTGGCGGGAAGGCGACCAGCTCCTCGGCATTCACGGTCACCACAGGCGGCGGCTCAGGCTCCACCTATTACGTCTCCACGTCTGGTTCGGATGCGAATCCGTGTTCGCAGGCGAAGCCATGTGCGACGTTTGGGAAGGCGTATCAGGTCGCGTCGCCTGGTGATTCGGTACTGGTTGCGTCTGGTTCCTATCCGAAGGAGACCGTTACCTGGCCGAACGCCAAGCCTGCTGGGTCGAGCTGCAAGTGGGGCGCGCCCTTCCCTTCCGATCCTGTTGCGCAGGATCTCTCTGGCTGTATCACGTTCAAGCCGGCGACCCCTGGGGGCGTCACCGTCTCGGGAGTCTCGATCTCTGCGCCATACGTGCGCCTCGACGGCATAACGACCACGGGCGGCGTCAATATCGGCTGGGATGGGAACGCTGCCGGGGGGAACTGCGATCAGCAACGGTCGCATGACGAAGTGCTGTCAAACATGGTCGACACAGGCGGGATCGGCGTTTACGGCTCGTCAAACGTCTACATCGTGAATACTGATGCGTCGGGGACGGACGCAGGCTGGCAGGTGCAGCCGTGCGACCCAGCGGGAGTGAATGGGCAGGGCGCCTACGTGAACACGGATCATGTGGCGCTGGTCGGTGACACCCTGCACGACATCATCACGAACAACCAGTCCGGGCACACGGAGGGGATCCACTGGCAGGACACCAACTACGGGTATGTCGGCCAGTCGAGGTTCATCAACGACGACCAGCAGGACATCAGTTTCCATGTCCGCTCGAACAGCGACCGGCTGAACAATCTGTTGCTTGAGAACAACGTTTTCGACGCGCCTTGCTCGAATCACAGTGGGGTGCCTCAGTGTCAGAACGTGGGCGGCATCGGTGTCCTGACCTGGGGGTGCAACAGCGGGCCGACCGCGACGATGCACAACGTGATCGTCCGTTTTAACAGCTACCAGGGCCAGGACACCTTCGACGGCATCTACCCGGCCGGCTGCATCACCGTCCAGTCCTACGGGAACATCATGAACGGCCCACCAAATGCGTATGCCTGCACCAACACGCCGAGCGGGTTCGTCTACTCCTACAACGTCTTCACGAACAACGGCGTCCAATGCGGCACCGGTAACACCGTCAACAACCCGATCGGATCGGTCTACACGAACCCGTACCCGCCCGCCTACGACTACACGGAGAAGTCCGGGTCGCCGTCGATCAACGTCTACCCGTTGCTCCAGCCGTTCCCCACAGCAGACATCCTCGGATCCTTGCGGCCCCTCGGCGCGGCACCTGACGCGGGCGCCTACGAGCACTAGTAGCAAGCCGACGACTCCCGCGCTCTAGCTGAGGTGCTCCTTGAGTATCACAAGAAGGCGACGGCGCGTCTCAGGCTCCCGGATTAGGGTCGCAGTCGTTGCAGACCCCGAAAGACTCGGAGCGCGCGACAATGGCATACACATTCCGGAACGAGCATGATTCGAGGTCGCCGAGCGCACCGTAGACTTGGCTACCCAGAGAGCAGCTAGGTGGAGAACGCTGATATCAAGCTCACCGTCGGCATCCCATGACCGAGCAAATCGCGCCGCCAGTCGATGGCCAACGTGCTCTCGCAGCCGTTTCGCGACTTGTGCCTGATCTTGCGAAAACGCCTCGGACGACGCCACGGAGGAAATCGCGACACGTAGGAGTCCTGCAGACAGCATTCGCTTTAATCGACGCCGAGAAACCCCTACCCGAATGCGCTCGAACCCTCCTCACGGGCCACGAGATGGTCACGATCGAGTCAGGCCACGACCTCCCCGAGCGAAGCATGGGCTTAACTTGGACCAATGCCCCTCGTGGACCGTATTCCGAGGAAGGGTCGAGGGGAGAGCGTGAGAGCCATCGTGGTGAGGGAACAGGCTGAACTCAGTGGCAGACCCAATCGTCAGCATCGTTACGCCTGTCTATAACGGAGGCGAGTACCTCACCGAGTGCATCGAGAGCGTGCTCAGCCAGACCTGCCGTGACTGGGAGTACGTGATCATGGACAACTGCAGTGATGACCGCACGCGTGAGGTCGCCGAGCAGTTCGCAGCGGCCGACGAGCGAATCCGCTATGAGCGACAAGCCGAGTTCGTCGACATGGTTGCGAACCACAACCGGGCTTTCCGTGCGATCAGTCCCGAGAGCAGGTACTGCAAGGTCGTGCAAGCGGACGACTGGCTCTATTCCGAGTGTCTCGAGCGAATGCTCGACTTGGCGGAGAGCAGCCCGAATGTCGGCGTGGTGGGCGCCTACCGACTGGCGGGCGACACTGTCGACCTCGTCGGTGTCCCGTACTGGAAATCGGTCGTCCCCGGAACGGAGATCCTCAGGCAGAGCCTCCTCGGTGGCCCGTACGTCACCGGCAGTCCAACCTCGGTGCTCCTCCGCTCCGAACTCATCCGTGAGCGGGAGCCGTTCTACGATCCAAGCTTCCGTCACGCGGACACCGAAGCGGCGTACTGGGCGCTCACGCGCTCGGACTTCGGCGTCGTCCACCAGGTGCTCACGTTTTCGCGACAGCGCCCCGACGGCGAGACACCGGTCTCGCTACGAGTGAACTCTTACTACCCTGAGAACCTGCGCATGCTGATCCGCTACGGGCCAGGAGTGCTTTCCGAGGCCGAGTATCGTCGCCAGCTCCGCGTTGAGCTACGGCGATACGTGTGGTGGCAGGCCAAACAAACGCTCAGGCCGTCTCGGCTGCGCGACAAGGAATTCCAGACGTACCAGCGGAGCGCGGTTGACAAGATCGCGGCCGAGGCAGCGGGCGACACCGAGGTTCTGTCGGGCGATGGCCGCCATCCGGTTCCTTCTTCGTCAGCCGGCCCGACTCCGAGTCTGACCGGGATCGATCTCAACGCCGAGGGCGTCCGGTCACGGCGCCACACGAGGCTCGAACGGATCGAGCACCTGCTCAGGGCAGGCAGATTGACGAACCGTGCTTCTGGACGGAACCGCGTCTGACCCCGCAGGCGGCTCGCGATCGGTGCGAGCGTAGCCCTGACGAAGAGACAGCCGGACCAGGGCCATCGCCCGCAACACTTGGCGGTCATCCGCTGCCTCGGCCACGATCTTGTCAACCGCGCTCCGCTGGTACGTCTGGAATTCCTTGTCGCGCAGCCGAGACGGCCTGAGCGATTGCTTGGCCTGCCACCACACGCACCTCTTGAGGAGGTAGCGGAGCCGGCGGCGGTACTCCGAGTCGGAAAGCACCTCCGGCCCGTAGCGCATCAGCATGCGGATGTCCTCAGCCAGGTAGGAGTTCACTCGTAACGAGATCGGCGTCTCGCCGGTCGGCCGCCATCGGCAGAACGTGAGCAACTCGTGAACGAACCCAAAATCCGACCGCACGAGCGCCCAATAGGCCGCTTCGGTATCGGCGTGACGGAAGGTCGACTCATAGAAGGGGACCCGCGCACGAACCAAGTCGGAGCGAAGGAGCAACGCAGACGGGCCACCGGTCACGTTCGGTCTCCCGAGGAGGCTGTGCCTGAGCACCTCCACTCCGGTGACAACAGACGTCTCGAACCGCATTCCGACCGGGTGGACGGCCCCGTCGATCAGGCGGTAGGCGCCCACGATCCCGACATTGGGGTTCTCTTCCGCGAGATCGACCATTCGCTCCAGGCACTCGGGATAGAGCCAGTCGTCGGCCTGCACGACCTTGCAGTAGCTGCTCTTCGGACTGATCGATTGGAAGGCCCGGTTGTGGCTGGCGATCACGTCGAGGAACGCGCGGTTGCGCAGGTAGCGAATTCGCTTGTCGGCCGCGGCAAACCGCTCCGCGATCTCCCGGGTGCCGTCATCGCTGCAGTTGTCGACAATGACGTACTCCCAATCACCCGAGGTCTGGCTGAGCACGCTCTCGATGCACTCGGCGAGGTGCTCCTCCCCGTTGTAGACGGGCGTCACGACACTGACAAACGGGGCGGCCATCCCGCTCACCTTGGCGCTCCTCCCGAGGTCTGTCAACCTCGCGTGCGGCAGTAACTCGGGGCTGGGTCGGGCATCGTGCTCGACCTACAGACCGGTGTTAGCCGAAAGACCAGCTTTTCAGGGACTGCGAATCCCCCGCCTGGATGGTCTTCGTCCCAGGGGCTGGAAAGACCCACTGTCTCGATTATTGTCCGTGAAGTTGGATTGGTCTGCGGTCAGCGCAGCCAGGGGGAGAGTCAATGGGTACTGGAACCGCAGCACAGGACTCGCGTCAGGACCCGCGCGAGAGTCCGAAACATGGATTTCGGGGCGCCAACGAGCCGATAGCGGCCGAGGCCAGCGTCGCACTCCCTTTCCCCGGGCGGGTCAGACCCAGGTCCGGGAGAAAATCTCGACGAGAACGGGCTTGGCTCGTCCATCGCGTCCTCCTCGTTGCCGATGTTCTCGGCCTCAGCCTCGCGTTCTTCATTGCCCAGTTCCTCTTCGAGCCGAGCGGAGCGAGCCCGGATCTCGTGTCGCCCTGGCTGGAGACCCTGGCGTTCGCGCTCACACTGCCCCTCTGGGTGATCATGGCGCAGCTGAGCGGGCTCTACGGCCGAGACGAATGGAGAGCGGATCACTCGACCGTCGACGACGTCGCCGGGATCTTCGCGGTGATCACCATCGGCGCGTGGCTGTTCTGGGCTTTCTCGTCGCTGACGCACACGGTCAGGCCGAATGCGCCGCGCATGCTGGCCTTCTGGCTGATGGCGATCGGGTTCGTCGTCGCTGGGCGAGCGTTTGCGCGCGCGATGGCCCGCCGTAGTCCGCTGTTCTGGCAGAACGCGGTCGTCGTCGGAGCGGGAGACGTGGGTCAGCTGATCGCGCGCAAGCTCGAGAGCCATCCCGAGTACGCGATCAGGCTGGTCGGCTTCTTCGACGCTCAGCCGAGAGAAGCCCGTAACGACCTCGGAGGACTCAACATCCTGGGAACGCCCGAGATGCTGCCCGACCTCGTCGAGGAGTTCGAGATCGACCGGGTGATCATCGCGTACTCGAGCGACTCGCATGAGGACATGCTCCAGCTCATCCACCGCCTGAAATCGATCTCGGTGCAGATCGACCTGGTACCGCGACTGTTCGAAGCCGTCGGGCCCCGCGTCGAGATGCACACCGTCGAGGCGCTGCCGCTGATCGGTCTGCCGTCGGTGCGGCTCTCACCTTCGGCGCGGATCGTCAAGCGTGCGATCGACATCGCCATCGCGTCGATCACGCTCCTGCTCACGGCTCCGCTGTTCGTCTACATTGCACTGCGCATCAAGCGCGACTCTCCCGGCCCTGTCTTCTTCCGCCAGACTCGGCTCGGCGAGAACATGAAGGAATTCACGACACTCAAGTTCCGGTCGATGCGCGCCGACACCGACGACTCCGCGCACCGCGAGTACATCAAGGGATCGCTCAGTTGGCGAGCGTCGACGGCCGAAGAACGGACTGTACAAGCCCGACTTCGAGCAGCTCGTGACTCCGTTCGGGCGCAAGCTCCGCACGACGAGCCTCGACGAGCTCCCTCAGTTGATCAACGTGCTCAAGGGCGACATGTCGCTGGTCGGCCCTCGGCCGTGCATTCCGTACGAGACCGACCACTTCCAGCCGCAGCACTTCGAGCGCTTTCTCGTCCCCGCCGGTCTGACGGGTCTATGGCAGGTTGCCGCCCGGGCGAACTCGAGCTTCGGGGAGGCGCTGGATATGGACGTCGCCTACGCTCGGAGCTGGTCGCTCGGCCTCGACATCCGACTCCTCTGCCGCACACCGCTCGCGGTGCTTCGCCAAACTGCCGCGACTGCCTAGAGCCCCCATCCGGACCGGCGACCACGCAGCGCCGGTAGCACCCTGCAGGTCCGCCTCTCGTGCTGAACGCGCTCATCGTTGCCTACCACTTCCCGCCGATCGGCGGAGTCGGTGTGCAGCGAGGCCTGAAATTCATTCGGTATCTTCCCGAGTTCGGCGTTCAGCCCGTGATCCTCACCGGCCCCGGCCAATACGACAACCGCTGGACGCCGAAGGATCCGCTGATGCTGGAGGAAGTCGGTGATGTGCCGGTCATCCGGGCCGACGGTCCGATTCCGCCTTCGAGCTCTGGTCTCGAGGGACGCATCGAAAGAATGCTCGGGCGACAGGGAAAGTTCATTCGCTGGTGGATCGATTCGATCGTGCGATTCGGACGCGAGCCGGGCACGGGCGTCGACGTCATCCTCGGCGAACTGGGGCCATATGAAACCGCATTCGGGGTTGAGGAGCTCTCGCGGCTGATCGGCGTCCCCTGGATTGCAGACCTCCAGGACCCCTGGGCGCTCGACGAGATGTGGCTCTACCCGACGGCGGCCCACCGGATCGCCGATCGCTCCCGCATGCGCTCGACGCTCCGGAGCGCGGCGGCCGTCGTCATGAACACGCCCGAAGCGGAAGTGCGGCTCCGAACTGCCTTTCCCGAGTTCCGGGATCGCCGGGTGGTCTCGATTCCCAACGGCTACGACGCGGGGGACTTCGCAATAGAACCGCCGCGGCGTGACGACCGGATATTCCGCATTGTTCATGCTGGCTACCTGCACACCGACCTCGGACTTCGCCACCGGAGGACGCGGCGTCTGCGTCGGCTCCTCGGGGGCATGCCGGTTCCTACGGTCGATTTCCTGACCAGGTCGCACGTCTTCCTGCTCGACGCCGTCGCCGCGGTGCTCCGTGCCGAGCCGAGTCTCGAAGGGATGATCCAGGTCGACCTCGTCGGTCCGGAGACCGCCGAAGACCGCGAGATTGCCGCACCGTATCCGTTCGTGCGCTTCCTCGGCTATCGGCCGCACGCCGAAACGATCAAGTTGCTCCAGACGGCCGACCTGCTCTTCCTGCCCGATGCAAGACCTTCCTGCGGGCCTACGTGCCGGCTTGGTTCCGAGCAAGACCTATGAGTACATGGCCTCCGGAACGCCGATTCTCGCTGCGGTTCCCGACGGTGATGCCCGGGACGTGCTCCTCGCCGTCGGAACGGCCACCGTCTGCCGCCCCGCCGCTGTCGACTGTCATGGCGGACGCGCTTCGACGGCGGATCCGCGAATGGCGACTAGGTGCAGAGCGGCCCCGGCCGGATCCCGGCGTGCTCGCCCAGTTCGAATACCGCGGTCTGACCGAGAGGCTGGCTGCTTTGCTCGAGCAGGTCGTGAGTCACTAAAGTGCAGTAGGAGCGGGTGCTGCGAGCAGTGTCGCGGTTCCGCTTCCCCGTTCTTATCCGTCTCGATCCCGTTTCTCCGGCGATGAGTCCGCCCCCTCCGATCACGCAACCGCTGAGTCAGTGTCATCGCTCCAGTCCGGGACGATGCCCGCTCGCTCGGTGTGCTCATCGAGGCTCTTGACGCGCAAACACTGCCGCGTCAGCAGTTCGAGGTCGTCATCGCAGACGACGGATCGGCGGATCCGCAGGTCGGTCTCACGACTGCCGATGGCCACGTCAGGGTGCTGCCTGGTCCGCCTGTCAACTCGTACGCGGCACGGAACCGTGGTGTTGCTGGATCGAGCGGCGAGGTTCTCGCTTTTTGCGACGCCGACTGCATACCGGACCCTGACTGGCTCGAGCGGGGCCTTGCTGGTCTCGACGCGGTGATCTCGTCGCCGGGCGGATCCGCTTCATCGTGCCGGAGCGCCGAACGGTGTGGACGCTGATCACGATGGACACGTCGAAGGACCACGAGCATCTCGTGCGGATCGGCGTTGCGGAGACGGCGAACTTGTTCCTCCGGCGAGAGTTGTTCGACAGAGTGGATGGATTCGCTGCTGACGTCTCCGAGTACGGCGACTACGACTTTGCTGAGCGGTGCGTCAGGTCGGGCGCGAAGCTCGTGTTCGCGTCGGATGCCGTTGTGCAGCATCCAACGCGAGACAGAGCTTCAGGGGTGCTCCGCGCCCAATGGATCTACTGCCGGGGTTACGCGGAGCGGACGGCCATACAGCGTGAGCAGATCGAGGGACTCAAGCTCCGGACCTGGATCCCTGTCCTCCCGACCATCCGTGCGCGCCGGAGGAGCGGTCTCGCACTGACGATCGCGACGCGGTGGTTGGCAAGCAACGGTGTACAGCCCACGTGGCGGGAGCGGGTGCTGTCGCTCCCGCTCATGTACCTCCTTCTGCCCTACTGGCGCAACGTGGCGCAGGTGGTGGGCGCTGTCGACGGTGTCCGGCGTCGACGGGCGCTCGAAGCGGGGAGGGGACGCGCTCCCAGTTCGTGAGGATCAGGCCGTCGGTACTCGCAGGGGCTCCACGGGTAGGAGCCCGTTGAGCTGCGCCCATCGACCTGCCTCGGTGCGGTTCGAGACGTTGAGCTTGCGATAGATGTTGGAGAGATGGAACTTGACCGTCTGTTCGGTGACCCAGAGCATCTTCGCCAACTCCGCGTTCGAGAGGCCTTCCGCGACCAGCCTCAGGATCTCTAGCTCCCGCCGCGTCAGGTCGTACTGCTCGACCGGTTCGTTGATGGGTGTCGGCTCGATGTGGTTGTTGGAGTTCGCCAAGTAGATCGAGTGCTCGTATGCCTGGCGAATCGCGACGGCCAGATCGTCAGGGTGAGCCCGCTTGACCACGTATGCGACGACGCCTACGGCGAGGGACGCGTTGATGACGGATGCATCGTCTGAGCTCGAGAGGACGATGATCTTGGTGTGGTCGAAGCGTCGACGGATCTCACGCAGCCACGTCAAGCCAGGCTCCTCCGGGTCGTCGGAGGAGATCTCGGCGACAACGATCTCCGGCTGGAGTTCCTCGATCAGCCGAGTGCCCTCGTCGAAGGTGCCGGCCTTTCCCACCGTCTCGACCTGGACTCTCTGCAACACCTGCTCGACCGCGTCGAGCCACAGCGGGTGCTCGTCGATGAGCACCGCCGTCCGGCTGCTCGACAGAGTCGATTGCGCTTTTCCCGTCACCCCACCCCGTATTTAAGGGCAGGACCGCCTGTGTGTAAAGGTGTGGAAATCCGCCGCTAGGCCAATCTGGCGCTGGACTGTGGATCATGTGGGTCCTGTGGGTAACGATTCGGTAACAGATCAAGGTCCCTGTCGGGGGTTTCGGGCCGAGGCAAGCTGCGGTGTTCTAGACGAACGGGCGTGAGACCGCCGTCGCCACTGCCAGGATCGCGCAGACGACATCGTCTTGCGGGTCGAGGCGCTGCAGGATGATCACGGCGGCCGTACCCGAGAGCCGCCCGGCGTAACCGCTCATGGTCTGTTCCAGGATGACCAGGTCCGGCTGGAGCAAGTCCGCTTTCAGGACTGTGTCCTCTCCGCCGTCCGCGAATATCACTTCCATCTGTTCGTCGCCGACAGGCCCCAGGGTTGGCTGGAGCCCGAGCCTGCCTGAGACGAGAACCTTCAAGCGCGATGCGGTTGGGGCGGTTCAGACTGCATGAGTCGCGTCGAGATTCTCCGCCCGTGGCAGACAGACGACCACATACGAACGGGGAGGTTCGTTCCCCCCCGGACAGACAGTCGCGAGCCGGCCTAGCCGATGTCGCGGGGTCAGGCAGATCGCTCGCGGGTCACGACCGGCGACGGGCTTGTGCCTTTCCAGTAGAAGGAGTCGTCGATCTGCCCGGTTCTGAGCAGGTGCTCGATCTGCTTGAGCCTCGTGTACTGTCGCGACCGGAAGACCTTCTCGTCGAGGTCGATCTTCGAGAAGATCTCGAGGAGCTGGCGCGCGCCGAGCTCTGCGTTCCACTCGCAGGCGAAGTCCGGGAGGACTTCGTGGATCTTCGCGAACGAGACGCGGTAGCTGCGCGCGTCGGGCCCTCGGCCGGCCACTGTCACTTCGCAACCTGGGAACACGCCGGCCACGATCTCGGCGATCTCACGGATCTGGTAGTTGCCGTCGCGGTCGCCGACGTTGAGGATCTCGCCGTGGACCCGTTCGCGCGGTGCCTCGAGTGTGCAGGCGACCGCTTTGCAGATGTCGAGGAGATGGACGAGCGGACGCCACGGCGTCCCGTCGCTCTCCATCCGGATCTCCCTCGTCGTCCATGCCAGGCCGGCGAGGTTGTTGAGCACGATGTCGAAGCGCATCCTCGGTGATGCTCCGTAGGCCGTTGCGTTGCGCAGGAACGTCGGCGAGAAGTCGTCGCCGGCCATCTCCGCCACGTCCCGCTCGACGAGCTGTTTGCACGTCGCATAGTCGGTTTGCGGCTGCAGCGCCGATGTCTCGTCGACGACGTCTGCTGTTGCTGCTCCGTAGACGCTGCACGACGACGTGTAGACGAAGCGGCTTACGCCTGCCGCCTTCGCCGTCGCCGCAACGTGGAGCGAGCCCCTGTGGTTGATGTCGTAGGTGACCTCCGGGGCGAGGTAGGCGAGCGGATCGTTCGACAGCTCGGCCATGTGTACGACCGCGTCGACGCCTGCGAGGTCCTCTGCGCTGAGGAGCCTGATGTCCTTGCTCAGAGTCCGGATCGCGCGCGGCGCGTCGTCGTAGAGCCACGCGCTCGCGTAGAAGCCTGTGTCGACACCGGTGACGTCGTGCCCGCGCTCGATCAGGTACGGGCCGAGCAGCGAGCCGATGTACCCCTCGGTGCCGGTGACGAGGACCTTCACGCGACCTCCTCGAGGAGTCCGTGGTCGAGGAGCGCCTCCGCGGCGGCCCTGACGGAGTGGAAGCCGAGCCCGGAGCGCTCTGCGATGTCGAGCAGCGAGTTCCCGGAGTCGGAGAGGTTGAGCACCCAGAGCAGAGCCAGCTCGTCGACGCTGTCCTCCTTACGCCCGCCCGCCGTTCGGAAGAGTCCTCTCCGGCCGAGCTGTGGCTCGCAGGCGGGGTTGAGATTCACGTAAGTGGCGTTGTCTTCGACGATTGAGAGAGCGGCGAGCACCTTCTGGAACGAGTCGGCCAGGCTCGCCTCCTGGATGAAGTCGAGATCGTCCGCGGAGGTGTGGTATTCGGCGAAGCGGCCATGCGGCGTGCGCATGAGGCAGCCGACCGGAAGGTCGAACGCGGGGGAGCAGTACTGGCGCTCGTCGTAGCCGTCGGGTGAGAAGTCGATCAGCCGGTACTCCTCGCCCGAGTGGCCGAGAATGTGCGCCATGGCCCGGTCGATGTCGGCATCGCCGCGCCTGCTGCGCTTGTAGGTCACGCTCCCGGCATCTCCAACGCACGTCAGCACCAGTCCGTGCTTGATCTGCGAGACGCGGTTCTGGTTCGCATGCAGCCACGCGATCGCCCCGATCGTTCCCGGCACGAAAAGGAACCGGTAAGACAGCCGCCGCGGGCTCTCCAGCAGTGCGCTCGCGAGAAACGTCGCCACCGCGATCCCGGACAGGTTGTCGTTCGCGAGCGACGGATGGCAGGCGTGCGTCGAGATCAGGACCTCGTCCTCACGCTCGCCGGCGAGGTAGCACTCGCCGTAGCTGAGGGACCCGACTTCGAGTGTGCTATCGACGCAGACTTCGTACTCGCACGCTTCGAGCCCGAGGAGAGCGTTGTGGCTCAGACAGAAGCCCCAGTCCTCCCGATAGTACGACGTCCGGTAAGGGATCCAGTCGGGGTGCTTCGGGATCGTCGTCAGGTGCTCCCGCAGCTCCTCGAGCGGCATCCGTGTGTTGACGGGGACGCTGTAGCTGACCACGTGCAGGTTGCTCGCTTTGAAGTCGATAACCCGCTCGCCTCGCCGGTTCTTGACGTACGCGTCGCGGATGTTCCACTCGCGCGGAACCGTCCAGTCGAACACCCGGGTCCCGCTTGGCACCTCATGGATCTCGAGGGGTATGCGCGTGCCAACGCGTCGAAGCGTCTCGCGGAGGCCCTCGCCGGTGATGCTCCTGCAGATCGGGTAGAGCTCGGCGGCGAACGCGTGCATGTCTGCCCCGAGAGCAGCCGTAGCAGTCGACGTGGGTGCTTGGGTGACGTCCATCGCTAGTGGTGCCGGATGTCCCAGTCGTAGGGGAGGTTGTTGTCGAAGGGATCGATTCTCGTCGTCCGCGCGGGATCATGCGGGTGTGTGCAGCAATTGGCGACGAGCGCGAACGGGCGGCTCATTCCCTTGAAGCCCGTCCAGATCTCCGGTGGGATTACGAGCAGCGAGTAGTCGTCCGGCCCGAGGAACAGTTCCATCAGCGCCCCGCGGGTTGTGGAATTGGGGCGATCGTCGTAGAGCACGAGTTTGATTCGCCCGAACACGCACGCGTAGTTCAGGGTCATCTCGCGATGCTTGTGCCAACCCTTTACTACGCCCTCGTACACGGTCGTGAAGTAGATCTCGCCGAACTCGATGAAGTGTGGGTCGTCCGTGCGGAGCATGTGGAGGATCGTTCCGCGCTCGTCCGGAATGCGCCTGAGCGGGATCGTCAGGACGCCCTCGATCGCAGCGTCACGTTCCATCTGCTGTCCCTCCGATGACCAGCTTCCGGCAGTAGAAGGCCTCGGCGTGTCCGGCGGGTGAATTCGACTCCATGCCCCGCAGACGCATTAGGGCATGGAACAGATCCCCGGTGAACCAGCGCTTGTCTCGCTGGGAGGCGAAGTGGGAGAGGATCAACTCGACCTTCTGCTTGGCGATCGAGTCGCTCAGGTCGACGAACAGGTTGGGGGTACCCAGGTCACCGTCGTACTTCGGGATCTCGTACTCGAAGATCAGATGATCCCGGAAGGTGTTCCAGGTCAACTCTGAGATGAGACGGTGATCCTGGTGCCGGTCAGCCCCCTGGTGCGTGAAGATCAGGTCGGGCGAGACGTCCTGCTTCAGCTCCTCGAAGCACTCCTTGACTTCCCCGCCGCTATAGGGAAGGAAGCCGTCGCGGAAGCTCTTGACGACGATGCGCGACGACGCGAACCCGGCCGAGAACTCGACCGCGCTCCGCCGCGCCTCCTCGGCCCTCGCGCCATCGGCGCTGAGCACGACCCAGACCACTTGGGCGCCCGGGTGGGTTCCCGCGAGCGACAGCAACGTTCCGCCGCACCCGATTTCGATGTCATCCGCGTGGGCGCCGATCGCGAGCACGCTCTCGATCCGCGTGACGGCGTCGAACGAGAGCCTCTGCATCGGCTACGCGGCGCCTACGACCTGCGACGATTCGTCCAGTCCGCGGGGCGTTCGCCAAGGCGCCTGACCGGACTCGAGCAGCGTCTCGAGCACGTGCTTGTCCTTGAGCGTGTCCATCGGCGCCCAAAAGCCGTCATACGGGTAGGCGATCAGCTTGCCCTCCGCTATCAAACGCTCGAAGGGCTCTGCGACGAGATCCTCCCCGGGCTGGATGTAATCGAAGACCTCACGGCGAAAGACGAAGTAGCCGGCGTTGATCCAGAGATCCGATGCGGTCACGTCGCGCAGCGTCTGCACCCGGTTCTCACCGTCGAAGGTGACGATGTGGAAGTTGTAGGTCGGATGCGACGCGAGGAAGATCCCTACGGCGTCGCTGGCAGCAAGCGTCTCGATCATGTCGGAAAGAGGAGCGTCGGTCAGGCCGTCGCCGTAGGTGGCCAAGAACATCTCGTCGTCCTCGAGGTACGGCTGAACGTGTCTCAGCCGCTGGCCGATCAGCTCGTTCAGGCCGGTGTTGACGAAGGTCATCGACCAGTTGTGGATGTCGCGCCGGAGAAGTTCGATCTGCCTGCCTCCGTCACGGAGGACGAAGTCGTTCGACAACGCCTCGTTGTAGGTCAGGAAATACTCCTTGATCACATCAGCCTTGTAGCCAAGGCAAAGCACGAAGTCCGTCATCCCGAAGGTCGAGTAGTAGTTCATGATGTGCCAGAGGATCGGCTTGTCGCCGATCGGGATCATCGGCTTCGGAACACGTGTGGAGGTCTCGCCCATCCGGAGCCCGAGCCCTCCGCAGAAGATGACGATCTTCATCTGAGGTGCCCGCTTCCTCAGGCCCATGGGAGCACCTGGGGATGCGGGATGGGCACGATCAGCTGCGCTCCCCACTCGCGCACGTAGGCGAGTTGCGCCGCAATCTCTCGCTGGAGATTCCACGGCAGGATCAGAATGTAATCGGGTCGCGCCATCTCGATCCTCTCCGGAGCATAGATCGGGATGTGCGTTCCGGGGAGGAACTTTCCCTGCTTGTGCGGGTTTCGATCGACGGTGAATTCGAGAAGATCGGCCCGCACGCCGCAGTAGTTCAGCAGCGTGTTTCCCTTTCCGGGCGCCCCATAACCGGCGACGCGCTTGCCGTCGCTGCGAAGGCCGATCAGAAGCTTGAGCAGGTTCCATTTCGTCTCCGCCACGCGGTCGCCGAAGTGGCGGTAGCCGTCGAGCGTGTCGTAGTTGCCCTCCTGTTCGCTGGCGAGAATCTTTCCGACCGTCGACTCGGCTGGGTGTGCCTCGTTGCCGCAGTCGCCTTCCGTAGATGCGGAGTGAGCCGCCGTGGGAGGGGAGTTCATCCACGTCGAAGATCTCGAGCCCGTGCTCCCGGAACAGTCGTACGAGCGTCGTGAGCGAGAAGTAGGAGTAGTGCTCGTGGTAGATCGTGTCGAACTGGAGCCCTTCGACCAGGCGGACAATGTGCGGGACCTCGACGGTTACGACGCCGCGTGGCGCCAGCACGATCTCGATGCCGGCGACGAAATCGTTCAACTCGGGCACCTGTGCAAGCACATTGTTCGCGACCACGAGATCCGCCCGTTGGCCCCGGTCGACGAGCTGCCGTGCCAGCCGCGCGTCGAAGAAATCGACGATTGTCTCCACACCTCGAGCCTGCGCCGCCTCGACCACGTTGGCGGCCGGGTCGATCCCGAGTGCCGGGATCCCTCGTTCGACGAAGTGCTGCAGGAGGTACCCGTCGTTCGACGCCAGCTCGACGACGAGGCTCGCCTCGGTCAGGCCGAGGCGCTCCGTGATCATGTCCGTATAGCGTCGAGCGTGCGCGACCCACGAGTCCGAATACGACGAGAAGTACGGGTAGTCCCTGAAGATCTCGTTGGCGGGCACATAGGCCTCGAGTTGGGCGAGTAGACACTCGGCGCAGATCCGCACGTGCAGCGGGTAGAAGGGCTCCATCTGGTCGAGCTGCTGTTCAGTGAGGAACGTCTCGCAGAGCGGGGACTTCCCGAGGTCGACGAAGGTGTGGCGCAGCGGCGCTCCGCACAGCCGGCACGCGTGGGCGCGCACCGCCCCGGTGTCTTCGGCAATCTCGGCCGGGCTCGCCGTCATCTCACGCCTCACGTTAGGCACACAAGTCGCCAAGCGCAATGGCGCTGTCCGGACGCTCTAGTGTTCGCGCTTGATGGGACGGGAGCACACGCACGAGAACTCTGCCGCTTCATGGCCAAGTGGCGATCGTTACGGGAGGCGGCCGGGGAGTCGGCCTCGCAATCGCGGAAGCGCTCGCGACCGCGGGGGCGGCGATCTCCCTGGCGGCTCGATCGACGGATGAGGTCACAGCGGCCGCGGCCGTGATCGAGAGGCGCGGAGGGAGAGCGGCGGCGTTGCCCACGGACGTGACCGACGAGGGTGCGGTCTCGAGGCTGATGGCCGAGACGGAACGGATACTGGGGCCTCCGACGTTACTGGTCAACGCGGCAGGCTCCCTGACTCAAGTCGGACCGGTCGAAGCTGCAGATCCCGAAGCGTGGTGGGGAGACGTCGAAGTCAGCTTGAGGGGAACGTTCCTTTGCACTCGTGCCGTTCTTCCCTCGCTGATCTCGCAAGGCGGAGGACGGATCGTAAACATGTCCAGCTACGCGGCCGCGTCACCGCAGCCCTATCTGACCGCGTACGCGGCGGCGAAGGCTGCGGTCCTCCGCTTCTCGGACTCGTTGGCTTGCGAGTTGGATGGACGGGGAGTGCTCGTGTTCGCGATCACTCCCGGCTTCGTTCGGACCCGACTCGTGGAACAGGCGGCGCAGTCCGACAGCGCCAGGCGGTATCGCCCGGAGTTGGCGGCACGAACTGACGTGCTCGCGGCGGAGGAAGCGGGACGGCTCGTTTGCGACATTGCCACCGGGCGGCTCGATCTGCTTGCCGGCCGCTTCCTCCATGTCCTTGATGATGTCGACGACCTGCTTCGACGGGCGGACGAGATCAAGGAACGCGACCTCTACACGCTCCGTCTCCGCAAGTAAGGCTGGTTGGTCGCGGGCCGGATTGCCTCCGTGGCGTGCCGAGCTCGGTTGGCGAACTCACGCTCATGGTTTTCTTGGTTGCTGTCGATACTGGCGTCATGAGCGCACTGTCCGTTGCCGAGCAAGCTATGTCGGCACCTGATTTCGAGACGTTCTTCGGGGGGAGTTTGCGTTCGCGTCTCTCGGTCGAGGAGGATCAGGCGGCGGTCCTGTCTGAGTGCGCGGGCGCCGAGCCGGTTCTGGTTTCGCCCGAGCTCGCGCTCGTCTGTCCTGAGTTGCGTGAACTCGCGTTGCAACAGCTGCCGGCGCGGGCGCCGGACGGCTTCCTGCCGCGCTCGGCACAGAGCGCGGTCTGAGAAAGATGCCACCGACCGGTGCGGCAGCGATTCACCCCGAGACGAGCGGGCGCCGGCCGAGCAGAGGTTCCCCGGCGGCGTCGACCAGGAAGCCGAGCAGGTCATCCGAACCGGGGATGATCGTTTCGCTTCTTGCCTACACGCTTCGGCAATCAGCGAGCATGGCTGTTTTCGGGGTCGGCCTCATCGCCGCGACATCGGGGCTTGTCGTTCTGCTCTCGCAGTTCCACCACTAGCCGGCACAAGCCCGTTTGTTCTGCCGGCTTCGCGCACCAGCTGCTCTCGGTCCACCACTACGGGCGGCGCGAATCGCCTCCGTCCCGCCATGCCGCGATTCGCTCAGCGACCTCGATCAGTGGCGCCGTCCACAGGCGGTCGTGTCGTCGGGCGAGGTGCGCAGAGAGATTGCGAAGGTGTCGCGTGCCGACCGGCTGGTGCGATTCGCCGATGCCGTGAAAGACGAGGACGACCCAGCGACCGTCGGTGGCCTGCTCGCAGAGGTCGATGAGGTCAGCAGCTTTCATCTCATGGCAGGGAAAGGCCAGGATCTGGTGCAGATCGACATGCGCAGGGTCGTTCGGGCATTCGCCCCACCCGCGCGCGGCCGGGTGATATTGTGCCACAATCGGCACATAGCTTTGCCGTGCGGCGCCGCGCCCGACGAAGTCCTGGTAGCAGGGGTAGCAGAATGAACATACGCCCTGCGCGGGAATCACCTTTTCGATGGCGTCCCGGCCCTTCCGGATCTCTTCTGCGATCTCATCCAGGGTCATGTCTTCGAGCGGTTTCCCTCGGGTCAGGCGGAAGCTTCCGGAGCAGGGATGAGACAACGTGTGATTGCCGATCTCGTGACCGCGGGCCTGGACGGCGCTCCAGGCTGCGGCACCGGCCAGCCAGCGTTCGTCCGGGTTGACGTAGAACGTCGCCCGCAAACGTCGTTCATCGAGGATAGGAATCGCCGTCGACAGGTGTGACGGGATGCCGTCGTCGAACGTCAACGAGACGGCACCAGTGCATCCGTCAGGCCACACCCGCATGATCACGATGCCACTTCAGGCTCCCCGCAAGTCCGTATGAGCTCTCTCAATTCGTCATCACCTGACCGCTCCGGTCGGGATCATTCCAGAATGCAGGCCGATCCAAGATGAGTGTCGTTTCTCACAGAACGGACATCGATGCGAAGGTTGTCGCTCTCAGCTTCGACGACGGCCCCTCCGGGTGGACGGAAGCCATCCTCGATCTCCTCGGCCAACACGACGTCAAGGCGACGTTCTTCGTCATCGGCGAGGCGATCGCCGGCCGCGAGCACACCTTGCAGCGAATCGCAGGCGAGGGCCACGAGATCGGCAATCACTCGATGACTCATCCCCGTCTGGTCGCGTGCGACGAACGGACGATTCGGCACGAGCTCGAGAGCGCCAGCCGGGCGATTGGGGCGACGATCGCGAGCACGCCGACCCTTTTCCGGCCGCCACGCTTCGAGTACGACGAGCATCTCGTTCGAGTGGCTCGGAGCCTCGGCTTTGCCCGGACGGCGCTCGCCTCGGTAGCCCCTCACGACTACACGATCTCGAACCCCCATCTCATCGCAACGCTCGTCACCGGCTCGGTGGCCCCCGGGGCGATCATCGGCCTCCACGACGGGCGCCCGGCCAACGAACCTCCAGGGGATAGCCTGCCTGGCCGAACGGCAACGGTTGCTGCTGTCACCTTGATGTTGCCGATGCTCATCGAGCGTGGCTATAGCATCGTGACGGTTTCAGAGCTCCTAGCCATGTAGACGCGCTGGCGGCGCTCTCTTTCCCTCAAGCTTGTGCTCGACGGAAGAGGCAGTACCGTTCGATGTGTGACCCACAACCGCGCCTCGGATGTAACCGGCCCGCCGCCAACGACCGGATCGGGCGAGACGGACCGCTTGTGGCGCGACGTGGAGCGCCTCATCTCCGCGCACCTCGACGACGTCGGAGGTCTCGTGGCCCATGGCCTCGGACCGATCGCCGCAAACGTCCTCGAGCGACGCGGTGAGTCGCCACCGGCTCGCCTTCTCCAACTGCAGCGATTCGCACGGCTCGCAGGACTGACGGCTCCGGCAGTCCTCCGCCACGCGCGCGATGCCTGCGACGGACCGTTGATGCTCCTGAAAGGGCCCGAGGTGGCGGTTCGATACCCCGGTGGCGCCCGGACGTTCGCTGACATCGATCTGCTGGTCCCGAACGCGGGAGCCACCCAGCGCGCCCTAATCGCCGCCGGCTTTGTCGAGGAGGACGATCCCGAGGGGCTCTACGTCGGCATCCACCACCTGCCTCCCGTTCGCTGGCCGGGGATGATGCTCACGATCGAAGTGCACAGCGAGCCGAAGTGGCCCGACGGTCTCCGGCGACCGGCCGTCGAGCAGCTGCTTGAACGAGGCGTCGCATCGTCACTGGACGTTCCGGGAATACTTGCGCCCGATCCGGCCGCGCACGCCCTGCTCCTCGCCGCTCACGCGTGGGCGCACCAGCCGCTCGCCAGCCTGCGGGACCTGCTCGATGTCGGGGCGGTCGCAACCGAGGCTGAGCGTGCCGAGATCGACCTGCTCGCACGCAGCTGGAGCTTGTCGCGGGTCTTTGAGACCATGGCCTCCGCACTCGAGGCCGCCCTTCGAGGCCGACGGACGGTGCCCCTCCGGCTCTGGGCAGGCCATATCCCGGAATTGCGCGATCAGATCGTGCTCGAACAGCATCTCGAGCGCGTGGTCTCGCCCTTCTGGGGCCTTCCGCCGCTGCTCGCGATGCGTAGCTCGGGGAGCGCGCTCGTAAACGAGTTCCGCCCGGCGTTCGACGAAACATGGCGAGAGAAGGTGTGGCGAACAGGCAAGGCTGTGCGCAGATGGGCGATGTCGAAGACGGCCCACGATCGTCTACTCGGCGAGTCGGCGACACGCGGCCGCAAACGGAACCCCCGGCCGGCAAAGGATCATCAGGGACTGAAGCACTGACATGCCTGTACGGAGCGTCCGATGAAGCCGGTGCGGCAGGTCCTCATCACAGGCGCAGCCGGCGTAGTCGGCACAGCTCTTCGGCAAGGCCTCGCCTCGTCGTACGAGCTGCGAGGCCATGACCGTCGACGTGGCCAAGAGTGGCAACACGGCGACCCGACCTCGCCACCGGGGGGCGTGATCTCGCCGCCGGGAACTCGCTCTAAGCGGCGTTCGTCGGCTGTCTTCGGCTTCGCAGCCGGGACGCCCCTTTCTTGATCATCTGCACCGGCACGTGGCCGGCACTGTTGATTCCCCAAACGTGTTGGAGATAGCTGGGGAGACCATGGATCGCGGCCGCGGCCGAGGTCGCCTCTGCCGTCCTCGTAAACTCGGCGAGCGTGCCAGGAAAACCACCCAGCACCCCGCCGTCCATCGCCTCGAGCACGGACATCAGCCGCTCTCGACCTGTCGAGGCCGCAAGGGTCAGATCGCCGAGAACGTAATCGGGTATCGGTGTCTGCAGTGTGGCTCGTAGGTATGAGAGGAGCTCGAGGACGCGATACGAAAGTGCCCGGTCCGCAGAGCGTGTGGCGAGGTTGTGCCAGCCGAGATCTGGCCCGAGGGCTTTGATCATCGTGTGGGTGTCGACGAGTGCCTGCAAGATTCCGGCCGGCTTGCGCCAACCGGACGCCGCTAGGAACAGCTCGTCGAGCGGGTCGAGCACGAGTACCGACCGGCCTTCGAACTGCTCATGAACTCCTCGAGCGCGGGTCGCGCGGCCCCAGCCTCGGCGGGCAGCTCGGAGTTCGCGCGGAAGCTCATTGGCGAGGACGCAAGCCACCTTTGTGGGACTCCCGAACGCCGCCTGCTCCGGGTGCGCGACCGGCGCCACCGGCGTGACCATTGACCAATCCAACCGCCGAAGCGCGTCGACTGCCTGATCGAACTCCGATGGTTCAACGACCAGCTCGATGTGCCGTATCGGGCGTAGCGCGGGCTCGTCGTAGAAGGCCGTCGCCAGCCGCATTCCCCTGAGCATCATAGGGACGATCTCGACCTCGATCAGAGTGTCGAGCACTGTCCGTAGCTGATCGCAGAGCAGCTGATGTCTGGTCCAGCTGCTGCGGTAGACACCCTTCAGTCGCTTGAGAGACCGCTCTTCGGCCCCCATGGCCACGAGCCGCCGGTATGCGTGAGGAAGCACCGCTGTCGATCCGTCGGGCAGTCGGTCGATGGCGATCGTGGTTGCCCTCGAACACAGTTCTCTCGCTTCTCGATCGTCGCAGAAGGCGACTCGAAGAAGGATCTCCTCTTCCGGTGCGAGAGAGCGGCCTAGAGCATGCGAGCGCATCATCGGTCCGGAGCAGGTTCGGTGTCGCCGGTCTCCAACTGCGCCCGCCGCCGGTCGAGAGCCTCCTTCAGTATCTGTGCGTACTGGCTGCGTGAAGACTGCTCCCGTATGCCGTTGTTCTGACTGTGCAGTCGGCGCTCGAGCACCACCTCGGGCAGTGTGAGTCCGCGTAGCCCCCGGTCGAGTGCACGTGCGTACCAATCGACGGTATCCCCAACGCGCAAGTCGATGGAGAAAGGACCGACTCGCTCGAAGCTGGCTCTCCGGATCAGCATCAGAGTCGGACTCGTGAAGGGCATCGGGCCGGTTGCCGGAGCCCGCAGCCTTGCCGCCACCTCCGGCAACAGGTCCGGGCTGACGAACTCGCGAACGTGGCCGAAAACCATGTCCAGCTCGGCATCAGTGGCAAGCGCTCCCATCTGGCGGTCGAGCTTGTCCGGAAGGAAGCGATCGTCGGCGTCGATAAACGCGAGAAACGCGCCTCGGGCGAGCTCAACACCTTGGTTGCGGGCGGCACCGCCTCCGCGGCGTGGTTGGTACACGTAGTTCACGGCCGCCCCGTAGGAGCGGGCGACATCTGCGCTTCCGTCATCGGAGCCGTCGTCGACGATGACCAACTCGACAGAGGTGTAGCTCTGGCCCAAGACGCTTTCAATCGCCTCGCCCAGATACGGCCGACAGTTGAAGACGGGCATGACCACGCTCACGAGAGAATCTCCCAGGGCGCTTCTCACTGAGGCTCCGCCTCCCTCGGCGGCGGCTTCGCCCCGACCCGGGCACGATCAACCTTGTCACGAAGCATGTGCAGAAGCGGGAGCGAAGCCGCCGCGGTGCGTCTCTGCCGACCGCTCAGGCTGGTTTCGCGAAACCGCCGGTGAAGGACTACCTCCGGAATGACTGCGAACTCCAACCCGTTCTCCCGCATGCGAACGAGGAGATTCGTGTCCTCAGAATGCTCGTACATCGAGTCGAACCCACCGACCACGTCGAACACGCTCCTCCGGAACATCCCTGAGAGCAGGGGGATTCCGTCCAGATCACCGTAGACGGTGTCTCGTCCAAGCCACTCTGGAGGATTGATCCATATCTGTCTTCCCATGACGCAGGCGACCCGGGGGTGGCTCCGCAGGTAGTCGACCTGCACGCGAAGTTTCGAGCTCGGAACGATGTCGTCGGCGTCGACGGGAGCGATCAGCTCCCCGCGGCTCAATGCGATGGCCGTATTACGGGCGGCTGCCGCGCCCGCGTTCTCCTGCCGGAGGTAACGGACCAGAGGGAAGGATTGGACGATCTCCGGTGTGGCGTCCGTCGATCCATCGTCGACGACGATCACTTCGAACGGGACGTAGTCCTGGGCGAAGATGCTTTCGATCGTCTCGCGGATTGTTTCTTCGGCGTTATACGCCGCCACGACCACGCTTACCAACGGCTCGCGCTGTGCCTGAAGGGGCCGTCACAGTTCCTGCAAGAGCCGGCTGATCTCCGCCGGGATGGCATCGATGTCTCCGCCGAGCTCCAGAGCGAAGCAGGGGACCTGTTGTACGAGTCGACCCATGTCTGAGAGTGCGGTGGGTTTCGTCGGTCGGACCTGAAGGAGTGTGCTCGGCGCGAGCGCGGTCAGCGCGGCGGTCGGCGTAATCGGCACGGTTCGCGGACCGTCGCCCGTGATTTTCGGGATCAGGATCGCGCGTAGAGGAAAGCCGGAGCACATTCGATCCGGAAACAGTGGCGCGAGAGGGACGACGACCTTCCCGTCGATCATCGCCCCCTCGCCTGCGTCCAGGGCTGGGCGGAGGTGAGGCAGGCGGGAGGCGTGGTCCGCCTCGAGCTTGCCGGAGCTGTAGAGACTGTGGACGTGGATCGACTTACCGAACCTGTCAACGGCCACGTAGTCGTCCCCCGCGAAGCTGAGCTCCGAGGCGAGGCAGGCGAGAGAGCTCGTCGACTTCCCTGATCCGCTCACTCCCCCGAGCAGCACACCGCCCGAGGAGTTGCCCACAGCAGCGGCGTGAACGAGGTCGATCCGCCGGTCTCCGAGCCACCAGAAGAGGATCTGCCGTAGCGGCTCCGCCTGCTCCCAGTAGTCGAGCGTGGAGCCGTCATCGGCGTGAAACCAGGCCACCCGGCGACGGCGGTTGAACGCGCTGAGGATCCCGGAGTTCGGCCGATAAGCCACCTCGAACGGCCCTTCGCAGTAGTAGTAGATCGGCCCCATGCCCGCGCCGGTCGGAAGCGCGGAAGGCCGCGGCGGCAGTGGCGCACCGGTCGATCGAGAGTCCCAGATAAAGACTGTCAGCCCGGGTTCGCCCGCGCTCTCCTCTTGAAGATGGGCGAAAGACGGCGAGATGAGATCGAGCAACGGGCCTCTCGCGAAGCGAAGCTCGACCGTGGCCTTCGCCATCCGATAGCGAAGCTCGGCAGGCGGCGCCCCAAACGCGGCCTCACCGAAGGACGCATCGAGCTCCGCCTCGAGTTCCAGTGAGGCGGCAGTCGATGATGCAGGAGCGATCCCGCTCACGTCGGGCGGATCGCCGCCGGCGACCTCAGGCGGTGGCGTCTTGCGCGTGGGGCCATCCTTGGGCGCCCACCTCGTGAACAGGATCGAGCAGGATGATGTCCTGCATGTCCGTGTACTTTTCGAGTACCGGCGATGAAAACGGAGCCCGCTCGGGGGGCAAATCGCGGGAGATCGGCTCCGACGGCTGCAAGCCGTCCGCCGGCACGATCAGGCCTTCACTCCTGAGCGTGTCGATAAGTGTCGACGTAGCCTCGGCGAACTCGTCACGGCTACCGTCATATCTTGCCGCCAGCTCGTCCAGGATCTCGTCGATCGTCGCCCCTTGCGCGGCTCCTTCCCAAATGGCAGCACCCGAGCCCTGGAGGCTGTAGTAGGTGCCGGTACCCAGGTTGATGACGATTGTCTCACCCTGGATCGTCTCGCTGACGACCTGCGGTGTGTCAACTCGAAAACGCATCATGATTCAGAAAGGCCCTTCCGCCGCGCGCCTGGCAACTCAGCTGCCGGCTCTTCTGCACAACTTAGTCGATTACTTTCCAGTCGTTCGACTGGCCGAAGGGCTAGTCCTTTCCCCTCGTCCGGGACACGCCCTGACCGAGAGCATAAGCTGCGGATCGCCGCAGGTTCTCGAGGCGTGCATCCGTCACGTCGACACTGAGTGGTCGCTCGGACCAGCCAGCCGGGAGGTTCACGTTGATCGATCCCGCATCGGCCGAGAAACCCGACCATGTGAACGGGGTCACTGTCATGCTCGAGCCTAGGGGCGAGGGAGAGGTAATGCCCGTCTTGCTTGCGCCCGATCGCGAGTCGCTGGACTACGCCGTGCTTCGTCGGTTTGTCTTGGGGATCGCGGGAGGTCTTCGATCAGTTGGTATCGAGCCCGAGGACCGCATCGCGCTCGTGACGGAGAACGGCCCTGAGGCCGCGACCGCGTTCCTGTCGATCGCTTCTGCCGCGGTGGCGGCTCCTTTGAATCCGGCATATCGCGCACGGGAGCTTGCCTTCTACCTCGAGGACATCGGTGCGCGAGGCGTGATCGTGAGCGAAACGCTCGACACGCCGGTTCGCGAGGTGGCTGCGGCGCGAGGCATCCAGGTGATCGAACTCCGCGTCGATCCGTTCAACCCCGCGGGAATCTTCACTCTCGACGGCGTTGAGTCCGGGACTCCCCTGGAGACGAAGCCTGACCCGGGCGAGGTCGCCCTCGTCCTGCACACGTCCGGCACCACCTCGCGACCGAAGCTCGTTCCCCTCACCCATCGCCAGCTGTCGGTCTCGGCCCAGAACGTGGTGTTAAGCCTCCGGCTCGTGCCGTCGGATCGTTGCCTGAACGTCATGCCGCTCTTTCACGTCCACGGGCTTGTCACGGCGTTGCTTGCCTCGTTGCACGCGGGGGCATCGGTTGTCTGCAGCCCAGGCTTTCACCAACTTCGGTTCTTCGATTGGCTCGACGAGCTGAAACCAACCTGGTACACGGCGGTGCCGACGATGCACGCGGCCGTTCTCTCACGAGCGCCAGATCACCAGGAGGCAGTCGCGCAGCACGGACTCCGATTCGTGCGCTCGGCGTCAGCCGCCCTGCCTGTCTCGGTACTCGAGGGCTTGGAGGCGACGTTCCAGATACCGGTGATCGAGGCCTACGGCATGACCGAGGCCGCCCACCTGATCGCGTCCAACCCACTTCCGCCCGATGTGAGAAGGCCCCGAACCGTCGGGCGAGCCGCGGGCCCGGAGGTGTGCATCCTCGACGACTCAGGCCGCGTGCTGGCATCCGGCGAGGTGGGTGAGGTGGCGATTCGCGGCGAGAATGTCTTCTCGGGCTACGAAACGAATCCGGATGCGAATGAATTGTCGTTCTCCGGCGACTGGTTCCGAACCGGAGACCAGGGATTCCTTGATGAGGACGGGTTCCTGACTCTCGACGGGCGTATCAAGGAGATCATCAATCGTGGCGGTGAGAAGTTCTCGCCGATCGAGGTCGACAACGTGCTCATGCGTCATGCGGCGGTCACGCAGGCGGTGACGTTCGCGATGCCTGACCCGCGACTCGGGGAGGAGGTCGCTGCTGCGGTCGTACTCGCGCCGGGTTCGGACAGTGACGAGCGTGACCTCCAGAGCTTCGCGTCCGCCGAACTCGCTCCGTTCAAGGTGCCCCGGCGGATCGTCTTTGTCGAGGAGCTCCCCGGTGGGCCGACCGGCAAGATCCAACGTATCGGCCTCGCCGAGCGTCTGCGCGTTGGCTCCAGCGGGGACCCGGCGGTTAGCCGGTTGCCGTACAGATTTCTCGAGCGGGAGTTGATTTCGATCTGGGAATCCGTGCTCGGCATCCCTGGCCTCGGTGTGGGGGACGACTTCTTCGCGCTCGGCGGCGACTCGATCCTCGGGGCCGAGGCAGTAACTCGTGTCCGTGACCTGGTAGGTGACCCAGATCTGCCCCTCGTCTCGATCGTGCGGGCCCCAACACCTGCAGCCATGGCTAGCGAGGTCTTCACGGGCGTGGGGATCGGGCACTCAGGAGCGATCCCGCTGCAAGCCGCGGGGGACCGCAGACCGTTGTTCCTCGTGCACCCCGGAGACGGCGAGGTACTCTCGTATCCGTTGCTCGCCAGGCGACTGGGCCCTGATCAGCCGAGCTACGGACTACGCGCTCAGGGACTCGACGACGGGGCGCCGATGCACTCCTCATTTGCCGAAATGGCGACGCAGTACCTGAGTGATGTCCGGCGAGAGCAGCCGCATGGGCCGTACGCGCTCGGCGGATATTGCATCGGGGGTGCGATCGCTGCCGAGATGGCGTCGCAGCTCCGAGCCGCCGGAGAGGAAGTCGCGATGCTGATCCTTCTCGACCCGAGATTCAGACGTCCTGCTGGAGTTCGCTACGACATGTGGCTGGCGCTGCGCCGCGCCCGCGAACGCCGACTCGCGCATTCGGTCGTGCGTCGGATCGCTCGAAAAGGTGCGCGGCTTGCCCCGGCCGCCGTGAAAGCCGTGGGGAGTACCGACGTCGCGACTTCGCTCGAAAGCCTCCGCGAGAGCCATGCACCACGACCGATGGCTGTCCCCACGACCGTACTGCTGTCAGAAGAGTTCGAGCAGTTCGACCTCCCGACGTACTACCTCAAGAACATCGTCAGACGGCCCGTGAGATGGCGACAGTTCTCGTGTGCGCACGCGCACCTGTTACTTCCCCCGACCGTCGACGAGGTCGCGGGGGAGATCCGTGCGGCTCTCGAGCGAACGGTGGTGTAGCAGCTTTCGACCTTTCAGGGCGAGGTCAGCCTCCCACCTGGTTGTACCCCCTGGGGGTTAAGACTGTCCGGCGCGGATCCGATACTTGAGAGGCCGTGAGCGCCCTGATCGTCTTCACCGCGTTCGTCTGCTCGTTCCGCCTCTGCTGGCTGATAGTTACGTACGGCGAATAGCTCAGCTTGTGGAGACAACTCCGGCTCGCCCCCGGTTGGAGCGGTTCGGGTACGCCTGGAGAAGCCGTCTCAGTCGACGCCGAGCGCGGGAGCGCTATTCGGTTGCCGACCACCGCACCCGGTTTCGACGTGCCGGCGCGTCTTGACAAATGCAGGTGGCGTTGAGTGAGACAGCTCCACGCCCTTCGGTTGCAATTGGGAATCAGGCGGCAGCACATGCCAGAAGGCCACGAGGAGTGGCGGCATGGAGAGGGGGTTTGTCGTGCTCGCAGGGTTTGCATCAGGGTTCGAAGAGGTTGCGGCTGGCCTCGAGTCCGCTGTTGAGGACTACTTAGTCGCTCTAGAAAGCGTCTCGGCAGGCACGCTTGCCGTCATTGAGCAGCTGGAGGCTGACCCGACTCAGGTTGAACGAGCGGAGACATTTGGGCTAATGATTCGCAGGCTCGTCCATACGACCAGAGAATCGATGGGTGCAATGGGCGAGTACGCGGAGCCCATGAAACAGAATGCCCAGGCTGCACGCATACTGCGCGCGCCAACCGTCGCGTTGTTAGCGCACTCGAACGATTGCAGGGCTCAGTCGCCATGCTGGACGAATGGGACCGGCGCCTCCAAGCCCTGGGTGTCCCGATCCCCCCCAACGACTGGGAGGCTCCCCAGGAGTGAGCACACGGTTCGATTGACGAAAACCCGACCGACAAGTGCCCGTGGTGAAAGGAGTCGAACGGAAAGAGCGCAAGCCAAGCTCCCGCGTCGCCGGCGGCCGATCGCTAAGGACGTCCAAGCTGGCGGGCAGTCGAAGACGTCTATCAGCCCTCGGCTTAGGTCGTTAGGGCGCCCCTCGATCTCGTCCTCAAAGGCCCTCCGGGTGGCTCAGAGCAACGGCTAGCTCAGCTCGTCTGATCGCTCAGGGGTCTCCCGCTGAAGCACCGCGTAGATGTCTCCGTAAGCATCGTCGTACAGTTGATCCAACAGAACGAGGATCTCCTCGAAGTGCCGCGGTCCGTCCGGCATCAATTCAGAGACTCCGCGGCTATAGCCGTGGTTCTTGACGAACTGGAAGCGATACACACCAAGCTCCGCAAGCCTCGCGACACACTCTCGGGTCACCTCTGGCAGATGGCGCTGGAACCCAAACGCCAACGCTTGAAGCGGCTCGCTTAGGCCCCTCAGCGCGTTCGCCTCGTAGCCCTCGACGTGGATCCTGGCGAACCGAGGCTTGCCGTGGCGCTCGATGAGCCGGTCGAGCGTCGTTACCGGCACCGGAACCGCCTCTGAATACCATTCCGGATGGATTGCACACCACTCCTGTGAAAGCGTGGAGTGGCCGGGATCTTCACCGAAATGGAACATCTCCTCACCCTCTGCTGCGCCGACCGCGACTCCTTCGACCGTGACTCCATAGCGTCGGCGCGTCAGATCCGCAAGCTGCAGATTTGGCTCGACGGCGACGACACGCGCCCCGACGTCGAGGAGCACCGAGGTGACGTCGCCCACATTCGCCCCTACGTCGAAGGCCAGTGAGCCCTTGCTCACGAAGCGTCGTAGACGCGCCCTGTCACGGAGGTTTGTCGCGTGAAGCTCAGGCCGGAGGAGTCTCCGGTAGACATTGCGTGCTTGGCGATACAAGGCTGATCTTCAGGTTGCTGAGCAGGCGAAGTGTAGGACAGATCCGCCCGAGGGAGGCCCGACGTGATATGAACGGGCCATGGCCGCGCCCCCTCCCGAGCGACTGCGCGAGATCCCGCTCTTCGCCGAGCTGCCGGACGAGTCGCTCCGGTCGCTGGCCCTGATCGCGACCGAGGTCGAGGTGCCTGCGGGGCAGGTGATGATCCGCCCGTACGATCCCGGTCTCGGCATGTTCGTGGTCGAGGAAGGCAAGGTCGTCGTCGAGCTGCACCACGGACGGGAGGTCGAGCTCGGGCCGGGCGAGTTCTTCGGCGAGCTGGCGCTCCTGATCCCGGAAGGCGTTCGCGCAGCGCGTGTTCGCGCCGAGACAGACGTGCGCTGCCTCGCGATCGGCCGGGATGACTTCGCCGGGCTGCTCGACGACGAGCCGCGGATCGCCGTCGCGATGCTGCCGGTCCTCGCCCGCCGCCTGTCTGACGAGATCCGCTCGCAGTAGCGGGCCCGCGAATCGCTCATACGAGGGCTCGTGGCCCGTGCGTATCCCGGCGATAGTGTGACTGTGTCGGCGCGCAACTACGCCAGAGTTGCCCTTCGCTCCCTCGGTGGACGCGAGGATGGGCAGACGATGGCCGAGTACGCCGTCGTCCTCGGCATGATCACGGCCGTCATCGTCGGCGTCTTCACGGCGCTCAGCGGCGGCGTCTCGAACGCCCTTCAGGCCGTGACCGGCGCGATCTAGCCACCGAGCCCGCCTAGACTGGCCGCGTGGCGAGAGCACGCGGAGAGAAGCTGATCGCGGACAACCGCCGGGCGCGGCACGAGTACGAGCTGCTCGAGCGGGTCGAGGCCGGTCTCGTGCTGCAGGGCACCGAGGTGAAGGCGCTCCGCGAGGGCCGGGCCACGATCCAGCGCGCGTTCGCGGACGTGCGCGGCGACGAGATCTGGCTCGTCGGCGCGAACATCGCCGCCTACGAAAAGGGCGGCATCGCGAACCACGATCCCGAGCGGGACCGCAAGCTCCTCCTGCACCGGCGAGAGATCGACCGGCTGCGCAGCAGCGTGCAGGAGAAAGGCCTGACGCTCGTGCCGACGCGCCTCTACTTCAAGGACGGGCGCGCGAAGGTCGAGATCGCCCTGGCACGCGGCAAGGAGCTGCGGGACAAGCGGCGCGACCTCGCGAGCCGCGAGGCCGACCGGCAGATCGAGCGGGCCCTGAAGAGCCGCTCGCGCTAGAGCCGTGCAGAGCAGGAGATCGAAGGGATTTCTGCAACCCTGTAAGCGGTGCGCCGCATCGCCCTCGCCGCCACCGTCTGCGTCGCCGTCGTCGCGCCTCTCGGGCCTGCTCCGGCCCGGACGGACACGACCCGGTCCACCGTCTCGCGCGCCACGTTCACCGGTCCCGGCTTCGACACGTGCACCGCGCCGTCGCTCAAGGCGTTGAGCGCCTGGCTCGCCTCTCCGTTCCGCGCCGTGGGGATCTACGTCGGAGGGGCGAACCGGGCCTGCGCCGACGGCAACCTCTCGGCCTCCTGGGTCGCGAGCGCGACGGCGGGCGGCTGGAGCCTGTTCCCGCTCTACGTCGGCCTGCAGGCACCGTGCGTGGCGGACAAGACGCTGAGGCGCATCGACCCGGCCTCGGCTGCGGCGCAGGGGACGGCGGCGGCGACCGACGCGGCCGCCCGCGCGCAGCTGTTCGGGCTCGGGCCCGGCGTGCCGCTCTACTTCGACATGGAGGGCTACTCGACGACCGATCCGGCCTGCACGCAGGTCGTGCAGCGATTCGTCTCCGCGTGGGTCGACGAGCTGCACGTCGCTCGGCTACGTGGCAGGGATCTACGGGAGCGCCGCCTCGACGATCCGCGACATGGTGCCCCTCGCTTCGGCCGGCAGCTCCCCGCCCGACCAGGTCGACATCGGCAACTGGAACGGAAACCCGAGCGTCTTCGGCGATCCCTACGTGCCGGACGCCTACTGGGCCCACCACCAGCGCATCCACCAGTACCGCGGCGGCCACAACGAGACCTACGGCGGCGTGACGCTGAACATCGACGACGACTACCTGGACGCCGCGGTCGCCGCCGCCACCGGCTCGGCTCCGGCGGGTGGCTCGACGCCGGCGGGCTCCGTCGCCTCGGTCGACGGGCTCGTCACCGCAAGCTGGCCGAGCGGGCGCGTTTCCGCAGGTCGCGGACGTGACCGTGACCCCGTCGGGGCTCCAGCAGAAGGAGAACGGGTTCGCGGCCGGCAGCTACGTCGCGCAGCTGTCGGTCGCCGCGACCGACAGCGGTGCGCCGATCACGAGCTTCGCGGCGCCGGTCGCGCTCCACTTCCTCCAGCCGGCTTCCGGCCTCGTGCCGGCCGTGTCCACCGACGGGCAGACCTGGACCGTGCTGCTACGGCTCCCCGGCACCCGCCTTCCCGCGAAGGCATCCGCCGGTTACACCGTCGGCCCGGACGGCACGATCACCGTGCTCACGAAGGTCCCGGGCTGGTTCGGCCTGCTCCGCGACGTCGGCCGCCCGACCCGGCCCGAGACGCCGACGGGCCGGATCGCCGGCGGTGCGCTCCGTCTCGCCTGGCCGCCGTCCCAGGACAACAGCGGCTCGATCGCCCGCTACCGGATCCTGCGGGACGGGAATCCAGTCGCCGACGTCACCGGCAGCTCCACGAGCGCGGCCGTCCGCTCGCTCGACCCGAGCGGACGGAGCGTCTTCCGGATCGTCGCCGTCGACGCGGCCGGGAACGCCAGCATCCCGTCGGGCGCTCTCCTCGTCATCCGCCGCAGCCGACCCGCCGATGCGCCCGTCGCGATCCCCGCCTGGGCCTGGCAGCTCCTCGACTGGCAGCGAGGCGGCCGCACGGCGACCCGGCCCGTCACGCCGCGTCCGCTCCCGGCCTGGTACTGGCACTGGGCGTCGTGGGAGCTCCAGCCCTACCGCATCACCCGCAACGGGTGAGACTTCCACTGACATGCCCTACTACGCCCTGATCCGCGAGCGCGGCGAGAGCTGGGACGCCGCGCTCCCGATGCGCGAGCAGGCCGGCTGGGACGGCCACGCCGCGTTCATGGACGCGCTGGCGGAGGACGGCTTCATCGTCGCCGGCGGCCCGCTGGGCGACGGGGAGGAGAGGTTCATGTTCATGGTCGATGCCGAGAGCGAGCAGCAGATCGTCGCCCGCCTCGCGGAGGACCCGTGGGTGCCGACGGGCCAGCTGCGGATCGTCTCGATCGAGCGCTGGGAGATCCTGCTCGGCAACATGGCCGGCGCCTAGACGCCGGCTGCCGAGAGTCGTCTTGCCTCGATGTCGGTCTGCTGGACGGTCGCTCCTGACCACGCTTGCGGTGTTGCTGTTCGTCGCAGTCGGTCTCGGTCGAGCCGGATGATCTCGCGCTCCATGCCCGGCGCGGCGCCAGTGCTCGATCTCGTCCCGCTGCTGATCGGCCGAGATGCCGCCCTCCCTGTCCCGGCTGACCCGGATGTAGCCGATGTACTTCACGACCGCGCGTTCTGAGCTGCACCCGACATCACGGCGTCGACGCGGGCGGCCACTGCGCTCGCGAGCACAGTGGCCAACTCCTCCACATCGAGTTCATCGGTGTATTCCTTCGTCGTCTCAGGTCGCGCATGACCGAGGAGTGCCTGAAGGGACACCAGGTCGCGGCCGCTCTCTCGAAGAAACCGGTTTGCGAACCCGTGACGCAGACCGTGGGGAGAA
Organism: uncultured Actinomycetes bacterium; assembly: GCA_963742925.1. Taxonomy (GTDB): domain Bacteria; phylum Actinomycetota; class Thermoleophilia; order Gaiellales; family Gaiellaceae; genus PALSA-612. The sequence goes on along the minus strand of CAVUNV010000009.1, from coordinate 307,634 downwards.
GTCGGCGCGATCGCGGCTCTCCTGCACACCCGCTTGACCATCCGGCCCAGCGCCTGGGAAGAGGCGGGACGCTTCGGGTCGAGCCGGTAGCGGACCCGCTCAACATCGGATACCCAGCGTTCGACCTCGACCGTGAACACGTGGTCGTCGGGCTCTGGATCGAGCTGCTCGGTGCACCGACGGAGCTCCGCCAGCACATCCGGGGCGATCGGCAGCCACTGCCAGTGTTGACCCTTCCGAAGCACATGAACCCTGCCCCTGACGAGGTCGATATGTTCCCATCGGCACGCCCGAAGCTCCGAATTCCGTAGTCCGGATCCCTCGAGGAGCAGGATCGCCGGCAGTTCGTCGAGGTTCGCCGCTGCCCGAAGCTTCGCGAGTTGTTCAGGCGACGGCCGCGTGATGCGCGGCTTGCGCTTCGGGGGCCGACGGATGCGCCCGCTCGGGTCGGTGTCGATCAGTTCCTCGGCGACCGCCCATGCGAAGAAGGAGTGGACGACCGAGATGACGTTGCAGCGCGTCGATGCGCTGCGGTCGGCCCAGCGCTCGAGGAACTGCCGCAGAAGCTCCGTTCCCGTCTTGCCGTCGAAGTCAGTTAGCGATGCACCGCGGATAGCGGTCGACAAGCTTCTCGAGGATCGCGCGATATGACTCGATCGACCGCGGCGTAGCACCACGCTCCATCTGTCGCCAGTGAAGGAAACCGTCCAGTGCCGTAGCGAGCCGCACGCTCTGATTATAGGACAATATGTCCTAGCAAGTAGTCTAACTCGACTAGCCAGGCGCCCCAACGTTCGATGGCGTCCGTCGCCCGGCCCGTTCGTTCAGCGTGCTTCTTCACGTCGAGTAGCGGGATGTAAACCCAATGCGGCTGCGGGGTCTCCTGCGAATCTGCGACGCCCCCGCTCCGAAAGGCCCTCAGGTCGCCCCGGGCGCAGAGTGCGTACACAGTCTTTCGGGAGATTCCGAGTAGCGCGGCTGCCCCGGACGGCGTGACAAGGTGTCCTTCGAACCTGTCGAAGAGCGCGGCCAGTTCTGGATCGCCTTTGTCGCGCTTCGCCGGGGGCATGTTCGTGAGCTCAGACGCTAATCGACGCCTAGCCGTCGGTCGCCGCTTCAACGGAAGCGACAGACGGGAGGGCGTGGATCTCGACGACGGCGGGAAGATCGTCCTCGCTTGCTTCCTCTCGGTCTGCAAGTTCGTCAGGACCGCGAGCGTCTGGAAGAGCGCCCTCTCGATCCTCGCCTCGTACCGGGTCAGCTTCGAGAACGCATTGGCGTTTGCTGCGTCGCGAATGAACACAGGGCCTAGGTCTGTCTCGTCGTTGGGGAGCACGCTGTTGCGAAGGCACGGTGTTCGGAACAGGCCGGCCTCGACCCGGATGTGACCCTCCGCAGCCGCCAAAGGCAGCTAACTAGCTGGTCGGTGAGTCTGCGTCTCGAGTTCTCCGATCGGCTTGAGCTCGGCATGCATGCGCTCTGACAGCCGCTCAAGTTCCGCCTTATCCTCATGCGGGAGCAGTGCGGCCTCGGCGAGAAGACCGTGCTTCAGAGCGTTGAAGCGGACAGCGGCTTTGCCCTTAGCGCTCCGCGGTCCTGTCGGAGCGGAGCGCGTTCTCACGGTTCGCGTGTGTCTGTCGTTCGCTAGCCACCGGTCAACCTCTACTCTCGTATGGATCCCAACCCATACACGATAGAGACCCAACCGGACGACATGTGTCGTCCGTAGTCTATTTAGACAACAAGTGTTCGTTCCAATTTCGGTTTCTGCCAAGCAAAGCCAATCAGGTCTCTTCGCATCGCGGCCCGGCATGCGCTAGCTGCGCCGACGCGCAAGCGCGGGGTAGACTGTAGAGGTACGGAACATACGGGGGCGACCAGGTTTCGACGTGGTCGGTTCTCCGGCTGAGCTGCAAGCCGAGGTCCCCGGTTGGCCTCGTTAATCCACCGGGAACAATGCAAGTGCGGATAATCAACTCGCACTCGCCGCCTAACTGAGTTAGGCGACGCGTCGCTCCGGATTCGGCCCGTGATCCGGGGAGCGGCGTCAGAAACGGGCTGGCCCCGAAGGAGAGCTGATCGCCGGAGGGGCGAGACCACAGGATCGGCTGGCCCGTCGGTAGGTCGCCTGCAAACCGGCCGCCGGGTGAGATCAAACTGCAGGCTACGCTTGTAGACGCTCAGTACGGTGCGACCACGGACGGGGGTTCGATTCCCCCCGCCTCCACCTCGAGGAAAAACCTGCAACCTCGGCCGCTGGAACTGGTGGCCCTCATCGCAGCCGGCACGTGTCCGGGGTGGGCTTACTGGCGCCGTCGATGAGCCAGTTTCGCGTCCGCCGTGAGAAACGATCCAGACTCCTCACGCTCGCGCTTCACCAGAGCCGTCGTGGCGCAGGCACGTAGAGAAGAGGCAAGGTGCTGGAAGAAACCTGGCCGGATTCGTCGCCGTCAGTCTCCGGCGATAGTTGCGGTTTTCTACTGATCGAGGCTGCGGGATTGATCGGATGCTCGAACGGTTCCGAATCGGGTATTTCCGCCTCCATGAAACGTGTCGTCGTCGATCACTTCGGCGGGCCTGAGGTCTTGAGGGTGGTGGAGGAGGACGATCCCCGGCCGGGTCCGGGCGAGGTTGTCGTCAGGGTTCTGGCCGCCGGCGTGTCGTTCACCGATGCCCAGCTGCGCGCCGGCACGTACCTCGGCGTGCCGAAGCCGCCGTTCACGCCCGGCTACGAGCTCGTCGGTGTCGTCGAGGAGCTCGGCCCGGGCTGCTCGAGGCTGCGAGAGGGAGACCGCATCGGCGCGCTGACGGTGTGGGGCGCCGACGCGGAGCGCGTCTGTGTTCTGGAGGCGAACGCGGTCGAGGTGCCCGAGGACCTCGACCCGGCGGAGGTCGTGAGCCTCGTGTTCACCTACATGACTGCGTACCAGGTGCTTCACCGCGTGGCGAAGGTGAAGCGCGGCGAGACGGTGCTCGTGCACGGCGCGGCCGGCAGGGTGGGCACCGCGGTCCTCGAGCTCGGAGCGGTCGCGGGGCTTCGGATGTACGGGACCTGCTCCGCGCGCGACCGGGCCGCGGTCGAGCGGCTCGGCGCGGTGGCGATCGACTACCGCAACGAGGACTTCCTGGCGCGGGTGCGCGAGCTGCCCGGGAAAGGCGTGGACGTCGTGCTCGACGGGCTCGGCGGCCCGCTGTCGCTTCGCTCCTTCCGGGCGCTGCGGCCCGGCGGACGGCTTGTCGTGTTCGGCGCCTACTCCACGCTCGTGAACGGGCGCAAGAGCCGGCGAGCCTGGATCGAGTGGTACGCGGCGACCGCGGGCGTCGCGCTCTGGGGCCTGCTCTCGCCCCGTCGGCGGGTGTCCGCCTACCGGATCCAGAAGCTCCGCGAGGGCCGCCAGGTCCTTCCCGTGAGCGGACGTGCTCCGGCGCTTCCCGTCGGGGGAGGTCCCCGCTATCCGGAGTGGTTCCGGGAGGACTTCCGGGCGCTGCTCGAGCTGTTGCGTGAGGGCAAGATCCACCCGGTCGTGGCCGACCGTCTGCCGCTCACCGACGCGCGTCGCGCGCATGAGATGCTCGAGAGCTCGGCTGCGAAGGGCAAGCTCGTACTCGTGCCATAGGCCGACGCGGCTCGCCGATTGCTCCAGGGATCAGTCGCCTCGATGCGCGCCGGGTAGGAACGGTCGCTCTGCGTGAGGGGAGATGTACAGCCCGATGGCGGAGGCGATTCGGTTGTAGTGGACGAGGTAGACACACCGGCCGATCGCCGCCTCTGCCGCCGGCGACGGAGCGCCGGTGAGGTAGTACAGGCTGAGGTTGTCCTGGTGCAGCAGTCGGTTGGTGATCGCTGCGGTCGAGACGCCTTCGTTCCTCAGGCTGGAGATGATCCGGGCGTCTGCCTTGTCCACGGAATCTGGCGACAGCGAGTCGGAGAACAGCGCCACTGCCCGAACGTGCTTCCAGCGAATCCCGAGCGGCCGAAGTCCCGGGCTCTCGAACCGGGCTGCTTCCGCCGGGTCGTTGGCCAGTAGGTGGTCGAGTCGGACGCAGGTGGCCGACCTCGTGTACGCGTCCGAGCCGCTGTTCAGGGAATGGCCGAAGGTGAGAGCGAGAACCAGCCAGGCACCTCCGAGAACCGCCGCGATCAACAGGGCCGCGCCCAGGTAGAGACGCATTCGTCAGAGGCTACTCCGACATCGCTCTCGAGTACCGCACGAGACGGTGGAGAAGCTTGCGGGCCAGGCGACCCGCCTTGGTGCGATAGCGCTCGCCGCCGGAGCGCTCGGCGCGACCATGCTGATCTTCTAGCCCGGTTCGGCCCTCCACCGATAGCGTCTGCTCGATGTCCGACCTCGAGGCCGAGCTCGACGGGATCGCGTCCGAGACGGCGTTCTCGGGCGTCGTGCGGGTCGATCGCGGCGACCGGATCGAGCTGGCGAAGGCCTACGGGCTGGCGCATCGCGGCTACGAGATCCCCAACCGTGTCGACACCCGGTTTGGGATCGCGAGTGGCACGAAGGGTCTGACCGCACTCACGGTCGTGAGCCTGATCGAGGATGGCCTGCTCGATCTCTCGACGACTGCGCGTTCGGTGCTCGGCGACGATCTGCCGCTCGTCGACGACCGCGTGACGATCGAGCACCTCCTCTCGCACCGGTCGGGCATCGGTGACTATCTCGACGAGGAGGTCGATCACGAGCCCGGCGTCTACCTCATGTCCGTGCCGGTGCACGAGCTTGCGACGACCGAGCAGTATCTCGCGGTGCTCGACGGGCACCCGGCGAAGTTCGCTCCCGGCGAGCGCTTCGCCTACTGCAACAGCGGCTACGTCGTCCTGGCTCTGATCGCCGAGCGGGCGAGCGGGGTTCCGTTCCACGAGCTCGTGCGCCTGCGCGTCTGCGAGCCCGCGGGAATGGTCGACACGGCGTTCCTGCGCTCCGACGAGCTTCCGGGGCGGACCGCGCTCGGCTACCTCTCGATCGACGGCTCGTCGCGGACCAACGTGTTCCACCTGCCCGTACGAGGCAGCGGTGACGGCGGGATCTATTCGACCGTGGCGGACGTCGCCTCTCTCTGGCGGGCGCTCTTCGCCGGTCGGATCGTGTCGAACGACTGGGTTCGCTCGCTGCTCTGCGCCCGCAGCGACGTGCCGTCGGCGTCAGGGTCCAGGCGCTACGGCCTCGGCTTCTGGCTCCACGCCTCGAGGGACACCGTGATGCTGGAAGGGTCCGACGAGGGAGTCTCGTTCCGGACCGTGCACGACCCGCGGCCGGGCGTCACGCACACGGTGATCTCGAACAGCTCGGATGGAGCGTGGCCGGTCGCACGCTTCCTCAACCGGCGACTGGCGACCCGCTAGAGGGCCTTCCAGAAGACGGTCGTGTCGCAGGGCCGCCCGTCCGGGTAGAGCGCGTAGCCGGGGATCACGCCGACCCTGGTCCAGCCCAGTCGCTCGTAGAGGCGCTCGGCGGTGTCGCCGGTCGCGGTGTCCAGCACGAGCAGCGTCCTGCCCTCCACCCGCGCCTCTGCCTCGGCACGCGCCATGAGGAGCTCGGCGACCCCGCGCCTGCGTGCCGAGCGGTGGACGAGGAGCTTCGCGATCTCGGCGCGGTGCGGCTGGTTCGGCGGCAGCGCGAAGATCACCTGCACCGTGCCGACGAGGTCGCCGTCGGCGAAGGCGGCCAGAAGCAGCCGGCGGCCCTGCTCGACCTCGGCGGCGAAGGCTGCGAACACGTTCCGAGCGTCCTCGTGCGAGAACGGCGCCATGTAGCTGACCGACGCCCCTCCGGCGACGCAGTCCTCGAGGACGCTCGCGAGCCCGTCGAGGTGCTCGCGGGCCTCGGCCGGGCTGAGCCGGCGGATCTCCAGCTCGTCGCCCATCGGCACATTCTCGCGGAGCGTCGGGCTTAGAAGCGGTGGAAACGCGGTATCTCCCGAGTCGTGGGGATCTGCCCGATCGTTATCGTCCGTGGCTGTGTCTGATCCGTTCGTGAGCGAGGGGGTGGAGCGGGTGGCGCTGACCGTTCCGGGTGAGTTGCGCTACGTCGGCGTCGTCCGCCTGTTCGTGGGGGGTGTGGCTGCGCGGGTCGGTCTCGGGTTCGAGGCGATGGACGATCTGCAGCTGGCGTTGGAGAGCGTGGTGCGCAGGGCGGTGCCGTGTCGGGAGATCACGCTCGAGACGTGCATCGACGGCGATGCGTTGTCGGTTCTGGTCGGCCCGTTCGAGCGGGATTTGCTCAGGCCCGACACGTCTGACGGGCGCGCGCTCGAGCTGGAGCGGTTGCTGTCGGCGTTGGTCACGGGCGCGGAGTCGATCTCGGGTGACGACGGCTACCGGCTGCGCCTCGACATGCGGGCTCGCGCCGGGAGCGGCTCTGCATGAGCTCTTCCGCGAGCCGGGTGGAGGAGACCGAGCTGCTGCGGGCCTATCACGAGCGTGGTGATCTGGGAGCACGTGACCGGCTCGTCGAGGCGAACCTTCCGCTGGCCCGGGCGATCGCGCGTCGGTATGCGGGTCGAGGCGAGCAGTTGGACGATCTGGTGCAGGTGGCTTCGATCGGGTTGATCAAGGCGGTCGACCGGTTCGATCTGGAGCGGGGCGTGTTCTTCCGGACGTATGCGGTGCCGACGATCGTGGGTGAGATCAAGCGGCATTTCCGTGATCGGGCGTGGGCTGTGCATGTGCCGCGGCGGTTGAAGGAGCTCAGCCAGATGCTCTCGAGCCTGATCCAGGACTTGAGTGCGGAGCTGAAGCGCTCGCCGACGATCGCGGAGCTGGCGGAGGCCGCCGGGGTGGAGGAGGAGGAGGTCGTGGAGGCGCTCGAGTCGAGCCGTGCGTATGCGACCGAGTCGTTGAGCACCCCGGCCGAGGAGGGCTCGGAGCTCGACCGCTTGCACTCGCTGGGCGTGGTCGAGCAGGCGTACGAGCGCACCGAGGACCGGCATCTGCTTGCCACGGGCCTGGAGGCCCTGGACGAGCGGGAGCGGCGGATCATCCGGCTGCGTTTCTACGACGGGCTGACCCAGACCCAGATCGCGAACGAGCTCGGGATCTCGCAGATGCACGTCTCGCGGCTGATCCGCCGCGCCCTGGACACGATCCGAGACGAGCTCGAGCAGGGAGAGGCCGATGCACACCACTGACACCGACCGGCAGCAGGTCGTCTCGCTGACCATTCCCGCCGACGCGAAGTGGCTCGGCCTCTGCCGGCTCGTGCTCACCGGCCTCTGCCGGCTCGGTCCGGTCGACGAGCAGACACTCGCCGACCTCAAGCTCGCCGTCACCGAAGCCTGCTCGAACTCGATCCGCCACGCGTACGGCGACGGCGCGGGCGTGGTCGGTATCCGTTACGAGCTCGGAGCCGGCTCGCTGGCCGTCGAGGTCACCGACAGCGGCCGGGGCTTTCAGCTCTCCGGCCCGGTTCATGAGCCCGCGGTCGTGCCCGACGAGGACCTCCGCGAGGACGAGATGGGGCTCGCGATCATCCACGCAGTCACCGACCTGACCACGATCAGCACCGGACCCGACAACCAGGGCACCAGGATCAGCTTCGTCAAGCACCTCCCCGGCGGGACGAACGGGTCGGCCTGGTCTCGTCGCTAGCCGCGACGGCGGTCGCGGGCTCGTGCGAGCCAGTAGTTCAGGAAGTAGAGCGGAATCGCGAGCGCTGCGGCCAGGAAGGTGAAGACGCCCCAGGCCGTGGCATGTCGGTTGCCTCTCCGGTGCGCATGACGGAACACGAGAGTCGCGAGCACGGCGTCGATCGCCACGGCGATCAGGAAGTTGACGGGAGAGGGGTTCGCGAAGCTGCTGGCCATCAGTGCCGACGGTATCGCGCTCAGAGCGGCGATCGCGGCTTCCTGCGCGCTTTGAGAGCGTTCTCCTCGCGCCCGTCCTGGATCGCCCCCCAGACGAACAGCCCGAGCACGACAATGACGACGATCGCGGTCACGGCGATCACGATCACGATCGCGGCCAGGCTTGCGGCCAGCATCGGATCAGACTCGCTACGCTTCTCCGCCCGCGCCTTCGGGGCTCGACGACGGAGCGTGGTTGGGAAGCAGGCCGTCGTTGACGCGGAAGCGGCCGAAGCAGACCGGGCAGACGCCGGTCGCCCGGGCCTTCCGGTCGAAGTCCACGCTTCCCGGCCAGCGGGCGCCCGCCGGTACCGGTGCAGCTCCCCTCGGGAACGCTCACATCACAAAGGCTAGCGCCGGCAGCGGCGACGGCTGGGCCGGTCGGTGTGTAAAGCGCCGGGAAACCGTCGTCTGTTTCTCGCGTCTTCCCTGTGAAGGGGGACGCGCTCGGTCGTTCTCTGGCTGATACTGAGATCAGGTGGCGGTCGAGGAGTCAATGCGGCGAGGGGCACCGGGGCGTGGCGGCCTGAGGCTGGTGCACGACTGCTCTGCCGTCGGCCGGATGCTGGCGGCGGATCGGCCCTCCGCCCGCGAGCGTCTGCGGCGGAAGGTCGACGACCGGCTTGCCGCCCTCCTGCGCGCGGCTCCGGCCGGGGACCAGCCGGACGCGCCGGGCCGGGCGGGCCGGCGGGCCGGTCCGTCCTGGTAATGGGCCTATAGTGGAGCTCGTTCCCGAGTTGCCGACCGCCGTCGTCTCTCTCGGGATGGGCCGCAACAAGAACCGAAGGAAGGTCTCGTCGGTGAACTCCACCGATACCCGGGCTCGGAAAGCCGCTCGGAACGAGCAGCTCCTGCATGGACGACCCGTCGTCCCGGAGACCGACGATCGGCTCGAGCTCGCCTGCGAGTGCGGCGACGAGGCCTGCGTCAGCCGGCTCGTGCTCACGCCGGACGAGCACGCCTTCCTCCGGAAGGTGTCCGGCTACTACGCGGTCTCGCCCGAGCACGTCCGCCCCGACGACCACGTCATCGTCGGCGAGGACGGACGCTTCGCGATCGTCGAGTAGCCGAAACGGGTCGCCTCGGCCCGCCGCTAGACTCGGATCAGGCTTGTGCATCCCGGTTGCGCTGCCGAAGAGGTACTAGACGTGTCGTCGATCGGCGGCGGGGGACCTGATCAAGCACTCCATCACGAGTACAACAGACCTGCTTCGAAGCCCGCGCGCCGTGGCGCTCGGCGGTGTGCTCCCTCGCCTCACCGGGTTCTGCCTCCGGCATCGCCTGCTCGTGACGGGTGTATGGCTGATTGCGATCGCGCTCGGCGTCGTCGGCGCCATGCGGCTGACGCCGCTGCTGAGCAACGGGTTCTCGCTGCCTGGAACCGACTCGAATCGCGTCAAGCAGTTGCTCGCGAGCGAGTACGGCGTCCGGTCGGGCGACCGCTTCGTCCTGATCACCAAGGGTGACCACGCGCTCGTCCGCGCCCGCCGCGCCGGTGCGCAGGCGGTCGCGCTCCTCCCCGGTGGCAAGGTCGACGGCACGGAGCCGTTGCCGTCGGGCGCCGCCGCATCGTTCATCGAGTCGAAGCTGAGCGGCGGGCAGGCGGTGGCCCTGACAACGGTCCTCCGCCAGGCGCTGGGGCCGGCGGTGTTCGTGACCGGCGACGCGGCGATCCAGCACGACATCGCGCCGGTGCTCGCGCACGACCTGAGGATCGGAGAGCTGTATTTCGCCGTCCCCGTCGCGCTCGTGATCCTGCTGCTCGTGTTCGGGACGGCGTCGGCGCTGCTGCCCTTCCTGTTCGCGGCGGCCACGATCCCGCCCGCGCTCGGGATCGCGTGGGGCTTTGCGCACGTGCTCGAGCTGAGCGACTACCTCCGCAACATGGTGCTGATGATCGGGCTCGGGATCGCCATCGACTACTCGCTGCTGGTCGTCAGCCGCTACCGCGACGAGCGCCGCCGGGGTCGTCCGCACGAGGAGGCGGTCACGGAGACGATGGTGCACGCCGGCCGCACGATCGTGTTCAGCGGCCTCGCCGTCTCGGTGGGGCTCGTGCTGATGCTGCTCTTGCCCGTGCCGTTCCTGCGAGGCTTCGGTGTCGGAGGCCTGCTGATCCCGATGGTCAGCGTGGTCTGCGCGCTGACGTTGCTGCCGGTGATGCTGGCGACGTTCGGTCACCGGCTCGAGGGGGCCCGTCTCCTCCCACGGGCGCTTGCCGAGCGACGGCACCTCGGCGAGCTCCGGCTCTGGACGGCACATTCGCGCTGGGTGATGCGCCGCGCCAAGTTCCTGGCGCCGGTGATCACGACCCTGCTAGTGCTGGCGGCGCTGCCTCTGATCGCGATCCGCGTCGGCCCCGGCTCCTACAGCAGCCTGCCGAAGGGAATCCCCGCGATGCGCGGGCTGACGATCCTCGAGCACAGCACGAGTCGCCACTCGCTCGATCCGACCACGGTCATCGTCGATTCGCGCCGGGTCGACGGCTCGGCGACGACCTTGGCTGCCGCACGCCGGCTCGACGGGCTTGTGCGCGCCGACCGCGAGGTGGTGAGCGTCTCGCCGGCGGCCGACGCCGGCCACGGGCGGTACCTGCGGATCGACATCGTCGGCCGCCACGATCCGGCCAGCCCGCAGGCCCAGGCCTTCGCCGACCGCCTGCGCAGCCGCCTGATCCCCGCCGCCGGCTTCCCGGCCTCTGCCAGGGTGATCGCGGGCGGCGGCGGCGCCTCCGCCACCGACTTCGTCTCGCGCACGCTCGGCTCGTTCCCCTGGCTGATCCTGGGCGTGCTCGGGCTCACGTACCTCCTGCTCGTGCGGGCGTTCCGCTCGCTGCTCCTGCCGCTGAAGGCGATCGTCCTCAACCTGCTGACGGTCGCGGCCGCGAGCGGGCTGATGATCGCCGTCTTCCAGTGGGGCTGGGGGAGCTGGGCCGGGTTCCTCAAGGTCAGCCAGATCGAGGGCTGGATCCCCGTGTTCATGTTCACGCTGCTGTTCGGGCTCTCGATGGACTACGAGGTGTTCCTCGTCACGCGCATGCGCGAAGCGTGGGACAAGACCCGTTCGAACACGGGCGCGGTGGCGCACGGGCTGGCCAGCACGGGCCGGATCGTCACCGCCGCCGGGCTGATCATGGCAGCCACCTTCAGCGGCTTCCTCCTCGGGTCGATTCCGCCCATGCAACAGCTCGGCTTCGGGCTCGCGGTCGCGATCCTGATCGACATCACGCTCGTCCGGGGACTGCTGCTCCCCTCGGCGATGGCGCTCGCGGGGCGCTGGAACTGGTACCTGCCCGTCTGGACGGCCAGGGCGCTCCGGGTCCGTCCCTGAGCTGGTCTTAACGCGGCGGATCCGCCGAGCCGGCTGCGAACGGAGCGGTGCGCTCCGTGCAGAGCTGCCAGAGCCGCGCCGATTCGGCGGCTTCGTCGGGGCGGCGTGTGCGCTTCAGGCGATGCTTCGCCCGCGGCCGCCGGTCGAGGAAGAACTGCCCACCGAGCGCTGCGGCGTCCGGCGACGCTGCCAGCCAGACGATCGTGTCGGCGCCTTCCTCGGGCGTCCTGAGCAGGGGCCCGACGATCCGGCTGAAGCCGGGAAGCGCGTGTCGCAGCCCGGGTGTGTCGGCCCAGCCGGGGTGCATGGCGTTGACCGCGACGCCGCTCGCGAGCAGTCGCTGCGACCACTCCTCGGCGAGCACGACCTGGGCGCGCTTGCACCGGGCGTAGGCCTTCGTGCCGTCGAACGAGGCGGGGTCGGGGTCGAGGGCGTCGACGTCGAGCGGCTGGCTGTACATGCCGCCGGATGCGACCACGATCACGCGCGACGGTGCCGACGCCTCGAGCAGCGGCCGCAGCGCACGGATCAGCACGAACTGCGACAAGACGTGGGTCGCGAGCGTCGTCTCGTTGCCCTCGCTCGTGGCGGCGTACTCGTGGGTGAGCGCACCGGCGTTCAGGACCAGCACGTCGAGGCGGTCGTGCCGCCCGGCGAACCGGGTCGCGAAGGCCGCAGCGTCCGCGAGCAGCGAGAGGTCGGCGAGGTCGGCCTCGACGGTGGAGCCGGTCGCGTCGGCGATCTCGCTCCGGGCGCGCTCGGTCCGATCGGGGTCGCGGCCGACGACGCAGACGTGCGCGCCCTGGCCTGCGATCAGCTCGGCGGCCGTGCGCCCCAGGCCAGACGTCGCCCCGGTCACGATCGCAACCTTCCCGTCCAGGCGGAGCGAGCGGAGCGGCGTCCAGTGGAAGAGGCGCCGCCGCGCGTGGTAGCCGATCCGCGTGAAGCTGCCGACGACGCTCGCCTCGAGCGTCGCGTCGACGAGCCCGGCGCCGGGCGCCGGCTTCACGGGTTCAGTGCGTCGTGCATGCCCGCGGCCGCTGCGGCCCCGACGCGATCGAAGGCACGCTGCATGATCGGGTCGAACAGCCGGCGGATGCCGCCGAACGTGAGCACCGCGTCGTAGTGGACATTGGAGCCGTGCTCCGCCGGCTCGACCGTGATCGTGTCCCGCGAGACGAAGCCCGGGCGCTCTGCCTGGAGCACGACGCGACTCGGCGGCTCGTGCTCCACGATCGTGTAGCGGAGCGCCACGTCGCGTCCGGCGAAGCGGGACACGAGCTCGAACGCGGAGCCGACGCCGATCGGGGCGTCACCGGCCCGGTGTGCAACGCTGACGCTCGGATCCCAGTCGCGGGCGTTCGAGAAATCGGCCATGTAGGCGAATGCTTCCTCGGGCGAAAGCCGCGATTCGATCGTCGTGACGTAGCGGGCCATTCGAGACCCCACTCTACGCAGCGGGCTACGGGGCGGCGACCGCGACCACCACGTGGCCGTCGACCCACGTGAGGCTCGCCGGCCGGCCTTCGACGGCCGTCGTCGCCTGAGCACCCGTGCTCGGCGTGATCCGGGAGACGGACCCGCCGAGCTCGTTCGCCACCCAGATCGCGTCCCGTGCGACCAGGACGGCCGACGGGGCTTCCCCGACCGCGATCGTTCGCCGGAGCTTCCCGCTGATCGCGTCGATCTCGCTCACGGTCCCGGCCAGGCTGTTCACCACCCACACGGAACCTCGCGCAGCGGCGACGGCGGTGGGGCCCTTACCGACCCGGGTCGCGCCTGCGACCTTGTTCGTCCCGGCATCGATCCGGATGAGGCGTCCGCGTGGCCTCGTCGGTGACCCAGACGCTGCCGTCACCGGCGGCCAGGCCGCCGATCGCCGCGTCCACGCGAATCGTCGCCGTGACGCGCCGTCTCTGCGCGTCGATCCGCGAGACCGTCCTGTCGTGGTGGTTCGCGACCCAGATCGATCCGTTCCCGTACGCCACGGCCGTCGGGGTGTTCCCGACCTGGATCACGTTCGTGATCCGGCCGGTCACCGAGTCGATCCGGACGATTGCGCCGGGCATCGGGTGCTGACGACCCACAGGCCTCCGGCTCCCGAGCGCGACGCCGTCCGAGGCGTGCCCGATCTTCACCGTCTGGACGATCGATCCGCGCTTCACGTCGATCCGCTGGACAGATTCCGGCGTCGGGCTCGCGTCACCCAGAGCATCTCCCGGCGTGCCGCGGCCGCTCCGGGCCGCGCGCGGAGGGCGACAACCCGGCTCACCCGGCCTGTCCCCGGGTCGAGGAGCACCAGGCCGTCGCCCGTCAGCCGGCGGTCGCTGCCGCCGCCGCCCAGAGCGAGCACGGGAACGGCGACCGCCGCGGCCACGACGACGAGCAGTGTTGCGAGGACGAGCCATCTGCGCCGCAACGGCACGGTCCGGCGGCGCACGGCGGGGCTTCGGGCTGCACCCTGGTCGGTGACGGGTGCGAGCGTCGGGTCCTGCCGCAGGATCGCCTGCTGGAGCTGCCGGAGCTCCTCGCCCGGCTCGATCCCGAGCTCCTCGACGAGGTGCCTCCTCCCCTCCCGGTACAGGTCGAGCGCCTCGGTCTGCCGGCCCGTGCGGTAGAGGGCCAGCATCAGCTGCCCCCTGAGCCGCTCGTTCAGGCTGTGCCGGGCGACCAGCAACTCGAGCTCGGGGATCACCTCGGCCGCGTGTCCGAGCTGCAGCTCCGCCTCCATCCTGGTCTCGACGGCTTCCAGTCGGAGCTCCTCCAGCCGCTGGATCTCCGCCGGCGCGAACGGTTCGAAGGCGAGATCGTCGAGAGGGCTGCCGTGCCACAGGGCGAGGGCCTCACGCATGGTCTCGGCAGCGCGGTCAGCTTCCCCGGCTGCGAGCGCCCCGCGTCCCTCCGCGATCAGGCGCTCGAAGCGGCGCAGGTCGAGCTGCTCCGGGTCGATCCGCAGCGGTAGCCGCCCGGTCGGGTCTCGATGATCTCCTCCGTGCTCTCCGCGCCGAGCGTCTTGCGAAGACGCGAGACGTACGCCTGGAGCGCGTGCCTCGCGCTCTGCGGCGGGCTACCGTCCCACAGCTCCTCGATCAGGCGGTCGTGGGAGACGAACTCGTTCGCGTGCAGGAGGAGCAGAGCGAGCAACGCTCGCTCCTTCGCGCCGCCGAGCGCCACAGGCCGACCATCGTGCTCGACCTCCAGCGGCCCCAACAGGCGGAATTCGATCGAGCGCACGCAGCACCCTCGTCTCGCGACGGATGTACTCGATTCTGTTCCGCCGGGCTGCTGCCGGGCATCGGCGAAGCCACGTACGGCGGTACGGGTTTCCACTGACCGCTCCACGGCGTAAGGGAGCTGCGGGGAATCCGCATCGCCGGCGCGGGCCTTCCCCCGATGCGCCGCCGGGGAGGGCAGGCGTAGCCTCGAGGTCGGAAATCTCTCCGAAGGAGCCGACATGGCGACGATGAAGGAAGCCGACCTGGCCGGGCCAGGGATCGGCGACTACGCAGAGCTCGAGACGATCCTCCCTGACGACTACGTGCCGCTGCTGGCGCCGAAGGACACGATGCAGGCGCTGTACGAGGCCAAGCGACTGATCGAGGACGGTCTCTGCCGTGAGCTCGGCCTGATGATGGTGCAGGTGCCGCTGATCGTCGATCGGGCGAGCGGCGTCAACGACTACCTCGACCGCGACGGCTCGCGGACACCCGTGGGCTTCCACGTCTCGAACGACCGCGACCTCCATCCGATCGACGCCGAGGTCGTCCAGGCGGCCACCAAGTGGAAGCGAACAGCGCTGCGGATGTTCGGGATGCAGCCGGGCGAGGGTCTCCTCACCGACATGCGGGCGATCCGCAAGGACTACTTCCTCGACCACGATCACTCCGCCTACGTCGATCAGTGGGACTGGGAGAAGACGATCATCGCCGACGACCGCACCCTCGACTATCTGACGGCGACGGTCCGCTCGATCTGGAAGGTGCTGAAGGAGGCCGACGCCTACCTGTGCGACCGCTATCCCGCGCTGGCCGACCCGCGCTACCCGGCGCTTCCCGACGAGCTCGAGTTCGTCCACGCGGAGGACATCCTGGACGTCTATCCCGACCTGCCTCGCAAGCAGCGCGAGACGGCGTTCCTCCAGGATCACCCCGCCGTGTTCATCTACGGGATCGGGTGGCCGCTCGCGGACGGGTATCCCCACGAGCTGCGCGCCGCCGATTACGACGACTGGTCGACCGAGACGCTCTCGGCCGACGGGAGGCCGATGCACGGCCTGAACGGCGACATCCTGGTCTGGAACCCGGTCACACGCCGCCGGCACGAGCTGATGTCGGGCGGCATCCGGGTGACGAAGGAGTCACTCGTGCGGCAGCTCGAGCTGTCCGGACAGCTCGACTTCCTCGAGCTTCCCTACCACCGGGCGATCGTGCGGGACGAGATCCCGCTCTCGATCGGCGCGGGAATCGGGCAGTCGCGGACGATGATGCTCCTGCTCCGCAAGGCGCACCTCGGCGAGGTGAGCGTCACCGTCTGGCCGCAGATCCTGAAGGACATGTGCGCGGCCAGGAACATCGACGTCCTGGAGTGAAGACCTCGCCGCGGAAACGGACGGGGGCCCGCACCGGCCCCCGTCCGTAGCCCTTGCTGCCCGCGTTCAGACCTTGCAGAGCTTGCTCGACGCGACCGTCAACGTGACAACGTTGCCGCCCGACGACCCGAAGAGGTCCTGATTGTCGCCGGCCGGCGGGTTGATCAGCGCACCGCCGATCGAGAAGTACGGCAGGTGGCTCTGATGGGCCAGCGAGATCGCGTTGAGGCCTGCCTGGTTCAGACTGAGTTGAAAGGCAGGCCCTGTCGCGGTCGAGAGCACGTATTGCCCGTATTGCACGCCGGAGCCGAGGTCGTTGTAGATCGTCGTGTTCGGGTTGTTCCCGAACGTCTGGTTGAGCGTGACCGGATTTGTGGTTACGTCGAAGAGCCCATAGGTGAAGGACGGGCTGCCAGAGCCGCCGTCCGCCCGTGGCACCGTCAGGTACGCCGATGAGGCCGGGCAGGGGTTCGTCCACCCATCGAGGGAGAAGGTGAAAAAGTTGTGGTGTGTGATGCTCCCGCAGCAGAGCCCGACGATGTGAAACCGGCGAGCCCGTCCTTCTCGACTGCTAGCGTGACTCCCGCGTCAGGCCTGACACCCGAGTCGCGACAGAGGAGGTCGAATGCCAGCGCGCGCCGCTCCTGTGATCGATCGAAGAGCCTTCAAGCTCTTGATCCAGCAGATGAGCCGAACGCTGCGCGACTCGCTCGGCGGCGGTTTGACAGAGCGTTTCGAGGTCGTCTCGAAGCTTCTGTTCACGAAGATCGTGGACGAACGGGAGGTCACCGGGCGCTGGAACGGTTTGCCTTCCAAGGCCGAGGCGGAGCTGATCTGGCACCCGGGCGAAGCCGAGCGCGTCGTCTACGAGCGGGCACGTGCGGTCTGGCAACGAGCGATCTCCGCCTATCCGACTGTCTTCTCCGGGTCGAGAGCAGCCTTTCCGAAGGATGTCGCGGCGATCGCGCGGATCGTGCGTGCGCTGGCAGCCGTCGATCTCGATAGGACGCCTAACGACATCAAGGGTGCCGCCTACGAAGAGATCCTCCGCAACACGCTCGAGAAGAGCGACAACCAGCAGTACTTCACGCCTCGACACATCGTCGACTTCATGGTCGAGCTCTCCGCGCCGGAGGACTCCGATGTGGTCTGCGACCCTGCCTCGGGGAGCGGCGGTTTTCTCGTCGCCGCGCTGAACTTCGTCGAGGCGAGAGGGGGCGATCTCGAAGCCTTCGGCAGCCGGCTCCGCGGGGCCGAGGTCGACGAGCGGATGGTCTGGGTCGCCCGGATCAACCTGCTCCTGCACGGCGGCGATCCCCGATCGATCTTCCATCTGAAAGGCGCCGGCTCTCTCGCGGCCCCCGGCGAGATCAAGCGTGCCCTTGCGCCGGCCTCGTTCGATCTGATCCTCACGAACCCGCCCTTCGGCTCCGACATGACGGATCGGAAGGCCCTCGATTCCTTTCAGACCGGGACGGGTAGGCAATCCCGGCGGCGCGGGATTCTGTTCGTCGAACGCTGTCTCTCTCTGCTGCGTCCCGGGGGCAGGCTGGCGATCGTCCTCGACGACAGCGTGCTGAACCTTCCCACGAACGCCGATATCAGGCAGCTGGTCAAACGGGAGTCGACCGTCGAGGCTGTCGTAAGCCTGCCCGACGTGGCATTCATGCCGTACTCGACGGCGAAATCGTCGATCCTCGTCGTACGGAGACGAGGCCGGGGGTCAGGCACCAGCGGAGCGTTCATGGCCGATGTCGAAAACGTCGGCAACCGGCCGAACGGCGATCCGCTCTACTCGGACGAGTACGACCGGCTCGGGAATCGAAGGCTCGAGAGCGAGCTTCCCGACGTGCTGACCGCCTATCGGCGCCGTCGTCGCGCTCCGGCTCTGGAGCTTGCTGTCGACGGGACGACGATCTTCACGGCCGATCTCGGCCAGCCGCTCGGGGCCGACCCGACGTCGCGGCTCGACGTCTTCTTCTTCCATCCTGCCCGCCGCCATGCCCAGGAACGCCTCGATCGTGCGAAATGCCCTCTGGTCGGGCTGCAGACCCTCGTCGACATCGACGGCTCGACGGTGAACCCGGCCGTGGAGCATGGCGACGAGGTCGTGCGCTGGATCGGCCTCGGGGACATCGAGGCCGAGACCGGTGAATACGAGACTCGGGAGATTCCGGGCGATCGAGTGAAGTCGAACGCACACGTCTATCGGGCCGGGGACATTCTCTTCTCGCGGCTGCGCCCGAAGCTGCGGAAGGTCGTTCTCATCCCGCCGGACGACGAGGGTGGTTTCTGCTCGGCCGAGCTCCTGGTCCTTCGGCCTCGCGATGATGGCCTGGCTGTCGTCGACCGCGAGTACCTCGTGTACCTGCTCCGAAGCGATCTCGCTTTCGGGCAGCTGATCTACCAGATCACGGGCGTTGGACGGCCCCGAGTGACCGCCGACGCTGTCAGGAGGATGCTCATGCCGGTGCCCGATCTCCCCGTACAGCACGTTCTCGTGAACGATCTCCGCCGCGCACGGGCCGACTCGCAGCAACTTCGCCGGGAGGCAGCGTTGCGCGTCGAGGAAGCACGCAACCGGATGGCAGCGGTTTACGAGTCGGTGCTCACAGAGCTGTGTCCGACAGTCGCTGAGTGAATTCCAAGAACGCCTCCTGACAGTCGGATTCAAGCCGTGGCTGACGCGTGCCGATGCGGTGTACCGAATCGGCATCTGCCGTTGTCGACCGAGGGAGAATCGAGATGACCGCAGCGCAGTTCGAGCTTCTCGACGTGGAACAGGCAGCGACGCTGCTGCAGTGGCGCTTTCAGAAGCTGAGCGACGCCGGGCACGAGCCGGTCGCAGCTCTCCTGCTCGCCGTGCAGACGGAGATCGACCTCACGCTCGCCTCCGACCTGCTCAGCGCCGCGAGAGCGACGCGACGGGACTAGCGCAGGCTGCGCACCGGATCAGTTGATCGAGACACGGTCGAGGGGCCAGAAGGTCAGGAACACCTTGCCGGAGATGCTCTTCGAGGGCACCGCGCCCCAGACCCGGGAGTCGCACGACGCCTTGCGGTTGTCGCCCATCAGGAAGTACGCCCCCGGCGGCACGTGCCAGGCCGCGGTGAGCGTGTCGCGGCGTCCGGGCTTCACGTAGGACTCCTCGAGCGGCTTCCCGTCGATGGCGACGAAGCCGCGCTGCTCGGAGACCGTCTCGCCCGGGAGCCCGATCACGCGGTCCACGATCTCGCTCGCGTGGCACGCCTTGGCCGCCGACGCCGGGGCCTTGAAGACGACGACGTCCTTACGGTGAGGCGTGTAGAACCAGTCCGAGAACCGGAACACGGCCACCTTGTCGCCCTTCGCGATCGTGGGCTCCATCGCCTTCGACGGGACCGTGGAGCGGCGCGTCAGCCCGAACAGCGCGCCTCCGAGGACGGCGGCCGCGACGACCAGGACGAGCACGAGCCTGAGCAGCAGTCGCACGCGCGAAGCCTCAGACGGCGCTCGACGCGGCCCAGATGTTGATGTCGCTGTCCGTCGCGTACCGGTCGATCTCGGTCAGCTCCTCGGGGCTGAAGTCGAGCCGGTCGAGCGCGGCCACGTTCTGCTCGAGCTGGGCGACGCTGGACGCGCCGGCGAGCGTCGAGGTCACGCGCGGGTCGCGGAGCGTCCAGGCGAGCGCCATCTGCGCCAGCGTCTGGCCGCGCCTGGAGGCGATCTCGGCGAGGGCGCGGATCTTCGCGAGCGTCTCGTCCGTGATCATCTCCGGCGAGAGCGGGCTCGGCCGTGCGGCACGCGAGCCCTCGGGGATGCCGTGCAGGTACCTCTCGCTCAGCAGGCCCTGCGCGAGCGGTGAGAAGCCGATGCAGCCGATTCCCTCGTCGGCCAGCGTGTCCAGCAGCTCGTCCTCGATCCAGCGGTTGAGCAACGAGTAGGAGGGCTGGTGGATGAGGGCCGGCGTGCCGAGGTCGCGCAGGATCGCCGCCGCCTCACGCGTCTTCTGTGGCCGAGTAGGACGAGATGCCGGCGTAGAGCGCCTTGCCCTGGCGCACGGCCGAGTCGAGCGCGCCCATGGTCTCCTCGAGCGGCGTGTCCGGGTCGAAGCGGTGCGAGTAGAAGATGTCGACGTAGTCGAGCTTCATGCGCTGCAGGCTCTGGTCGAGGCTGGCGAGCAGGTACTTCCGCGAGCCGAGGTCGCCGTACGGCCCCGGCCACATGTCGTATCCGGCCTTGGTCGAGACGATCAGCTCGTCGCGGTAGGGCCGCAGGTCCTGCTCCATCAGCAGGCCGAAGTTCTCCTCGGCCGAGCCGTAGGGAGGGCCGTAGTTGTTGGCGAGGTCGAAGTGCGTGATGCCGAGGTCGAAGGCCCGGCGGACGATCGCGCGGCTCGACTCGAGCGGGCGGTCGCCGCCGAAGTTGTTCCAGAGCCCGAGCGACAGCGCCGGGAGCTTCAGGCCGCTCCGCCCACAGCGGCGGTACTGCATCCGCTCGTAGCGGTCGTCGGCGGGGAGGTAACCCATGCGGGCCGTAGAGTATCGCCGTGACGCAGCCCGTCTACGGTGGTATCGAGGCCGGCGGCACGAAGTGGGTGTGCGGGATCGGCACCTCGCCCGACGACCTTCGCGCCACGGAGACGATCCCGACGGCGGCTCCGCGGGAGACGATCGACCGCGCGGTCGCCTTCTTCGAGCGCGAGGGGGCGGTGGACGCGCTCGGGATCGGCTCGTTCGGCCCGATCGACCGCAAGCGCGGCTCGCCGACCTGGGGGTACATCACGACGACGACCAAGCCGGGCTGGGCCCACACGGACGTCGCCCCGGAGATCGGGCGGCGCCTGTCGGTGCCGGTCGCGTTCGACACGGACGTCGATGCGGCCGCGCTCGGCGAGCACCGCTGGGGCGCGGGGCAGGGGCTGGACACGTTCTGCTACGTCACCGTCGGGACGGGCATCGGCGGCGGCGCCGTGGCGGGCGGCCGGCTCGTGCACGGGTTCCAGCACCCGGAGTTCGGGCACCTGCGCATCCCGCACGACCTGGAGCGAGACCCCTTCCCCGGCGTCTGCTCCTATCACGGCGACTGCTGGGAGGGCCTCGCGTCCGGCCCGGCGATCGAGGCCCGGTGGGGCCGCCCGGCCGCCGAGCTCGGCGCCGATCACCCCGCGTGGGAGCTCGAGGCGCACTATCTGGCGCTCGGCCTCGTCTCGGCGATCTGCGTGCTCTCGCCGGAGCGGATCGTGCTCGGCGGCGGGGTGATGAGCGCGCCGGGACTGCTCGGGCTCGTCCGCCGCGAGATCGGCTCGCTGCTCAACGGGTACATCGCGAACGAGGCCGTCGCGGCGGACGACTACGTGACACCGCCTGCCCTCGGTCCTCACGCGGGGGTGCTGGGGGCGATTGCCCTCGCCCGGGATCTCGGCGCAGGCTCGTACTGAAGCCGACGAGGCGCCCAGCCTCGGCGCGGCACCCGGGGCAGCTCCTCGCTCCGGATTTCCGCTTCGCCTCTAGGGACGTGGCGGCCCCGGCTCCCTACCCACCAGGCCGGACCCGAGCAAGCGGGGCGAGAGGGAACCGAAGCCGCGCAACAGGCACATGAGACACGAGGTCAGTTGACAAGCAGAAGGAGAAAGTCGCCCAGCTACCCAGCCTGACGCGAGGAAAAGGAGGAACGAATGAGCGCGGTATAGGGTTTCTCTCGAGAGACACCGGCGACAGCGGCATACACCCGACAGCACGCGGACGAGGAGGATCCTCGATGAGATCGCCGGGAAGACTTGCTCCAGTCATTGTCGTGCTCTGTGCGCTCGCCGTCTCGGCGACGGCGTCGGCCGGCCGAACTGCACAGTCGAGACAGATCTCCGGCGCTGCTCCCACCGCCTCACCGATTTCCAAATCTTGTGGCAAGCAGACGATTGCGGGCCGCAGGTGGGCAATTAGCGTGATAGGTGTCTCCTGCATCGCCGCGGAGGCGATCGTCCGGAAGCTGGCGACGAAGAAGGTGCCGGCGCGTCTGGGCGTAATGGGCACGTTCAGCGGCATGTCATGCGGGGGCCTCCCGACTCCCGGTCGCCCGCCGAAGACGATCCTCTGCGCGACCAAGGACAAGCGCCGGGTTGTCTACGCAATCCAGAGCGTTTGAAGTCGTCCACCAACTCGCCGTTCTGGCAGGGTGGCCGGGTGTCCCGCCGGATTCGGGCGCAGGCGATCTGCATCGGCGGGCCGGGAGTCAAGTGAGCGAGTGTGCCGGCTAGCCGGCGATGGTCGTGGCTCTCTTTTGGCCCGAGTACGTAAGTAGGGCGGCGAAGCGAGTGCGGCACAGCCTCCTCCTTCCGGGATCTCCGCTTCGCCCCCAAGGCGCGCTATCGTCAGCCGAGAACAACACGCCCGGCGGGCACCGAAGGAGGCGGCATGAGCAATCTGTCCGAGATCCTGGCTGGCAAAGGCGGCGAGGTGCTCAAGATCGAGGCCGGCGCCTCGGTGTTCGAGGCGGTGCAGACGATGGTCGAGGCGAACGTCGGCTCGCTGCTCGTTACGGACGGCGGCGAGATCGTCGGGATCGTCACCGAGCGTGACTACCTCCGGCGCGTCACCCTCGAGGGCCGCACGGACAGGGAGACGCCGGTCGGGGAGATCATGACGTCGCCGCTGATCGTGGTCACGCCCGAGACGTCGATCGACGAGTGCATGGCCGTGATGACCGACCGCCGCATCCGCCATCTCCCCGTGGTCGACGGCGGCGAGGTCGTCGGTGTGGTCTCGATCGGCGACCTGGTCAAGTTCAAGTCGAAGCAGCAGAGCTTCGAGATCCAGTACCTGACCGACTACGTCAGCGGCCGCTGAGCCGGCTCAGCTCCAGAACGCGTCCTGCTCGTCGACGTCGTCGGGGATGTCGACCAGCTTCGTGACCTTCCCGTTCGAGATCGAGAACACGAGCGCGTTCCGCATGTCGAGCCGCTTGCCGTCGCGCTCCCCGGCCGCACGGTAGATCGCGATGGCCGTGTCGTCGTTCGCCCAGACGTGCTCCAGCTCGGCACGGAACGTGCCTCCGGATGCCTCTCCGAGTCGGCCGTACATCGCGAACACGTTGTCGCGGCCGTGGTGGTCGCCCGAGAACACCTGGTTGGCGCCGGCCATGTGCTGGGAGACGTTCTCGTCGAGCAATTCGGCCAGTCCGGCCATGTCCGCGGCGTTGAAGTAGCCGAAGCCGCGCTGGATCAGGTCGACGTTGGGGTGTGCTGCCATCGTGTTCTCCTCTCGCCTGGCCGCGGACCGGGTGGTCCGGTCCAGACAGCGGTGTCAGACACCGATTCTTTCAGGTCGCTCGATGGCCCGCGTTAGCGGTAGCGATAGACGATGCGGCCGCGGTTCAGGTCGTAGGGCGACAGCTCGACCCTGATCCGGTCGCCCGGGAAGATCCTGATCCGGTACCGGCGCATCTTGCCGGCTGTGTAGCCGAGCGTCTCGTGCCCGTTGTCGAGCGCGATCCGGAACATGCCGTTTCGCAGTGCTTCGACGACCTCGCCCTCGAGCTCGACCTTCTCTTCTTTCCCGGCGATAGAGCTAGCCTCCGATTGCGACCACGTTGGTCGCCTCCGGGCCCTTCGCGCCCTCGCGGACCTCGAACTCGACCTTCTGGCCTTCGTTCAGGGACTTGTAGCCCTCGCCTGCGATCTGCGAGTGATGGACGAAGACGTCCTTCGTCTCACCGTCGGGCGTGATGAAGCCGTAGCCCTTCGAGTTGTTGAACCACTTGACGGTGCCGGTAGCCATGTGAAGAACACGCTCCCCTTGATCTTGAACGGTAAGGAGGTGCCGAAGGGCTCCGCCGGTTACACGTTCTGTTTGTCGCCTCCAGGGTAGCACTGCATAGATGCCGATTCGCGCCCGCCCGGCTCATCCAGGGGCGCTCGATCACTCGTCGTACCAGGCGTGATCCGGCTCGCCATACGGCGCTCGCAGCAGTGCGATCGCCTGCTCGAGACGCTCCGTCAGCTCGGACGCAGCGTCTCGCGTCGGCTCCTGCCGTTCCACGTGCAGCGGCTCGCCCACGACCATCGTCACCTGCGGAAAGCCGATCCTGTGGGTGCGGGGCTGGATCGACCGCTCGGTGCCGACCAGCAAGACGGGCACGAGCGGCGCGCCCGCAGCGAGCGCCAGGCGCGCGGCGCCGCGGCGGAACGGACGCTCGCGGTGTGGCAGGCAGGTGCCCTGCGGGAAGATCCCGATCACCTCGCCCTGCTCGAGGACCTCGATACCCGCGTCGAGGGCCCGTCCCATGTCGCCGCTCCGCCGCACCGGGATGCAGCCGAGCCCCTCCAGGATCTGCTTCAGCACCGGGTAGCGGAACAGCTCCTCCTTGGTGAGGTAGTGAACCGGGCGGGGCGTGATCGTCCCGAGGAACCACGGGTCGAGGGTCGATTCGTGGTTCGATGCGAGCACCACGGGGCCGCTCGCCGGGATCCGCTCCGCGTCGAGGTGCCGGATCTTGTAGGCACGCATCATCGGCCCGCGCGTCAGGCGGTCAATGAGTGGATAAAGGTTCACCGTTCGAGGACGAGCTGGGAGTCGCGGAGCGCCCGGGTGCGGAAGCCGGCCTCGCAGCAGGCGAGATAGAAGTCCCAGGTGCGCACGAAATGGTCGTCGTAGCCGAGCGCGCGCACCTCGTCGAGCTTCGCCAGAAAGGATGCGCGCCAGCGCCGGAGCGTCTCGGCGTAGTTGAGGCCGATCTCCTCGACGTTCGACAGTGTGAGCCGGGACGCCTCGGCCATCGACTGCTCGAGCGCCCCGAGCGACGGAATCAGGCAGCCGGGGAAGACGTAGCGCTCGATCCAGTCCGGCGAGCGGCGATAGCGGTCCCAGCGATGGCTCGGGATCAGGATGGTCTGGACGCAGGCCCGGCCGCCGGGCGCGAGCAGCCGGTCGCAGGCGGAGAAGAAGGCCGGGAACTGCTTCTCGCCGATCGCCTCGATCATCTCGATCGACGCGACCTTCGTGTACGTGCCGCTATGGATCCGGTAGTCCTCCTCGACGATGTCGATCCGCCCGTCGAGACCGGCCTCCCTGACCCGCTCGCGCGCCAGCTCGGCCTGGGCGGGCGAGAGCGTGAGGCCCGTGACGCGCGCGCCGTACTCCCCGGCGGCCGTCATCGCGAACGAGCCCCAGCCGCAGCCGATCTCGAGCACGTGGTCGCGGGAGGTCAGCTCGAGCTTGTCGCAGACCCGGCGCAGCTTGCGGCGCTGGGCTTCGGCGAGCGGCTCGTCCGGCCGCTCGAAGATCGCGCACGAGTAGGTCATCGTCTCGTCCAGCATCAGCCGGAAGAGCTCGTTGCCGAGGTCGTAGTGGTACTCGATGTTGTGCCGGGCGCGGAGCAGCCCCTGGCGCCGGTTCGGTCGCGGCCGGGCCTTCATCACCCGCGCCAGGCGCGGATGGCGCACGACGGCCGCCTCGGCGTTCCGGTAGAAGAGCTCGAGGAGCGCGACCACGTCGGGGCTCGTCCACTCGCCCGCCTGGTAGGACTCGCCGAGCCCGATCGTCCCGCGCGTGGCGATCCGGCGGATCAGGTGCAGGTCGGAGATGTCCATCGTCTGCGGCGGGCCGTTGCCGAACCTCCGCTCCGTCCCGTCCGGCAGCCGGGCGACGAGCGTGCCCTCGTCCAGGCCGGCGAGCGCATCCGTGAGGATCTTGACCGCGATGCGCTCGAGCACGCGGCCGCGCGGAGGCGGCACCTCGCGGACGGTGCGCTCGACCGTGCTCACGGCTTCACCGATCCCCGGCCGGGCTCGAAGGGCGGCTTGTGGTGGAAGGGCACCCGCTTCGCCCAGAGCTTGACCGCCTGCCAGTGAATCAGCGCCGTGACCTGCATCGGCATGAGTGGATAGCGGACGAGCGCGCCGGCCAGCGTCGCGTTGGTCAGCTCCTTGCGGTGCCCGTGGAGGACGGCGCTCAGCGGCACGCGGCCATTCTCACGGACGTGCACCCGCGCCCAGACCTCCTCCTCCGGCTCCGAGAACGCGTACTGGTAGGCCTGATCGAGGCCGAAGAACGGCGACACGTGCAGGTGCTTTTCGTGCTCGTAGGTGAGCGCCGGCCCGTGCAGGAGCTCGGGGAGCCGCTCGCCGAACGTGTTGTTCAGCTCGGAGATCATCGCCACGAGCTTGCCGTCCGGGCCGTAGCACCAGTGGAAGCTGACCGGGTTGAACACGTAGCCGAGGACGCGCAGCTGCGCCAGCATCAGCACGCGCTCGACCTCGACGCCGCGCTCGGCGCAGAAGCGGACGGCAGCCTCCTTGACCGGCAGCGAGCCGTCGAAGTGGTCCTTGTCTCGGAGCGTCACGACGTTCGGGCGGTTGATCGAGAACAGCGCCAGCCGCCGCTCGAGCTCCGGCAGCTCGTCCAGGTCGAGGACGAAGAAGGAGATCGGGTAGCGGAACGTGTTGCGCGCCGGCTCGCGGCGCGAATGGACGAGCGTGCCGTTGTAGATCGCCGACCTCACCAGTCGATCCCGAGCAGAGCCGCGGCGCGGACGCCGGAGGCGAGGCCGTCCTCGTGGAAGCCGTTGCCGAGGTGCGCCCCCGCGTAGAGCGTGTGTCGCGTCCCGTTCAGCTCGCCGATCTCGCGCTGGCCGCGCAGCGTGTCGAGCGTGTACAGCGGATGGTCGTAGACGGTGCGCATGATCACGCGCTCCGGGTCGATCTCCTCGGCGCGGTTCAGCGTCACGCAGTAGTGCTCGTCGGCGTCCAGCCTTTGCAGGCGGTTCAGGTAGTAGGTGACGGTCGGCTTCAGCGAGCCGTTCACCTGGTAGTTCCAGGAGGCCCGGGCGGCGCGTGAGTGGGGAAGGAAGCGCTCGTCGGTGTGCAGGACGGTCTCGTTGGCGGTGTAGCGGAACGCGCCGAGGGCACTTCGCTCCTCCGTCGACGCGTCGGTGAGCAGGGCGAGCGCCTCGTCCGCGTGCGTGGCGATCACGGCCTTGTCGAAGCGCCGGGTCTCGCCGTCGTCGGTCGTCAGCTCGATCCCGTCGCCGCTGCGGCTGACCGCCCGGGCGCCGAGGCCGATGTGCGCGCGGCCCCGCAGCCGTTCGAGCAGCGCCTCGACGTAGCGGCGGCTGCCGCCCGAGACCGTGCGCCAGGGGAAGCGCCTGAAGCCGAGCATCCCGTGATGGTCGAAGAAGCGGATCGCGTACGTGGCCGGGAAGTCGAGCGCCTGCTCGGGCGCCGTCGACCACAGTGCGGATGTGAGCGGCACGAGGAAGTGCGTGCGGAACCGTTCCGAATAGCCGTGTCTCTCCACGTACTGTCCGAGGGACAGGCCCTCGGACGTGTCCAGCGTGGACGCGGCTGTTCGCAGCCAGCGGGTCACCTCGAGCAGGAAGCGATGGAAGCGCGGGCTTGCGACGTTCCGCGCCTGGGCGTACGGCCGGCGGCCCGACCACTCGAGGCCGCAGTCTCCGCAGGCGACGGAGAACGACATCTCCGAGTCCTGCACCGGCACGCCGAGCTCGCCGAACAGCCGGCTCAGATGCGGGTAGTTCGGCCCGTTGTGGACGATGAACCCGGTGTCCAGGCCGAGGCCGGCGTGCTCGACGGTGTTGACGTGACCGCCTGCCCGCGTATCCCGCTCGAACAGCTCCACCTCGTGTGCACGCGAGAGGAGGTACGCGGCGCCGAGCCCGGCCACGCCCGATCCGATCACGGCGATCCTCATCGACATCCGAACCGGTATTCGATCAGGGTCGAACTTCGGTTGTCGAGAGCGGAAGAGTCATGTCGATTCCGTAGACTGGGTAGAAGATGGAAATCACGGAGGAGAGCGCCCGCGTCGGCACCGTCCGTCAGCGGACGAGCCGGATCAGCCAGGTCGTCACGCTCGTAGCAGTGATCGTACCGCCAGTCGGGATCCTGCTCGCCATGGGGCTGCTCTGGGGTGTCGCCTTCCACTGGGTCGACGTCTTGGTTCTCGTCGCCATGTACACGGTCTGCGCGTTCGGGACGACGATCGGCTTCCACCGCTTCTTCTCGCACAAGAGCTTCGAGGCCCGCGCCCCGGTCAAGGGGCTGCTCGCGATCCTCGGCTGCATGACGGTTCAGGGCCCGCTCACGCAGTGGGTCACCGACCATCGCAAGCACCACGCCTTCTCGGACAAGGAGGGCGACCCGCACTCGCCGCATGCCGGCCGCGGCGAGGGCCCCTGGGACGCCTTCAAGGGCTTCGTGCACGCTCACGTCGGCTGGATGTTCTCCAACATGGGCATGGAGCAGGGACGCGAGTACGGGAAGGACCTGTACGAGGACCGGCTGATCCGCACGATCGACCGGTTCTATCTGGTCTGGGTCGGCCTGACGCTCGGGATCCCGTTTGCAGTCGGCTACCTGATCGGCGGGACCCGGCTCGGCGTCGAGGCGCTCATCTGGGGCGGGCTGATCCGGATCTTCCTCTACCAGCACGCCACCTTCGCGGTGAACTCGATCTGCCACATGTTCGGGCGTCAGGACTACCGGGCGCGCGACGAGTCGCGGAACAACTGGTTCGTCGCGTTCCTCGTCTTCGGCGAGGGCTGGCACAACAACCACCACGCGTTCCCGTCGTCGGCCCGTCACGGCCTCGCCTGGTGGCAGTACGACCTTTCGTGGTGGATCATCCGCGGCCTCGAGAAGCTCGGCCTCGCGTGGGACGTGAAGCTCCCGACGGCCGACCAGATGCGCCGCCGGCAGGTCGAGAAGCCCGAGCGTCCCGCCTCCGAGCCCGCCAGAGCCTAGTCCCCGAGCTGTCCGCTGAGGCCCTTTCCCGGGGACAGGCCCCGGGACGTGTCCGGTCAGGAGGACTCGAAGCGGGTGAGCTCCTGCCCGACGAGGGCGGCCCAGCGCCGGGCGCGGGGGAGAGGGACGAGGGCTCCGCTCGGCGAGCGCAGCGCCGTTCCGTGCACGGCGCCCGGGATCATGGTGTACGAGCCCTCGGCGCCGGACGCGAGGGCCCGATCGAAGCCGCGCCTCGAGCTCGACGGGCTGACGCCGGGGATGCCCGGCAACCAGCGGTCGAGCCCGCCGTGGATGACGACGAGCCGCTTGCCGCGGAGCGGCGAGACGTCGAGGCGGTCCGGGATCCAGGGGCCGAGTCCGAGGACCTCCGCCACGCCGTCGTGATCGGCGGCCGCGATCGAGACGGCGCCGCCCATCGAGAACCCGAGCATCAGAGTCCGCTCCCCGCCGAGCCGCTCGATGGCGGCCCGGGCGTCCTCGACACACTTGTCGAGCTGCTTCCACGACTTGATCCGGTAGCGCACCTCCCCGAACCGAAGCCCGGGGAGGCCGGGTGCGAGGCCCCGGACGAGCCATTCGAGCGTCGCACTCCAGGTTCCGGGCACCTCCGTCCCCTGGCCGCCGTTCACACAGACGACCGCCCGCGGGCCCGTTCCCGTCACGCGCATGGCGGCGCCGCTCGAGAGCTGGTCGATCTCCACGCTCCTATCTTCGCCGGACCGCCCGGAACGGTGCGGATAGAGTCTCCGTGTGGCGATCGAGACCGAACCGATCTGCTGGCTGCATGTCCCGGCCGAGGACGAGGTCGGAGCCGACGTCGCCGAGCTGTGGGCGAAACCGCTCGAGAAGCTCGGGTTCGTGCCGAACGTGCTGCGCGTCTACGCGATCCGGCCGCGCCATCTCCAGCTCTGGAACGAGTTCTACGACGAGTTGATGCGCGGCGAGTCGGGCCTCACGAAGGCGCAGCGCGAGATGATCGCCGTCGTGGTCTCGACCACGAACCGCTGCCACTACTGCATCGTCTCGCACTCGGCCGCGCTGCGGAAGCTGACCGGCGACCCGCTGCTCGTCGAGCAGCTCGCGTCGAACCATGCCTACGCGCGGGTGGAGCCGAAGGAGCGCGCGATGCTGGACTTCGCGCTGAAGCTCACCGAGCGCTCGTCGTCGTGCACCGAGGCCGATGTCGAGGCATTGCGCGAGGCGGGCTGGACGGACGAGGACATCATGGACATCGCCGAGGTCGCGGCCATGTTCAACTTCACGAACCGGCTCGCAAGCGGTCTCGGCTGGCGACCGAACGACGAGTACGTCGGGCTGGGCCGCTAGTGACTTGGGCCGCTAGCTGCGCGCGTCACGCCACGCGACGAGCTTCCGCAGCGGCTCGAGATCGAAGTCGGGCCCACCGGCCCCGACGACGAGGTGCGTGACGCCGATGTCGACGAAATCGTCGAGCTGGTCGAGCGCGTCGTTGACGAACGTCGAGCGCTCGATCTCCTTCGGGTCGCGCCCGACCTTGGCGCACCACTCGTCGAGGACTGCGCACTTGTGGCGCATTTTCTCGACGTCACCCATGGCGTGCCAGACGTCGGCGTGCTCGGCGGTGATCCGAAGCGTGACCTTCTCGCCGCCGCCGCCGATCAGGATCGGGATCCGTCGCGTGGGCGGCGGGTTGAGCTTCGACCATCGCTCCTTGATCACCGGCAGCGCCGCGTCGAGCGCCCGCAGGCGGCTGCCGGCCGTCCCGAACTCGTAGCCGTACTCGTCGAAGTCGCGCTCGAACCATCCCGAGCCGATGCCGAGGAAGTGACGGCCGCCCGAGATGTGGTCGATCGTCCGCGTCATGTCCGCGACCAGGTTCGGGTTCCGGTACGCGTTGCAGATCACCAGCGCTCCGAACTCGATCCGCTCGGTCGCCTCGGCCATCGCCGCGAGCAGGGTCATGCACTCGAAGTGCTTGCCGTCCCGCTCGCCGAAGAGCGGGTAGAAGTGATCCCACGTGAACAGCGTGTCCGCGCCCATGTCCTCGGCACGGAGCCACGCCTCCCGCATGCGGGCGAAGTCGCCGTGCTGCGGGCGAACCGATACGCCGACACGGATCACGGGCGCGAACGCTACCTGCCGGCGCCTAGGCGAAGAACGTGTCCTCGTGCCGGTACGGCGGCGAGCAGCAGCAGAGGAAGCGCAGCCCCGCGCCGGCCGCGGTGATCTGGTGCCAGGCACCGGCCGGGATCAGGATCGCGTCTCCCGGGCCGACCTGCGCGCGCTCGCCGTCGATCTCCATCTCCCCCTCGCCGTCGAGCAGGTAGTAGAGCTCCTCGCTCGCCGCGTGGTAGTGGCGCTCGGTCGCCTGGCCCGGCGCGAGCGCCGCCTCGGCGAGGCTCTGGGACCGGACCGGTGCCGTCGTCGGCCCGAGCAGCTCGCGGATCGTGCTGCCGTCCTTCGTCGTGAACGGCTCGGCGCGGTCGCGGGCGCGGATCTCCACGCTTGGACGCTAACCGACCCGTCAGAATCGCGGCATGAGCACAACCGCTCGCCGTACCCGAGGCGCGACGCTTCCCTGGGACTGGTACTCGTCACCGGACGTCCTGCGCCACGAACAGGAGCTCGTCTTCCGCGGTGCGTGGCACTACGTGGGGCCGCTCGACTGGGTGGAGCAACCCGGCGAGCGCTTCCCCTGCCGTGCAGGTGCGGCGCCGGTCGTCGTCGTCCGCGACCGCGACGACACGCTGCGTGCGTTCCTGAACGTCTGTCGTCACCGTGGCTCGGAGATCGTGCAGGAGCGCGGCCGCCGGGAGACGCTGCAGTGCCCGTACCACGCCTGGACGTACGGCCTCGACGGGTCGCTCCGGTCGGCGCCGCGGTCGGAGCGCGAGGAGAGCTTCGATCCCGGTCAGCTGGGCCTGCGGCCCGTTCTCGTGGACAGCTGGGGCCCACTCGTGTTCGTCAACACGGATCTCGACGCGGCGCCCCTCGCCGACACGCTCGGCAAGCTGCCGGAGCTGATCGATCCGACGAAGCTCGTCTTCCGGGAACGCGCCGAGTTCGAGCTTGCCGCCAACTGGAAGGTTGCCGTCGAGAACTACCTCGAGTGCTACCACTGTCCCGTCGCCCACAAGGGGTTCAGTGCCCTCGTCGACGTCGACCCGGATGCGTACCGGCTCGAGGTCGCCGATCGCCTGCTCAGCCAGTACGGCGAGCGCCGTAAGGACGGTGACGGGGACCGCGGCTGCCAGTTCCACCTCGTCTGGCCGGCGCTCAAGGTGATCGTCTACCCAGGCGCCACGAATCTCTCGATCGGCCCGGTGTGGCCTGTCGGGCCGGAGCGGACGGCCGGCTTCCTGGACTACTTCTTCGGCCCCGACGTCGCCGAGCAGACGATGCGAGAGCTGCTCGAGTTCGAACGACCAGGTCGGCCGCGAGGACCGGCAGCTCGTCGAGTCGGTGCAGCGTGGGCTCGGCTCGGGTCTCATCGACCATGGACAGCTGCTGCTCGACAGCGAGCTGCTCATCGACGCGTTCCAGGAGCGTCTGGCGGCCGTTTTGATCAAAAGTTTGTGACAGTCGACATACCAGAACGACAGATCGCTTAACGAGAACTTAAACTCTGTTTTGCAGGGATTTTCCCGAGCGTTCTGACAGTGTCGTCAGGTCCTGCTGCTACTGTGCCGACCAGTATGTAACAACAACTAGCGGCGGCAGCCACGGTCTGGTGGACCGAGGTCACGGGTCGTCGCGCAGAAGTTTCGAGGAGGCAGTGTGCGCGTGAGGAAATCACGGGTGCTGCTGCTTGTCGCCGCAGCGGGGCTGGCAGCAGCACTTTCAATTGGCGCGATCGTCGTGCCACAGCAGGCCGAGGCAACCCGGTCGAACGCAGCCCAGGCCCAGCGGGTCGTGTACCAGGCGCAGCTCCGCCGGACGCTCAGCGCCATCCACGAGGTACGGGACGAGGTGTGGAGGTGGCAGTCGGTCATGTCGGCCCGGCGGTCGCCGTACACCGCGTCGGCCGAGCGTTCGCCGAGCCTCGGCTACCGCCGGAGCGTGCTCACGCTCTGGGCACGTCGCGCAGTCCAGGCGCAACACGAGGCCCAGCACCCGGCGCGCCTCAAGGCGTGGCTGTGCATCCACCACTACGAGGGCGCCTGGAACGATCCGAATGCGCCCTACTACGGAGGCCTGCAGATGGACCTGAGCTTCCAGCAGGCCTACGGTGCCGCGTTGCTGCGCCGCAAGGGCACAGCCGACCACTGGTCACCACTCGAGCAGATCTGGGTCGCCGAGCGCGCCTACCGCTCGGGTCGCGGCTTCTACCCGTGGCCGAACACGGCGCGCTGGTGCGGCTTGATCTAGCCGCCGGCCGCGCCGCTTAGTGTCCGACGACCTGGACGATCCAGCGCCGGTCGCGCTCGCGGTCGAGCTCGATGAAGAGCACGCGCTGCCACTGGCCGAGCTGGAGCTCGCCGTTCCGGATCGGAACGGACTCGCCGGCGCCGCCGAGCAGCATCGCCATGCAGTGCGAGTGCCCGTTGCCCTTGTCCATGTCCTCGGGGCAGATGTTCTCGGTGCGGCGATCCCAGTCGTCGTGGGCGTAGTAGCTGTCGGGAGGGCAGAGCCGGCGAAGCAGCTCGCTGAAGTCCTCGAGGAAGCCCTGCTCGAACTCGTTGACGCGGACGCAGCAGGTCGTGTGGGGCGAGTAGATGCAGGCGATGCCGTCGTGGACGGCGCTCTCCCTGACGACCTCCGTCACCTCGGCCGTGATGTCCCGAACGGCGAGCCAGCCGGCCGTCCGAAGATGCGTCTCGTGCTGAAAGACCTTCACGTGGGCTTCCTCCTCCTCGCTTTCGCGGGACATTGTGACTGTTCCGGGCGCCCGTGTCACGTGCGTCCGTCCAGCCTCTGCTAGCCGCTCGCAAGCCTCCGGCCGCGTCGCCTTGGATGCCGGCGTTGGTGAGCCGCGCCCGCCGTGTCGGTCGCGGCGGCGGCATCGCCTGGATTGCCGCGCTAGCCTCTGCCCGGTCGGGCCCGTAGCTCAGCTGGTCAGAGCAGCGGACTCATAATCCGCCGGTCCCAGGTTCGAATCCTGGCGGGCCCTTAGACACGATC
The DNA here is from genome assembly GCA_963742925.1 of uncultured Actinomycetes bacterium. Lineage (GTDB taxonomy): Bacteria > Actinomycetota > Thermoleophilia > Gaiellales > Gaiellaceae > PALSA-612. Next base: position 274,026 of record CAVUNV010000009.1, on the reverse strand, counting down.
AACGGTTTGCCCCGGGGCTTTCGATTCGTAGCAGTCGGCGATGGAGTCTCTCGAGCGGTTTGTTGATCGCAGACTGGGCTCTGGATGGCGCGTTGGGGTGCGGCGCCAGAGCCTCATGGGCGAGCGTTAGGGCCATGGGAACCAGCTTCCGAACCTGTGCGCGGGCGATCTCTCGATTGGCAGGGTCGATACGGATGAGGCGTGCGAGGGTGTGCATGCCGTAGGCGACGTGACGCGACTCGTCACGTCTGACTAGCTTCAGGCCGGCCCGCAACCCCGGCAGGAGACCTCTGTCGTCGAGGACCGCGCTGAAGATGCGGTGCCCTGCCTCGGCGAGGACGCCCTCGACGATGAGGCAGTAGGTGGTGAGCGCCCGCGTCTGGGCTGCCGGGGTCTGGTCGAAGAGCAGCGCTCGCCTCGCTCGCGGCAGCTCTCGCTCCAGTATCTGTCTGCCTCCCTCGGTCTGGAATCGGTTGAGATCGCGCCCGTCGGCGACCACGTCGCTTACGAAGCGGAGAAAGAAGTCGGCGTGCTTCCCCTCTTCCCAGATCCAGGCCGTCAGGAACAGCTCGTCGTCGAGCCGTCCCTCGTTCATGAGCACATGCCCGAGCGGAAGCAGATCCCGTGTGACGGCCTCTTCTCCCGCCGCGAACAGCGATGTCACTCTCAGTAGGAGATCGCGCTCGTCGTCCGAGAGACCGTTCCAGTCGGCGATGTCAGGGCGGAAGTCGATCTCGGTCGGGTTCCAGGTTCCGAGCCGCTTTGCCTTCTCGTACAGGCCGAGGACCGCCGTATCGCGCTTCCCGTTCTGAAGGCTCGTCAGCTCGCGCGCGGCCCCGTTCGGCGATCGCGCCAGATAGACGATCGGCGTGTAGCCGGTGCGACGGGTCACTCCGGTCGCTCTTCCAGTATCACCTCGAGCCGTTCGACGCGGCTGACGACGTCCACTCCGGCCGCCGAGGCGGACCCGAGAAACATGTTCGCGTCGCGTCCACTGGCAACGAGCGTCTCCAGGCTGTCCCAGAACGTCAACGTCATGCCCCGCCGCCCATCAGCGCTCGCCAGGTTGAGCACGCCCTTCCACCCCGGTGCGTCGCGAGTTGCCGGCACGACCTGCTGCTCGACGAACAGCATCGTCCGGCGCAGCTGCTCGGGCGACTCCGCCTCGAACGAAGTGATCCGAACCCATGGCCGAGGATCTGGCTCTGGCAGCCGATCGTGCTCCAGCACGACTCCCAAGGATACGTGGCATCCCCGATCGGTGCCTGTTGGGCTAAGGCCTGCCGCGGAGGCAACACCGGGGCAACACAACCCACCAAAACCAGCCGAAACCCTGACGCCCGCGCGAGCCCTGGCCCGCCCGGCCAAGGTCCGGGAATTGGCACGCGCCCGGCTGGTGCTCGCGCCCTACAATCCGGGTGATGGCCGAAGTTGGCACGCTGCGCGTCAAGACGGGCCTCGCCGAGATGTTGAAGGGCGGGGTGATCATGGACGTCACGAACGCCGAGCAGGCGAGGATCGCCGAGGACGCCGGCGCGGTCTCGGTCATGGCGCTCGAGCGCGTGCCGGCCGATATCCGCGTCGAGGGCGGCGTGGCGCGCATGGCCGATCCGCAGCGGATCAAGGAGATCCAGGAGGCCGTGACGATTCCGGTCATGGCCAAGTGCCGGATCGGCCACTTCGTCGAAGCGCAGATCCTGGAGTCCCTCGAGGTCGACTACATCGACGAGTCCGAGGTGCTGACCCCGGCCGACACGGAGCACCACGTCGACAAGTGGCAATTCAAGGTGCCGTTCGTCTGCGGTGCCACCAACCTCGGCGAGGCGTTGCGCCGGATCGCGGAGGGAGCCGCGATGATCCGGACGAAGGGCGAGGCCGGCACCGGCGACATCGTCAACGCGGTGACGCACATGCGGGCCGTGTTCGGCGGGATCCGGCGGCTGCAGTCGCTCCGCCCGGAAGAGTTGTACGCCGAGGCGAAGAATCTCCGCGCGCCCTACGAGCTCGTCCGCTGGGTGGCCGAGCAGGGACGGCTCCCGGTCGTGACGTTCACAGCGGGCGGGATCGCGACACCTGCCGACGCCGCGCTCTGCATGCAGCTCGGCGCCGACGGGGTGTTCGTCGGGTCGGGCATCTTCAAGTCGGGCGACCCGGAGCTGCGAGGCAAGGCGATCGTCGAGGCGACGACCCACTACCAGGACGCCGACGTCCTGGCGCGTGTCTCCGCGGGGCTGGGCGAGCCGATGGTCGGCATCTCCACCGCCACGCTCGCGCCAGAAGAGCTGCTCGAGACCCGCGGCTGGTAGATCGCGGGGAGCCCGGTCCCGCCCGGGCTACGATTTGAGGCATGGAGAGACCGGTTCGGATCGGGGTTCTGGCTGTGCAAGGCGATTTTCGCGAGCACGCCGCAATGCTGCGGCGGCTGGGGGCAGACGTCGTCGAGGTGCGCACGCCGGAGCAGCTCGAGGAGGTCGACGGCCTCGTCATCCCGGGCGGAGAGTCGACCGCGATCATGCGGCTCATCCGTCTCTACGGCCTCGACACGTCGCTGCGGCGGTTTCGCGGCGCGGTGTTCGGAACGTGTGCCGGGATGATCGTCCTCGACCGGGACCATCTCGGGCTGGCCAACATCCTCGTCGACCGCAACGCCTACGGCCGGCAGGTGGCGAGCTTCGAGGCCGAGCTCGAGCTCGACGGCCAGCCGCAGCCCCTGACGGGGGTCTTCATCCGCGCGCCGCGCCTGCGTGAGCTCGGGCCGGACGTCGAGGTGCTGGCCGAGCTGGACGGGGAGCCGGTGCTGCTGCGCGACGGTCGCGTCCTCGTCGCCTCGTTCCATCCGGAGCTGACGGACGACACGCGTGTCCATGAGCTCTTCCTCGAGCTCGTCCAGGGGCGTGAGCGTGTCCGGGCATAGCAAGTGGTCGTCGATCAAGCACAAGAAAGGCGCCGCCGACGCCAAGCGCGGCAAGCTCTTCTCGAAGCTCACGCGGGCGATCATCGTCGCCGCCCGTGAGGGAGGCGGCGACCCGGCCTCCAACCTGGCGCTTCAGAACGCGATCGAGAAAGCGCGCTCCTACTCGATGCCGAAGGACAACATCGAGCGGGCGATCGCGCGTGGGGCGGGCTCAGACGGCGACGGCGACGCTTACGAGCCGATCGTCTACGAGGGGTACGGGCCGAGCGGAGTCGCGCTGATCGTGGAGGCGCTGACCGACAACCGCAACCGCACTGCGGCAGAGGTGCGCCACATCTTCGACAAGCACGACGGCAACCTCGCTGGGACGGGCTCCGTCGCCTGGCTCTTCGAACGGCGCGGCATCGTGCTCGTCCCGGCCGGCGGCGCCGACGAGGACGAGCTGATCCTGGCCGCTGCCGACGGCGGCGCGGACGACGTCGAGAGGGACGGCTCCAGCTTCCAGGTCACGTCGGCGCCCGAGGCGCTGGCAGCCGTGCGAGAGGCGATCGAAGGAGCCGGCTTCGGCGTCGAATCGGTCGAGGTCGCACTCGTGCCGAAGACGAACGTGACCGTCGAGGACGAGGCAGTCGCACGCCAGATCCTCCGCCTGATGGACGCCCTCGAGGAGAACGACGACGTGCAGGACGTGTACGCGAACTTCGACATCCCCGAGGCGGTTCTCGAAACCGTCGCGTCCTAATGCCGGGTCGATGGGCATGCGATCACAGATGCGGCGGAGCCGGGCTTTGCCCGGCGTAGCTCAGGCCGCTCGCGACGCGATCACGGAAAAGAAGGGGGTTCGTGGGGGAAACATGGTTTCCCCCACGACCGCTGTGACCGGCCTTTCGTCCAGGGTCGCGTGCCGTCGCGCGACCGTTCTTCTTCGCAGGGTGCTCGTCGTCGGGTGCGCTCTGACCGCCGTCGTCGCGGCGGCAAGCGCGGCGCCGGCCGCCGCGCCGGCACCGCCGAAGTGGCTGACGCCGCGCGACCTCTCGGGGGCCGGGGCGGACGCGGTCATCCCGGACGTCGCGGTCGATCCGAAGGGCGACCTGGTGGTGGTGTGGGCCCAGGCGAAGCAGTCGAACTGGACGGTGCAGGCCGTCGACAGGCCCGCCGGCGGGGCCTGGAGTTCAGCGAAGGCGTTGTCCGTCCCGGCGGACCACGTGGCTTCGCCCCAGATCGTGATCGTCGGCTCGAACGTGGTCGCCGTCTGGGAGCGGTACGACGGCAGGAACCTGATCGCCCAGGCGGCGGACCGCGACCCTGTGACGGGTGCATGGCAGGTGCCGATCTCGCTCTCGCTGCCGGGCCGTGACGCCCTAGCTCCCCGGGTGGCCGTCGACGCGCGAGGTGACATGGTGGCGGTCTGGGCGAGCGTCAGCCTCTCGGGCTGGACGATCGAGTCGGCTTACCGGCCGGCCGGGAGGCCGTGGCAGACCCCTGTCCCCCTGGAGCCGCCGCAGGCGGGTACGGCTGCTCCGGAAGTCGTGCTCGATCCCTCGGGGAACGCCGTCGCCGCCTGGGCATCGAGCTCGGGGAGCGGCTGGAGGGTACACACCGTCTACCGCGGTCCCGCCGGCCTGTGGAGCAAGCCCCGTGCGATCTCCGCGCCTGATCCGAGCGGATCCGTCGCTCCGCAGCTGGCGCTCGACGGCGCGCACGGCGTCACCGCCGTCTGGTCGCGGTCGCTCGGCACGAACACCGTCATCGAGCTGGCGACAGGAGACGTCCTCACCGGCATCTGGGGCAAGCCGAAGCAGGTCTCACCCGTCGGCTCGGATGCGCTCGCACCCCTCATCGCGGTCAACAGGCTCGGCGACGGGGCGATCGTCTGGACGCGCTCCGATCCGTCCGGCCTGGGGGTCGTGGCCCTGTTCCGTCGTCACCCCGCCAAGACATGGGGCCCGCCGACGGTGCTGGCGAACGCCGTCTCGGGGCCCTTCGCGCCGCAGGTCGCACTCGACCCCCGGGGTGACGCCCTCGCCGTCTGGTCACACTCGACGGGAGGTCACTCCCAGGTGCAGGCGGCGGGCCTCCTCGCAGGCAGCACCAAATGGTCGGCGGCGCGGGCGCTCTCCAAGTCCGGCGCGGATGCGCTCACTCCCCAGGTGGCACTCGACGCCGACGGGGACGGCGTCGCGGCCTGGGCCCGATACTCCGGGCAGACGTTCGTCGTCCAGGGCGTCGGTTACGACCACAGCGGGCCCGTGCTCGAGAAGCTGACCGTGCCGGTGAGCGGCGCCGTCGGCAAGCGACTCACCTTCGCGGCCACCGCCAGGGACGTGTGGTCAGCCGTGGGCACGATCCGCTGGAGCTTCGGTGACGGCACCGCCGGGAGCGGCAAGCAGGTGGCGCACGCCTACAGCCGGGCGGGGAGGTTCACGGCGCAGGTGACGGTCACCGACGCCCTCGGGCACGTGACATCGGTCCGCCGCCTGGTCACCATCTCCGCGGGCTAGGAGGAGGCGACGGGCCGCGCCGCGGCCGGAAGGAACGTCCGCCGTCCCGCCTAACCTCTGCACGTGAAGGTCCTCGGCATCGACCCGGGCACTGCCGCATGCGGATACGGAATCGTCCACGAAGACCACGGGCGCCTCAGGGCCGTGGATTTCGGCTGGTGGCGCACAAGCTCCCGCGAGCCACTGGCCCTCCGGCTGAAGACGATCTTCGAGGGCGTCCGAGATCTCATCGATCTGCACGCCCCGGATGCCGTCGCGCTCGAGGAGTCCTACGTCGGCGCCGACGCCCGCATCGCGCTCTCTGTCGGACAGGCACGAGGCGCCGTGCTCGTCGCGTGCGCGCTCGTCGCCGTTGACTGCCGCGAGTACGCGCCCAGCACCGTCAAGCAGGCGGTCTGCGGGTACGGCCGCGCCCAGAAGGACCAGGTGCAGCGGATGGTGAAGACGATCCTCGGGCTCCAGGCCGAGCCGACCCCGCACCACGCATCCGATGCGCTCGCCGTGGCGATCTGCCATGCGCTCGCCTCTCCGCTCCAGCGAGTGGCCTCGTGATCGCCCGTCTGCGGGGCCGGGCGGTCGCGATGCGGAGCGACGGGCTCGTGCTCGAGGTCGGCGGTGTCGGCTACCTCGTCCAGGCGACGCCGACGGCGCTGCGTGCTGCTGCGGACGCGGAGGAGGTGACGGTCGAGACGTATCTCCATGTCCGCGAGGACGCGCTCCAGCTCTACGGCTTCGCCGACGGCGAGGAACGCGAGCTCTTCGAGCACCTGCTCTCCGTCACGGGGGTGGGGCCGAAGGTGGCGCTGGCGATCGTCTCGGGCTCGCGGCCCGCGGAGCTTCGCCGCGCGATCGCGCTCGAGGACACGGCCCGCTTCGAGGCCATTCCCGGCATCGGTCGTAAGACCGCCCAGCGGGTCGTGCTCGAGCTGAAGGAGAAGCTCGCCTCCTCGGCCAGCCTTCCCGCCGCGGCCGGCGGGGCCCCCGAGCTCGTGGCCCGGGACGCGCTCGTCGAGCTCGGCTATTCCGTCGTCGAGGCCGAGCGGGCGCTCGCCGACGTCGATCCCGAGCTGCCGGCCGAGGAGCGTGTCCGGCTGGCGCTCCGGAGAGCAGCGTGAGCTCTCAGTTCCTGGCTCCTGCGCTCCAGGTCGACGAAGAGGAGCTCGACCGCTCGCTCCGCCCGCGCCGGCTCGATGACTTCGTCGGCCAGGAGCGGATCAAGGAGCAGCTCTCGATTGCCCTCGAGGCGGCGCGGTCGCGCAGCGAGGCGCTCGACCATGTCCTGCTCGCCGGGCCTCCGGGGCTGGGGAAGACGAGCCTCGCCTACGTCGTCCGCGAAGAGCTCGGCGTCGGCATCCGCACGGTGGCCGGGCCGGCGCTGGAGCGGAAGGACGTGGCCGCGATCCTGACCAGCCTCGAGGAGCGCGATGTGCTGTTCATCGACGAGATCCACCGTCTGAACAGCGCGGCCGAGGAGATGCTCTACCCGGCCCTCGAGGACTTCCGCATCGACATCGTCATGGGCCAGGGGCCGGCGGCCCGCACGCTCGCGCTCGACCTCCCGCCGTTCACGCTCATCGGAGCGACGACCCGGACCGGCCTGCTGACGACGCCGCTCCGCGACCGCTTCGGCATGACGTTCAGGCTCGACTACTACGCGCCGGGGGAGCTGGCGCGCATCGTCCGCCGCTCGGCGCGGATCCTCGCCGTGGAGATCGAGGCGGATGCGGCCGAGGAGATCGCACGCCGATCCCGCGGGACGCCCCGCGTCGCGAACCGGATCCTCCGCCGCGTCCGCGACGTCGCCGAGGTGCGCCACCAGGGTGCGGTGACGACCGAGATCGCGCACGAGGCCCTCGAGCTGCTCGAGGTCGACGGGTACGGGCTCGAGCGCGCCGACCGCGCCCTGCTCGAGGCGATCGTCGGCAAGTTCAGCGGCGGGCCGGTCGGCCTGTCCACCCTCGCCGTCTCACTTGGTGAAGAGCCCGACACGATCGAAGATGTCTACGAGCCGTATCTTCTGCAGCTCGGCTTCATCCAGCGAACCCCGCGCGGCCGCGTCATCACCGAGCACGGGCGCAGGCACATGGGCTCCGGGGCGTCCCCCGATGCCGAGGCCGGAGCCGGGCGCCTCTTCGATGCCTGAGCTCTGGGTCCCGGGCATGGCCGCGCCCTCGATCGAGGACTTCGTCGAGCGCGTCCATCGGCAGATCGAGCGCTTTGCCAAGGAGCTGCCGGGCGGCGAGGCGCAGGTGGAGATCGAGCTCCGCGACGGCTCGCTGCTCCCGCTCGAGTCGATCATTCCCGAGCCGGGCTTCGGCTTCGTCACGCTCAGGCCGCACTCGCGCCGCAAGGAGGAGATCGTCATCCCGATCGGCGCGATCTCCCGCCTGCGCCTCGGCCCGCCCGAGGAGCACCCGCCGTTCGGCTTCTCGACGCCGGGCGGCTGAGGACGGCGATCGGGCCTCCAGCCGGAAGGCGGTCCCCCACCCAAAGGGCGGGGCGTCGTCCCTCCGCCCTCGCCGAGGACGATACCGGCGAAACCGTGCCGTGTCAGTGACGCGTCCGTGCCGATTGTGTGACGATTCTCCGCCGCGAGCGTGCCGGTCGAGCGCGGATCCGCGCACTCGGGTGCGGGGCCCGGGAGGGAGCTCAGCGGCGGAACTGCAGCTCGTGCCAGGACGGCACCGGAGCCAGCTCGAGCAGCGCGCGGTCGCCGCGCGGATCGCGATAGGCGAAGTCGGACGCCTCGTCGTCCCAGGCCACCTCGAGGCGGCCCTCCTTGACACGGTGATCGAGCCAGGCTCCCCGGAAGACGAGCTTCCGGAGCCAGTAGACGAGCGACTCGCCCTCGACGAGCGACACCCGCTCCCAGTGACGCACGAGGTACCAGCCGAGCGTGCTGCGCGGGGACTCGATGCGACCGTCGGCTGCCAGTTCGACGAGATCGGACGTCTCGTCCTCGTCGAGCTCGTTGCGGTCGAGCAGCCCGAGCCTCACCGCCGACGCGATGACCCGCTCCTCGAAATCCTGGCGGTTGAACTGGAACCGGTAGGAGAGGAACTCGACTTCGTAGTCCTCGCCTGAGCAGTAGTTCGTCTCGGTCACCGCGGACCAGAATAGCCCCGGCCGCTTTGCGGGGTTCGTCCGGCGGGCCTTCTAGCGTGGACTCCATGCAGTGGACGGTCGCTTCCGGCTCGCCTCGTGAGGCCCGCGGACTCGCGGAGGCGCTCGGCGTGTCGGAGACCACGGCCCGCGTGCTGATCCGGCGCGGGTACGGCGATGCGGAGGCGGCACAGGCATTCCTGGACGGGTGCTCTCCGAGCCATGATCCCCGCCTGCTCGGCGACGTCGAAGGCGCGTGCGGCGCCATCCGGGCAGCGATCGCGTCCGGGACGAGGATCTGCGTGCACGGCGACTACGACGTCGACGGGATCTGCGCGACCGCGCTGGCCGTCCTCTGCCTCCGTGAGCTCGGGGCCGACGTCGGCTGGCACCTGCCGAGCCGCTTCGAGGAGGGATATGGGCTGTCGGGCGCGACGCTGCAGCGCATCGCCGAGCAGGGCTACGGGCTTGTCCTCACCGTCGACTGCGGCATCACCGCTGCTGACGAGGTGGACGAGGCGGCCAGGCTCGGGTTGCAGGTCGTCGTCACCGATCACCATCGTCCGGGCGAGCGGCTGCCGAACTGCCCCATCGTCGCCACGCGACCCTCCGAGTACCCGTTCCCTGAGCTGTGCGGCACGGGTGTCGTCTACAAGCTCGCGCAGGCTCTCGAAGCGCCCGGGCTCGACCGGCACCTCGACCTCGTCGCGCTGGCGACGATCGCCGACGTCGTCCCGCTCGTCGACGAGAACCGCGTGCTCGCGATCGCGGGCCTCAAGCGACTCGCCCTGGCTCAACGCCCCGGCATCGCTGCGCTGATGCGAACCGCGCACGTCGATCCGGCCACGATCGACGAGGGCTCGGTTGCGTTCCGGCTGGCGCCGCGGATCAACGCCGCGGGGCGCCTGTGCCGGCCGGAGGCTGCCCTCGAGCTGTTGCTCACCGACGATCCGGACGAAGCGGCGCGACTGGCGCAGCGGCTGGAGGAGCTGAATCGCGACCGCCAGACGGTCGAGGATCGGATCCTGCGCTCGGCCGTCGAGCAGATCGAGTCGTGGCCGGACGCGCGGCGGGCGCACCGTGGCTACGTCGTCGCGGACGAGGGCTGGCACGAGGGCGTGATCGGCATCGTCGCGTCGCGCCTGGTCGAGAAGTACCGTCGCCCGGTGGTGCTGATCGCCGGCAGCTCTGCCGGCTCGAACGTCGGTGGCGACTGGAAGGGCTCCGGCCGGTCGATCGCCGGCTTCGACCTGCATGCCGCGCTCGGGGTCTGCTCCTCGCTCCTCGAGCGGTTCGGCGGCCACCGTGCCGCCGCGGGGCTCTCGATCCGACCCGAGAACGTCGAGGCGTTCGCAGCCGCCTTCGCGGCACATGCCGATTCCCTGCTGGCCGACGACGACCTGAGCCCGCCGCTCGTCGTCGACGCGGTCGTGCCGGGGCGCGCGTGCACGCTCGAGCTCGCCGCCGAGCTGCGGCGGCTGGCTCCCTTCGGTCTCGGGAACCCCGGCGTGACCCTGCTCGTCGCCGGCTGCGAGCTCACGGAGCTGCAGACCGTCGGGGAGGGAAAGCACCTGCGTTTCCGGGCCGTGGACGAGGGCGGGACGGCGGGTACCGCGATTGCGTTCGGGCTCGGCTCGCAACTCGACCGCTGGCGGCGGGTCGGTGCCTACGACCTCGCCTTCCGGCTCGAGGCGAACACCTGGAACGGCACCACCGCGCCGCAGCTCGTCGTCAGGCGGATCTTCGACTCGCCCGAGCGCTACCGGGAGCTGCGCGCCGACCTCGCAGCCGAGTGGCGCGCCGGGCCGGAGCAGTGGAGCGAGACGGCCAGAGCGGTGTTCGCGGAGCTCGCGCTCGACGATACCGAGTGGCGGAGCCTGCTCGAATCCGAGACGTTCCGCGCGCTGCTCGAGCCGGAGCGGGTGCTCGCCGAAGCCGCGTAGCCCGCAGCAGGCACGCCGGTGCGCCCGGTCAGCGGGCCGAGACGCGGAACGACGGCCTGATCCGGCGCGGGCGAACTCCCGCCGAATCGAGCTCAAGCAGTAGCTTCGCCACCCGGCGGATCTGCCGGCGGCGACGCCGTTCTGCGAGTTTCGAACGCAAGGCCGTCATCTTTCGCTCTCTACTTGCGACTTCCTTCGGCGCTCCGGGGGCGCGGGACGATCCTCCGTTTGGGGGCGGAAGTACACTTGAGCTATGGCAGCCGTCCAGTCTGCCGAGCACCAGGATCTCGTCGATCAGCTGATCGCGGACGTCGGCGTGTACAAGCCCGACGTCGATCGCACGCTGCTCGAGCACGCCTTCGCCTTCGCGGCGCGGGCCCACGAGGGCCAGCAGCGACGCTCGGGCGAGCCGTTCATCGAGCATCCCTTCGCCGTCGCCAGGATCCTCGCCGAGCTCCATCTCGACGAGGAGACGCTCGCCGCTGCACTGCTGCACGACGTCGTCGAGGACACGGGTGTCGACGCCGACCAGCTGCGCGCCGAGTTCGGCGACGAGATCGCGAAGCTCGTCGACGGCGTCACGAAGCTGACGCGGATCCAGTTCCAGAGTCGCGAGCACGCCGAGGCCGAGAACTACCGGAAGATGATCGTGGCGATGGCGCAGGACCCGCGCGTGATCCTGATCAAGCTCGCCGACCGGCTCCACAACATGCGCACGATCGAGTACCTCGGCAAGCAGAAGCAGATCCAGAAGGCCAAGGAGGCGCTCGAGGTCTACGCGCCGATCGCCCACCGGCTCGGCATCCATGCCATGAAGTGGGAGCTCGAGGACCTCGCGTTCGAGACGCTGCATCCGCGCAAGTACGCCGAGATCAGCGCCATGGTCGCCGAGCGCAGGGGCGACCGCGAGGAGCACGTCAAGAAGGCCTCCCGTGTCCTGCAGCGAGAGCTCGAGAAGGCGGACATCCCCGCGGACATCGCAGGCCGCCCGAAGCACTTCTACTCCATCTACGACAAGATGGTCCGCAAGGGCCGCGAGTTCAACGAGATCTACGACCTGACGGCCATGCGCGTGATCGTCGAGCGCGACGGCGAGGAGGGGACGCGCGACTGCTACGGCGCGCTCGGCCTGATCCACTCGCTCTGGAAGCCGATGCCCGGCCGGTTCAAGGACTACGTGGCCATGCCGAAGCTCAACCGCTACCGGGCGCTGCACACGACCGTGATCGGGCCCGAGGGCAAGCCGCTCGAGATCCAGATCCGTACCCGCGAGATGCACCGCGAGGCCGAGTTCGGCATCGCCGCGCACTGGATCTACAAGCGCGGCCGGAAGGGCAAGGCCGACGAGGAGTGGACGAGCTGGGTCCAGCAGGTGATGGACTGGCAGGCCGACGAGGCCGATCCGCGCGAGTTCATCAGGACCTTCCGCTCCGACCTGTTCGACGACGAGGTCTTCGTCTTCACGCCGAAGGGCGAGGTCAAGACGCTCCCGTCCGGCTCGACGCCGGTCGACTTCGCCTACGCGGTGCACACCGACGTCGGCCACCGGATGGCGGGCGCGAAGGTCAACGGCCGCATCGTGCCGCTCCACTACCGGCTGCAGAGCGGCGACTTCGTCGAGATTCTCACCTCGAAGCAGGGCCGCGGCCCATCCCGCGACTGGCTGTCACTGGCCCAATCGTCGAGGGCGCGCAACAAGATCCGCCAGTGGTTCTCGCGCGAGACCCGCGAGGAGACCGAGCAGAAGGGCCGCGAGGCGCTCGAGGAGGCGCTCAAGCGCCAGAACCTGCCGATCAAGAAGCTGGCCGGATCGGCGGTGCTCGCCCAGGTGATCCGCGAGACCGGCTTCAAGAAGGCCGACGAGTTCTACGTCGCCCTCGGCTCCGGGAAGCTGCAGCCGTCGCAGATCGTCCGCAAGGTGATCCAGCGGCTGAAGACGACCGAGGTCGCCGAGGAGGAGTCGGTTCCGCTCAGGCCGACGCGCGCCAAGCCGGCTGCGAGCCAGGCGTTCGGGGTCAAGGTGGACGGTGTGGAGGACGTGCTCGTCCGTCTCGCCAAGTGCTGCACGCCGGTGCCCGGGGATCCGATTCTCGGCTACATCTCGCTCGGCAAGGGCATCACGATCCACCGTGAGGACTGTCCGAACGTGAAGGCGCTGCGGCGGAACGCCGAGCGGCTGACCACGGTGGAATGGGACGGCGACGCGGCGCAGAGCTTCCGCGTCCAGATCGCGGTGACGTCGTGGGACCGGCCGCGCCTGCTCGAGGACGTCGCCCGCACCTTCGCCGAGCACGGCGCCAACATCGTCGCGTACGGGGGCATGGTCGAGGATCAGCTGGCGCGGAACTGGTACACGGCCGAGATCGGCGACGTGAAGTCGTTGCGCCCGCTCTTGAACGCGCTCCGCAACGTCGACTCCGTCTTCGACGCCTACCGCGTGACGCCGTCGTGAAGGACCTGCACCCGGCGGCGGCGACGGGGTTCTCGGCGGCGGCCGGCGCGTACGAGCGCGGCCGGCCGGGCTACCCCGCCGACGCGATGGCGTGGATCGCCGAGCGGCTCGGGCTCGAACCGGGACGCGACGTGCTCGATCTCGCCGCCGGCACCGGCAAGCTGACGCGCGCGCTCGTTCCGTTCGGCGCCCGCGTGATCGCCGTCGAGCCGATCGACGAGATGCGCGAGCACCTGTTCGCGGCGCTTCCCGACGTGGAGGCGTTCGACGGCACCGCGGAGTCGATCCCGCTCCCGCCCGGGAGCGTCGATGCCGTGACCTGCGGGCAGGCGTTCCACTGGTTCCGCGTCGAGGAGGCGTTGCGGGAGATCCACCGCGTGCTCCGGCCCGGAGGGGCGCTCGCGCTCGTGTGGAACGTCCGCGACCTCTCCGACCCGCTGCAGTCGCGCGTGCAGGAGATCCTGGCGCCGCACGGCGGCGACGTTCGCTCTCACCGGACCTTCGAGCCGTCCGAGCTTCTCGCCGAGAACCTGTTCGGCCCGGTCGAGCACCGTTCCTGGCCGTACGTCCAGCGCCTGTCCCGCGCGCACCTCGTCGACAGGATCGCATCCACGAGCTACATCGCCATTCTCGACCCCGACGCACGCGCGGAGGTCCTGAGCCAGGTGCTGGAGGCTGCGGAAGGGCTTCCGGAGCCGATCGCGATCCCGTACACGACCGACGTCTACGTCGCTGCCCGAGCGGATGCCGGGGCGAACGGGGTACCCCGTTCGAGTGATTCCGGCGAAGATCACCCGAACGGGGGTTGAGCTCCGACGGAGCGGGGTCACCCGTTCGAGGGATCGGCTGCGCAGACGCGCATGGCCACTAGGGCGTCGTCCCTCGAATGGGGGAGCTAGATCGAGGGACCAGGCGGTCAGGTGTCGAGATCGTCGCCTTCGAAGGCGCGGATGCGGTCACGGAGCCAGGTGGGGATCGCCTGGGCGCGGCGCTCCTCGAGATCGACGAGCACGAGGGTCTGGGAGGCCGTCACCATGAGCACGTCGTCGGGCTCCCGGTAAGCCGCGAACTCGTAGGTGATGCTCGTCCGCCCGACCCGGGCGACGCGGCAGAAGACCAGGATCTCGTCGTCGAAGACGGCCGGCGCGAAGTACTCGACCGTGTTCGCGCGCATGACGAAGCCCATGTCGGTCTGCAGGTCCAGCAGCTCGAGCCGGCGCAGGTACTCGACGCGGGCGAGGTCGAAGTACGGGTTGTAGCGTCCGTAGTAGACGATGCCCTGCGCGTCGGTATCGGAGAAGCCGACCCGTGTCCGGGCCGAGTGCTTGAACGGCGGCTTGGCGTCGGCCGTCACGATCGTCTGAGCGTAACGGTGTGGCTCATAGACTGCCCTCCTTGAAGGTCGGGATCATGCTTCCCTCCGGCGAGCCGAACGGCGTGACGGCCTGGACCGACATTCGCCTGCTGGCCGAGCGGGCCGAGTCTGAAGGCCTCGACTCGGCCTGGGTCGCCGACCACTTCCACTACCAGCCGCCCGAGGGCGAGATCCAGGGAATGCACGAGTCGTGGACGCTGCTGAGCGCGGTCGCCGCCGTCACCGAGCGGATCGAGCTCGCCCCGCTCGTCCTCTGCGGCTCGTTCCGCAGCCCCGGGCTCGTCGCGAAGATGGCTGCCACGCTCGACCTCGTCTCCGGCGGGCGGCTGATCCTCGGGGTCGGGGCGGGCTGGCACGATCCGGAGTACGAGGCGTTCGGATTCCCGATCGATCATCGTGTCGGCCGGTTCGAGGAGTGGATCGAGATCGTCGCCCGCCTGCTCCGCGGCGAGCGCGTCACCTACGACGGCCGCTGGTACAAGACGCACGACGCGGTGCTCGCCCCGGCGCCGAAGCGGCGGATCCCGATTCTGATCGCCGGCAGCAAGCCTCGCATGCTGAGCCTGACCGCCCGTCACGCGGATGCCTGGAACACGGCCTGGTTCGGGCTCCCGGATGACCGGCTCGCAGAGCGGCTGCGCGATCTGGAGGCGGCGCTCGCCGCGGAGGGGCGCGATCCTGCCGGGCTCGAGCGGACGGTCGGCGTGATCGTCCGCGACCCGGAGCAGGCCGCGGGGGCCGGCGAGGACGACGGCCCGTTCTCCGGCAGCGTCGAGGAGCTCGCCGAGCTGCTCACCGCGCACGAGCAGCTCGGGTTCGGCCACGCCGTCGTCATCCTCGACCCGATGACGCCGCGGTCCGTCGAGCGGCTCGCGGAGGCGGTGCGGATCAGCCGCCGATGACCTCGAGCACCTCGTCGCGCTTCCGCTCCATCAGCTCGCGCGATCGGGCCTCGAGGTTCAGCCGCAGCAGCGGCTCCGTGTTCGAGGGACGGACGTTGAAGTGCCAGCCCTCCGCCTCGACCGAGATACCGTCGAGATGCGAGATCTTCCCCTCGGGGCCGAACCGCTCCTCCAGCTCCTGGAGCTTCAGCGCCACGTCCGGAACCGGCGTGTTCAGCTCGCCCGTGATGAAGTACCGCTCCCGATAGGGGCGGAGGATCTCGGACAGCTTCTGTCCCTTCCGCGAGACGATCTCGAGCATCAGCAGGAACGGCACCACTCCCGAGTCCGCCTGGCAGAAGTCCCGGAAGTAGTAGTGGCCCGAGACCTCGCCGCCGAAGGCCGCGTCCTCGGTACGCATGCGGTGCTTGATGTACGCGTGGCCGACACGGTTGACGAGCGGAACGCCCCCGGCCGCCTCGATCGTCTCCGGCACCGCCCAGCTCGCGCGGACGTCGTAGATGATCTTCGCGCCGGGCTCCACGGCCAGGACGGACTCGGCGAGGAGGGCCGTCGCGAAGTCGCCGGGAACGAACTCGCCCGCATCGTCGACGAAGAAGCAGCGGTCCGCGTCGCCGTCGAAGGCCACTCCGAAATCGGCGCCCTCCCCGAGGGTCTTCGCGACGATGAACTCGCGGTTCTCGGGCAGCAAGGGATTCGGCTGATGGTTCGGGAAGCTGCCGTCGGGCTCGAAGTAGCAGCGCACGGTCTCGATCGGCAGCCGCTCCAGCACCGGTGTGAGCATCGCGCCGGCCATGCCGTTCGCCGCATCGACGACGACGCGTAGGGGCCGGATCGTCGCCACGTCCACAAAGGACAGCACCTGATCGACGTAGGCGGGATAGATGTCCGTCTGGGACACGTCCCCGCGACGAGCCGGCTCGCCGAATCCGCGGAGCGCCCTGTCGCGGACATCGAAGAGGCCCGACTCGCCGCCGACCGGAAGCGCGCCGTGGCGGACGATCTTCATGCCGGTGTACTCCTTCGGATTGTGCGAGGCGGTGACCGCGATGCCGCCGTCGAGCCCGAGCGAGCCGACTGCGAAGTAGATCATCTCCGTGCCCGCGAGCCCGATGTCGACGACATCGGCGCCGCCGTCCCTCGCGCCCTCGATCGCCGCCGCCGCCATGGACGGGGCCGAAAGCCGCATGTCGCGCCCGACCGCGATCCGGTGCGGCTCGAATTGCTCGACGTAGGCCCGCCCGACGGCGTACGCGCCCTCCTCGTCGAGCTCGGCCCCGTAGATCCCGCGCACGTCGTACGCCTTGAACACCTTCGGATCGAGCACGGACCTGATGCTATCCGGGACGCCCGGCGCCCCCTGCGTCGTTTCTACACTTGTAGCGATGGAGCGCAAGCTCGCCAGCGTGCTGTTCGTGGACCTCGTCGGTTCGACCGCTCTCGTCACGAGCGCCGATCCGGAGGTCGTGCGCCGCCGCGTGACGCGATTCTTCGACGAGGTTTCGCATTGCGTCGAGGCGCACGGCGGGATCGTCGAGAAGTTCGCCGGCGACGCTGTGCTGGCCGCCTTCGGCGTGCCCCAGGCGCACGAGGACGACGCCGAGCGCGCGATCAGGGCCGCCTTCGCCATTCTCGACCAGGTGCGCGAGCTCGGGCTCGAGGCGCGCATCGGGATCGAGTCGGGCGAGGTCGTCGTCGACGACGCCGAGTCGACCTTCGTCACCGGCGAGGCCGTCAACGTCGCCGCACGCCTCCAGCAGCAGGCCGCCTCGGGTGAGGTGCTGATCGGCCCGGTCGCCCGCGGTCTGTCATACCAGGCGATCGACGCCGACGAGCTGGGCCCGGTGGAGTTGAAGGGCTTGCCGGACGCGATCCCGGTCTGGCGGGCGGTCTGTGCGGGCGACGGCTCCCGCCGCTCGTCGAGCGTCCGCGCGCCGCTGATCGGCCGCGAGTCGGAGCTCGACCTGCTGGCGAACACGTTCGACCGGACCGTCCGCGACCGGCGCGCGCACCTGTTCACGATCTACGGCGAGGCCGGCGTCGGCAAGAGCCGGCTGGCGCGCGAGTTCGTGGACAGTGTCGAGGGCGCGACGGTGCTCGTCGGGCGCTGCCTGCCCTACGGGGAGAGCATCACGTACTGGCCGCTCGCCGAGATGGTCAAGACCGTCGCCGGCATCTCCGACGACGATCCGATCGAGGAGGCGGTCGACAAGCTGAAGGCCTGCTGCGAGGACGAGGCCGTCGCCGATCTGCTCGGCCTCGCCTCGGGTGTGCTCGAGGCGCTCGAGGGCGACCGTTCCACCCAGGAGATCGCCTGGGCGGCGCGCGCGTTCGTCGAGAAGCTGGCCGAGACGCAGCCGGTGGTGCTCGCCTTCGAGGACATCCACTGGGCCGAGGAGCCGCTGCTCGAGCTCGTCGAGCACCTCGCCGACTGGGTGCGCGCCCCGTTGCTCCTGCTCTGCCTCGCCCGCGCCGAGCTGCTCGAGGTTCATCCCGGCTGGGGTGGGGGGCGGGTCCGAGCGACGGCGATCGAGCTCGAGGCGCTCGGCGCCGCGGAGAGCGAGCAGCTCGTCGAGGCGCTGCTCGCCGAGCAGGCGGGAGTGCTCGGCCCGGACGTACGACGCGCCCTGCTCGAGAAGACGGAGGGCAATCCGCTGTTCGTCGAGGAGACGATCCGGATGGTGCTGGAGCGCGACGGCCACCGCGGCGTCGAACGCATCCCCGACTCGCTTCAGGCCCTGATCGGCGCCCGGATCGACCGGCTGCCACCGACCCACCGCTCGCTGCTCCGGCGCGCGGCCGTGATCGGGCGTGTGTTCTGGGCCGGGGCGCTGGAGCGGCTCTCTCCGGACGTCGAGGACGTCCGCGAGGCCGTCGACGACCTCCTGCTCCGGGACTTCCTGCTCCCCGAGGCTCGTTCGTCGATCAGCGGCGAGGTGGCGTTCCGCTTCAAGCACGTCCTGATCCGCGAGGTCGCCTACAGCGGGTTGTCCAAGTCGGCCCGCGCCGATCACCACGCGCGCTTCGCGGCCTGGCTCAAGGAGCGGACGGGTGACGAGCTGATCGAGATTCGCGCCTACCACCTCGACCACGCCGTCTCGCTGCTCGCCGAGCTCGACGGCGCGGCGCCCGAGGAGCTCACGCACGAGGCGGCCGAGGCGCTTCACAGCGCCGGCCGGCGTGCGCTGGCGCGCGAGGCGAACCGGTCGGCCCGCAAGCTGCTCGTGCGCGCCGCCGAGCTCGAGCCCACGCTGATGCACCGCTACCGCGCCGCCCTCGCCGCCCGGCGCCTGGCCGACCTGCCGGCGCTCTCCGCGGAGATGGAGCTCGTCGCCCGCGATGCCTCGGAAGCGGGGGAGCAGCGCATCTACGGGCTCGCGCTCATCGGTCTTGCCGAGGCGGCGCTGCTGCGCGACGCCGACGTGATCAAGGCGAAGGATCTCGTCGAGCTGGCACTCGCGGCGCTCGAGCCCACCGATGCCTCGGCCCGGCTCGAGGCGCTCTCGATGCGTGCCAACATCGGCTGGTGGCTCGGCGACCTCGCCGAGAGCGAGCAGGACTGGACGGCCGCGCTCCAGCTCGCCCGCGAGGCCGGTCTCAAGCACGCGGAGAGCGTCGCCACGCACGAGCTGGCCGGCGTCTACCGGACACGGCTGGAGCTCGACCGTGTCCAACCGCTTCTCGAGCGGGCCCGCGAGCTCGCCGAGGAGAGCGGCAGCATCGTCGCCAGGGCGATGGCGCTGGGTTCCTGGGCGCACCTGCACTACCTGAAGGGCGAGCTCGACGAGGCCGAGCAGCTCGGCGAGCAGGCCCGCGAGCTTCTGGCCGAGGCCGGCTCCGCCTGGCGCCTGGCGCGCATCCTGCTGTTCCTCGGCCACGTCGCGAGGCGGAAGGGAGCGGACGCGAAGGCGGAGCGGCTGCTCCGCGAGTCGATCCGCATCCTGAAGCCGCTCGAGGATCGCGGCTCGCTCTGCGAGAGCCAGCGGCTGCTCGCCGAGATCATGCTCGGCCGCGGGAAGGTCGACGAGGCGGAGCGGTTCGCGCTGGAGGCGATCGAGACGGTGGGGCCGCACGACCGCATCTCGGTGGCGACCACGACCATGACGCTGGGTGACGTCCGCGCAGCACAGGGCCGGGACGAGGAGGCCGAGCGGCTCCTTCGGGAGGCGCAAGTCGCGCTAGCCGCAACGGGCTTCCGGGAGACCGAGCTCGGCGCGCTCGAGGCGCTGATTCAGTTCTTCCGCGAGCGTGACCGCGACGAAGATGCGCTTGTGTTCGAGCGCCGGCTGCTCGAGCTGGCGCCGGTCGCGGCGATCGGCTCCGCGTTCGCGAGCAGAGCCGCCCGGATCGCCTGACTCGACGCCTCGTCCGGCGACTCGCTGATCACCGTTGCAGGCCGCTTGAAGCGGGCAAGTGCCTCGCGAAGCGGCTCGACACGCAGCGTCCCCTCGCCGTAGGGGAGGTGCTTCGTCTCGTTCCGGTTCGCGAAGGCGATGTCCGAGAAGTGGATGTGGAACGGCGTCTTCGGCTCCTGGATCCGGTCGGCGGCCACGAGTACGCCGGCGAAGGCCTCCGGCTCCGTGAAGCCGCCGTCGCTTGTCGCGTGGAGGTGCGCGAAGTCGAGCACGGGGCGCACCCAGGTGAGCTGCGCTGCGATTCCGAGGACGTCCTCGGCGGTGCCGAAGTCGCGCACGCGGCCCATGACCTCGACACCGAACGGGACGGCGCGGCTCTTGGCCTCGAGTCGCTCGCGGAGCTCGGCGAGCTGCTCGACGACCGCGGCGAGCGCCTCCTCCCGGGGGCGCTCGAGGAGGAAGCCGGGGTGGAAGACGACCAGCTCGGCGCCGGCGGCCACGGCGATCCCCGCCGAGTGGTCGAGCATGCCGATCGCCATGCGGTACTTCTTCTCGCGCTCCCGGTGGCCGAGGAAGGCGGCAATCGGCGCGTGTACCGAGAGCACGATTCCCGCGTCCCGCGCGAGCTCCCCGAACCGCTCGGCGAACGGGTAGTCCATCCAGAAGCCACCTTCGCAGTCGATCTCGCAGGCGGTGTAACCGCGCTCCTGGAGGAGCCGGACGGCTTCCTCGGGGCTGTCCTGCGAAGGGACGCGAGCCGGGCCGATGCGGATCGCGGACACGTCGTGGACGCTACCCGATGCGCTTCCGGCCAACTATCAGGGTCTGACCCTCGTCTGGCACTGCTCTGGCACTGCTCTGGCACTGCTGGCCCGCCGTCGGGTGACTCCCGATTCCGTCCGACGGTCTTTCTACGCTCTTTTCATGTCCAAGCGCCCGTCTCGCATCGAGCTCCTCGAGCTCGACATCGACCTCCGGCTCGCCGATCTGTGGCGCGAGGCGGACGACATCACCGAGTGGAATCTCGAGATCGTCGCTGCGTTCATGCGCGCGGCCTACGGCAAGGGCTACTGCGACGCGCTGACGGAAGAGTCGCCCGGCGAGCTCTGCCACGAGCACGGGTACCGCGTGCCGCCGCGCAAGGCCGAGACTTCGCAGTCGTAGCGACGCCCGCAGCCGAGGCGTGGAGCTAGAATCGCTGCGTGCGTTCCTCGCGCAGCCCCGCGCGCTTGATGGTGGCGCTCTCGATCGCCGGCGCGCTCGCGATCTTCCTCGTCTACACGGCGATCGCGGGTGGCGGTGTCTCGACGATCTCCCCGAGCCAGCTCGCCAGCAATCCGGGCAAGGTGCAGATCATCGGCGCCGTGGTAGGCCCGGTCAAGGGGGACTCCTATGCGCCCGGCGGAATGCACTTCAAGCTGCGTGACATCGGCGGGAAGGCGACGGTACCCGTCGTCTACGCCGGCGACGTCGGGGCGCTGTTCAAGGTGACCCAGCACATCATGGTCACGGGCAGGCTCCGCAACGGGACCTTCGTCGCCGACCGGGACTCGATGATCACCAAGTGCCCGTCGAAGTACATCCCCAAGAAGAACTCCTGACCCATGCCTGAGCTCGGCCGGGCCGCGCTCTTCCTCTGCCTGGGGCTCTCGCTGTACGCGACGATCGCCGGGTCGCTGGCGGCCCGGGAGCGGCGCCGCCGGCTCGCGGTCTCGGCCCAGAACGCGCTCATCGCCGCCTTCGGCGCCGCGGCCGTCGCCGCTGCGGTGCTGCTCAGCGCCCTCGCCCGGCACGACTTCTCGTTCACGTACGTCGCCGACCACACGAGCCGCAAGCTGCCGACGCTCTATGCCCTCTCGGCGTTCTGGGGCGGCCAGGAGGGCTCGCTCCTCCTCTGGCTGCTCGTCCTGCTCGGCTATGCCGCCGCGGCCGTCTACTTCAACCGTATCGCGGCGCGCGAGGTGATCGCCTGGGTCGTGCCGACGCTCGGCTTCGTCGCCTCGTTCTTCGCCGTGCTGCTCGTGGCCGTCGCGAGCCCGTTCCAGACGCAGGCGGCACCCGCGGACGGCCTGGGGCTGAACCCGAGCCTGCAGAACCCGTACTTCGCCATCCATCCGCCGATGCTCTACCTCGGCTACGTCGGCCTGACCGTACCGTTCGCGTTCGCGATGGGTGCCCTGCTGTCCGGACGGACGGACGAGCGCTGGATCGTCGCCACACGCCGGTGGACGCTCGGCGCGTGGGCGTTCCTCGGAGTAGGCCAGCTGCTCGGCGCGCACTGGGCGTACGTCGAGGTGGGCTGGGGCGGCTACTACGCCTGGGACCCGGTCGAGAACGCCGCGCTGATGCCGTGGCTCGCGGCGACGGCGTTCCTGCACTCGGTGATGGTGCAGGAGAAGAAGGGGATGATGAAGGTCTGGAACATGCTGCTCGTCGTGCTCGCGTTCTGCCTGTCGATCTTCGGCACGTTCCTCACCCGGTCCGGGATCATCACCTCGATCCACTCGTTCACGCAGAGCTCGATCGGGCCGTGGTTCCTCGGGTTCATCTGCCTCGTCACCGTCGCCAGCCTCTCCCTCGTCTTCCTGCGGCTGCCGCTGCTGCGCGCCAAGACGAAGCTCGAGTCGGTGATCTCCCGGGAGGCGACCTTTCTCTACAACAACCTGCTGCTCGTCGCGCTCTGCCTGACGATCCTCTGGGGCGTCACCTATCCGCTGCTGACCCAGGCGGTGCTCGGCAACACGGTCACGGTCGGGCGGCCCTACTACGACTTCTTCCTGCGCGTGTTCGGCCTGCCGCTGCTCCTGCTGATGGGGATCGGCCCGCTGATCGCCTGGCGCCGCGCCTCGTGGAGCTCCGTGCGCAGGGTGCTGGTCGTCCCGGCCGCCGTCGCGCTCGCCGTCGGGGTGGCCCTGATCGCCCTCGGAGCCGGCTCGTCGCTCCCGGGCCTGTTCGCCTACTCGTTCTCGGCGTTCGTCCTGGCCTCGATCCTGCTCGAGTTCGTCCGCGGGACGATGGCGCGGCAGGCGGTGGCCGGCGGAGGCTACGCGAGCGCGTTCTTCGAGCTGGTGGCCCGCAACCGGCGCCGCTACGGCGGTTATGTCGTCCACGCGGCGATCGTGTTTCTGGCGATCGGCATCGCCGGATCGAGCGCCTACCAGTCGACCTACGCGACCGGAACCAAGGCGCTGATGCCGGGCGACTCCGTGAAGGTGGCCGGCGACCGCTACGTCTTTCGTGGGCTGACCGTCCGCAACGACGTCGGCAACCACCGGGAGCTGCGGGCCTGTTTCGACGTCTACAGCGGCCGGAGCTCCCTCGGGCGCCAGTGCCCCGGCCAGAACTTCTACTTCCGCGAGCAGCAGACGTCCAGCGAGATGTCGATCGCCTCGAGCTGGCTGACCGGCGAGGACCGCGACATGATCCTCGGCGGGACGACGAAGAGCGGCGGTGTGTTCGTGAAGATCCTCGTCAAGCCCTTGATCAACATGATCTGGCTGGCGGGCTTCGTCTTCGTCGCCGGCTGTCTGATCACGCTCTGGCCCGACGCGCGCGAGGAACGGCGGCTGGCCGAGCGCTACGCAGAGGGGATGGTCAGGGCATGACGTTCGCCATCGTCCTCGGCGCTCTCCTCGCGATCGCCTGCGTCGTCTTCGTGTCGCGGCCGTTCCTCCGCGAGCCCGCGCTGGCCGCGGACGCCGACCGCCTGTACGAGCCCGACGCGACCGAGCTGCGGCGGCTGTCGCTTGCCGAGGAGCGGGACAGGGCGCTCTCCGCGCTCAAGGAGCTCGAGTTCGACCACCGAACCGGGAAGATCTCGGACGAGGACTACCGGGCCGCGATCGGCCCGCTCCGCCGCCAGGCCGCCGATGCTCTTCGCGCGTTCGAACGCGGCTAGGTGAGTTGGCACACCTGGGGCAGGTCACCCGACTTGGGTTGGAGTTGGAGCGGTAGCCGCCGCACAGAACGACCAGAGGCCCGAGTGAACCGCAGCATTCACCGGGCCTCCGTCGTCGTTGTCAAGCTACGTCTAGCGGGGGCGCGTCATCTGGTGTGCCTCCCTCCTTATCGGAAGTCGTGTGCAACTTCCGTGTCTGCTTAATGATGAACCGTATCTTGCCATGAAGACAGCATCGGCGCCAATTTCTCCCCGCTCCTCTCCATTTTCCAGAGGGGTCTGACATTCTCTCGCCGGTGAAGAGTTTTGCGGCACGGCTCACGGACTCCGCAGCGGCGTTTGGCGCGGTGTTCCAGAATCCCAACCTGCGCCGCCTGCAGCTCGCCTTGCTGGGATCCACGGTCGGCCAGTGGGCATACGCGGTGGCCGTCTCGGTCTACGCGTACCACGCCGGCGGAGCCGGGGCGGTCGGCCTCCTCTGGGTTGTCCGCATGGTGCCCGCAGCCCTGGTCTCCCCGTTCTCGGCCGTCCTGGCCGACCGCTTCCGCCGGGAGCGCGTCATGCTGACCGCCGACCTGGTGCGTGCGGTGCTGATCGGCATGGCCGCCGTCGCCGCGTACGCCGGCTGGCAGCCCTGGGTGGTCTACGGCCTCGCCTGCGTGGTGGCGATCGTCGGCACGCCGTTCAGGCCCGCGGAGGCAGCCCTCGTCCCCTTGCTCGCCTCGACGCCGAGCGAGCTGACCGCTGCGAACGTCGTCAGCAGCTCGATCGGGAGCCTGGGCTTCTTCCTCGGCCCGGCCGTCGCCGGGATCCTGCTTGCAATCGCGGCGCCCCCGACCGTGTTCCTCGTCACCGCTGCCATGCTCCTGTGGTCGGCGTACTTCGTCGCCCGCATCCGGTCTCCGGAAGAGGAGCTACGGTCGGAGTCGGAGCCCGTCGGCGTGCTCGCCGACATCGGTGCGGGGTTCAGGCTGCTCGGCGGCGACGCGCGCCTGCGCACTCTGGTCGGCCTGCTCGCAGCTGCGACCCTGGTGGCAGGAGCTCTCGAGGTGCTGGTGGTCGTCCTGGCGCTCGATCTGCTCGATCTCGGGAACTCGGGGGTCGGCTTCCTCAACTCGGCGTTCGGGGTGGGCGCGCTCGTAGGAGCGCTCGGAGCGACGGTCCTCGTCGGCGTCAGACGCATGAGCATTCCGTTCGTCGTCAGTTCGATCCTCTGGGGCGTCCCCTTTCTCCTGATCGGCGCCTTCCCCAGCACGGGCCTCGCCCTGATCATGTTCGGCGTGATCGGGATCGGCTCGACGCTGGAGGAAGTCTCGGGTTTCACGCTCGTTCAACGTGCCGTTCCGAACGAGATCCTGGGCAGGGTGTTCGGCGTGATGCAGATGATCTGGCTCCTCATGGTGGGCATCGGCGCGGCGGTGACGCCGGCACTGATCTCCTGGCTCGGCATCCGCGGCACGCTGATCGCCGTCGGGGCGTTCATGCCGGTGCTCGTCGGGCTGCTCGGGCCGACCCTCGTCCGCATCGACGCGGCGGCGCCGGTCCCAGGCGCCGAGCAGCTCGCGCTCCTGCGTGCGATCAACATCTTCGCGCCGCTGCCCGGGATCACCCTCGAGCAGCTCGCCGCGCGGCTCATTCCGTTGGCCGTGCAGCCGGGGATCGACCTCATCGTCCAGGGGGAACCCGGCGACCGCTTCTACATCGTCGAGTCGGGCAAGGTCGACGTCCAGGCCGATGGGAAGTACGTGGCCACGCTCGGGCCGGGCGACTACTTCGGCGAGATCGCCCTGCTCAAGGACGTGCCCAGGACGGCCACCTGCACGGCGCAGACGGAGGTCACGCTGTTCGCGCTCGAGCGCGACGACTTCCTGGCGGCCGTGACCGGCCACTCGTCGAGCTCCACGACCGCAGAGGGCGTCGTCGGGAGCAGGCTGGCCGACCTGAGCGCGACGCTCGAAGGCTTCCGCGGGGGGCTCTAGGCCTTGACTCGGGCGTAGACCCGGATCAGCTCCCCCTCGGCCTCGACGCGGTAGAGCGGGAGGCGCCGGTTCGGGTAGTTCACGCACTGCCCTGTCGTCACGTTGTACTCCACGAAGTGCCACGGGCAGATCACGATCTCGCCCTCGTGCGACCACGCGTGCTTCCAGTCCGTCTCGGGGCCCGCGACGACCGTGCCGGAGACCGCTCCGCGGCACAGCGGGCCGTTCTGGTGGAAGCAGACGTTCGGCAGCGCGTAGAAGCGTCCCCCGACGTTGAAGAGGCCCACCTGCCGCCGCCCGACCTCGAGCACGACGTGCGTGCCCTCAGGGACGTCGGCGGCCGGCACCGTGACGTACTGGCCGCTCAGCGTCCGGGGCCTTCCAGGCCGAGCAGCCGCAGGGCGGTGCCTCCCATGATCTTCGCCAGCGCGGTCTCGGTCACCGGCAGCTGCAGCGCCTTCAGCGGATGGTCGAAGTCCAGGTGCGGCCAGTCGGAGGCGAAGACGACGGCGTCCTCGCCGAGGAACTCGAGGAAGCCGCCCAGGTCGGCCATCCGCTCGGGCTCCTCGAGAGGCTGTGTCGCGAAGACCATGCACTGGCGGATGTAGGCGCTCGGACGGTCGGTGAGCAACGGCACGTCCCGCCGCATCGTCGTGTACTCGCGGTCGAGGCGGAGCATGAAGAACGGCACCCAGGTGATGCCGGCCTCGGTGAACATGAACTTCAGGCGCGGGAAGCGCACGGGCACGCCGGTCTCCATGATGCTGACGAGGTTCGCCATCATCGAGAACGGATGCGACAGCGTGTGCGCGGCGAAGAATGTCTCGTAGCCGTGCAGGTTGAAGGGGAAGGCGGGGTGGACGTTGAGGCCCGAGTGGAGGATCACGGGCAGCCCGGTCTCCTGCGCGGCGTCGTACATCGGGTCGTACCGACGGTGCCCGTAGAGCGGGTCGACGCACGCGGTCGGCAGGTAGACCGCGCCCACCTGAGGGTGACCCGCGTAGCGGCGGATCTCGGCCGCTGCGGCAACGGGATCGTGGTGTGGGGCGAGCACCGCGCCGACGAGGCCGTTGTTCTCGGTCAGCCACTCGTCGACCACCCAGCGGTTGTACGCCCGGGCGATCTCGACGGCGTAGTCGGTCTGCCGGATCGCGGCGTGCAGCAGGAAGCAGTCGGGGATGAGGACGCCGATGTCGACGCCTAGCGCGTCGAGGTCGCGGCGGAGCTCGGCAGCCGAGGTGACGGTCGTCCGGCGCGGGCTGTCCGGCGGGAAGTCGGGCCAGGGGTCGAGGTACGGCGCGAAGCCCGGCGCGCCGAGGTAGGCGGCCGGCTGGGTCGCGTAGTACTCGAGCGAGGTGCGCCAGGGCTGCGCGCAGTGCGGGGCGAGCGCCGCGGGCGTCTCGTAGATGTGCACGTCGACGTCCACGACGGTCAGGTCGCGGAGGCGCTTGGGGAGCGCTATTCCCTCGAGGAGGCTCTCGGGCATCTGCTCACCGCGCAGGATCGCGCTCGTAGACCGAGACGTGATTTGTGCTCGAGGCGGTGAAAGGCTCGCGCCGCCAGCCGCCCCACCGGTCGCGAAGACGGAGGCCGGCGAGACGCGCAATCAGGTCGAGCTCGCTGGGTGGGACCGGCCGTTCGCGCATCGGGAAGAGACGGATCCCGTCCTCGTCGATCCAGACCTCAACGAGGTCGACCCGCTGCGTGGCGGCGTCACGCTTGTAGAAGCCGAGCATCACGCGGTCCGGCTCTGCCGAGAACACGGTGACCGCCTGCCCGCGCTCGTAGTGGCTCATGTCCGCGACGTGCGTCTCGATCACGAAGTGGCCGCCGTCGTCGAGGTGAGCGGCGACATTCTCGAAGCAGCGGATCTGCTCCTCCTGTGTGTGCAGGACGAAGATCGTGTTCATGGCGATGAAGATCAGGCTGTAGAGGCCGTCGACGCCCACGTCGGCGAAGTTGCCGACCGTGACCGGAATCCGCTCGCCGCCCGGGCGGGCGCGCAACTTCGCGACCATCGCCTCCGATAGTTCGATGCCGTGCACCTCGAGACCTCGCTCGGAGAGCGGCAGCCCGATTCGGCCCGTGCCGATCGCGAGCTCGAGAACCGGCCCGCGGCCGGCGAGCTCGGCGAGGAGGTCGACGGCACTCTCCGTCTCGACATCCACCATGGTCTCGAGCCACTCGTCGTAGACGTCGGCCACCCGGTCGCCCCACGCTGACGCCGGGTACCCGTCCATGCACCGAAGTATAGAGCGCCGCGCCGCGCGGCCCTTCGGGGGGCCGGCTATTCCTCCGTGCTAAAGACCGAAGACCTGGGCGAGCAGGAAGACGTTCAGCGAGATGATCACGATCGAGACGACCGCGGCCGCAACGATCGTCGCTCTGCCGTTGGCGAGCCCGCCCATCAGCCGCTTCCGGCTCGTGAACACGACGAGCGGGATCGAGCGCGAACGGGATGCCGAACGAGAGCACGACCTGGCTCAGCACGAGTGTCCGCGTCGGGTTGAGCCCCAGAGCGATCACGACGAACGCAGGGCAGCATCGTGATGGAGCGCCGGACCCAGATGGGAATCCGGCGCCGGACGAAGCCCTGCATGACGACCTGGCCGGACAGGGTGCCGACCGCCGAGCTCGACAGCCCGGACCCGACCAGCGCCAGCGCGAACAGCGTGCCCGAGGCGCCGCCGAGGATCGGCTGCAGCGTCCGGTGCGCCGTCTCGAGCGTGTCGACGTGGAGGAGACCGCTCTTGTAGAAGACGCTCGCGGCCATGATCAGCATCGCCATGTTGATCAGGCCGGCGATCGTCATCGCGATGACGACGTCGATTCGCGTGTACCGCATCAGCCGCTTCGCCTCCTCGTCCGAATCGGGGACGATGCGGTTCTGCATGAGCGCCGAGTGCAGATAGATGACGTGCGGCATCACCGTCGCGCCGATGATGCCGACCGCGAGCAGGAGCGCCTCGTTGTTCGAGAACTCGGGCGTGACGGCGTGCCGGGCGGCGAGCCCGAACGGCGGGTGCGCGTAGTAGAGCTCGGCCAGGTAGCAGACGCCGATCAGGACCACCATCACCGCGATCACGGCTTCGAGCGGGCGGAAGCCGAATCGTTGCAGCCAGAGGATCAGGAAGGCGGCGATGCCGGTGAGCACGGCGGCCGGGAACAGGCCGATGCCGAGCAGCAGGTGGAAGCCGATCGCCGCGCCGAGGAACTCGGCCAGGTCGGTCGCCATCGCGATCGCCTCCGCCTGCAGCCAGAGGCCGATCGTCGTCCGGTGGGAGAACTCCTCGCGGCAGACCTCCGGCAGGTTGCGCCCGGTCGCGATGCCGAGCTTCGCCGAGAGCATCTGGATCAGCATCGCCATCAGGTTCGCGGCGACGATCACCCAGAGCAGCGCGTACCCGAACTTCGAGCCGGCGGCGATGTTGGTCGCGAAGTTGCCGGGATCGATGTACGCGACACACGCGATGAAGGCAGGCCCGAGGAAAGGCCATACGCGGAGCCGGTGACTGTGGCCGCGGAGGACGCGCTCGCCGGCGCCCGGAGCGCGCGGCAACACCTCCTCACGTGTGGCCATCATCGAAACCGAGTCTAGCGCAATTTAGACGACTCTAAATCTTGTCCGTCGGTCCTTCCGGACCCGACTAGCCGCCGGTGCCGTCGCCTGCGAGGTGGAGGTCGGGCAAGTTGCGGTAGCGCTCGTCGAGGTCGAAGCCGTACCCGACGAAGAACTCGTCCGGCACGGTGAACCCGACGTAGCGAACCGGCAGGTCGTCGACCAGCCGTCGGTAGGGGCGGTCGAGCAATGTAACGGCTGCGATCGACTGCGGCTCGCGGAGACCGAGCGTCCTCGTCAGCGTGTGCAGGGTCAGGCCCGTGTCGACCACGTCCTCGACGAGCAGGATGTCCTGGCCGACGACGTCGAGGTCGAGATCCTTGAGCAACCGGATCGCGCTCGAGCCGCCCGTGCCGCGGCCGCCGTACCCCGCCAGCTCGACGAAGTCGACCCGGTGGACGATCGGCAGCGCGCGCGAGAGGTCGGCGAGAAAGATGAAGCTCGACTTGAGACACCCGATCAGGACCGGCTCGCGGCCCGCATAGTCCGAGCCGATCTGCTCGCCGAGTTGTGCGACGCGCGCCGCGATCTCGCCGGCCGACAGGTAGACCTCGCCGATCCGCGCGTCGGCAAGAGACGGCACGGGCGCGTCCGCTGCCGCGGCTAGGAGGCGAGGTCGAGTCTGTATCGCCGGGCCAGGCGCTCGATGTCGCGTTTGTAGAAGAGCTTCACGTTCACGTCCGGGTAGCGCTCTCGGAGCTTGCGGAGCTTCCGGTTCTTGCGGGTGACGAGCGACTGCTTCATCACCGTCACCTCGAGATACAGGTCCTGCTCGGGGAGGTAGAAATCGGGCGAGAACGCCTCGGTTGTCCGCCCCTTCTCATCCTGCTCGAGGACGAACGTCCGCGGCTCGTACTCCCACGGGATCGCGTAGTAGTCGAGGATCTTGGCGCACTCGAGCTCTGCCTCGTTCTGGAACTGCGGCGGCTGCAACCCGCAATACGCCCGGAAATCCGGGTTTTCCAAAGGCACTGGAGCAAGGCTAGCAGCGGCCTCGGACGCGGCCGCTGCGGGTGATCTGCGCCCAGTAGGATCATGGGCGGATGGTGACCTCGTACGAGAAACTCGCCGAGCTGCTCGGCGAGGTGCAGGACATCGTCGCTGCAGCCGGTGTCCTCGCCTGGGACCAGCGGACCATGATGCCGGCGGCGGGAGCGGCCGCCCGCGCGGATCAGCTCTCGACGCTGACCCGTCTCGCGTTCGAGCGCTTCACGGCGGACGAGATCGGTGGGCTGCTCGAGGAGCTGCGCCCGTACGAGGAGTCGCTCGACTACGACTCGCTCGAGGCGAGCCTGATCAGGGTGACGCGCCGCGACTACGAGAAGGCGTGCCGCGTGCCGCTCGAGCTGCGGGCGGAGATGGCGCGGGCGGGCGCACTCGCGGAGCCGGTCTGGCGCGAGGCGCGGCGGACGTCGAGCTTCGAGCTCTTCCTTCCGTACCTCGAGCAGGCGATCGAGCTCAAGAAGCGCTACATCGAGTGCTTCCAGCCGGTCGACGAACCCTACGACGCGCTGCTCGACGACTACGAGCCCGGCATGAAGACGGCCGAGGTGCGCGCCGTGTTCGCCGAGCTCCGGGACGGGCTCGTGCCGCTCGTGGCCGAGATCGCCGAGCGCTCGGACGCCGTCGACGACTCGGCGCTCACGGGAGACTTCCCGCTCGAACGGCAGAAGCAGCTCGAGGCCGGGATCCTGCACGCTTTCGGGCTCGTGGACGAGGAGTGGCGGGTCGACGAGACCCTGCATCCCTTCGCGATGGGGGTCGGCCCGCAGGACGTACGGCTGACGACGCATCATCGCCCGGAGGACCTGATGTCGCTCTTTGCCTGCATGCACGAGTTCGGCCACGGGCTCTACGAGCACCAGGTCGATCGCGACCTCTACCGCACGGGGCTCGGACGCGGCGCCTCGCTGGGCGTGCACGAGTCCCAGAGCCGCATGTGGGAGAACATGGTCGGCCGCAGCCTGCCGTTCTGGGAGGGCTTCCTCCCGATGGCGCGCGACGCGTTTCCCGG
Source organism: uncultured Actinomycetes bacterium (assembly GCA_963742925.1). Taxonomy (GTDB): domain Bacteria; phylum Actinomycetota; class Thermoleophilia; order Gaiellales; family Gaiellaceae; genus PALSA-612. The sequence goes on along the minus strand of CAVUNV010000009.1, from coordinate 242,972 downwards.
GCAGCTCGGCGGTCTCGACGCCGAGGGCGTCTACCGAGCCGTCAACCGCGTGCAGCCGTCGCTGATCCGCATTCGCGCCGACGAGGTCACGTACAGCCTGCACATCATCCTGCGCTTCGAGCTCGAGCAGGAGCTCGTCAGCGGTCTCCTCGCACCCGCCGATGCGCGCGAGGCGTGGGACGCGCGGGTCGAGCAGTACCTCGGAATCGACGTCCCGGACGTCGCGGACGGCGTCCTCCAGGACATGCACTGGTCGGACGGAGCGATCGGATACTTCCCGACCTACGCGCTCGGCAACGTGATCTCGGGCCAGCTCTGGGAGCGGGTCCGGCGCGAGCTTCCCGACCTCGACGACCAGATGCGCGCCGGCGAGTTCGGTGGGCTGCGCGACTGGCTGCGCGAGAACGTCCACCGGCACGGGCGCAAGTACCTGCCGCGCGAGCTGCTCGAGCGCACGGTCGGCGGCGGGCTCGATCCGAAGCCGCTGCTCGGCTACCTGCGGGCCAAGTACGGCCAGATCTACGAACTCCCCACGTAGACTGCGCCGCATGGCGGGCGTGAACGGCTCGTTCAGGATCGCCCACATCTCCGACCTGCACTGCGGGGGTGTGCACTTCGTGCCGACGCTGCTCGAGCGGGCGATCAGCGAGATCAACGACATGCAGCCCGACCTCGTCGTCTGCTCCGGCGACCTGACGACGTTCGGCTTCAAGCCCGAGTACGTGCAGGCCAAGTCCTACCTGGACAAGATCGAATGCGAGTCGCTCGTCGTCGTCCCCGGGAACCACGACGCGCGCAACGTCGGCTACGTCCACTTCGAGGAGCTGTTCGGCACCCGCAGCTCGGTGCTCCACGTCGGGGACGTCTCGGTGGTGGCGGTCGACTCGACCGAGCCCGACCTCGACCACGGCGAGATCGGCCGCGGCCGCTACCCGTGGATCGAGGAGCAGTTCGCGCCGCCGGCCAAGCTGAGGATCTTCGTCCTCCATCACCACCTGCTGCCGGTGCCGGGCACGGGGCGCGAGCGGAACGTCGTCTACGACGCGGGCGATGCGATCGAGTGCCTCCTGCGCGCCGGCGTCGACCTCGTCCTCTGCGGGCACAAGCACGTTCCGTACGCCTGGCGGCTCGAGGACCTGTTCATCGTCAACACCGGCACCGTCTCGTCGCTCCGCCTGCGCGGGAACACGAGGCCCTGTTACAACGTCGTCCAGGTCGAGGGGAGCGAGGTCGAGGTCTGGCGGCAGTATCCCTACCACGGTCGCGACCTGATCATCCGCTTCTCGACCGAGACCCTGGCGTACGAGAAGCACGTCGAACCCATTGGCTCCGACGGGGCGGGCCAGACATGAGAGCTCTGGCCGTTATTGACGGCGAGCATTATCCCGACGTGGTGAGGCAGGCGCTGGCCGAGCTTCCGTTCGAGTTCGTGGCGGCGATCTTCGCCGGTGGGACGGAGAAGCTGCGAGGAGGGGAGAGCTACGGCGTCCCGCTCGCGGCCGGCCTGGAGGACGCGGTGGCCGACTATCTGCCCGAGATCGTCGTCGACCTCTCGGACGAGCCGGTGCTCGGACCGCCCGAGCGCTTCCGGCTCGCGAGCCGGGCGCTCGCGCTCGGCCTGCCCTACGTCGGCGCCGACTTCCGGCTGGAGCCGCCCTCCTTCGCCCCGGTCGACGTGCCCTCGATCGCCGTCGCCGGCACGGGCAAGCGCGTCGGCAAGACGGCCGTCACGGGCAAGCTGGCGCGCCTGGCCGCCGAGACGAGGGACGTGGTCGTCGTCTCGATGGGCCGCGGTGGGCCGCCGGAGCCGGAGGTGATCGTCTCGCCGCCGGGCGTGGACGAGCTGATCGCGCGGGCCCGGGCGGGCGCGCACGCGGCGTCGGACTACCTCGAGACCGCCGTCGTCGCCGGTGTCGTCACCGTCGGCTGCCGCCGCTGCGGCGGGGGACTTGCCGGCGGCACGTGGATCTCGAACGTGCTCGAAGGGCTCGCTCTCGCGGCGGCACGCCGGCCCGAGCTCATCGTCTGCGACGGCAGCGGCGCGGCCCTGCCGCCGGTCGCGGCCGACGCGCGGGTGCTCGTCGCGTCGGCGCTGCAGGGAGCCGACCTCGTCACCGGCTACCTGAACGCGTACCGGATCCTGATCTCCGACCTCGTCGTCGTGACCATGGCCGGCGCCGACGCGGGGGAGATCCGGCGCCGGATCCACGACGTGAAGCGCGTTCCGGTCGTCGCGTGCGAGCTCCGGCTGCGGCCGCTCGAGCCGCTCGCCGGACGGCGGACGGCGGTGTTCACGGCCGGCCCGGCGCCGACCGGCCACCTGGATGCCGAGGTAGTCCACGCGTCCGCCAACCTCGCCGACCGGGCCGCCCTGCGCGAGGAGCTCGCCTCGGTCGACGCAGAGGTCTATCTCGTCGAGATCAAGGCTGCCGGGATCGACGTCGTCGCCGATACGGCCCGCGCCCGTGGAGCCGAGGTCGTGTTCGCCGACAACGAGGCGGTCCCGCTTCCCGGTGAGCCCGATCTCGAGGGCGAGCTCCGCTCGCTCGTCGCGGCGGCGGTGAAGGAGCCGGCGGTCGCATGAGCGACTACCAGCACATCGAGCCGCCGTACTCGAAGACCATGCTGACGCGGGCGCTCACCGCGGTCGGGCTGCCGACGACGCGCGCCTACGAGCTCGCGCTCCGGGTCGAGCAGGACCTGGCCACGCAGGGCGACTCGGCGCTCGAGCTCGAGCACCTCGAGGAGCTGACCCGCTCCGTGCTCGGCGAGGACGAGGGGGCCGCCGCGGTCCGCAAGCTCCGCCTCTACCGGGAGTTCCAGCGGCTCGACCTGCCGATCGTCGTGATGATCGGCGGCGGCACGGGAAGCGGCAAGTCGAGCGTGGCGACCGAGGTTGCCCACCGGCTCGGGATCACCCGCGTCACCTCCACCGACGTGATCCGCCACACGATGCGCGCGTTCTTCTCCGAAGGATTCATGCCGACCATCCATTACTCGAGCTTCGAGGCCGGTCGCGCCCACTGGCGGGAGGAGGACGAGGCTCGCGTCCTCTCGGGCTTCCTCGACCAGACCCGGAACGTGCTCGTCGGGATGGGCGCCGTGATCGAGCGCGCGCTCGCGGAGCGGTGGTCGATCGTCCTCGAGGGCGTGCACCTCGTCCCGGGGCTGCTGCCGCCGATCCAGGGGGCACTCGCAGTCCACTGCGTGTTGCAGATCGAGAACCGTGAGGCGCACGCCGCCCACTTCTGGATCAGGGACGCGACGTCCGAGGGACTGCGCCCCGTGCAGCGCTATCTCGACGCCCTCGACGACATCCGCCTCATCCAGAGCGCGATCGTGGAGCGCGCGCACCGGTACGAGGTGCCCGTGATCGAGAACACGAACATCGAGCGGACGATCACCTCGGTGATGGATCTCGTGCTCTCGAGCGTCGAGGCGAGGCAAGGAGTCGCCGGCGGCGCGGGCCGCTGATCGCATGACCAGACGCCTCGCCGGCGCGGCCGTCGCCGTCGCGTGCGTCCTGCTCGTCACGGCCTGCGGCAGCTCGGCGGATCCACATTCGGCCCGGCGATCGATCACGAGCGCCGACCAGCATGCCGCGAAGCTCGTCGATGTGCAGCAGGCCGACGTACCGGCCTCGTACAGCCCGCACGGGTCGCAGAAGACAGGGCGCAGCCGGTGCGCGCCCGACCTCAGCGACCTGACGCTCACGGGCACCGATCTGTCGAAGCCGTTCATCGCCTCGGACGCGCACGGCTACGTGCTGGGTGAGGTCGACGTCTACCGGAGCGCCGCGCAGGCGGCCGCCGCCTTCACCCGAATCACCGGGGAGACGCGCCGCCGCTGCCTGCTGCAGATCGCGCGGCACGGGCTCGCGGGGCACGAGGCGGCGCACGTGCGCGTCGAGCCGCGGCCCGTCGCCGTCGCCGCTGTGCGCGGCAGGCTGATCGGTCGCAGATTCGCCCAGAGCTGGCGCGACGGCGGCAAGACCCGCGTTCAGAACACGGACGACGTCTACATGCAGATCGGGCGTGCCTTCGTCGTCCTCTCCCTCTGGCGGGACGGATCGGTCTTCCCTCAGGCGGCCGAGTCGAAGGTCATCGCCGCCGTCGCTAGCCGTGCCCTTCAGGTCCGAGGCTAGACTCAGCTCATGCCGACACGCGAGGAAGTATTCGAAGCGCTGCACCAGGTCGAGGACCCGGAGCTCGGGATGGACATCGTCGAGCTCGGCCTCGTCTACGACGTCGAGGTCGAGGGGCCGAAGGTCAAGGTGATCCACAGCCTGACGTCGATGGGGTGCCCCGCCGGCCCGATGATCCAGGAGGACATCGTGGCGACGACGCGTGCGAGCTTCCCGGACGTCGAGAACGTCGAGATCGAGCTGACCTGGGATCCGCCCTGGACGCCCGAGCGCATGTCCGACGACGCGAAGTTCATCCTCGGCTTCGGCTAGTAGCACGGGGGAAACGGCCGGTTTCCCCCGTGAGCCCCCTTCCCTTTGGGAGCGCGTTTCCCGCGGGCCGAGCTACGCCCGGGCCGAGCCCGGGCTTCGCGGCGACGAGCGCGCCGAGGCGGAGGTTCGTCAGAAGCGGCCTGCAGCGGGATAGGCTCGCGCGACGGGCGCGGCGTCGTATGCTCGTGTGGTCGTTCACCCAGGGAGGGTGCAATGAGGAAGCTTCGTCTGCTCGCGGTGGCCGTCTGCGTGGGCGCGGGGGCGCTCGCGACAACGGCTGGAACCGCGCAGGCCGCCACCATCATCGTCAATCCAGGGCATTCGATCCAGGCGGCGATCGACATCGCCAATCCGGGAGACACGATCCTCGTCAGACCGGGCGTGTTCCGCGAGACGTTGGTGATCACGACGAACCGGATCAGGCTGCAGGGCTCGATGGCGTCCCTCCAGCCGCCGCTGGTGTCGACGTCACCGTGCGGCTGGGCCGGCGTGTGCGTCTACGGTGCCCAGGGCGTCACGGTCAGTGGGTTCCTCGTGACGGGATTCGATGACTTCGGGATGGTCGCATTCGGCGCCAGCCGCGCGACCTTCATGAACAATCACGCCGTCGCGAACGGCGAGTACGGCATCACCGCCTTCGAGTCGACCGGCACGACGATCGCCGGCAACGTCACACAGGGGAGCGGCGAAGCCGGGATCTACATCGGCGACTCGCCTGTCGCGAACGCGTCCATTCACGACAACAGCTCACAGGGGAACGCATTCGGGATCCTGTTCAGGAACGCCTACGGCGGCACCATCCAGCACAACACGTTCAGCCACAACTGCGCCGGCGTCGTCATGCTGGCGGACGCTCCCGGGCCGGCGGGCACTGCCACCGTCGAGTCGAACACCGTGAGCGGGAACACGGGCGCCTGCTACACGGAGGATGCAGGCTTCGTCTCCGGTGTCGGGATCGCGCTCCTCGGGACGGATCACGTCCTCGTCCACGCCAACACGGTCGAGAACAACATCCCGTCCGACCTCACGTTCTTCACGGGCGGCATCCTCGTCGAGTCGGGCCCGGGCGGGACGCCGGCCAGCTTCAACACGATCGCCGGCAACACCGTGCTCCACAACCAGCCCGACCTCTACTGGGACACGCTCGGCCACGGCAACGTGTTCAGGCTCAACACCTGCCAGACCAGCACCCCGAACGGGCTCTGCTCGCACTGAGCACTGACGGTCGGCGGGGCCCCGCGTCCCGCCGACCGTCGCTTACTCCGGGATGCGCAGGACGATCTTGCCGAGCTGCTCGCCGGCTTCGAGGCGCTCGTGGGCGGCGCGCGCGTCGGCCAGCGGGAAGGTCTCGTCGATCACCGGCCGCGCGCGGCCGCTCGTGACCAGCTCGAGGCAAGCCTCGAAGTCCTCGGCCGAGCCCATCGTCGACCCGTGGACGACGAGCTCCTTCCACCAGATCCGGTGCAGTCCCGCCGGTGGGTTGGGCCCCGTCGTCGCGCCGCAGACGACGATCCGCGCGCCCTGGCCGGCAACCTCGAGCGTCGTCTTCCAGGTGGCGTCGCCGACGGTCTCGACGACGACGTCCGCTCCTCGTCCACCGGTCAGCTCCTTGACGCGTGCCCGCACGTCCTCGGAGGCGTGATCGATCGTCTCGTCGGCACCGAGCTCCCGGGCACGGGCGAGCTTCTCCTCGCTCGACGAGGTGACGATCACGCGCGCTCCGAGAGCCTTGGCGATCGCGAGCGCAGAGGTCGCGACTCCGCCGCCGACTCCCCACACGAACACGGTCTCGCCCTTTTGCAGCCCGGCCTTCGTGACCAGCATGCGGTAAGCCGTCTCGAACACGAGCGGGAAGGCCGCTGCCTCCTCGAAGGACAGCGAGTCGGGGATCGGGTAGACGTTCCGCGACGGGATCGCCACCAGCTCGGCGTGGGTGCCGTCCATCGCCTCGCCGACGACGTGCATGCGGCCGTTCGTGATCACCCCGGGGTTGATCACGACCCGCTGGCCGGGCGCGAGGCCGGACACTCCCTCGCCCAGCGCCTCGACCAGCCCGGCGCCGTCCGCGCCCAGGATCCTCGGCTTCGGCACCGACGGGAGCCCCTTGCGCACCCAGACGTCGAGGTGGTTGAGCGACGCGGCCCGAAGCCTGACAAGGACCTCGTCCGCGGCCGGCTCGGGTTCGGGCGCGTCTTCGTAGCGCAGGACCTCCGGCCCCCCGTCCTCGTGGATGCGGATCGCTTTCACGGAGCCGCGATCGTAACGACGGTGACCTCGGCGCGGGCTACACGCGTTGGACTTCGATGGTCGCCTCGACGCCGTAACCGTGCGTGAGCACCGGATACGACTGGGTCGAGACGAAGTCGCCGACCTCGACCGCGCCGGAACCGGAGATGTCGATATGCACGCGGACCGAGTAGGAGGAGCGTGGGTCGATCGCGTCGGCCGGCACGTCGACGGCGAACGTCAGCACCTTTCCCGCCTCCAGGTGGACGCCTTGCTGTCTCTGTTCGGCAATCACCTGCGACGGGGCGTCCGCGCGGGACACGTCCTCGACCTGTATCACCACGGCCGTGGCCTCGACCGGCACGGCGGTCGCGGGGAGGACGATCTGGCCGCTGACGGTCGACGTTGCCGGGTCGCCGCTCACGTCGACGGAAGCCCGTCGAGCTGGATCAAGAAGTCCGCGACGGCCTCCGTGATCGGCTGCCCACTGCGCTCCTCCGCGAAACGCCACTCGCCCGCTGGGTTGATCTCGAGGAAGACGTACTCGCCGTCGGCAGTGCGGCGAAGGTCGATCGCGCCGTAGAGGAGGCCGAGCCGCTGCATGAGCGCGAGTATGCCAGCGCCGATCTCGCGCGGCAGCTCCGTCGGCCGAAAGCTCGCCCCGGCGAGGTCCATCCGGTAGTCGAGGTCGTAGCCGCCGGGCGTTGCCGTGATCTCCGTCGCGAACAGCCGCTCTCCGACCACGGTCACCCGGATGTCCGCACCCGGCACGAGCTCCTGGAAGATCACCGGCGCGAGCCGGACACGGTCGAAGACCGCCAGCTCCTCCTCGCGGACGAGCCGCGTCTCGCGCCAGTGCTCCTCGGAGGCGAGGAAGGTCTTGTAGACCACGCGGCCGAGCCCGAGCTCGTCGACGAACCGCTGTGCCTCGCCGGGGTCGTTCGTGATCAGCGTGCGGGGGATCTGCAGGCCGATCTCGTGTGCGACGGCGAGCTGATAGGGCTTGTGATGCGCGACCTCGTCCAGCTCGGGCCGGTTCACCCACGTGACGTCGAGCGCCGCCCACAGACCGGCGACCGCCTCGTGGCACTCGGTGTAGGTGAACGACATGACGTCCGGTGCGATCCCGTCGTGGAGCCTGAACGGCTGTGGCCGTCGCCACCACGCCGCCCGGCAGTCGCCAAGATCGATCCTCTGGCCGTCGAAGGCGAGCTCGTAGGCCGGCGCGCCGGCGCCGAAGCGCTCGACGAGCGACGCGCCGGCCGGGAACTGCCCCGTGTCGACGAGGACCGCCGCGTGGCCGCGCCGCTCGATCGCGGCGAGAACCCCGACGGCGTGATCGTCAGCCGCGTGGGAGACGACGAGGATCACTCTGCGTCAGGCGCCTCCGAGTTCGTCGAGAGCCTGCCCGTACGCGGCGGTCGCAGCGTCGCTCGCCTCCTGCAGGCGGGCAGCCTCGGCGTTCGCCTTTGCAGCGTTCGCGCGTGTCTGGGCGATCGCAGCCTCCAGGTCGAGCAGCTGGCGCTGCAGGGACGCGAGGTACGCTGCCGAGGCGGGGTCTCCGCCCACGGCTTCGAGCCCGGCACTCGCCTGATGGGGCATCGCGATGGCGAAGGGCTGGAGCACTCCAGGCTGGGAGACGACCTCGGGCCCGGGCAAGGTGATCGGATCGAACGCCGCCTTGACCGGCCCCACATCGATCGGCCCCTTGACCACGATCTGGTCGTCGCGGACCTTCTTGAACAGCGAGTCGTCCCGCACCTTCTTGAAAGGAACCGGGTCGTCGCGCACCTTCTTGACTTGATGCGGTCCTTCGTCGATGATCTTCTTCACGGGCTCCGTCCACGGCGGCTTGATCGTGTGGCAGCCGGGGTACATCGCTACCACTGCGGCCAGGTCGCCGGCTGAGAGGCCGGTGCGCTGCCCGATCTGCGCGTTGGGGTCGGTCGGCGTGATCGTGTCCTGGCCGTCCTTCGTGAACGCGTTCCGCGGGTAGTGCATGATCGAGCCGTAGTCGTAGGCGCCCAGGTCGTCGCCATCGGTGATGTGCTGGTTGAACTGGGCGGCCATGCCGTCCTGGATGTGCTCCCAGTGGATGGTGACGAAGAGGTCGCGGTCCTCCCGGCTCTGCTCGTGCCAGAGACCGACCGTGTGGCCGATCTCGTGGATCGCGTTGCCGGCCGTGCAAGCGGAACCGAGGCTGATGGTCTGCTGGCCGCCCTGCATGCCGACCTGCGACCAGCATCCGCCGGCGTCGGTGAAGTGCACGTAGTTCGGGTACTGACCGGCGTTCGCCGGCGTCCTGAGGGGGAAGCGGAACGCGGTTTTCGACTCCCAGTGCGCGATCGCGTCCGTGACCCGCTGCTGGTTCGGCAGCGCGGGGTCGATCTCGTAGGGGATCTGGCAGTTCGGCCAGCGGAACTGGCTGCCCGTGATCCCGACCCCGAACGCGATGTTCGGCGACTGGGCGAGGGCCGCGCGAGTCTGGTCGGTCGCCGACTGGACGTGCTCGACCGAGCCGAGGGCGATGTCTCCCTCGACGATCGCAACACCGCCGACGTTGTAGTACGTAACGGACTTCGCCGTGAACGTCGCGCCGGAGATGACTGCGACGCCCATCTCGGCGGAGCCGCGGTGCTCGCCCGGAGGCTGCTGCTGCTGCTCCTGCTGTTGTGCGCCGTCGTGCTCCTCGGAAATCCCACTCATTGCCCGTGTTCTGCCATGATTGCTGGCCTCCTGTCGTGGCCTTGCGCGCATCCGGCCGGCGAGTCTCGACGGCCCTGCGGCGGAGCCTGTACGAAGTCGCTCGCACGGCTGGAGGTGCGCGTCACCACATCAAGACTGCGCGTGCGTCCAGCTGTGCGCGTCATCCACCCTGGCGGCGTCGGTGGCGTACCTCCTTTGCTGAACTGATCGGCCGACAGGACTCTATGCCCACTATCCGGGAACGTCAATCACACGAGCGCGCCGGCGGCGGCACAATGATTCCGTGACGGCAATCCGAGCTCGAACGGCTTGCCGAGGAGGTCGGCATCGACGTGATCGGAGCGGCGCCTGCCGAGCCCTACGCCGACACGGAGCGCCACATCCGGGAGCGCCTGGAGCGCGGCCTGTTCGCGGACATGCGCTTCACGATGGCCTGCCCCGAGGTCTCGTGCCATCCGGAGCTGCTCGTCCCGGGCGCCCGCTCCGTCGTCTCCGCCGCGCTCTGCTACTACGAGCCCGGGTCGCCTCCCGGCCCCGGGGAAGGACGGCTGCCGCGCTACACGTGGCGCAACGCCTACGCGGAGCTGCGGGAGCGGCTCGAGCGGCTCGGCGAGCGGCTCGGCGGCACCTACCGCGTCCTCGTCGACGAGAACCAGCACGTCGATCGCGAGGCCGCGTCGCGGGCCGGCGTCGGCTTCTACGGCAAGAACACGATGATCATCACGCGCCGTCACGGCTCCTGGGTCGTGCTCGGCACGCTCGTCACCGACGTCGAGATCGAGCAGACCCCGCCGCTCGAGCTCGACTGCGGCGAGTGCCGCCTCTGCATCGACGCCTGCCCGACCGGCGCCCTCGACGAGCCCGGCGTCCTCGACTCGACGCGCTGCCTGTCGTACTGGACGCAATCACGGCAGGAGATCCCGGAGCCCTACCGCCGCGCTCTCGGCGACCAGGTGTACGGCTGCGACATCTGCCAGGACGTCTGCCCCTGGAATCGCGGGATCGAGAAGCGCCGCGCCGACCGGCCCCTCAGCGAGGGAGCCGAGCCCGTCGTGTCGCTCGTCGAGTGGCTCCAGGCAGATCCGGCCGAGCTTTCACGCCGCTACGAACGGCTCTACATTCCGAGAAACGACGGCCGCTATCTGCAGCGAAACGCCCGCATCGCGCTCGCCAACGAGCAGGTCAAACGGGAACGCGAAGCCGAGCGAGCCCGAGCGAAGTGAGCAGCGCCTTCGCGCGTGAGGCGACGAGCTTGCGGAGATCGTCGGGCTCGACGACGACCGCCTCGCCGAGGAAGCGGAGAATCTCGCTGACCAGCCACTCCGGACTGCCGACCTTCTGCTCCGCCAGCGCGGTGCCGTCGGTGAGCTCCGCGGCTCCGCGCTCGACCTCCCAGCGCGCGATCGCTTTGGAATAGACGATCCTGGCCACGCGCGCGTCCCGCAGCCGGACGGGCTCGAACCCCGCGCGCGGCTCGAACGTCTCGCCGGTCGCCTGCGCGCTCCGCATCCGGTCGAGCCGGAAGCTCCGCTGGCCGTCGCGGGTGCGATCCCACGTGTGCACGTACCAGTACGGGAGCTCGCGCTCGAGGACGTACGGCTCGACGAGATGCGTGACCGCCTGGTCCTCGCCGACCTTCCAGTACCCGATCTCGACCAGGCTGCCGCTCTTGATCGCGTCGCTCAGCGTCCGGATCAGCGACTCCTCGGCCTTGTCGGGCCGCGCGGCCGCCGTCTGCTGGAGGTCGAACTCGCCGAACGTCTCCTCGAGCTTCTTGCGTACCCGGTCGAGCGGCCTGTGCGCCTCGGCGGCGATCATCGGCCCGACGAACTCGAGCGCCAGCCGGATCGCGCGCGCCTCGAGCGGCGTCAGACGTGGGGGGGAGCGGAACGTGTCGCCGAACAGCTCCTTGTCGACGTGGATCTCGTCGCCGCGGAGCTCGGCGTAGACCGCGTAGCAACCCCCGCCGAAGTTGACGAGGTTGAGCAGCGACAGGTGCTCCTCGAGCGCTTCCTCCGGGATCTGCGGGAACCGCTCGACGAGCTCGCGGGTCGAGATGACGGCGCTCGAGTTCTCGCCGCAGGCGGCGAGCAGGAAGGCGAGCAGTGCCTGCAGCACGCCGAAGCGCTCCGGGTTGACCGGTCCCGTCGGTCGCTCGACCACCTCCTCGGCCTTTCGGGGCTTGGCCTTTGCCGGCAGGGGCGGGGCACCGGTATGCAGTGCGATCACGCGCCGGAGCCCGCCCGCGACCTCGCGGCGCAGCGCGGGCGGCTCGAGCGGCACGGCGCGACCGTCGAGGCGCAGGATCCAGGCGGCGAGATGCGAGAGATCGGCGTACGGAGTGACGAAGACGTTGTCCTCCATCTGGCCGTGCGGCGGGCGATACGTGCGCTCGACCCACCAGGCCGTGTCGCCGGACAGCTCGATCCGCGCCTTGCCCACGGTCTCGCCCATCTGCCAGGGCGGCGGAGGCCGGTGCGCGGCGGCGTTGAAGTCCTTGGGCAGGCGGAAGTCGCGCTCACGGCGCGTCGCGAACTTGATCTCCCGACGGATCCGCGACACCTTGAACGTCCGGATCGCGTCGCTTCCGTGGTCGCGGCCCACGACGTACCAGCCGCCCTCGTGCGTCAGCAGCGCGTACGGATCGATCGTCCGCTCACGCTGCTCGTCGCGCGCGATCGACCAGTAGTCGAACCTGACGGTGCGCTGCTTCGAGATCGCCGTCTCCAGCTTGCTCAACCGGCCTGCAAGCTCCGGCGAGTAGTCCGGGTCGCGCACCTCGACGCGCTCGGCGATCTCGGTCGGCGCCTCCCGGAACCCCGGCCGGCCGAGCGTCAGGTTCTGCAGCGCGAGGCGGAACGGCTCCGCGTAGGCGAACTGCCCCTCGAGCAGGTAGAGGCACGTCTGGAGCGCGGCGAGCTCGTCGTCTGTCAGCTGGAGCGGCGGCAGGAAGTAGCGCTCGGAACGGAGCGTGTACAGCTCCTCGCCGGTGAACTCGTCGCGTTGCGACTGCAGCGGCACGCCGAGCGAGAGCAGCTCGGCGCGGTCCGAGTAGAAGCGTCGCGCGAACGCCTCGTCCGACATCTCCGAGTAGCCCTCGACGTTCGACTTCACGTCCCGGGCGGTCAGCGGACGCCGGTCGGCCATCAGGAAGGCGACCAGCGAGAGCTGCCGGATCAGCTTGTCGGTGTCGTGCGACATCGAGGCCCGAGCTTACAGCCTCGGACCCGGGCGGCCAGAAGGGCTACGCCGCGACTTTGGAGCGCTGCTCGAGGTGCTGGTGCGACGGGCAGTACTCGCGCTCGGGCAGCGGCGTGCGCTGGCACGGCTTGCCCTTCCGCGTCGTCGCGCGGCAGCGGGCGACGCCTCCGTCGAAGGCGCCTGCGTCGATCTGGTCCTGGATGAAGTCGCAGGCGGCGCCGACGACCTTGTTCACGGCCCAGGCGACGTGGGCCTGGCTCGTGATCGGGAAGTAGCGGCGGATGTCCTGGAAGAGCGTCCGGTCCGGATTGGCGAAGTAGTGCGGGTCGGTCGCCAGTCGCTCCATGGTCTGCTCGCACGCCTCCAGCACCGCGCGGCGGTACTCGAGCTGCGTGGCCGGATCGACGTACGGATCGGTCAGGTCCTTAATCGACCGATAGATGGCTCTCGAATACTGATACATACCGGCCTGGATCTCGGCTACACGATCGTCCATCGTCCTCAGTATCTCGGGTCCCTGTTAACTGCTGGAAAAGGCTAGTTAAGCGGAGGTTAATCGTCTCGCGACGGTGTTCCAAGACGGAGTCTACTCGTTTTCGGCCGCTGTTACAAAGTCTGGACTAGCGTTTGCTGATGAGCAAACACCTCTAGCGGGCGATCGGCCGTGCGTAAGCCGATGGAAAGGAAGCCTTCGCGGCCTGGAGGGACGACTGCGCGTCCTCGAGCGTCGGGTAGACGCCGCTGAAGACGACGTAGTAGCCGGGCTGGAGGCTCGGGTAGCTCGACGAGACCAGCACGCCGACCTGTGAGAGGCCGGCCCGGAGGGCGGCGAGTGCCTTCGCCCGCGCGGCGGCGGCGCCGACGGAGAGCGGTACCGATGCGAGCACGATCGTGTAGCCGCCCGTGGCCGGCCAGGCGATCAGTCGCCGCTGCGCCTTGCCGGGCTTCGACGAGCCGGACGTCCTGGGCGGCGCCGGCGGCGGCGCGGGCCGGAGAGCCGAGGTGGCGACGAGCGTGTGCGAGCCACGGCTCGCATGCCCGGACGTGGCGGCGATGGAAGCGGCCGCTCCCGTGGCGGCGACGACGAGGGCCGCCAGCGACGGTACGACCCACGCGGCCACCGCCGGCGCACGACGGGGCAGGACGAGACGGTTGCCGCACTCCAGGCAGTACTCCTGCCGGTGTCCGGCCGGTGCGCCGCAGGTTCGGCAGACGGGGTCGGGCGGGAGCGGCACGCTTCTCAGCCCTCCGCGACCTCGGCCGCGGCCTCCTGCTGCTTCTCCTCGAGCCGCCGCGGCTCGTCCGGTTGCGATTCGGCCTCCTGGACGGCGCGTGCGTCCGCGCGGAGGCCGCAGCGGCCGCAGAAGGCGGCATCGGCGGCCAGCGGGTTTCCGCAGGCCGGGCACGGCCGCGCCGCCTCGCCGACCGACCGCCCACACGCCGCGCAGAACTGCGCCTCCGCCGGGAGCGGCGCGCCGCATGCGCAACGGGCCGGCTCGTGAGGCGTCCAGGAGATGCCGAGCAGGGCGTCGATCCCCGCCAGGTGATCGTCGATCTCGAGCAGCTCCTCGCAGCGCTCGCGAACGAGATCCTCGCGGAACCGGTCGTGGCGGAACATCTCGAGCAGGAGGCCTCCGAGGTCGCGCAGGCGCTCTTCCCGGAACCGGAGGATCGCCCGCCGCTCGCGGCGAAGCGCGCCGGCGGACGGGATCGAGGCCCGGCTCGCGGTCGACCGGCGCCCCCACGGCGACCTCACCCGCGGAGCCTCCGGGCGGAAGCCTCGGTGAGCTTCACGTGCGCGGCGGCGGTCACGAGCGAAGTCTAGAGGCCTGATGTGAAACTCAGCCGGGCCGGATGACGCCCCAGACGCGGCGCCGGATCAGTACGTTCGCCCGCGACCCGTAGCGCTGCTACGAGCCGCGAACGACCGTACCGCCCGGCTTGGTCTGGAGCGCCCCCGGCGTCGGCCGAATTTCCCATCAACCCTCTAGGAGACACGACAACTGGGATACCCTGTTTCTGGCAAGTCGGTTGGAGGAACGCCGTTGCGTCGCGCACTTCCCGCTGCATGTCTCGTGTTGGCGGTCGCCGCTGCAGCCACGGGGGTTGCTCGGGCCGGCCGGTACGTCGCGATCCGCGGTGCCCCGGCGCCGGGCCCCGTCGTCTACGACCGGGTGTTCGTCGAGAAGTTCGGGCCGTCCTCGGCGAGACGTGTTCTCGTGCTGCTTCCCGGCTCCGGCGGCGGAGCCGGCTCGCTGTCGCTCCTCGCGAGAGCACTGACCGCGCAGGCTCCCGGGCTCCAGGTCTGGACCGTCGACCACCGGACGCAGGCGTTCGAGGACACATCGGTCTTCGCCCGAGGAGATCCTCGGCTGGCCCTGCGCTACTACCTCGGTCTCGAGAAGGTGGGTGGGAAGCGCTTCCGGCCGGTCGACGAGGACTCGGCGACGTTCGTCCGCCGGTGGGGGCTGAAGGTGGCGATCGACGACCTGCACCGGATCGTCCTGGCTGCCCGGGCCGGCGGTCGCACGGTGATCCTCGGAGGCCACTCGCTCGGTGCCACGGTCGCGCTTGCCTACGCGAGCTGGGACTTCGCAGGCCGCCCCGGGTATCGAGACCTCGCCGGGCTCGTGAGCATCGACGGCGGGGCAATGGGCACCTTTCCGGCGCCCTCGCTCGCGAACGCACGGAAGCAGCTCGCGGACATCGAGACGAGCAGCCCGTTCGAGAGCGTGCTGCCGTGGGCCCCGGCATGGCTGGGCGGCGCGCTCGTCGAGACGGCGGCGCTCTTCGCGCGGCACGACCCTGATGGAGCCTCCGTCCTCCAGCGTCATCAGGTGCTGCCGCTGATCTTCGCTCCCCTGTTTCCGGTCACGAACGAGGCCTTGCTCGGATACGCCTTCGACGAGGCGACCGGCCCGATCGCGCTGCTCCACGCGCACCTGGGTTCGCTCGCCCCGACCGGCAAGCCGCGTCCGTGGCGAGACGACGAGCTCTCGCCCGTCCAGAACCTCGCGAGCACGTTCGGGCGCGAGCCCGCCAACGCGGTCGAGTGGTACTACCCGAAGCGGCTGCAGCTCGACGCGCTGGCCGTCGGGCGGCTCGAGATGAACGCGACCACGCGACTGCTCGGCCTGCGGCTCCTCCATCGTCGTGAGATCGATCTGCCGCTGTACGCGTTCGCGTCGGACATCGCGCCCGGACGGATCCTCACGGCCGCGCGAGCCTTCATCGCGGGGTCGCGCTCTCCGGCCGGGAAGGCTGTGATCGTCGCGGACGGGGGCATGGATCATCTCGACGCGCTCGTGGCCCGGCCGGGCAAGAGCAGCCTGGTCAGGACGCTGGTGCCCTTCCTGCGTCGCTTGCGGTAGAGGGGAGCTACCTCGACCGAGCTTCAGGGCTGGCCGGTGCCTGCCGATGAGGACGGCATGACCCAGCTGCTGCTCAGCCTCTTCAGGCGCACCCCCAGGCGCCGCATCGCCGTCCTGCACGGTCCGCGCCAGGCCTAGCCCACCACCGTGATCTAGGATCGCCGGGTGGAGATCCGGACGGTCGGAGTCGTCGGGCTCGGCACGATGGGTGCCGGTATCGCGCAGGTCTGCGTGCAGGCGGGCGTCGACACGGTCGGCCGCGAGGTGACGGAGGAGCTCGCGGAGCGGGGCCGCGCGACGATCGAGCGGTATCTCGCGAGAAGCGTCGAGAAGGAGCGCCTGACGCAGAGCGAGATGGACGCAGCGCTCGGCCGGCTGCGCCTGACGACGGATCTCGCCGACCTGTCCGGTTGCGACCTCGTCATCGAGGCGATCGTCGAGCAGGTCGAGCCGAAGAAGGAGCTGTTCGCCGCCCTCGATTCGATCGTCTCGCCGCAGGCCGTCCTCGCGACGAACACCTCGGCCCTGTCGGTCACGGAGATCGCCGCTGCGAGCTCGCATCCCGAGCGCGTCGTCGGGATGCACTTCTTCAACCCCGCGCCGGTCATGCCGCTGGTCGAGGTGGTCCGCACCGAGCTCACCGACCCGGCCGTCCACGACGCCGCCTACGAGTTCGCAGGGCGGATCGGGAAGGAGCCGGTCCGGTGCTCCGACACGCCGGGCTTCGTCGTCAACCGGGTGCTGATCCCGCTTCTGAACGACTGTGTGCGCGTGCTCGACGAAGCCGGCGTCACGCCCGATGATCTCGACAAGGCGATGCTGCACGGGACGCGGTGGCCGATCGGGCCGTGCGCGCTGATCGACCTGATCGGCGTCGACATCCACGTGCATGCCTCCGAGGCGCTCTGGGAGAGCCTTCGCGAGCCCCGCATGGCGCCGCCGCCCCGCCTGGTCGCGATGGCGAGGGCCGGCCTGCTCGGCCGCAAGACGGGCCGCGGCTTCTACACCTACGAGCGGTAAGCCCCGCCTCCGCGGTCTCGCGTGTCCACCGGGCTCGCCGTTCCCGTCTTCTGTGCCAGCGTCGTGCTGACCCTCGCCGCGACGGTCGTCTTCGCGCGCGAGCTCGACCGGTCGAGTGAACGGCTCGGTGTCTCGGAGGGTCTGCACGGCATCCTGACGGCTCTCGGCTCGGATGCCCCCGAGATCGCGACGGCCGTCACCGCGCTGATCGCCAGCAACTCCGAGATCGGCACCGGCGTCGTCATCGGCTCGAACGTCTTCAACCTGGCCGCCCTGCTCGGGGTGAGCGCCATCGTCGCCGGCAGCGTCCGGATCCACCGGCACGGGCTGCTGCTGAACGGCGGCGTCGCCCTGGCGGTGACGGCGCTCGCGGCGGCTCTGGTGCTCGGCGCGATCGGCGCCGTCGCAGCGACGGTGCTGATCGTCGTGGTGCTGGCGCCCTACGTGTTCTTCCTCTCGATCCGGCCGGCCCGGATCGCCAGGATCGTCCCGGTGGCGCCGGTACGGCACTTCCTCGTCGCAGCTGTACGGGAGGAGGTGCGAGACCTCCGCACCGGCGAGGTCGCGCCGAGAGCGACGGGCCGTGATCTGGCCGTGCTGGCCGGCGCGCTGGCGGCGATCGTGGCCGGAAGCGTGGGGATGGTGCACGCCGGAACCGACCTCGGTCGCCGCTGGGGATTGTCGGACGTTGTGATCGGGACGCTCGTGCTCGCCGCGCTGACCAGCCTCCCGAATCTCCTGACGGCGGTGCGGCTCGCTCTCCACGGGCGTGGCTCGGCGGTCGTCAGCGAGTCGTTCAACTCGAACAGCCTCAACATCCTCGCCGGGATCGCATTGCCGGCGCTCGTGCTGTCACTCGGCTCGGCCTCGGGTCTCGTCGCGTTCTCGGTCTGGTGGCTCGTAGGCATGACGGTCGTCGCGATCGCGCTGACGTACGCAGGTCACGGCATCAGGCGAGTCGAGGGAGCGGTGATCGTGGCGCTGTACGTAGCCTTCGCGGTGGTGATCGTCTCGCGATGAGCACGTACGACCTCGTCCGCGGGCTCGGCGTCGAGGTCGAGTCGTACGACCTCGCCGGCCTGCAGCGCGACGTGTCGAGCGACTTCACCCGGCGGACGACGATCGTGTCGCTCCATGGCGCGGGGGAGACGGGCATCGGCGAGGACGTCACCTACAGCAGCGATGACCAGGAGCGCTTCCAGCAGGCCGGGCCCGTCCACGAGCTGGCCGGCACGCACACGCTCGACTCCTTCTCCGCGCTCGTCGGCTCCCTCGACCTGTTCCCGGCTGCCGAGCCGTCGATGGGCGCGGCCCGGTACTACCGCCGCTGGGCGTTCGAGAGCGCCGCACTCGACCTGGCGCTCCGCCAGGCCGGGCGCTCGCTGGCGGAGGTGCTCGGGCGCGAGTCGCGACCGGTCTCGTTCGTGGTCTCGCTCCGGCTCGGCGATCCTCCGCGGACCGAGCCGCTCCTTCGCCTGCTCGCGGGGTATCCGGGGACGCGGTTCAAGCTCGACCCGACGAGCGACTGGGACGCGGCACTCGTCGAGGAGCTGGCGGCCCTCGGCGCGGTGGCCACCGTCGACCTGAAGGGGGCGTATCGGGGCACGGTCGTCGACCAGCCCGCCGACGCAGCGCTCTACCGGCTCGTCGCGGAGGGCTTTCCGCACGCCTGGATCGAGGACCCCGACCTGACGACCGCGGCGGCCCAGGAAGCGCTCGCGCCCCACCGGGAGCGGATCACGTGGGACGCGATCATCCACTCCGTCGCCGACATCGAGGAGCTGCCGTTCCCGCCGCGCGCGCTGAACGTGAAGCCGTCCCGTTTCGGCAGCCTTCGAGCCCTGCTCGACGCCTACGATCATTGCCGGGAGCACGAGATCGCCCTGTACGGCGGCGGCCAGTTCGAGCTCGGCGCGGGCCGCGGCCAGATCCAGTATCTCGCCTCGCTCTTCCACCCGGACACTCCGAACGACGTCGCGCCCGCGGGCTTCAACGACCCGGCGCCGCGGGCCGGCCTGCCGTCGAGCCCGCTCGCGGCGACCCCTTCGAGCACCGGCTTCAGGTGGGACTCAGCCGAGTTGCCACTGGGGTCGGGAGGGCGTAGCGTGTAGTCCCGGGATGTTCCTTCACGACCGCATCGATCCGAACGACCGTTTCCGTGATCGTCGTCATCAGGCTCGGCGCCGTCGCCGGATCAGACGTACGGCGGCCGTGCTGGTGCTCGTCGGCATCGTTGCTGCGATCGCGGGCGGCGCGACCTACATCTCGTCGCGCGGCCATCATGCGGCCGGGACGGCGAAGACGTCTGCGACGCACCCGATCGTGGCGCGGAGCCCGTTCAAGGGCCGGATCCCCACCGAGATCCGTGGTGTTCACCTGACCGAGGGCCTGGCCTCGTTACCGGGCAAGTTCGAGAGCTATCTCGGCCTCACCTCCCACGGGCTGAACACGATCGAGCTCGACGT
This sequence comes from uncultured Actinomycetes bacterium, assembly GCA_963742925.1. Taxonomy (GTDB): domain Bacteria; phylum Actinomycetota; class Thermoleophilia; order Gaiellales; family Gaiellaceae; genus PALSA-612. The sequence continues at coordinate 223,527 of CAVUNV010000009.1, read as the reverse complement.
CAAGGACGAGAACGGGTACGTCGGCTTCGTCAGCCCGTCGACGCCGGCGCTCGCGCGCAAAGTCGGCGCGGCCCGGACGTACTACGACGCGCCGAAGCTGGCCGCCGAGGCGCACCGAGCCGGCGTCTACCTGATCGGCCGTGTCGTCATGTTCGAGGATCCGACCCTGACCTCCGGCCAGCCCGACCTCGGCATCCAGAGCAGGTACGGAGGCGTCTGGAAGAACTCGAACGGCCTGGGCTGGTCGAACATGTACGACCAGCGCGTCTGGAAGTACAACGTCGACATCGCCGCCGCCGCGGCCAGGGCCGGCTTCGACGAGATCCAGTTCGACTACGTCCGCTTTCCCACCGACGGCGACCTGGCCACGATCGTGTATCCGCATCGCCGCAAGGAAGCGCGTGCTGCGACGATCGACCGCTTCTTCAGCTACGCCGTCAAGCGCTTGCACCCGCTCGGCGTGCGCGTGTCGGCGGACGTGTTCGGGCTCTCGGCGTCTCGCGACCTCGGCATCGGCCAGACCCCGAAACGGATCGGCAAGGTGCTGGACGCGATCTACCCGATGGTCTACCCGTCGCACTACAACCCGGGCGAGTACAACCTGATCGAGCCCGAGGCGTTCCCGTACGCGACGGTGGTGCACTCGCTCCGCGACTTCGACCGCGCCACACGAGGCGAGAAGGTCCGCGTCACGCCGTGGCTGCAGGACTTCACGATCAAGATCAACTACGGGCTCGAGCAGGTCGGCGAGCAGATCGACGCCGCCCGGGCGATGCACGCGAACGGCTTCCTGCTCTGGAACCCGAGCGGCGAGTACACGTCCGGCGCGCTCCTGCACTCCTCGCCGTAGATCGCGTCGGGCATTGGCCCGATCACAGTTTCTTTACATCCCGCTCAAGGTCGGCACACCGCGCGGCGATACGCTCAGTCTGATGCGCCCGCTCCTCTCTGCTGTCGTGATCATCGCCTCCGGCCTCGTCGTCGGTCTCTTTGCGCCGCTCGGCGGGGCAACCGTGAGCGCACCGGGCGACGGCTGCCTGGTCGTCCAGAGCGGATTCGGCAACGTGTCGCTGGTCCTGAGTCGCGGGATCGTCTTCGGCCGGCTGCAGAGCGGCACGGTCACGACCGATGACACGATCTCGGGAGACGGCCCGGCGCCGAAGGTGATCGGAGCGGACACCAGACTGGTGCTCCCCGACGGCCGCATCCGGTACACGGGCAACTCCATGCGCTTCCGCAGCAGCGGCGCCGTGAAGATCAAGATCACCGAGGCGACGCTGCTCGACCTCAGCGTGGCCGGAAAGGGCGTGGCGCTCCTTTCGGCCGGGACGTTCGACGTGCCGGGAAACATCTACTCGGCCGATGCTGCGAGCTTCTGCCAGGACAAGTTCCAGGCGTTGCCGGTCGTTCCCGTGAAGCCGGCGAAGGTCGCTATCTCGAGCCCGACCTCGTAGCGTCCAGGCTCTCTGGCATTCTCGAACAGATGGCCCAGACCTCCGAATCCATATTGATCGTCGAGGACGAGAGCTCGATCGCGTCCTTCGTCGCGCTGTACCTGAAGAATGCGGGGTACGCGGTGCGCGCAGTCGGGAAGGGCGGAGACGCGCTCGACCAGATCTCGTCCGACCCGCCGTCGCTCGTCATCCTCGACCTGATGCTGCCCGACATCGACGGGATCGAGGTCTGCAGGCGCATCCGCAAGAGCTCGGACGTCCCGATCCTGATGCTGACCGCACGGGACGAGGACGTCGACAAGATCATCGGGCTCGAGGTCGGCGCCGACGACTACATGACGAAGCCCTTCAACCCGCGGGAGCTCGTGGCGCGCGTCAAGTCGATCCTGCGCCGCTCGACGCCCGAGCGCAGGCTGGCCGAGAGCGCCGTCATCCGCCACGGCGACCTGACGGTCGACGCCGGCCGCCGTGAGGTGCGGGTGGGCGAGGAGGAGATCCAGCTCGCACCGAAGGAGTTCGATCTGCTCTGGGAGTTGCTCGACCATCGCGGGCTCGTGCTGACCCGCGACCAGCTCCTCGAACGGGTCTGGGGCTACACGTTCGCAGGAGACACCCGCACCGTCGACGTGCACGTGCGCCAGCTCCGCCGGAAGCTCGGCGACGCGTCGCCGATCGTGACCGTGTGGGGTGTCGGCTACAAGGTCTCACCCGCGAAGAACCCCACACCGGCCTAGGCTTCCAGCCATGTTGCGCTCGCTGCGCTTCCGGTTGCCGGCGCTGTTCCTGGCGGGCATCGCGGCGGCCGGCATCGTCTCGGTCGCGATCGCCTTCCAGCTGCTTTCCAGCTACTCGCGCTCCCAGTCGCTGAAAGAGCTGCACCGGGAGGCGTCGGGCCTCAGCGCGCTGCTGGCCAAGCAGGCGATCGACGCGTTCGAGCAGAACGCGCCGCCGAGGCTGATCGAGCCACTCCAGCTCGAAACGGCGACCGGTGCTCGGATCTACTACCTCGGCCTGCCGCTGTTCCCCGGCCAGGGCACGGGCCTGCGGGTCCTTCCGCAAGACGCGCGCAAGAAGATCGATGCTGCGCGGATCCGCTCCGGCCATACGCAGACGATCGATTTCACCCCGCCGGGTGGCCGTCCGCTGGTCGCCGTGGCCGGACCGCTGACGGTCAGAGGAAGGACGTTCGGGGTGCTCGTGATCGCGAAGGCCCAGACCGAGCTGCGCGACACGTGGGTGACATTGATGAAGTTCTTCGGCGTCTCGCTCCTCGGCGGGCTGCTCGTCGCCGGCGTCCTCGCCTGGTACGCGTCCCGGCGGATCGTGAAGCCCGTGGTCGGGCTGTCGAAGGCAGCCGACGAGATCGCGCGCGGCCGCTACGACGTTCCGGTGCCGCAGGTGCGCGGCGGTGACGAGATCAGCCACCTCGCCGACCGCTTCCGCCAGATGGCAGTCCGGCTCGGGGAGGCGGAGGAGCGCGAGCGGAACTTCCTGATGACGGTCTCGCACGAGCTGCGCACGCCGCTGACGGCGATCCGCGGGCACGTCGAGGCGATGCGAGAGGGCCTCACCGACGACCCGGATGCCGAAGCCGCCTCGCTCGACGTGGTTGCCGCGGCGGCGGCTCGCCTGGAGCGGCTGGTCGGCGACGTGCTCGACCTGGCCAAGCTCGACGCCCACCGCTTCACGGTGCTGCGCGAGGAGGTCGACATGGGGCGCCTCGTCGACCAGGCCTACGCCACGTTCGGCGAGGAGGCACGCCGGCGCTCGATCGACTACCGCTGCGAGATCGGCACCCGCCCCGTGATCCTCACCGACGGGGACCGCGTGCTGCAGATCATCTCCAACCTGCTCTCGAACGCGTTCCGCTGGACCCCCGACGGCGGCCGCGTCGACCTGGGCCTGTCCGCCGAGAACGGTGCGCTCGCCGTCCTGGTCGGTGACTCCGGCCCGGGGATCCGCCCCGAGGAGCGCGAGCGGATCTTCCGCCCGTTCTTCTCGCTCGACCACACCCGTGAGGGCGGCGGCACCGGGCTCGGCCTCGCGATCGCGCGCGAGCTCGCGATCGCGCTGGGCGGGCGCATCGAGCTCGACACCGCGCCGGGGGAAGGCAGCCGCTTCCAGCTGATCCTGCCCGCCACACCTGCGGTCTAGCGCGACGCCGCTCTAGCATCTGGGTCGTGGCGGTCATCGAAGCCCACGAGCTCCCGGTTGCCCGGGGCAGGATGCGTGCGGCGTTCATTGCTCTGCGGCCCCGTCAGTGGACGAAGAACGTGCTGGTCTTCGCCGGCATCGTCTTCGCGGCGCGGACCGGCGACGGTGGGAAATGGCTCGAGGCAGGGGCGGCGTTCGTGGCGTACTGCGCGGCTTCGAGCGCCGCGTACCTGCTGAACGATCTGCGCGACGTCGAGCTCGACCGGCTCCATCCCACGAAGCGGCTGCGGCCGATCGCGCGCGGCGAGCTGTCCGAGCGCACGGCCGCCGGGATGGCCTTCGCGCTCGTCGTCGTGGCGATCGTGCTGACCTCGCTGCTCGGGGTCTGGTCGCTCGTGCTCCTGCTCTGCTTCCTCGCGCTCCAGGTCGCCTACTCGCTCGCCCTCAAGCATGTCGTCCTGGCCGACGTCGCGGCGATCGCCGGACTGTTCGTGATCCGCGCGGCCGCGGGCGCCGTGGCAGTGCACGTGCTCATCTCGCCGTGGCTCCTCGTCTGTACGGCCCTGCTGGCGCTGTTCCTCGCGCTGGCCAAGCGGCGGGCTGAGCTGGCGCTCGTCGCATCGGAGGCGACGCCGGGACGGCCCGTGCTCGGCGGCTACTCGCAGGAGCTCCTCGACCGGCTGGTGGGCGTCCTCGCCGTCACGACGGCGATCATCTACGCGGCGTACACGGTGGTCGGCGGGGGCTCGCGCTGGCTGCCGCTCACGATCCCGTTCGTCGTGTTCGGGATCGGTCGCTACGTGTGGCTCATCCGGCGCGGCGCCGGCGAGGAGCCGGAGGAGATTCTGCTGCGCGACGTGCCGCTGCTCGCGACGATCGTCGCCTGGGCGGCCGCCTGCGCGGCGATCCTGCTCGTGACTTAGTCTAGGCCGCGTCGGCGCGCCGCTGAGGCAGTTCAGCCGACACGGCGTCGTGCTCGGTGCCGGCCAGCCCGATGATGTCGAGGCGCTCGTCGCCTCCGAGCAGCTCTTCGATCCGGGCCAGGCGCTCGTCGACCGTGCGCCAGCCGGCGGAGATCAGGTCGACGAGGACGGCCAGGTCGTCGATGCGGGCCGAGCGCTCGGCGCCGAGGCCGGTCTCGAGACGCTCGAGCTGTCTGATCGCCCGCACGCTCAGGCCGCGGACCTCGGCGAGGTGGCGTCCGATCGGCGCCGCTTCGGCGCGCACGCCGTCGCGGACCGCCGAGGCGACCTGCTCGTCGATGGGCCGTGCCGAGCCTTCGCTCACGACCGCGAAGATAGCTTCCCGGTCGGATGGACTCCTCGGCGCTCGACTACGACCTTCCGGCCGAGCTCGTCGCGCAAAGACCGGCCGAGCCGCGGGACTCGTCGCGCCTGCTCGTGTACGAGCGCGCAACGGGCGAGATCAGGCACAGGCGCTTCCGTGAGCTGCCCGAGGAGCTGGTGAACCGTGAGCTCGTGGTCGTCAACGACTCGCGGGTGATCCCCGCCCGCCTCCGCCTTCGCCGGCCGGGCGGCGGCGCGGCCGAGGTGCTCCTGCTGGAGCGGCTCGACAACGGGCTGTGGGAAGCGCTGGCGCGTCCGTCTGCCCGCCTACGGGCCGGAATGCGGCTCGGCCCGGTAGAGCTCGTCGAGCGGCTGGACGGAGGTCGCTGGCTCGTCCGGCTCGAAGGTCGGCCCGACGGCGAGGCGCCGCTTCCGCCGTACATCACGGAGCCGCTCGCCGACCCGGAGCGCTACCAGACCGTGTACGCGCGCGACCCGGGCTCGGCCGCCGCGCCGACGGCGGGCCTGCATTTCACTCCCGAGCTGCTTGCGCGCCTCGACGTCGAGCGGGTGACGCTGCACGTCGGCCTCGACACCTTCCGCCCGCTGACGGAGCCGACGCTCGAGGAGCACCGCATCCACGGTGAGCGGTATGCGGTCGCGCCGGAGGCGTGGGAGCGGATCCGTCGCGCTCCGCGGGTGCTCGCGGCAGGGACGACGACGGTCCGTGTGCTCGAATCCCTGGCGCACGGCGCCCCGCTCGCGGGTCGTACCGAGCTGTTCGTCGTGCCCGGTTTCGAGTTCCGCCGCGTCGACTCGCTGCTGACGAACTTCCACCTGCCCCGGACGACGCTGCTCGCACTCGTGATGGCGTTCGCGGGCGTGGAGGAGACCCGCGAGCTCTACCGCGTCGCGATCGCCGAGCGCTACCGCTTCTACTCGTTCGGCGACGCCATGTTGATCAAGTAAGCAGCCGGTCAGGCCGGTGGCTTCCGGCATGCTGGGCGCGTGAGACCGCGGAGCGCGAACGAGTGGCGGAGCTTCTGGCGCCACGGCGGCGAGCAGGAGCTCGAAGCGCTGCTGCGGGAGGCGTGGCAGCCGCTCCGTGGCGCCGGCGCGGTGGCCGTCGAAGCCGCCGCTCAGCGCATCGCGCTCCTGCTCGGGAGTGCGGCGCCCGCACGGGCGCTCGCGGCCGAGCTCGGGCGGATCCGGGCGGGGCTCGGGGCCGGGCCGGACGGCGACGGCGACGCCTGCCGCGGCTGCCGCCGTCCACGCATGGTTCGAGACGCGAAAGCGGGTGGACGAGGTATCGTGCGGTTCGTGACGACCGACGCCGACTACCTCGCAGCCGCGCGCGCGGGCGCTCCCAGGCTCGGGCACCGCCAGCACGTCAGGCTGGCGTGGCTCGTGATCCGCGACGAGGGCGCGGCGGCCGGCGGCGACCGGGTCGCCCGCATGCTCCGAGAGCTCGCGGAGCTCCAGGGCGAGGGAGACAAGTACCACGAGACGCTGACGCGCTTCTGGATCCATCTCGTGGCGCATGCGATCGAGGTCGAGCCGGGGATCGACGACTTCGACGTGTTCGTCGAGCGCTTCCCGCTCCTGCTCGACGGGTCGATCGTGCGGCGCCACTGGAGTGCCGAGACGCTCGAGTCCGCGCGGACGGCGTGGGTCGAGCCGGACGTGCTCGCGCTGCCCTGAGCTGCTTCGAGGTCACCGCGACGGACGGCGGGGCGCGGGCCGGCGTCCTCCGGACGGCGCACGGAGACGTCCCGACGCCCGTCTTCATGCCGGTCGGCACGAAAGGGACGGTCAAGGGCGTCGATCCGGACGAGCTGCGGCGCCTGGGCGCGACGATCGTCCTCGGGAACACGTACCACCTGCACTTCCGCCCCGGCGCGGAGACGATCGCCGAGCTCGGCGGGCTGCACCGTTTCATGGGCTGGGACGGGCCGATCCTCACCGACTCGGGAGGGTTCCAGGTCTTCTCGCTCCGCGACACCCTGCTCGGCTGCGACGACGAGGGCGTCACCTTCCGCTCGGTGTACGACGGCGAGGCGGCGCGGTTCACGCCCGAGAGCGTCGCCGCCGTTCAGGCCCAGCTCGGCTCGGACATCGCGATGTGCCTCGACGTCTGCCCGCCGCCGGCCGCGTCGAGGGCAGACGCCGAGCGGGCCGTCGAGCTGACCACGGCGTGGGCGCGACGGCAGGCGCGGGCGCCGCGGGCCGAAGGCCAGCTCCTGTTCGGCATCGCGCAGGGAGGCATCGACCGCGAGCTCCGTCGCCGCTCGATCGCCGAGATCGTCGACGTCGGCTTCGACGGTCATGCCCTCGGTGGCCTGAGCGTGGGGGAGAGCCGGGACGTCATGCTCGAGACGGTTGCCGCCGCCGCTCCGCAGCTCCCGGCCGCCAAGCCCCGGTACTTCATGGGAATCGGGGATCCGCTCGGCATCCTGGACGTGATCGAGCGGGGAATCGACATGTTCGACTGCGTGCTGCCGACGCGCCTCGGACGGACGGGCTCGGCGCTCACCTGGGAGGGGCGCCTCAACCTCCGGAACGCCCGCTTCGCGCACGATCCGGCGCCGCTCGACGAGGACTGCGACTGTCCGGCCTGCACGCGGCTTCTCGCGTGCCTATCTGCGCCACCTCGTCACCCAGCAGGAGATGCTCGGCCTGCGCCTCCTGACGCTCCACAACCTGCGCTTCCTGACGGCGCTGACCGCCGGCGCACGCGCCGCGATCGAGGGTGGACGGCTGGCAGACTTCAAGCGCGAGGCCGAGTCGCGCCTCGCTTCCACGCCGGAAGAGACCGTATGCCCGTAGTCATCGTTTCCGTTCTCATCGTCCTCCTCGTCCTGCTCTGGTTCGTCTGGGTCCTGCCCCAGCGGCGCCGGCAGCGGCAGCAGGTCGAGGACCTGCATCGCCTGATCGAGCTGCTCGAGCCTGGCGACGAGATCATCACGGCCGGAGGGATGCACGCCACGGTTCGCAGCGTCGAGGGCGAGGAGCTGATGATCGAGATCGCGCCGGGCGTCGAGGTGCGGCTCGACCGCCGCGCCGTGGCCGCCGTGACCACGATCGACGACACGGCCGACGAACCGGAGGACGTTGCGGCAGGTAGGTAATCTGGCCTGCTGTGGTACTTGACCGGAAACCGGCCGGGACTCCGGAACCGCAGTTTTCGGCCGGCTGTCGTCTAAGAATCGGTGACTCGTAGTCATGCGTGAACGCCGCAAGTACCTGACGCTGCTCGCGGTGATCGTCGCTGCCCTGGTCGGGGCGTTGCTGCTCGAGGTGCCCGGGTCGCCGATCCACCGGAACGCGACGCTCGGCCTCGACCTGCGCGGCGGCCTCGAGGTCGTGCTGAAGGCCGTTCCCCCGAAGGGCCGCTCGCTCACCCCCGCCGACCTCGACCGGTCCGTCTCCATCATGCGGAACCGCATCGACAAGCTGGGCGTCACCGAGCCCGAGATCCGCAAGCAGCCGCCGAACCAGATCGTGATCCAGCTCGCCGGCGTCCACGACCCGGCCAAGGCGGCGCTGATCATCGGTCAGACCGCGCAGCTCCAGCTCTACGATCTCGAGGCCGACCTCATCCCTCCGTCGATCGACTCGAACGGCAACCCCGTCGCGCACTCGACCCGCTACGCCGTGCTGGCGCCCGTCCAGAGCCTTGCGCGGCGCGGAAGCTCCGGGCCGTTCTTCCTGTTCAACAAGAAGAAGCAGCTGCTGGCACAGGCCGACACCCGCGCCGGGCTCTTCACCCCCTCGCACCCGAAGCTTCTTCCCGGCGAGCAGGTGTTCTCGGTGCCCCGGAACACGGTCCTGATCACCTGCGGTGGCCCGAATTCGCACGCCACAGTGTGTCCCGGGAACGGCGACCCCACGGTCGTGAACTACTACCTGTTCAAGCACCAGCCCCCGAAGGTTCCGGAGCTGACCGGAACGGACCTGAACGGCGGCGGGATCAGGCAGGACTTCGACACGGTCGGGAACCCGATCGTCCGCCTGTCCTTCACCGGCAAGGGTGACAGCATCTTCCAGCACGTCACGCAGGGGCTCTACCAGCGCGGGCAGTTCCGGAAGGCGCCGCAGCACTTCGCGATCGTCCTCGACAACGACATCAAGGCATTCCCGCAGATCGACTACACCGATTCGTCGCTCTCGAGCGGGATCAGCGGCGGCGGCGAGATCACCTTCGGCTCGGGATCCGGGACGCTCACCGAGGCGCAGAACATCGCGCTCGTCCTCCAGACCGGAGCGCTGCCGGTGTCGTTCACGCAGATCGAGCGGAACGACGTCTCGGCGACGCTCGGCAAGGATTCGCTCAACCAGGCCAAGACCGCCGCGCTGATCGCGCTCCTGATCGTCGGGATCTTCCTGATCGTCCTCTACCGGTTCCTCGGCCTCGTCGCCGTCGCCGGCCTCGCGATCTACGCGGCCTTCATGTACGCCGCGGTGCTGCTGCTCAACGTGACCGTGACGCTCCCCGGCTTCGCCGGCCTGATCCTGACGATCGGAGTCGCCGCCGACGCGAACGTCGTCATCTTCGAGCGGATCAAGGAGGAGGTGAGAGCCGGGAAGTCGATCCGTGCGGCGGTCGCCACCGGCTACCAGAAGGGCTTCCACACGATCATCGACGCGAACGTGGTCACCGTGATCACGGCGCTCGTCCTGTTCGCGGTCGCGACCGCGCAGGTCAAGGGCTTCGCGCTGATGCTGCTGATCGGAACCGTGGTCTCGCTGGTCACGGCCGTCGCGGCGACGCGCGCGCTGCTCGGCCTGCTCGCCGGGTTCCGCTGGTTCGCCAACCCGCGCTTCATCGGCGCGGCCCACGAGCAGCACGGCAAGTTCCTGCAGATCGACTTCATGCGCCGGCGCAACACCTGGTTTGCGATCTCGGGCGCAGTCATCTTCCTGGGAATCGTGTCGATCGCCGTCCAGGGCCTGAACCTCGGGATCGACTTCAAGGGCGGCACGCAGATCAGCATCACGACGACCAAGCCGGTGGGGCTCGCGCGGGTGCGCGCACAGGCCGGTGCGATCGGCCGGGCGGACGCCGTCGTCCAGGGCGTGGGCGGCTCGATCCCGAAGGGCAGCGACAACTTCAAGGCGTTCCAGCTGCGGATGAAGTCGCTCACGGTTCGGCCGCTGAACACGCTCGAAAGCGACCTGAAGAATCGGCTCGGCGTCCCGGCCCAGATCCGCAGCGTCAGGAGCGTCTCGTCCAGCTTCTCGAGCCAGATCGCGCGTTCGGCGATTCTCGCGATCATCGTCTCGCTGCTGCTGATCGCGGGGTACATCGCGCTCCGGTTCGACTGGAAGTTCGCCGTGCCGGTGATGATCGCCCTCGCCCACGACATCCTGATCACGATCGGCGTCTATGCGCTGTCGCAGCGGGAGGTGAGCACGGCAACGGTCGCCGCGGTGTTAACGGTGCTCGGCTACTCGATCTACGACACGATCATCATCTTCGACCGTATCCGCGAGAACATCCCGATCATGCGGCGGGCGTCGTTCGCGACGATCACGAACGTATCGCTCTGGGAGACGATCAGGCGCTCGCTGGCCACGACGTTCATCACGCTGCTCCCGATCGCGTCGCTGTTCCTGTTCGGCGGCGCCACGCTCAAGGACTTCGCGTTCGCGCTGATGGTCGGCATCCTGTCCGGTGCCTATTCGTCGATCTTCATCGCCGCACCGGTCCTGATGCTGTTCAAGCAGCGCGAGCCCGAGTACCGCCGGAGGATCGGCGTCGACGTGATCGAGAAGGGCGTCGGCGGACGGGTCGCGGCACCTGTGGCTGCGCCCGTGGCAGCCGTGGCCGCCGCCGGCGGGGCCGACGTCGAGGAGATCGCGGATCCCGAGCCGGTCGGGGCCCCAGCCGGAGTCGCGCCGGCCGACGGCGCGTCCTCGCGCTCGCAGGCGAAGCGCGAGCGCAGGCGCCAGCGCCGGCGGACGCGTCCGCACGGCCGCTCGCGCTGATGGCGAGCAACTCCGAGCGCGACGGTGCATCCTCGCGCGAGCTGCTGGAGAGGTTGGCGCTGGCCGGGATCGGCGCGGTCGCGTTGAGCGCCGATCGCGCCGAGGAGCTGGCACGTGACCTCGCCGGCCGAGGCGAGCTGCGCCGCGACGACGTGCTGCAGGTGATCGAGGAGGCGATGACCCGGTGGCGCGGCGATGCGGCGCGTCTCACCGAGCGGGCCGGCACCGGTCTCCAGTCGATCTTCGATCAGCTCGGCCTCGTCTCGCACGAGGCGTACGAGGAGCTCGAGCTGCGCGTCGCCCAGCTCGAGCACCGCCTGCGGCTGGCAGAAAGCCGGATCGAGCAGCCGCCCGGGCCGACGAAGATCTAGACCGATCTCCACGGCCACGTCCGTAGTGGGCCGAAGCCGCCTTCGGTGGAACTCCCGATGGCGGTGTGCCACGATCAAGGGAGGCTTGGCCTGGCCGGGCCGCGGGAGGCTCGGATGCGAGCGGCCAGAACGCGGAAGGAGCGAGGCGATGAGCTCGACGAAGACAGAAACCGGCGCTTCGACAAGCGACGGCGCGACCAGGGCGCCGCTCGAGCCGGTCGCGCATTTCACCGTTGCGGAGCGCGCGGCGAGGGGAAGAGCAGCCCGCGCCGAGGTGCCGCGGAAGTCCCACGCCGAGTGGGAGGCGTCGCCCGTCCGTTTCGACCCCGTCGAGCTGCTCGAGGAGCAGGCGAAGACGCGGGTGGAGGAGCTCGTGCCGATCCGGTACGGCCGGATGCTCGTCTCGCCGTTCACGTTCTACCGCGGGGCGGCGTACATCATGGCCGCCGATCTCGCGGGCATGCCACGAACGGGGCTGCACGTGCAGCTGTGCGGCGACGCCCACCTCTCGAACTTCGGCATGTACGCCGCCCCGGACCGGCGTCTCGTGTTCGACACGAACGACTTCGACGAGACCCTGCCGGGGCCGTTCGAGTGGGATCTCAAGCGGCTCGTCGCCAGCTTCGCGGTGGCCGGCCGGGATCGCGGCTTCGACGATCGCCGCCGGCAGGCGATCAACGTCAGGGTCGGACGGTCCTACCGCGAGGCGATGGTCACGTTCGCCTCGATGCCGACGATGGACCTCTGGTACTCGCGCATCGCGGTCGAGGACATGTTCGCGCGCTGGTCCTCCGAGGTGAGCGCGAAAGCGGTCAAACGCGCGGAGCGAAACGTTGCGAAGGCGCGCACGAAGGACAGTCTGGCCGCGTTCAAGAAGCTGACCCGCTTCGTCGACGGCGAGCCGCGGATCGTCAGCGACCCGCCGCTGATCGTCCCGGTGTCGGAGCTCGTTCACGGGCGAGCAGGAGATCGAGGGCGCACGGCTCGTGATCCGCGAGTACCGGCGGACGTTGCTCGGCGACCGTCGTCACCTGCTGGAGCGCTTCCGGCTCGTCGACGCGGCGCGGAAGGTCGTGGGCGTGGGGAGCGTGGGGACGCGGGCGTTCATCCTGCTCTTCCTCGGCCGTGACGACGAGGACCCGCTGTTCCTCCAGATGAAGGAGGCGGAGGCATCCGTGCTCGAGCCGTTCCTCGGCAAGAGCGGGTTCGCCAACCACGGCCAGCGGGTGGTCGAGGGGCAGCGGCTGATGCAGGCCGCGAGCGACACGATGCTCGGCTGGATCCACGCCACCGGCATCGACGGCGTCAAGCGGAACTTCTACCTCCGCCAGCTCTGGGACTCCAAGGGGTCGGCGCTGGTCGAGGCGATGCAGCCGAAGACGATGGAGGCCTACGCGGAGATCTGCGGGCAGACGCTCGCGCGCGCGCACGCCCGCTCGGGGGACGCGGTTGCGATCTCGAGCTACCTCGGCACGAGCGACGCATTCGACCGGGCGCTCGCGGTCTTCGCCGAGGCGTACGCCGACCAGAACGAGCGGGACTACGCCGCGCTGAAGGCGGCCGCGGACTCCGGCCGGATCCAGGTGCAAACCGGGCTCTGACCGGGGTGCCCGCCACCCGGAGGAGCAAGACGGGGCATGTCACCATCGAAAACGTGGACCGACCTTTGAATCCAGACGGATCGACAGAGTGAGCGACGACATGCGGGACCGCGGCTTCGTCGTTGTCACGGGCACTTCCACCGGCATCGGCGCCGCCACCGCGCTCCACCTGGCCCGGAACGGGTTCCACGTCTTCGCCGGGGTGCGGCGGGCGGAGGACGGCGAGGCCTTGCGAGCCCAGGAGCCGGACAGGCTGACGCCGGTGATCATCGACGTCACGCACGAGTCGACGATCTCGGCGGCGGCGACCACCGTCGCAGATGCCGTCGGGGGACCGCGGCCTGGCCGGCCTGGTCAACAACGCCGGTATCGCCAAACCGGCGCCCATCGAGTACCAGCCGATCACCGACTTCCGGACGCAGCTCGAGGTCAACCTGTTCGGTCCCGTCGCCATGATCCAAGCGTTCCTGCCTCTGATCCGCCAGGGCGGCGGGCGGATCGTGAACGTCGGCTCGATCGGAGGCCTGCTCGTGCTTCCCCTGAACGGCGCCTACAGCGCATCGAAGTTCGGGATCAGGGCCATCACCGACGCGCTGCGGCTCGAGCTGCGACAGTGGAACATCCACGTCTCCCTGATCGAGGTCGCGCCTGTCGAGACCGCGATCTTCGGGAAGACGTACGCCGAGCTGGACGGGCTCGAGACAAGGCTCGGCGAGACGGGTTACCGGCTGTACGAGGAGCAGATCGCCGCCGTCCGGAAGGCCACCGAGAAGGCGGCGTCGGATGCCGATCCACCCCTCGTGATCGCCAAGGCCATTGCCCACGCACTGACGTCGGGCAAGCCAAAGACCAGGTACCTGGTCGGCCACGGCGGGAAGGAGGTCGCGGTCGTAGCGGCGCTTCCCGACCGGGTGAGGGATCGAGCGCTCGCCCACGAGCTCGGGCTTCCCAAGCCGGAATAGAGCCCGTGGTCGAATTCGAGTCGAAGGAGAGAGAGTGAACGGAGAGACGAAGCCGAGGGTGCTGGTCGTCTACTACACGCTCACCAAACAAGCCGGTCGGGTCGGGGACGCGATGGCACAAGCATTTGAGGCGCGGGGCTGCGACGTGGCGAAAGCGTTGATCGAGTTCACCGACGACCGATGGGTGCCGCACCTCTCGCAGTTCCCGATGAAGCGTCCCATCCGCCAGCTCGCATCGATCCTTCCGGCGCAGCTTCGCCACAAGACCGGCGAGATCCAGCATTCCACCGGAGGCGCAGACGGGCGGCTACGACCTGGTGGTGCTCGTGTCTCCTACCTGGTGGTTCCAGACGAGCATGCCAATCCGCTCGTATCTCGAGTCGCCCGATGCGAAAGCGGTGTTGGACGGGAAGCCGTTCGCATGCGCATCGGTCTCCCGCCGCTACTACAGCATCAACCTCGGGCAGATGAAGAAGCTAGGTGAGAAGAACGGCGGGCGCTTGATCGACAAGACGCACTTCGTCGTCGCGGGCGGTCAGGTCAAGTCGATGCTTGCGTGGCTCGGCTACATGAAGCACGGCGAGCCTCAGGGGCACGTGCTCGGGCTGAAGATGCCGCCACCGAATCTGAAGGCCGACTTCGACGAGCAGGCGAAAGCATTCGTCGACGGCCTCGTGGACGACGTTCTCCGGCAGCCGGTCCCCGCCGCCAACTCACGGAGCTGACAGGAGAAACGATGGGTCAGGGAGTCGCCGAGGTACTGACGGCCGCGATCGCAGTTTCGATCAGCGCGATGGCGATCATCGCCGTGATCCTGATGCTGTTCTCGCAGCGGGCGAAGGTCAACGGACCCGTCTTTCTCGTCGGATGGATGCTGGCCCTCGCGGTCGTCAGCACCGTCGTCTACGTGCTCGCTGACCAGGGCAACGTGGACACGAGCAGTGGGGCCTCCGACACCGTCTCCTGGGGCAAGATCGTGTTCGGCGTGATCTTTCTGCTGCTCGCCGCGCGCCAGTGGCGTAACCGACCCGCACCGGGCGTCGAGTCGCCGATGCCGAAGTGGATGGCGGGCGTGGACTCGTTCAGCGCCGGGGAAGGCGTTCGGTCTCGCCGTGCTGCTCGCCGGCGTGAACCCGAAGAATCTGCTCCTCACCGTCGCCGCGGCGACAGGGCTCGCGCAGCTCGGCCTCTCGACCGGCGACGCGGTCGGCTCGATCGTCGTCTTCGTGATCGTCGGTAGCCTCACGATCGCCGTCCCGGTCGTCTACTACCTGGTCGGCGGGGAGCACGCCAAGACGGAGCTGGACAAGATGAAGTCCTGGCTCGCCGTCCACAACGCCGCCGTCATGGTCGTCCTCTTCGTCGTCTTCGGCGTCGACCTGATCGCCAAGGGCCTGCCGCCGCTGACGAGCTGAGCGGGTAAGAGGCTGCCGGCCGGCGCCGGCTCTTGAGTCTAGGTCGGGGAGGGCGTCGTAGCGAGGAACGCGGCGACGCCGCTCTCGAGGGTGGGGTGAAGGTTCTCGGGGCCGAGTCGTTCGACGAGCGCGGCCCGGGTGAGGGTGTCCCGGACCGGGCGCTTGATCCGGGCGAACGCGAGCCTGATTCCTTCGGCTGACAGCTCGTCGTGGAGGTCGGCGAGCATGTCGATGGCGGTTGTGTCGATGTGGGTGACGGCCTCGGCGTCGACGAGGATCGTGCGCGGCGGCGGGCTGCTCGAGTCGACGAGGTGTCGGATCTGGTCGCGGAAGAAGGTGGCGTTCGCGAAGAAGATCTCCTGGTCGAATCGGAAGATGACGAGCCCCGGGAACGTCTCGACGTCGCGGTGCCTGGAGACGTCCCGAAAGCCGATGTCCTCGTCGGTCTCCCTCGAGTGCGATCGTCCGAGCACGGCGACCTCGGGGCGGAAGCCGCGATAGACGAGGGCGACGAGGGAGGCGACGATCGCGACGATGATGCCGCCGAGCACGCCCAGGACGAGCACGCCGACGAGGCAGACGAGCGCGACCGAGAAGTCGGCCTTGTCGATGCGGTAGAGACGGCGCAGGCTCGCGGTCTTGAGCAACGGGAGCACCGCCGCGATCACGACCGCTGCCAGCGTCGCCTTCGGCAGGTCGGCGAAGAACGGAGTCAGCAGCGCGAGGGTGATGACGACGAGCACGAGGTTCACGAGACCGGCGAATTGCGAGCGCTGCCCGGAACGGTCGGCGACCGACGTGCGCGAGACGCTCGCGTCGATCGCGAAGCCCTGCAGCAGACCTGACCCGATGTTCGACCCTCCGAGAGCGATCAGCTCCTGGTTGGCGTCAACCTCGTAGTGGTGCTTCGAGGCGAATGAGCGGGCCGCAGCGATCGACTCGGCATAGGCGAGCAGCGAGAGCCCGGCCGCCCCGGCAAGCAGCCGCTCGACATCCGCGAAGGTGATGCTCGGGACGCTCACCTGGGGCATCGCGGCAGTGATCGTGCCGAGCTCCGCGACACCGTGGGCGAAGGAGTCGAGTGCCCGGGCCGCGACGATCCCCGCGACGACCACGATGAGCGACGCCGGCAGCCGTGGCGCGACATCCTGCAGGACGAGGATCAGCGCGAGCGACGAGAGGCCGAACACGACCGTCCAGCCGGAGACGCTGCCGAGGTTGGAGAGCACGTTCCACGCGAGCTGGAAGAAGTTCCCCGAACCGCTGGGGATGCCGAGCAGCGAGGCGATCTGGCCCGCCAGGATCACGAGCGCCAGACCGACCAGGTACCCGGCCAGCACCGGCTTCGCAAGGAACTCGGCGATGAAGCCGAGCCGCGCGATCCCGGCAAGCGCGAGCAGGCCGCCCGTGATCAGCGCCAGCAGCGCCGTGAGGTTCAGGTACCGGTCGGTACTCCCCGCGGCGATCGGCGCCACCGTGGCAGCGGAGAGGATCGCGACCCCCGAGCTCGGCCCGACGTTCAACTGGCGGCTCGTCCCCAGCACCGCGTACAGCAAGAGCCCGGCGCACGCGGCATAGAGCCCCCGCACCGGCGGCACACCCGCGAGCGCCGCGTAGGCCATCGCCTGCGGCACCAGCACAGCCCAGACCGCCAGTCCGGCCAGCGTGTCTCGCTTTACGGTCAGCCGAAAGGACGGCAGCCAACCGGCCGCAGGGATCGCCCGTACGACCGACCGGCCGACCGCCGCGGAGCTCCACCTCACCGTGCGGCAACACTAAGCGATCGTCACCCGGGCAGACCGCCCGGCTCCGTTCAGCGCGTTTCCAGTCCCAGCTCTCGGCGCTTTCGTGCCACGTAGTCGGAGACATGCCCCTTGTAGCGCGTCACGAACTCCTGGAGGTGGTCGTCGCCGCGGATCGTGCCGCGGCAGTCCGGCACGCCGCACCCGCACTCGAAGCTCGGCATGATCTCGTTGCAGAAGGTGGCGTAGTCGACGGTGATCTCCTGCCCGGGCCCGAGCTCGCGGCGCGCAACGAGATCGAGGCCCTCGAGCCACGCCGTCGGATCGCAGGAGTGGTTGATCGGCTTCCACTCCTCGGGGTCTCGCCCCCAGATGACGTAGACCTCGTCCGTGAGCGGCCAGGCGTAGCTCTCGAACCATGACGCGTTGGGCTCGCGCCAGCTCCGGGCGACGTGCCTGCGTGTGACCAGCACATGCGGTTGCTCCTCGAAGGCGACGAGCCGCGCGCCTGGGCGGACATCCCGCGTTGCGAACATGCCGTAGCCACCGTCCCGGATGGACCGGATCTCCCACGACTGTTGCCTGCGCTCGCGACGCTGGAGCGCCGCGCGGACGATCTGCCGGGTGAAGCCCGCGTACCCGGCCGGGTCGTGCTGCAAGCACAGGTCCGCCGCGCCTGGATCATCGGGCGGGTAGTAGACACCGCAGTTGGGGTTGATCTCGAGCAGGAAGGCTCGCCCCTCTTCGTCCACCCGGATGTCGGTCCGACCGTAGCCCGCGCCGTTCAGCCCGACGAAGACCTTCGCCGACATGTCGCGCAACCGGGCCTCGAGCGGCGCGTCTGCCACCGCGGCTTCACCCATCTGCTCGTAGTTCACCCACTTCAGGTCGAAATGCTTGAACGTCTCACCCTCGGGAAGAACGAACTCGACGGGCATGTAGGTCGTCGGGAGAGAGGGTCGTCGGGGTTCTCCGCGACCAGCACCGTGAACTCGCGCCCGTCGATGAACTCCTCGATCAGCGCGGCGCCGAACGTCCCCATCATCCGATGCGCCTGCTCGCCTAGCGCCTGGTGCGTTTCGACGCGTGAGGCAGCCGTGAGCCCGATGCTGCTGTAGCTCGACGGATGCTTGACGATGAGCGGAAGGCGCAGCGTGGCAGCCGCGTGGTCGACGTCGGCCGCCGTCATGGCCATGACGTACGCGGGTGCGTCGATCCCCCAGGCCTGGCAGACGCGCTTCATCGCCTCGCGGGATGGTTCGTAGAACTCCGAGCCGGCACCCGTGAACGCACAGCCGAGCCGTTCGAGGGCCTGAACGACCTCGATCCCGGGGCGGTCCTCGTCCCAGGCGCCGTCGCACAGGTTGAAGAACAGGTCGAAGCCTTGCCGGGACAGCTCGATCACCGTGCGAACCGCCGTGGACTTCTGCAGCGCGACCAGCTCCCAATCGGCCTCGGGAAGGTGAGGCCGGGGATCGCAGGGGAGGTCGTACTCCTTGAACGGGGACGTCGAGTCGGCGTAGCAGTCGGTCAGAAGGCAGATCTTCATCCCGGTTCGTGTGCGCGGACGCCCATCGCGCGATGCTATAGCCGGCTACCAATCGCCCGCGAGCAGGAACTTCCTGCTCTCCCGTGCAACACTGAGCGCATGGCGACCCCAGCCGGCAGCTCCAAGACGCGCAACCTGGGCCGGATCTCGGAGATCGCCCAGGTCGCGGTCAAGCACGGCTTCGGCTACTTCTTCCAGCGCCACCGGCTGACCGACCTCCTGCCCTGGGGCACGAAGGTGGTTCCGGTCGACAGCGACCGTTCCCACCGCGGCCAGCACCTGCGCGAGATGTTCGACGAGCTCGGCCCGACGTTCGTCAAGTTCGGCCAGCTGCTCTCGACCCGGCCGGACATCGTCCCGCCGGACATCATCCTCGAGCTCCGCAAGCTGCAGGACGACGTCACGCCGTTCCCGTACGCGCAGGTCGAGGAGGTCGTCCAGCGCGAGCTCGACCTGCCGATCGAGAAGCTGTTCGTCGAGTTCTCCGAGCGGCCGGTCGCCGCCGCCTCGATCGGCCAGGTCCACGAGGCGGTGCTCCCGAACGGGCGGCGCGTGGCAGTGAAGGTGCAGCGACCGGACGCCCCGCGGCAGATCGAGGCCGACCTGTCGCTGCTCTACCAGGCCGCGAAGATCAGCAAGGAGCGCGTGCGGGCCCTCGACTTCATCGACGCGCGCGCCCTCGTGGACGAGTTCGCGCGCTCGATCCGGCAGGAGCTCGACTACCGCAACGAGGCCCGCAACGCGCAGGCCTTCCACCGCAACTTCGCCGGCCATCCGCACGTCCGCATCCCGAAGGTGATCTGGAGCTACACGCGCGCCCACGTGCTGACGCTCGAGTACATGGAGGGCATCCAGGTCCAGGACGTCGATCCGGAGGAGTGGACGATCGAGGAGCGCCGCCGGCTCGCCTACCTGATGACCGAGGCGTGGATGACGATGATCTTCCGCCACGGCTTCTTCCACGGCGACCCGCACCCGGCGAACGTCCTGGTGCTGGGCAGCCCCGAGCGGATCGGCCTCGTCGACTTCGGCCTCTCCGGGAAGCTCTCCGACGACGACATGTCGAAGCTGACGCGCCTGTTCATCGACGCGGCCAACGAGAACGTCGAGGCGATACCGAAGCGGCTCGGCGAGCTCGGCGTCCGCTACGACAAGGCCCGCGAGGACGAGTTCGTCGCCCACATCCGCGAGCTGTACGACCGCTACTACGGCGCGAAGCTCGCGGAGATCGACCCGATGCAACTGATTCGCGAGGGGTTCCAGCTCATCTACGCGATGAACCTGAGGCTCCCGACGCGCTTCCTGCTCCTCGACAAGGCGATCGCCACGCTCGGCGCGGTCGGGGTCGAGCTCTATCCCGACTTCAACGTCTTCGAGGTGGCGAAGCCCTATGCCCGCGACCTGGTCGTGCAGCGCTTCACGCCGCAGCGCTTGCTGAGCGACGCGACGAAGGAGGCTCGCTCGCTTGCGAGCGTGTTGCGGGAGGCGCCGTACCAGTGGCACGACTTCCTCGAGCAGGCCCGCGAGGGGCAGATCGAGGTCGGCTTCGTCCACAAGGGCCTGGACGAGTTCATGCCGCGCGTCGAGCAGGGCTTCAACCGGCTCGTGATCGCGCTCATCGCCGCCGGCGGGCTGATCGGCTCTGCTCTGATCGGCGTCTTCGCGAAGGGCGGCCCGCACGTCGCCGGGCTGCACGTGGTCTCGGTGGTCGGATTCGTCCTGTCCGGCCTGCTGGGCGTCTGGCTCCTCTGGGGCGTAGTCCGCTCCGGTCGGCTGTAGACGAATCGTCACAAAGCTGCGCGAAAGGACATCTGGACGCACTCGCGGAGCGGCGCTACCGTCGCCTGATGTCCTGTGCCCTGCTGATCGCCGAGCCCGAGCCGGAGACCGCCGTCTTCCTCGAGCGGCACCTGGCCGACGACGGCTTCGACGTCCTGCGGACGGAGGACGGCGAGGCGGCGTTGTCCCTGGCCGAGCAGGCTCGGCCGGATCTTGTGCTCCTCGGCGCCGAGCTCGATGTCTGCCGGCGGCTCCGGGAGGGCGAGCCCGGCCGCTCGTGGGACCGCGACGTGCCGGTGATCGTCCTCGGCCCGGAGGAGGCGGACGCGGTCGATCGTGTGCGCGCCTTCGACCGCGGGGCAGACGACTTCCTGGCCCGGCCGTTCATGTACGACGAGCTGCTGGCGCGCATCCGCGCCGTGCTCCGCCGGGTGGCACCGCCGGTCGGGATGGTGATCGAGGCCGGCGAGCTGGTCGTCGACCGCTCGACGCGCTGCGCCACCGTCGGCGGGACGATTCTCCCGCTGTCGGCGAAGCAGTTCGACCTGCTGGCCAAGCTGGCATCCGAGCCGAGCCGCGTATTCTCGAAGGACGAGCTGCTGAAGGACGTGTGGGGCTACCGCTCGATCGGCCGCACGCGCACGCTGGACTCGCACGCGAGCCGCCTGCGCCGCAAGCTGGCCGAGTTCTCCGACACGCCCTATGTGCTCAACGCCTGGGGCGTGGGCTACCGGCTGATGCTGCCGGCCTGACGAACGCGATCAGTACAGGCCTTCGCGGCGGGCGTAGCGCTCGGCCCGGGCGCGGTCGTACTCCTCCGCGTCGAAGGCGTCCTCCTCGCGCACTGCGCGCATGATCTCGCCCGAGCTCGGTAGCTCCGAGCGCTCGATCTGCTGCTCGGGGTTCCAGAGGTCGGAGCGGATCAGCGCCTTCGAGCACTGCGTGTACGCCTCGTCGATCTCGACCAGGATGCCGAGCTTCGGCGGCTTGCCCTCGACGGCGCACTCCGCCAGGAGCTCCTCGTCGGTCGTCGAGCGTCGCGCGGCCGTTGACCCGGAACGTGTCGCCGACGCCGGGAATCAGGAACAGCAGCCCGACGTGCGGGTTGGCCGAGGATGTTCCGGAGCGAGTCGGCGATCCGGTTGCCCGGACGGTCGGGGATCAGCAGCGTCCGCTCGTCGAGGATCCGCACGAAACCTGCAGGGTCGCCGCGCGGGCTCACGTCGCAGCTCCCGTCAGGCGCCGACGTTGCCAGGCACATGAACGGGGAACGCTCGATGAACTGCCGGGTCAGGTCGTTCAGTCGCGGTGCGATCTTCGAGACGACCAGCTCCTGAGGGCTGCCGATCAGCTCGCGCAGCTCGGCCTCGCTGGTGATGCCGGACAGCGTCGCCATGGCCGGGATCGTACAAGCCGAGATTCAAGCTCCGGCTCGTAGCCGCGATACTGAGGGGGTGGACGACTCCAGGCCGACCGTGCCGCTCGGGCAGCTCGTGCTGCAGCGTGGGCTGCTGGACGAGGGGGAGCTCGAGTTCGCGCTCGCCGAGCAGATGTCGAGCGGGAAGACGCTCGGCGAGGTGCTCGTCCAGCACGGCTGGCTGACGCAGGAGCAGATCGACGAGCTGCTCGACGAACAGCGCTCAGCGGGCGCAGGCGAGGACGACGCTCGCGGCGTCGATCTCCTGCGCGCCAGCGTCGCGGACGCCGAGGCGGAGCTCGACCAGCCCGTCGCAGCGGAGGCACCGGAGCCCGAGCCGGCCGAGGCCGGGCCTGGTCACGTCCTGTTCGTCTGGACCCCGTCGGGCTACGCGCTCCTGGCCCGCGCCGGCGAGCCGCCTCCGGTCGGCACGGAGGTCGGCGTCAGCGGCGGGCGGCTCGTGGTCTCGAAGATCGGCCCCTCGCCGCTCCCCGGCGACCGGCGTCCCTGCGCCTTCCTCGACAGCAAGAGCTGAATCAGGGACAGCTGGTACCGGATGAGGGACAGAGTCTGTCCCTCATGCCCTGCTTACTGTCCCTGATTCCTTGTTACAGCGGCAACTTCAGCTGCGCGCCCTCGAGCCTGAGCAGGGCCCGCTTGCGGTCGAGCCCGCCGCCGTAGCCGGTCAGGCTGCCGCTCGCCCCGATCACGCGATGGCAGGGCAGCACGATCGGGATCGGGTTGTGGTGCATCGCACCCCCGACCGCCCGCGCCGCCCGCGGCTTGCCGACCCGCGCAGCAAGCGCGCCGTAGGTCGTCACCTCGCCGTAGGGCACGAGCGCGAGCTCGTGCAGCACGATGCGCTGGAACTCGGGCACGCGCGAGACGTCGAGCGGCAGGTCGAACTCCGTCCGCCGTCCCTCGAAGTACTCGTCCAGCTCACGGCGCACGTCGTCGACCCGGCGCGGAACGCGCAGCACGCGGCGGCCCGTCGCCTCCGACAGCTCCTCGAGCCCGCGGTCGGGGTCGAACGAGATCTGGCAGAGGCCGCGGTCGGTCGTCGCCACGAGCAGCGTGCCGATCGGGGTGTCGGCGAGATCGAACGCCGCGTCGATCAGCCCGGCCGCGGCGGCAGCCTCCCGGAAACGGTTGTCGAGATGCTCGGAAACGGTCATGAGAGCTCCTTTCGTCGCAGCCGGCGCACGCCGGAAGAGGCAGCCTGGCGGGCCGCGTCGGTGCTCGAGCCCAGCGCCGCGCCGATCCGGTCGTAGTCGAGGTCGTAGCCGTAACGGAGGACTACCGCGGCTCGCTCGGTCGGCGGCAGCTCGCTGACGAGATGCTCGATCTCCGCCACCGGCGGCAGGCTGTCCCAGCTCTCCTGCTCGGGGAGCTCGCCCCGCGGCCGTGTCCGGCGATGCTCGTCGATCGCCACGTTCTCGGCGATCGTCAGCACCCAGGCGCGCAGGTTGCGCCCGTCACGAAGCTTCGGATAGGCGCGGAGCGCGCGGAAGAACGTGTCCTGGAAGGCGTCCTCGGCGCGCTCGCGCCCCAGCCGCTTGGCGAGCATGCCGAAGACGATGCCGCGGTGCTCGTCGTAGAACCGCTCGAACGGTGGCACTGTCATGACCCCCATCATCTCTCCCAAACGGCGTGCGTCGCCGGAATGTGAGACTGCCCGCGTGAGGATCGCTGTCGTCGGCCACGTCGAGTGGATCGAGTTCCTGCGGGTGCCGCGCCTGCCCACCGCCGGCGAGATCGCGCACGCGACCGACTCGTGGGCGGAGCCAGGCGGCGGCGGATCGGTCGCGGCCGTTCAGCTCGCGAAGCTGGCGGGCGCGGCGGACTTCTTCACCGCGCTCGGGGACGACGAGACCGGGCGTCGTGCCTTCGAGGAGCTTTCGAAGCTGGGGCTGCGCCTCCACGTGGCCTGGCGGGACGAGCCGCAGCGCCGGGCGGTGACGTTCGTCGACGAGCACGGCGAGCGGACGATCACCGTCGTCGGCGAGCGGATCGTGCCGCACGGCGCCGACCCGCTCCCCTGGGCCGAGCTCGCCGGTCTGGACGGTGTCTACTTCACGGGCGGCGACGTGGAAGCGCTACGGGCGGCCCGGGCGGCGCGCGTCCTCACGGCGACGCCGCGCGCGCTCGACACGCTGCGCGCGAGCGGGGTCGAGCTCGACGCGTTGATCGGCAGCGGGCTCGACCCGGGGGAGACGTACGAGCCGGGAGAGCTCGACCCGCCGCCGAAGCTCCGTGTCACCACACTCGGTCAGAGCGGAGGCGTGCTGGAGCCGGGCGGGCCGTTCGCCGCCGCGCCGCCTCCTGGGCCGGTCGTCGACGCCTACGGCGCCGGCGACTCGTTCGCGGCCGGGCTCACATACGGGCTCGCCACGGGGATGACCGTCGACGCCGCCGTGGCCCTCGCGGCCCGGTGCGGGGCGGCGGCGATGACCGGCCGCGGCGCCTTTGCCGGCCAGCTCGAGCTGGAGCGCTAGCGGGCGAACCCTCCCCAGGGCGCGAGGTACGTCCCGCCGAATGCGGCCAGCAGCTCCCTCGCGGCCTCGCTCGGATCGCCGTACACGGTGAAGCGCGTCGGATCCACGCAGCCCATGAACCGCTCTGCCCACTTCTCCAGGAAGCCGCTGACGTGGGTGATCATCGCGTCCGAGTCCTTGTACTTCTCGAAGATGTGGACGGTGCCGCTGTCGCCCGAGATGTACCACTCGTAGTTGAGCGTCCCCGCCTCGGGGCTCGTGCCTGCGACCATCTCCTCCATCAGTTCCTTGAAAGCATCGAGCTGGCCAGGCTTCACCGCCAGCTCGATCACCCAGGAGACGTGCTCCTTCATCGCTTCCTCCATTCGTCGTCGGTCAGAGAGGATCCTAGTGCGCCGTCGTGCCCTGCGACTCCAGGCCGGCCAGCAGGTTCCAGCGCTCTTCCACGTGAGACTGGATCGAGTCGATCTCCGCGGCCGTGAGGTGGCTGAAGCGTCCCTGTGTCTCGAGGAAGTCGCGTACCGGCACCTCGTGCTTGGGCCGGAAGGTGATCTTCCACTTGCCGCCGTCGCAGGCGAAGAGAGGGAAGTACCGCGACTCGACGGCGAGCCGCGCGATCTCCGTCGACTGGGCCGTCGGGTATCTCCAGCCGGGCGGACACGCGCCGAGGATGTGCAGGAACCGGAATCCCCGCACCTCGGCGGCCCGCGTCACCTTCGCCCTGAAGTCCCGCAGCATCGGCACCGATCCTGCAGCGAGCGTGGCGACATAGGGAATTCCGTGAGCCGCCATGATCCGCGCGATGTCCTTCTTCTGCCCTGCTCTCGGAGCGCTCGCCGGCGTCGTCGTCGTCCAGGCGCCCTCGGGAGTGGCGCCGGACTTCTGCACGCCGGTGTTCATGTACGCCTCGTTGTCGTTGAGGACGTAGATGATGTCCTCGTTCCTCTCTGCGGCCGCGGAGACGCCGGAGAAGCCGATGTCGCACGTGCCGCCGTCCCCGCCCCAGACGACCACGTTCGTGTCTCCGAGGCCGCGCAACCGCAGCGCCGCCTTGATCGCAGACGCCTCCGCCGCCGACGAGGCGAACGGGGTCAGATGGACGGCGACCTTGAAGGCATTGACCGGCCAGATGCCGGCGATGATCGTCCAGCACGAGGCCGGGATCACCAGAACCGTCTCGGACTCAGGCGAGGCCGAGGCCAGAGCGCCGAGCAGATGACGGACATTGATCGCGGGACCGCAGCCCGCGCAGGCGGCGTGGCCGGGGAGGAGAAGCCGTTCCTCGTTGACCAGCTCCTCGAGCCAGGCAGCCATCTCTACACCCCCTCGGGTACGTACATGGGCCCGAGGCCGCCTCTGGCAGCACTGCTCGAGCGTGCCTGGTGGAGCGCCCAGCGCAGCGTGTCCGGAGTCACTTCCGTTCCGCCGATCCCGCAGACGAAGTTCGTGACGGCGTTCGCGTGCTCGAGAACGAGAGATCTCACGTCGCCGCCCAACGGCCCGAACGAGCCGAACGCCGATGCCCGGTCGACGACACAGACGCTGGAAGCCCTCGACAGGACGGACGACAGCTCCGCCGCCGGGAACGGCCTGTACGTGTGAACGCGGACGATCAGGAGGTCGTCATGGTCGTCGACGAGCTCCCGGGCGGTATCGCCGATCGTTCCGATCGCGACCAGCGCCGTCGACGCCGCGGGATTGCCGGCGATCTCCAGCGCGCCGATCTTCGCGCGCCCGAAGTGCGAGCCGAATTCCGAGGCGACCGTCTCGATGACGTTCCTCGCCTCGTCCATGGCGTCCGCGACGTTGCGCTGGAACGCGGCGTAGACCCTCGGCTCGGGCAGCCCCGAGAAGGCGCGCGGCACGGACGGGTCGAGCACCCACTCGTCCGGCGGGTGGAACTCCGGGATGAACGCGTCCACCGTTGCCTGGTCGGGAACGTCGAGAACCTCCGACGTGTGCGAGAGCAGAAAGCCCTCGGCACAGACCATCACCGGGAGCAGGACGGTCTCGGCGATCCGGTAGGCGCAGAGGACGCTGTCCATGACCTCCTGCGCCGACGAGCAGTAGAGCTGGATCCAGCCGGTGTCTCTCTGGCTCATGCTGTCCGAGAGGTCGGGCTCGAGGCTCCAGGGCGCGAACACGGACCGGTTGACGTTGACCATCACCAGCGGCACGCGCTCCCTCGAGGCTCGGTGAAGCTGCTCGTGGGCGTACAGCAACCCTTGCGAGGACGTCGCCGTGAACGTCCGGACACCGGCTCGTGACGCCGCGATGACGTATCCGAGCATGGAGTGCTCGCTCTCGAGATTCGCGTATTCGACGTCGGGCCGGCCGGCGACGAGCTCCGCGAGCCGCTCGACGATGAGCGTCTGCGGGGTGATCGGGTAGCAGCCGATCGCCTGGGCGCGTGCGAGCACCACCGCGTAGGCCGCGGCTTCGTTCGCCGTCATGACCGTCCTTCCGCGCGGCATCGGCTGGCTCATGCGCTCACCTCTTCCATCGCGATCGCGTTCCGGACCGGGCACACGACCTCGCAGATCCCGCAGCCCTTGCAGTAGAGGTAGTCGATGGCCATCGAGCCGTCGACCCTCGTGATCACCCCTTCCGGACAGAAGAGCGCACACAGAGCGCAGGCCGTGCATTCGGCGGTGAGGACCGGCCGATCCTCCGACCACGAACCGGTGTGGTTGGGAAGCGAGTCCGTCCTGCTCACCGGAAAGAGGGCGTGGCTCACCCTCCCCGTGGCCCGTGCGGGGACGGGGGTCGGCTCGATCGCCGCATCACCGACGACCGTGCGCTGGAGCGTGCACCGCTCGTAGCCCTCTCTGGCGGCGGCGACATTGGCCTCGGCGATCGCGCCCATGCGAGACGAGATGGCCTGCTCCAGGAACCCCAGTCCGTCCGGAACGAGGAGCCTGACGCAGGCGCCGAGCACGGCCACGTTGCTCATCGGCCGGCCTTCCGACGAGAGGACGTTGTTACGGCGCGCGATGAGAGCGCCGGGGACGCGCGCGATGTCGAACGGGCCGGCGTGCGGAAAGCGGGTCTCGCGATTCAGGAGGATGAGCCCGCCGGGCCTGACGCAACCGATGAGCTCCGGCGACGGCGGCGAGGCGGAGATGACGACGAGCACATCGCACTCCCGCACCTTGTAGCGGCGGTGGATGGGTGTCTCGTCCCAGCGCAGGAAGGCCGAGATCGGCGCTCCCCGTCGCTCCGCCTTGAACTCGGGAAAGCTCTGAACCCAGTAGCCCGCGCGAGCAAGCGTGTCGGCCAGGAGTTGCGATGCCAGCACAACGCCCTGGCCCCCGCGACCGACGAACAGCATCTCCTTCACGCAGCCGCTCCTTTTTGCAGACGCGCCAAGCGTTCCCGGAGCCGATCAGCCGGGCATCCGTGGCAGCACTGATCCCGTCGCGGAGATATACGGGGTGGAGATGGGCGGCGCGGGAGCGCTACTGAGCGGGAGTGCTCGTGTCCTTGTCCTTGTCGTGGTGCTTGCCTCTCCACCACCAGACGATGCCGCCGACGAGGACTCCGAACGCGAGCACCGCGAACGCGACCCAGCCCCAGTCCGTGGAATCCGTTTCTTCGTTCCCCGATGCCGCCGCAGCGCCGGCCGCGACGGCGACGCCCGGCTTGACGCCGCCGGCGGTTTCCGTCGTCGTGCCGGTCTCGGTGGGCGCTGTCGTCGTCGTCGTGGGAATCGTCGTCGCGGTTGTGGACGCAGGTGCGGCCACGGTCACGGTCGCCGGGGGAGGCGGAGTCGCGGTCACCGTCGTCGGGACCGTGACCGTCGACGGGGGCGGTCTAGGCGTCGTCACCGTTACGGGCGGTGGCGGCGGGGTGGGCGTCGTCACCGTCACGGTCCGGGGCGGTGTTGGCACGGGTGTGACCACGGTCTGGGGCGGGGCGACCTCGGGCGTGGTCGGGGCGGTCGTCGTTTCGGTGGTTGCCGGGGTCGTCTCCGTGGCTGTGGACGTCGTTGGAGGGGTCAACTCGGTCGTGGCCGGAGTCGTCTCCGTCGGGGACGCCGGGGCCGTCTCCGGTCGTGTCACCGTCGGTACGGAGCGGTTCGTCCCCTGCGCCTGACCGGAGCCGCCGCCCCCGCACGAGGAGAGAGCGAGCGCCGACACCGTGAGGACAAGTGCCGTACCGATTCTCCGCAGGCCCAGCGCGCGCATCATCGACGATCCTCCATCTCGCGCTACGCCGGCTTCAGCGTGCCGTTCGCAACCGCCTGGTTGAACGCGTTCGCGGTCTCCGGGCCGAAGCGGCCGTCCGCAGTGACTCCCAGGTCCGTCTGGAGCTTCTGCACCGCAGCCGTTGTCTCGGCGCCGTAGGCGCCGTCGATCGCGCCCGTGTAGTACCCGTACTCCGCGAGCGCTGTCTGGATCTCGACGACGATGTACTTCCCCTTGCCCTTCAGGGCCGCGTGTGTCTCGGAACCGTAGACCCCGTCGGCAGTAACGCCCAGCGCCTGCTGCATCGTCTTGACGCCGGTGGTCGTGGCAGGCCCGTAGATGCCGTCGATCGGACCGGAGTAGTAGCCGAGACGCGTCATCACCCTCTGGAGCTCGGCCACGGCCGGGCCGGTGGGGGTCGCGTGCGCGGACGACGTCGGCGAGGTGACTGTGACGGTCACGGTCTTGGTATTCCCGCCTCCGCCACATCCGGCCAGGACAACCAGCGAGGTCAGCAGAGCCGCCGCGACCGCCGCCAACCGGACCATCCGGGTCCTCACGAGTTCGACCCTACTCCATGACAGGCTCTGCCGCCACCTTGGGGCTGCGCCGAGATGTCGCAGCTCTCCTCGTCGGCGTGCGGATGGGTCTGGGAGGATGGGCCGCGGTGGAGAGCGCCGATCTCACTCGGTCCCGCGGGGTGGGGCGCCTGGTGCCGATCGTGGACTGGCTGCCGCGCTACGACCGCAGCAAGCGCCGCGGGGACGTGCTCGCGGGGATCGCGGTGGCGGCGATGATCGTGCCGAAGGATCTCGGTTACGCCGGCATCGCGGGCGTGCCGGTGCAGAACGGGCTCTATGCCGCAGCCGCCGGCGCGACTCGTGTACGCGCTGTTCTGCACGTCGCGTCACATCTCGACGGGGCCGAGCTCGTCGCTGGCCGCCGTCGCAGGCGGTGCCGTGCTGTTCACGGGCGCCGCCGGCGCGCAGGCTGCCGAGCTCGTGGCGGCCATCACGCTGGTGACGGGCGCCTTCTTCCTCCTGCTGGCCGTGCTTCGGCTCGGCTGGATCGCGCGGTTCCTCTCCCGGGCGGTCGTCACAGGCTTCCTGGCGGGCGCCGCGGTCGACGTCGTCATCGGCGAGCTGCCGAAGCTGACCGGGACGTCGACGTCCGGCGACACCGCCTGGGGAGAGCTCGCGTCGTGGATCCGGTCGCTCGGAGACGTGAGCTGGACGACCGTGCTCGTGGGGGTGGTGGCGCTGGCTGTCATCTTCACTCTGCGCTTCCTCGCCCCCCGCGTGCCGGGCGCGCTCGTGCTCGTGGTCGGAGGGCTCCTCGCGACATGGCTCTTCGACCTTGGTGCGCACGGTGTCGCGCTCGTCGGCCCCGTGCCGCGCGGCCTGCCGGCACCGGCGCTCCCGGGCGTCGACGTCTTCCAGCAGCACTACTCGACCATCCTCGCGGCCTCGATCGGGCTGCTCCTGATCGGCTTCTCGCAGACCGCCGGCGATGCGCGCGCGTTCGCTGTCCGGCACCGCTACCGCATCGACGTCAACCAGGAGTCGGTCGCACAGGGCATGGCCAACATGGCGTCGGGAGTGTTCAGGGGGATGCCGGTCTCGACGAGCCTGTCCGCGAGCTCGCTCAACGAATCGGCCGGCGCCAGCACACCCGTGGCGTCCCTCGTGACCGGCGGGCTCGTGATCCTGACCCTGATCGCGCTCGCGCCGCTCTTCTCGCAGCTGCCCAAGGCCGTCCTCGCCGCCATCATCATCGACGCGGTCATCTTCGGGATGATCGACATCCCCGAGTTGCGGCGCCTCTTCCGCGTCAAGCGCTTCGACTTCTGGGTGGCGGCCGCGGCGATCGTCGCAGTGCTCTCGGCCGGCGTGCTGGCCGGCGTCGTCATCGGGATCGTGCTCTCGCTCGTCTGGCTCGTCTACGTCTCCACCTCCCCGGGGATGCCGCTCCTCGGTCGCGAGCCGGGAACACAGGTGTTCCGCGACGTGCGCGAGAACCCCGACAGCGAGACGCTCCCCGGTTACGCCGTCGTGCGGCTGGACGGCGGTCTGTTCTTCGCCACCGCCGAGGCGCTCGAGGAACGCGTCCGCGGGCTCGCGTTGGAGGCCGACCCGGCGCTTCGCGTCGTTGTGCTGGACCTGGAGGGCGTCGACTTCGTCGACTCGCAGGGCGCTGCGAAGCTCGCCGAGATCCTCGACTTCGCCGAGAGCGCCGGTATCCAGCTGCGCCTCGCCCGCGTCAAGCCCGCCGTGGCGAGCGTCCTCGAGAAGGACGGTGTCCTGGAGCGGCTGGGCGAAGACCGCATCCACGGCAACGTCCACCGCGCCGTCGAGGCACAGATCGAAGCGGATCGCCACGCGGGGAGCCGGTAAAGCTCTCCTCTTGTCGAGACTGAAGCACCCTCTCGTGGCGTTGGGCCAACCCGCCCAGCTTGCGAGTGGTCGCGTATCCGATCATGATTGGCCCTGGTCCAACTTGAGAGGGAGGTAAGCGCATGCTGGTAGCTGAGACGTTCTGGCAAGTCATCTGGACGATGTTCATCTTCTTCATGTTCGTGATCTGGATCTGGCTGCTGATTGCCGTGTTCATGGACGTGTTCCGGAACCGTGAGTCGTCCGGAGGGGCCAAGGCCGGCTGGTGCATCTTCGTCGTCCTTCTGCCCTTCCTGGGCGTGTTCGTCTACCTGCTTGCCGAGGGCAAGGGCATGGCGGAGCGAAAGCAGCAGGACATGCAGGCTGCCCAGGCCGACTTCGACGCCCAGGTCAAGGCGGCGGCAGGCAAGGGCGATCCGGCGGAGCAGATCGCGAAAGCGAAGCAACTCCTCGACACAGGCGCCATCAACCAGGCCGAGTACGACCAGATCAAGCAGAACGCGCTCGCCTGATTCGGAAGGGCTCGCCGAAACGCGGCCCGCGGATAGCTCGAACCTCGTAGGCGTTGCGGCCGGTGGACTTGGCTCCGCCGGCCGCAGCACATCAGGGCCGCGCTCGACTGGCTGCGGTCACGCCCGCGCATCGGCCGGCGTGCCGAACCGCTCGATGAGCAGGCCGTGTCGCAGGCCGCGGTCGCTGACCGTGAGGGACTGCTTGCCGAGCTTCTCCATGACGGTCCTGACGATGCAGGCGCCGGCGAGGATGACCTCGGCGCGCTTGGGCTGCAGACCGACGATCGTGCGCCGCTCCTCGGTGCTGCTGCCGGCGTAGAGCTCGATCTGCCGGTCGATCTCGGCTCGGTCGAGGATCGTGCCCTGGACGATGTCCGGGTCGTAGGTCGCAAGGGCGTGCTTGACCGCGGTGAGGTTGGTGACGGCACCGCCCATGCCGACGAGCGTGTCGGGCGCGGGCCTGCCGTCGAGACGGGTCGAGGTCGGCGGCGATCGCGTCGCGTGCGCTCTGCAGCGCTTCCTGTGAGACCGCGCCGGCGAGCCCGTGCGCCTCCGTGTAGCGGACTGCGCCGACGTCGACGCTGAACCGTTCGTCGACCTCGCCGTCGTGGCCGAACGTGAACTGCGAGCTGCCGCCGCCGGTGTCGAACACGGCGAGCGAGCCGTGCCCGAGCCCGAGCCCGGACTCCACGGCGACATAAGCGAGCCGGGCTTCCTCCTCCCCGGGAATGACCTCGACGGCAACGCCGCACCTGTCCTGGACGGCGGCGATGAACGCGGCGCTGTTGCGCGCGATCCGCAGCCCGGCCGTGCCGACCGCCGCGACAGCGGCGACGCCGTTCCGATCCGCTTCGTCGGCCATGCCGGCGATCGCCGAGACCGTGCGCTCCATCGGCTCCGGGCTCAGCTCGCCGGTCTTCTCGAGGCCTTCGCCGAGCTGCGTGAGCTCGGCGCGGTCCACGATCGTCCGCCAGGCACCGTCCGCGCCCGGCTCGCCGATGTGGAACTTGACCGAGTTCGTGCCGACGTCGATGACCGCACAACGCTGCGGCTCCAGTCCGAGGAGCGCCTTCAGGCCACGCGGATAGCTGACGTTCGGGGGCGAGACGAGCCCGAGCTCGCGCACGGTCGCGATCACACGGTCCGGGTCTTCCGCCTCGATCGCGATCGTGCGGGTCGCCCGGCCGTCGGCACGCACCTCGCTCACCTCCGCCATACAGCCGCCGACCGTGTAGTGGACGCGCTTCTTGTGGACGCGCACCGCGTGCAGGGAACGGCTCGGGCGCACCAGTTCGTCGACAACCTGGTCGAGCGTGTACTCGCTGCGCGCGAGCGACGGGATCGGGACGGCAAGGGTCGCGAAGACCCGGCCCGCGTCCGCCGCGGCGAGCGGGAACCCCGCCTTCATGATCGGCGCCCACTGCTCGAGCCCGTCGCGGTTCACCCGCTGGCGGCGCTTGATGTCCATCAGGTCGGCACGGATCTTGACCGTGACGTCGACAACCGGCGAGAGCAGGTAGAGCTCGTCGCTCTCCTGAACGCGCTCCGGCGACAGAGCGGCGAAGCGATCATCGGCGGCGCCGAACGACTCGCCGAACACACGCCACTCCCACCGGCCGACAACCGCCACGACCGTTTCCTACTCGGCGCTCGCCTGCAGCTGCTGGGAGAAGAACTGCAGCGCCTTCTTCGTCTTCGTCTCCTGCTCGCCCGAGAGGTCGATCCCGTGCTGTGCCAGGAACACCCGTGTCTCGGCGGCGATCTGGAACGCCTCGGCGGGTGCGCACTTGGTCGACAGCTCGAGGAGCATCGAGTTGTCCGGATAGAGCCACAGCTCTCGCGACGAGCCTGCGGTCATAGCCTTCCGGCGCGAACTTCACCTTGAGCACGAGCACCGGCCCGA
The DNA here is from genome assembly GCA_963742925.1 of uncultured Actinomycetes bacterium. GTDB lineage: Bacteria > Actinomycetota > Thermoleophilia > Gaiellales > Gaiellaceae > PALSA-612. The sequence goes on along the minus strand of CAVUNV010000009.1, from coordinate 190,319 downwards.
GGATCGAGAGGTCGTCCAGCTCGAGCCCTTCGGGAGCATGCGCCGCATACAGCGCCCGCTGCTCCTTGGAGAACAGCTTGCGCAGCGGCAGCTTCCCCGCCACCGCGTCCCTGACGTCCGTCGTCCCCATCGCGTGCTTCATCGAGCCCGAGCAGACGAACCCGCCCGGCATCGCATCGACCTCGACACCGAAGTTCTCCGACAGGCGCAGCTCTGCCGGCAGCTCATCGGGAACCACCGGCCGCAGCTTCACGACCGAGTCGTTCCCCCGCTGTTGCACTCGACGAGCCCGGACCACGACGCCGCTCTTGTTGAGCGCCAGGTCAGGCGTATCGAAGAAGTAGACCTGCCGAATCTCGCCGTCGAGGGGATCCACGCCGAGCGCCGCCCCCGCCTTGCTCCGGTCCGACAGCGGCACGCTCAGCTTCAACTCCACGCTGTCCGCACCCTTGATCAGCTCGAGCAGCCGCGTCAGCTCCTGATCCGGAAGCGAAGTCACCGTGCTGGAAACCATATTTCAGGAGGGACGTGGGCCGCCGGGCTTGCCAAGTGGGGGATAGTGGGTTAAAGTGGGCCGCAGTGGTGTCCACGGCAGCGGGGCGGCGACAATGTTTCTGGGCGAGTTCGAGCACACACTCGACGAGAAGAACCGACTCACCCTTCCGGCCAGGTTCCGGGACTCCTTCCCGGACGGGCTCGTCGTCACCCGCGGCATGGACGGTTGTCTCAACGCCTACGCCCGCTCCGACTGGGATCGCCTGGTCGACTCCCGACTCGCCAACCTCGACCCGCTCAGCCGCGACGACCGCATGATGCAGCGCTACTTCTTCTCCGCCGCGGTCGAGGCCGCGCCCGACAAGCAAGGCCGGATCATGCTGCCGGCACCGCTCGTCGGCCACGCGGGCCTCGGGCGCGAGGTCGTGGTGGCCGGCGTGCACGACCACCTCGAGATCTGGGATCGAGCCGCCTGGCGGGCGCTGGTCGAGGAAGTCGAAGGGAGGGCGGAGCATGTTGCCGAACGCCTTGCAGCCAAGCGCGACTGACCATATTCCCGTCCTGGCGGACGAGGTGCGCGATCTCCTCGCCGTCGAGCGCGGCGACACCGTGATCGACGCCACCTTCGGCGCCGGTGGCCACGCGGGGCTGCTCGCGGCCGACCTGCGCGGCGAGGGGAAGCTGATCGCGATCGACCGCGACCCGACCGCCCGGACCTACTTCGAGCGCTTCCGGCGCCGCACCGGCGTCCCGGCCCGCTTCCTGCGCGGCGAGTTCGCGACCGTGCTCGGCCAGCTGGCGGCGAACGGGATGAAGGCGGATGCGATCCTGCTCGACCTCGGCGTCTCGAGCATGCAGATCGACCAGCCGGAGCGCGGCTTCTCGTACGCGGTCGACGCCCCGCTCGACATGCGCATGGACACATCGGCCGACATGACTGCGGCCGACTTCGTGAACGAGCTCTCCGAGCGCGAGCTCGAGGACGTCTTCCGCCGCTACGGCGAGGAGCGGTTCTCGCGCTCGATCGCACGCGCGATCGTGCGCCGCCGCAAGGTGGAGCCGTTCGAGCGGACAGGCCAGCTCGTCGACACGATCAAGGCGGCGATTCCCGCCCCGGCGCGTTTCGGCGACGGGCACCCCGCCAGGCGCGTCTTCCAGGCGCTGCGGATCGCGGTCAACGACGAGCTCGGCCAGCTCGACGACGCGCTGCCGGCCGCGGTCGAGATGCTCCGTCCCGGCGGCCGCGTCGCCGTCATCAGCTTCCACTCGCTCGAGGATCGAATCGTCAAGCGCTACTTCCGGGAGCAGGAGAAGGGCTGTGTGTGCCCGCCCGACTTCCCGGTCTGCGCCTGCGGGCGCGAGCCGGTCGTCCGTGTCGTGACGCGGAAGGCGGTGCGCCCGAGCCCACGCGAGACGGCGCTCAATCCTCGAGCAGCGTCCGCACGGCTGCGGGTGGCGGAGAAGACGACGTGACGAGCGTCGCGCGCAGGGGCCAAGGTCGCGCCGCAGGCGCGGGCGGGGTCGAAGGCCCGGCGCGTTCGTGCGCGAAGCCGGCTGGCCGGCCGGCGCCATCTCGCCGGCGGCGTCGTCTGGATCGTGGCGGTCGCCGCTCTGCTCGCAGGCATCGTCGCCGTCAACGTGGCGGTGCTCCGCCTGAACCTCGACCTCGACGGCGCCAACCGGCAGCGCGCCCGGCTCAAGGCCGACAACGCCGCGCTCGCCGCCAAGCTCGCGAGCGCCAAGAGGACGAGTCAGATCGTGGGCGGCGCTCCGGGGCTCGTGCAGGCCGATCCCGCCACGACGAGCATCGTGAACCTCCCGCGCTGACGTGCGCCGGGGGTCTTCGAGCACGAAGCTCTCGGATCGCCGGATCCGGGCTCTGCTCGTCGTGTTCGCAGTCGTGTTCGGCGTGACGCTCGCGCGGGCAGCGTGGCTGCAGACGGTGCAGGCGAGCAGTCTCGCCGGCAAGGGCGCGACCCAGCAGCACGAGAGCCTGGTGATCCCGGCCGGTCGCGGGACGATCTTCGACCGCTCCGGCGTCCAGCTCGCGATCGGGGAGCAGGCGACGACGGTCTACGCGAACCCCCGCGAGATCGTGAACGCGCGCCTCGTCGCGACCGCGGCGGCCCAGACCCTCGGTGTCGACGCGAACACGCTCTACCCGCAGCTCGCCGATCGCACGAAAGGCTTCGTCTACATCGCCCGTCAGGCCGATCCTCGGAAGGCGGCCGCGCTGAAGCGGCGCAACCTGGCCGGCCTCGGCTTCTACCCCGAGGAACGGCGGTTCTATCCGTTCGGCCCGGTCGGCTCGCAGGTCGTCGGCTTCGCCGGGATCGACAACCGCGGGCTGGCAGGAATGGAGCTCGAGCGCGACTCGACGCTCTCGGGCCGGGCGGGCCGTGAGACGGTGATCAAGGATCCTCTCGGACGCGTCGTCGACGTGCTCAACTCCGTCTCCGAACGTGACGGGCACAACGTCTTCCTGACCATCGACCACACGCTCCAGACCGAGGCGGAGGCGGCGCTGCGCTCCGCCGTGGCGCGCTGGCACGCCAAGCGGGCGACGGCGACCATCCTCGATCCGCACACGGGTGCGGTGCTGGCGATGGCCACGGCTCCCGGATTCGACGCCAACAGCTTCCCCGGCGTCACACCCGACCTGCAGCGGAACTCGCCCGTGACCGACGTGTACGAGCCGGGCTCGACCTTCAAGCTCGTCACGGTCGCGGCGGCGCTCTCCGAGCACCGAGTCACGCCGACGACCCCCTTCACGCTTCCGTATTCGATCCAGGTCGCCGACAAGGTGATCCACGACGCCGAGGTGCGGGGCACCGAGACGATGACGGTGGGCCAGATCCTGGCGCGCTCCTCGAACGTCGGAGCCGTCACGTTGGCGCGGCTCGTCGGTGCCACGGACCTGTCGGCGTGGATCTCTCGCTTCGGCTTCGGCCGCGACACGGGCATCGACTTCCCGGGGGAGAGCCCCGGTATCGTCCTGCCGCGGGACAAGTGGTACGGCTCGGCAGTCGGCACGATCCCGATCGGACAGGGCATCGCGGTCACGCCGATCCAGCTCGCGGCCGCCTACGCCGCGGTCGCAAACCACGGCATGTGGGTGACACCGCACCTGATCGACCACGTGATCGGCGGCTCGCGGCCGAAGGTCGACCACCGGCGCGTCGTGTCCCCCACGATCGCCAAGCAGCTGATGGCGATGCTCGTGGACGTCGTGGACGAGGGAACCGGGACGCTCGCGCACGTTCCGGGCTACATCGTGGCCGGCAAGACCGGGACGGCGTCCAAGCCGGACCCGCAGACCGGCGGCTACTCGACGTCGAAGTACGTGGCGTCCTTCGTCGGCATCGTGCCCGCGACGGCGCCCAGGCTCGTGATCCTCGTCACGGTGGACGAGCCCCAGGGGGCGATCTTCGGCGGGACGGTCGCGGCGCCGGTCTTCCAGGAGATCGCCCGCTTCGCGCTCCAGTACCTCGAGGTCGCACCCGACAACCCGTACGAGCTGCGAAGCTCGGGCTCGTCGGCGACCTCCTCGGCCGGCGGTTAGTGTCTTGCGCACAAAAAGCCCGCATTTGCGCGTATTTCGCGACACTCTGACGCGGCCGTACCGCACCTGGCCCTGGTAGACTCGCCCGCCGTGGACCTGGAGCGGCTCAGCGCGACGCTCGCTCCGGGAGAGGTCCTTCACCCGGCCCCGGTCGAGGTGCTCGACCTCGCCTACGACACCGGCGGGGTCACGCCCGGTGCGCTGTTCTTCTGCGTCCCGGGCCGGCGTGCCGACGGGCACGACTTCGCAGCGGAGGCGGTCGCGAAGGGAGCGGTCGCGCTCGTCGTCGACCACGCGCTCGATCTGGCCGTGCCGCAGCTCGTCGTCGACGACGTACGCGTGGCCATGGCCCGGGCGGCCGCGGAGTTCTTCGGCCGGCCCTCGGAGACGCTCACGCTCGCCGGGGTGACCGGGACAAACGGGAAGACGACCACGACCTTTCTCCTGTTCGCGGTCCTGGCCGCCGCCGGCAGGCGCCCGGGGCTCCTCGGCACGGTCGAGGTCCGCATCGGCGGCGAGCGCCGGCCTGCCGTGCGCACGACCCCGGAGGCGATCGACCTGCAGCGGGTGCTGCGGGAGATGCTCGACGCCGGCGACCGGAGCTGCGCGCTCGAGGCGACATCCCACGGCTCGGAGCTGCACCGGCTCGACGGAACGCGCTTCGCCGTGCTCGTGTTCACGAACCTGAGCCAGGACCACCTCGACCTGCACGGGACGATGGAGCGGTACTTCGACGCGAAGCGCCGCCTCTTCGTGGGGGACGAGCCGCCTCCGGCGGCGGTGAACGTCGGCGATCCGTACGGACGGAGGCTTGCGGAGGAGCTGCGGACGCTCGGCCGGCGCGCCGCTCGTCACGTTCGCGCTCGAGGGCGATGCGGATGTCACGGCGGAGGGGCTCGAGCTGTCTCCACGCGGCGCCCGCTTCCGCGCCGCCGGGATCGAGCTGGCCACGCCGCTGCTCGGGCGCTTCAACGTCGAGAACGTGCTGGGGACGGTCGCGGCCGCACGGCTGCTCGGTCTCCCCGACCAGGCGATTGCCGCGGGCATCGGCAGCGTGCGAGGCGTGCCGGGACGCTTCGAATCGGTCGACGAGGGGCAGCCGTTCCTCGTCGTCGTCGACTATGCCCACACGCCGGACTCGCTCGAGACCGCGCTGCGAACGGCGCGCGATCTCACCGAAGGGCGCATCATCTGCGTCTTCGGCTGCGGCGGCGACCGTGACCGGACGAAGCGACCGCTGATGGGACGGGCGGCCTCCGAAGGAAGCGACGTGACGATCGTCACCTCCGACAACCCGCGCAGCGAGGACCCGGACGCGATCATCCGGGACGTGCTCGAGGGTGTCACCGGCGAGATGGGAATCGAGCCCGACCGGGCCGTCGCGATCGCGCGCGCCGTCGAGGCGGCCGGCCCCGGAGACGTCGTGCTGATCGCCGGCAAGGGCCACGAGCAGGGGCAGGAGTCGGGCGGAAGCACCGTCCCCTTCGACGACCGCGAAGTGGCGCGCGACGCGCTGCGGCGCCTCGGGGCGCGAACATGATCCCGCTCACGCTCGACGAGGTCGCCCGGCTCTGTCCCGGGCGGCTCGTGACGGCGGCCGGAGCAGAGCAGATCGACGGTGTCCAGATCGATTCACGGCGGATCGCCGGCGGTGAGCTGTTCGTGGCGGTCAACTCCGCGGGCGCGGAGTTCGTCGGGGACGCGCTCGAGCGGGGAGCCGCCGCGGCCCTCGTCCCCGACGACGGGTTCGCGGCGCTGGCTGCGCTCGGAGGAGAGGTGCGCGACCGGAGCCGGGCGCGCGTGATCGGCATCACCGGCTCGGCCGGCAAGACGTCGACGAAGGACATCCTCGCTGCGATCCTGTCGCCGCAGGCCCGCACGGTCGCCGCGGAGGCGAGCTTCAACAACGAGATCGGTGTTCCGCTGACGCTGTGCCGTCTCGAGCCGGACACGGAGGTCTGCGTGCTCGAGCTCGCGATGCGCGGCCTCGGCCAGATCGCCGAGCTCTGCGCCTTCGCCAGGCCGCACGTCGGCGTGGTCACGACCATCGGCCCGGCGCACGTCGAGCAGGTGGGCTCGCCGGAGGCTGTCGCCCGGGCGAAATCCGAGCTCGTGGAGGCGCTGCCGCCGGGCGGCACGGCGATCGTGCCCTCTGATCTTCCCGTGGCGCGCGACGACGTCGACGTCGTCCGCCTGACCGACCCGGAAGCCCGCATCGTCGGCGGGCACACACTGATCCGCTGGGACGGCCGTGAGATCGCGTTCGACTTCACCGCCCGTCACCAGGCTCGGAACGCGCTCGCCGCCCTCCATGCCGCCCGGGCGGTCGGCGTCGAGCCGGACGACTCCGTGCCGGTCGCGTTCTCCAGATGGCGCGGGGAGGAGGTTGTTCTCCCGGGCGGCGGGCTCCTGATCAACGACGCGTACAACGCGAATCCGGTCTCGATGCAGGCCGCGCTCGAGTATCTGATCGAGCGGGCCGACGGAAGGCGAACCGTGGCTGTGCTCGGTGAGATGGCCGAGCTGGGAGCCGACTCCGGGCGCTACCACGAGGAGATCGGGCGGCTCGCGCAGAACCTCGGTGTCGATGTCGTCATCGGTGTCGGCGAGCTCTCCCGTGGTTACGGCCCTTCCGGGTGGAGCCCGGATGCGGCGGCGGCGACCGGCGTGGCACGCGATCTCATCCGTCCCGGCGACTGCGTCCTCGTGAAGGGGTCGCGCGCCGCGGGGCTCGAGATCGTCGCCGACGCTCTAGCGACGGTCACCGCCTGATGGTCAGAGTCCTGATCGCCGGCGTCCTCGCGCTTCTGATCTCGATCGCGATCGGGCCGCGCTTCATCCGCTTCCTGCGCGAGCGCGAATACGGCCAGCAGATCCGCGAGGAAGTGCCGAGCCATCATCGGTCAAGCAGGGCACGCCGACGATGGGCGGCGTCCTGATCGTCGTCGCCATGGCGATCCCGTTCCTCGCGCTCGGCCACTACACGACGAACTCGCTGCTCGTCTTCTTCGTCTTCCTGAGCTGCGCCGCGATCGGCTTCGCGGACGACTTCGCCAAGCAGACCCGCAAGCGCTCGCTCGGGTTGCGCGGCCGCTGGAAGCTCCTGCTGCTCGCGGCGATCACGGCCGTCGTCGCCTACGTGACGCATCACCGGCACTTCGAGACGAGCGTCTACATCCCGATCGTGAACGGCAAGCTCCCGCTCTCCTGGGGCTGGTATCTGCTCCTCTTCTTCATCATCGCCGGCGCCGCCAACGGCGTGAACCTGTCGGACGGGGTCGACGGGCTCGCGGCCGGCACCGGGATCATCGCCGTCTTCACCTTCACGGCGATGGCCGTGATCGCCTGGATCCGCTCGAACCGCGTCCCCGCGAATCGCAACGAGATCTACCTCGACCTGGCGATCGTGGGGGCGGCGCTGATCGGGGCGATCATCGGATTCCTCTGGTACAACGCCTGGCCCGCGGAGATCTTCATGGGCGACACGGGCTCGATGGCCATCGGCGGCGCGCTGGCCGCCTTCGCGATCGTGATGAAGGCCGAGTTCCTGCTGCTCCTGATCGGCGGCATCTTCCTGATCGAGGCACTGTCCGTGATGATCCAGGTGTTCGCCTTCAAACGCTTCGGCAAACGGGTCTTCCTGATGACTCCGATCCATCACCACTTCGAGATGAAGGCCTGGTCCGAGACGAAGATCATGGTGCGCTTCTGGATCCTGTGCGCGATCCTGTGCGCACTCGGCTTCGCCCTCTACTACCGCTACTACTTCCAGTTCTTCCGGGAGCACAGGTGAATCGCCCCTGATGGTCCTGGTCGTCGGAGCCGAGGCCTCGGTCGTCGCCGACGTCCTCGAGCGGGTAGGCGACGAGGACGTGGTCGTGCTGGACGAGTCGGCCGGCCGGCTCGAGCTGCTGCTGGTCGAGCTCGCCGATCCCCGGGTCTGGTTCATGATCGGCGGCGCCGAGGTGATCCCGCTCCCGGACGGATCGGCCGACGAGGTGGTGGGCACGCCCGTCTCGCCGGAGGTCGCGCGGGTCACGCGGTGAGGAAGGTCGAGCTGCCGGGCCGCGTGGTCGTCGTCGGCCTCGGGATCTCGGGCCTGGCGGCCAGTGCGGCGCTCGCACGGCGCGGCGTCGAGGTCGTCGGTGCCGATCGCAAGGACGGACGCGACGAGGATCTCTCGCTGCTCGAGGGCGCGGGGCTGCTCGTCAAGAGCCCGGGCGTGCCGGGCGAGAACGCCCTCGTGGTCGAGGCGCGCCGGCGCGGGATCCCTGTCTGGAGCGAGGTCGAGCTCGGCTTCCGGCTGCTCCCGGACGTCCGGCTCGTGGGCGTCACCGGCACGAAGGGCAAGACGACGACGACGAGGCTCCTCGGCGCGATGGCCGCCGCCGCCGGGGCGAAGTGTCCAGCTGGCGGGAAACGAGCACCGCCCGCTCAGCGACGTCGCCGACGAGATCGGCGCCGGCACCCTGCTGATCTGCGAGCTGACGAGCTTCCAGCTCGAGGACGTCCACACGCTCGCCTGCGACATCGCTCTCCTGCTCAACCTCGAGCCCGACCATCTCGATCGCCACGGCTCGTTCGCCGCCTACCGCGACGCGAAGCTGCGGATCTTCGAACGGGCAGGTGCGGCGATCGTGCCGCGCGGGAGCGGCCTGCCGGGGCTCGAGTTCTCGGCCGCCGACCCGCTCCCGGCCGAGCCGCGCATCCCCGGGGAGCACAATCGCGAGAACGCCGCTGCCGCGACCGCCGTGGCTCGGATGCTCGGGCTCGCCGACGAGGCGATCGCCGAGGCGCTCGTCTCCTTCCCGGGGGTCGAGCACCGGCTCGAGCCGCTCGCGGAGATCGCCGGCGTGCGGTACGTGAACGACTCGAAGGCGACCAACGTGGCTGCGGCGCTCCGCGCGCTCGCCGCCTACGCGGCGGAGCCTGTGCGCCTGATCGTCGGCGGGCGCGGCAAGGGGCAGAGCTTCGAGCCGCTCGCGGCGGGGGTGGGGCCGAACGTGCTCGCCGTGTACGCGATCGGTGAGGCCGCCGGCGAGCTCGTCGCGGCGATCGGGCCGAGGGCGATCGCGGTGGAGGACATCGCCGCGGCCGTCACGCGGGCGGCTGCCGACGCCCATGCCGGGGACGTCGTGCTCCTCTCGCCCGCGTGCGCGAGCTTCGACCAGTTCGACGAACTTCGAGCATCGCGGCGAGGAGTTTCGGCGACTGGTGCAGAACCTGGAGGCGTGAAGCGAGCACAGCTCGAGTCGAACGTCCTGGTCCTGGTCACGCTCGCGCTGACCGCGTTCGGGCTCGTGATGGTCTACAGCGCCACCTCGGCGCGCGCCGTCGACGGCGGCAACGGGCAGCCGATGTACTACCTGACCCGGCAGGCCATGTTCGCGGGCATCGGGCTCGTCTGCCTGCTCGTCGCGTCGCGCACGCCGTACGCCTTCTGGCGCCGTAGCGCGCCGAGCCTCGTCCTCGCCAGCCTCGTCCTGCTCGCCGGCGTCCTGCTCGTCGGCCAGCGGGTGAACGGCGCCCGCCGCTGGGTGTCGCTCGGGCCGTTCGCCTTCCAGCCGTCCGAGCTCGCGAAGCTCGCGCTCGCGGCCTGGGTCGCCGCCTATCTGGCGCGTCAACGGAAGCGTCCCTCGTCGCTCAAGGAGCTCGGCAAGCCGCTCGGGCTCGTTGCGGGTCTCGCCTGCGTGCTCGTCCTCGTCGAGCCCGACCTCGGCACCGCGGTGGCGATCGCGGTCATGCTCGGCGGGATCCTCGTCGTCGCCGGACTGCCGAGCGGTCTGCTGGTCCGCAGCTTCGCGATCGTCGCGGCGCTCGGCGTGCTCGCGATCTGGCTCGAGCCGTACCGGCGGACGCGCCTGCTCAGCTTCCTCGATCCCTGGCACGACCCCCAGGGCGCCGGCTTCCAGGTCGTCCAGGCGATGATCGGGCTCGGCTCGGGCGGCGTCTTCGGCGTCGGCATCGGCCACGGCGTGGTGAAGATCTTCGACCTGCCGGAGGCGCACACGGACATGATCTTCGCCACGGTCGGCGAGGAGCTCGGCCTGATCGGCACGGCGGGGGTGATCTTCGCCTACGCGGCCTTCGGGTGGGCCGGCTTCCGGATCGCGCTGCACTGCCGCGACCCGTTCGGAAAGCTCTTCGCCGCCGGGCTGACGGTGCTGATCTGCGGCCAGGCGGCGATCAACCTCGCGGCCGTGCTCTCGATCGCTCCGCTCACCGGGATCACGCTCCCGTTCGTCTCCTACGGGGGCTCGAGCCTGATCGCCGCGCTCGGTGCGACGGGGATTCTCCTTAACATCGGGAGCGCTGATGCAGTCGAAGGGCGAGCTCGCGTGCGTGATAGCAGCCGGGGGAACCGGCGGCCACGTGCTGCCGTCGCTGGCGATCGCGGAGGCGCTGAGCGCCCGCGGAGCACGCGTGACCTTCGCCGGGTCGCCGGATCGAGTCGAAGCGCAGCTGGTTCCTGAAGCCGGCTACGAGTTCGATCCGTTCCGCATCTCCGGCTTCCCGCGCGAGCCCAGCATGGCGCTCCTGCGCTCGCTCGCGCTGGCCGGGCGCGCCCCGCTCGCCTGCCGCGAGATCCTGGCGCGGCGCCGCCCGGACGTCGTCCTCGGCGGAGGAGGCTACGTCGCCGGGCCGATGGTGCTCGCCGCCTGGACGCGGCGGATCCCGGCGGCGCTGACCGAGGCCGACTCCCACCTCGGCCTCGCCAACCGTCTCGCGGCGCCGTTCGCGCGACGGGTGTTCCTCTCCTTTCCCATCGACGGGCGTGAGCCGCCGAAGTTCCGCGTCACCGGCCGTCCCGTCCACCCGGGCTCCCGCGCCACCTCGCGCGAGGAGGGGCGGCGCCGCTTCGAGCTGCCGCCCGACGGGCCCGTGCTGCTCGTCTTCGGAGGGAGCCAGGGAGCGCGCAGCCTGAACGAGCTGGTCGTCGAGCACCTCGGGGCGTCCGGCCCGGCCGTGCTCCACCTGGCCGGCGAGCGTGACTACGAGGAGCTCCGCGGCCGGGTGAGTCGCCCCGACTACCGGCTCGTCCCGTTCACGCACGAGTTCGGTGCTGCCCTCGGCGCCGCCGATCTCGTGCTCTGCCGGGCAGGCGGCTCGGTCTACGAGCTCGCCGCCGCCGGCAAGCCCGCCGTGCTCGTCCCTTACCCGTACGCGACCGCCGACCACCAGGCGAAGAACGCGCACTACTTCGAGCGGGCCGGCGCGGCCGTCGTCGTGCCCGACGCGGAGATCGGGCGGGTGCCGGGGCTGGTTCGGGAGCTGCTCGACGACCCCGTGCGGCTCGCCGCCATGTCGGAGCGGATGCTGGCCACGGCGCGCCCCGGCGCCGCCGACGAGATCGCCGAGGAGCTGATCAGCCTTGCCGGCCGGTGAGCTCGCGGGGCGTCGCCTCTGGTTCGTCGGCATCTGCGGCGACGGGATGAGCGCGCTCGCGTTGCTCGCGGCAGGCCTGGGCGCCGAGGTCGGGGGCTCCGACACGAAACGGTCACGGTTCACGCCGCTGCTCACCGGAGCCGGCATCGAGCCGCTGATCGGGGAGCAACGTGCCGGCAACGTGCCCGACGGTGCGGAGGTGGTCTATTCGACGGCCGTGCCGCCCGACAATCCCGAGGTCGCGGCGGCGTCGCGGGCGGTGCGCCGCGGCGAGCTCCTCGCCGAGATCGTCTCGGCCCGCCCGTCGATCGTGGTCGGCGGCACCCACGGCAAGACGACGACGGCCGCGATGATCGCGTTCTGCCTCCAGGAGCTGGGGCGCGATCCGGCGTTCGTCATCGGCACCGAGGTGCCGCAGCTGGGCGGGAACGCACGCGCCGGGGCGGGGTGGCTGGTCACGGAGGGCGACGAGGCCGACCGCTCGATCGAGCTGCTCGTGCCGACGATCGCCGTGCTCACGAACATCGACTTCGACCACCACTCGACGTTCGCCTCGCTCGCCGAGGTCGAGCAGCTCTTCGAGGCCTGGGTAGCTCGCGCCGGTCAGGTGGTGCGCGGCGACCGGCTCGAACCGCTGGACGCCGAGCTCGGCGTTCCCGGCGAGCACAACCGGCGCAACGCGGCCGCCGCGCTCGCCGCGCTCGAGTCGGCCGGCGTCTCCCGCGACGAGGCGCTGCCGGTGCTCGTCCGCTACCGGGGTGCCGGCCACCGCTTCGAGCGCCACGGAGAGGCGGCGGGCGTGACCGTGCTCAGCGACTACGGGCATCACCCGGCCGCGATCGCGCTGACGATCGCGACCGCCCGCGAGCAGACCGCCGGCCGCGTGTTGGTCGTCTTCCGTCCGCTTCGCTACTCGCGCACCCGGCACCTGGCACGCGAGCTGGCCCGCGCGCTCTCGAGCGCGGACGCCGTGGCCGTGGCAGACGTGTCCGGCGCCGGCGAGCCCCGGCCCGAGGATGTGTCCGGGAAGCTCGTCGTCGATGCGCTGGCCGAGCTCCGCCCCGGCATGCCGCTCGCGTGGACGCCCGAGCTTGCCGACGCAGCCGCGTTCATCGCCCGCCGCGCCCGCCCCGGCGACGTCGTGCTCGCCCAGGGCGCCGACGACGTCGCCACGGCCGCCCCTCTCGTGCTGGACGCGCTGCGATGACCGCGACCCCGCCCACGCCGAGCCGATGCAATTTGTTTCCCCCGGGGGCGCTTCCGCGCCCTGCCCCCGATTTGAGCGTAGCGGGGAAATTGTCACGCGTGTGTGACCCGAGCGTGCCGAAACTGTGACGATGAGTCCACAGGCCGGCTCGGTGACGATTGAGGAGGGCGCGCCGCTCGCGCGGCTGACGACGGTCGGGATCGGCGGCCCTGCGCGTGCGTTCGCGCAGCCGCGCACCCTCGTCGAGCTCGAGCAGGTCGTCGCCTGGGCCGCCGAGCGCGGGCTGCGCATCGTTCCGATCGGGCTCGGGTCGAACCTGCTCGCCGCCGACGCCGGCGTCGAGGCGCTCGTCGTGCGCTTGGCGGGCGAGCTGGCCGGCGTCGACATCGAAGGGGAGCTGCTCGTCGCCGGCGGAGGCGCGGCCAACGCCGTCTGTCTCCATCGGGCGCGCGCCGGCGGCCTCGGCGGGTTCGAGTTCGCCTGCGCGATCCCGGGTACGGCGGGGGGAGGCGTGAGGATGAACGCCGGTGCCTACGGGAGCGACTGGTCGCAGGTGCTCACGAGGGCGCTCGTCGTCGACGCAGCCGGGGTGGGCTGGCTGGGGCTCGACGAGCTCGATCTCGCCTACCGCCACTCGGCGCTACGCCCTGGCCAGATCGTCGCCCGCGTCGAGTTCCGGCTGATACCGCGTCCGCCGGAGGAGGTGAAGAGGACGATTGCGGAGCTCAACGCACGGCGCAAGGCGACCCAGCCGACGAACAAGCGCACGTTCGGAAGCGTCTTCAAGAACCCGGCGCACGAGCTGGGCGCCGGCCGGATGCTGGAGGCTTGCGGTCTCAAGGGCCACGCGATCGGCGGCGCCCGGATCTCGCCCGTGCACGCGAACTTCATCGAGAACACGGGCGGTGCGACGGCCGCCGACGCGCTCGCGCTGATGGCGGAGGGCCGGAGGCGGGCTCTCGAGCAGTTCGGTGTCGTGCTCGAGCGGGAGGTCGAGCTGGTCGGAGAGCTCGAGCTGCCGCCCGTCGGCCGAGCGGCGTAGCCACCCGGGAGGTAGGAAGCGCGGCGGCGAGGGCGAAGTGATCCCCGTGGCCGAGAAGCGACGACGGCGGGTGCCTGCCCGGGCGCACGCACTGCCGCTGACGAGACGCGGCCGCAGCTCTCTTCAGCTGGCAGGGTGGCTTCCGAGCGGCCGGTCGCTCGCGATCGGCTTCGCGCTGCTGGCCGGCGCGGTCGGTGCCTATGTGATCGCGCGTGAGACGTCCGTCTTCGCCGTTCAGAGAATCGACGTCGAAGGAGCGCCTCCCGCTCTCGCGGCGCAGATCCGTACCGCGCTGGCGCCGCTCGACGGGAAGAGTCTCGTCTCGTTCAGTCGCGCCGACGCCGACCGGCGCCTTGCCGGCTTTCCGCAGATCGCACGCGTGAGCTACGACCGCGACTTCCCGCACACGCTGCGCGTGCAGGTGAGCGTGGAGCAGCCCGTGGCCGTCCTGAGGAGAGGGTCGGATGCCTGGCTCGTTGCGGCGAGCGGCCGTGTGCTTGCGGCCCTGCAGCCGGGGTCGTATCCGCCGCTGCCGCGGATCTGGCTGGCCGCCGAGACCGACGTCGCAGTCGGTGCGCCGGTCACGACCGGCAACGCGGTTGCAGTCGCCGCCGCGCTTCGCGAGGCGCACTTCCCGGGTCGCGTCCTGTCCGTCCGGGACGACGACGGCGGACAGCTCGTGCTCCAGCTCGCCTCCGGGAGGGAGGTCCGGCTCGGCGACATGAGCAACATGCCGGTCAAGATCGCCGTCGCCGCGGCGGTCCTCCGGCGGGCCGAAGGCGCTCTATACGTCGACGTCAGCGTGCCGACGCGCGCTGTGGCGGGTTACTCGGCGGGGACCACCACGCCGCAGGGAGGGCTACCGACGACGACCACCAACTCTCAACTCTCTGGTCAAGGTTGAGTCTTTGCGTGTTCGCCAAGCAGGAATTTCCGATTGACACGCCAATCAGGAGTGCCTACGCTGGCAGGCACATTCTGCGGATACGGCAATAACGCTCCAGTAAAGGTTCAGGTTCCCTCGGTCGATAATCGGGTGAGAGGCAGAAGCTGATGAGAGGTCAAGCCGGAAACTACGTCGCGGTAATCAAGGTCGTCGGAGTCGGCGGCGGGGGTACGAACGCCGTCAACCGCATGGTCGACGCAGGCCTCGCCGGCGTCGAGTTCATCGGCGTCAACACCGACGCGCAGGCGCTCCTGATGAGCGACGCGGACGTGAAGATCCACATCGGCGAGGCAGTCACCCGCGGGCTCGGCGCCGGCGCGAATCCCGAGGTCGGCCGCTCGGCCGCGCAGGAGTCGCGCGACGAGCTGAAGGAAGCGCTGAAAGGTGCCGACATGGTCTTCGTCACCGCAGGTGAGGGCGGCGGCACCGGCACCGGCGCTGCCCCGGTCGTCGCCGACCTGGCGCTCGAGGTCGGAGCGCTGACCGTCGGCGTCGTCACCCGGCCGTTCTCCTTCGAGGGTCGCCGCCGCGCCGAGATCGCGCAGCAGGGGCTCGCGGCGCTGCAGGAGCGGGTCGACACGATCATCGTGATCGAGAACGACCGGCTGTTGCAGGTGGTCGACAAGGACACGTCCGTAGTGGACGCGTTCCGGCTCGCCGACGACGTCCTGCGCCAGGGCGTCCAGGGCATCACCGATCTGATCACGATCCCGGGCCTCGTCAACCTCGACTTCGCCGACGTGCGCACGATCATGCGCGAGGCAGGCACGGCGATGATGGGCATCGGCACGGCCAGCGGCGACGGGCGCGCCTCCGAGGCCGCGCGCAGCGCCGTCTCGTCACCGCTGCTCGACTCGTCGATCGAGGGAGCGACCGGCATCCTGCTCAACGTCACCGGTCCCGCCGACCTGGGCCTGTTCGAGGTGAACGAGGCCGCAGAGGTCGTGACCAGCGCCGCTGCGAGCGACGCCAACATCATCTTCGGCGCCGTGATCGACGAAGGCCTCGGCGACGAGCTGCGCGTGACGGTGATCGCGACCGGTTTCGGCGACGCCCAGCGCCGGCGCCGCCGGCAGACACCGGCGTCCGAGCCACGTCCGGCTCGGTCGACCGCTCCGGTTCCGGCTCCGGCCGCTGTCCGTGAGGAGCGCCCGTCCGAAAGCTTCGAGATCCCGGACGACGTGCTCGACGTGCCGTCGTTCCTCCGCGACTCCTAGCGGCGCCCGAGTAGCATCCGAGCCGTGCCAATCGAGGCAGGGCTCCGCCGCACACCGCTCTACGAGCAGCATGTCGAGCTCGGCGCGCGCATGGTGCCGTTCGCCGGCTGGGAGATGCCCGTGCAGTACGAAGGCGTCATTCCGGAGCACATGGCGGTGCGCGAGGACTGCGGCGCGTTCGACGTCTCGCACATGGGCGAGATCGACGTCGAGGGGCCGCGCGCGCGCGAGCTGCTGGACTCGCTGCTCTCGAACGACCTCGGCCGCATCGGGCCCGGCGAGGCGCAGTACACGCTGCTGACCAACGAGCGCGGCGGCATCGTCGACGACCTGATCGTCTACCAGCTCGACGCGTGCCGGTTCCTGCTGATCGTGAACGCGTCCAACGCCGACGCCGACTTCGAGTGGCTGCGCGAGCGGGAGCTGCGCGGGTCGGACGTACGCAACGTGTCCGACCAGTACGGGCTGATCGCGGTCCAGGGGCCGCGGTCGCTCGAGCGTCTGGGGCTCGAGGACGCGCCGGCGTTCACGTTCGCCGAGAGCGAGATCGACGGGATCGCCTGCATGGTCAACCGCACCGGCTACACGGGCGAGAAGGGCGTCGAGCTGCTGGTCATGGCCGAGGAGGCCGGCGATCTCTGGGAGCGCGTGCTCGCTCGCGGCGCCAAGCCGTGCGGGCTCGGGGCGCGTGACACGCTCCGGCTCGAGGTCTGCTACCCGCTGCACGGCAACGACATCTCGCCGGAGACCGACGCGATCTCGGCGGGCCTCGGCTGGGTCTGCGCGCTCGACCGGGACTTCACCGGCGCCGGGGAGCTGCGCCGGGTCAAGGAGCAGGGGCCTGCGGAGCGGCTGGCCGCGTTCGTGATGGAAGAGCGCGCCATCCCGCGCCAGGGCATGCCGATCGCGGAGGGCGGCGAGGTCACCTCCGGCACGCACTCGCCGATGCTCGACCGTGGCATCGGCATGGGCTACGTCCCGGCCGGGCTGGCCAAGCCGGGCGAGGAGATCACGATCGACGTGCGAGGCAAGCCGCGACGGGCGAAGATCGTGCAGAAACCGATCTACAAGCGAGAGGAGCACTGACGAATGGCGGCGTCCGAGAGCTATCCCGACGATCTCCGGTACCACCCCGAGCACGACTGGGCCCGCATCGAGGGCGACGAGGCCACGCTGGGCGTCACCTGGTATGCGCAGGACTCGCTCGGCGAGCTCGTGCACTACGAGCCGCCCGACGTGGGCGCGACGATCGGCATGGACACTGCGTACGGCGAGGTCGAGTCGGTGAAGGCCGTGTCCGACCTGATCGCTCCGCTCTCGGGCGAGGTGCTCGCGGTCAATCAGAAGGTCGTCGACGAGCCCGAGACCGTGAACGACGATCCGTACGGCGAGGGCTGGCTCATCCGCGTGCGCATGAGCAACCCCGGCGAGCTCGACGGGCTCCTCGATGCGGCCGGGTACAGGAAGCTGCTCGAAGACCTCGCGTGAGGTACATCGCGCTGACTGCCGAGGATCGCGAGCAGATGCTCGCGGCCGTCGGCGTCTCGACCGTCGAGGAGCTGTTCCGCGACATTCCCGCCGGGGTGCGGCTCGGGCGGCCGCTCGACCTCGAGCCGCCGCTCGCCGAGCAGGAGATCGTCGCGCACCTCGACTCGCTCGCGTCGCGAAACGCACACGCCGGAGTCGAGCTCTCCTTCCTCGGCGCCGGGGTCTACGACCATTACGTGCCGGCGGTGGTCAACACCGTCCTGTCGCGAGGCGAGTTCCTCACCGCGTACACGCCCTACCAGCCGGAGATGAGCCAGGGCGTGCTCCAGGCGATCTTCGAGTACCAGACGGCGATCTGCGAGCTGACGGGCATGGACGTGTCGAATGCCTCCGGCTACGACGGGACGACCGTCGCCGCCGACGCGTGCTACCTCGCCAGGCACGTCACCGGCCGGTCGCGGGTCGTGGTCACCGAGGCGACGAATCCGCAGGTGCGGCAGGTGATCAAGACGTATGCGCCCGGCTTCGGGCTCGAGGTCGTCGAGGTGCCCCACTCGGGCGGGACGACCGATCCGGCGCGGGTCGCCGAAGCGGCGAAGGACGCGGCGGCGGTGATCTTCCAGCAGCCGAACTTCTTCGGCTGTCTCGAGCCCGCCCCGGAGCTGGCCGAGGCAGCCGCCGACGCCGACGCGCTCGCGGTCGCCCACGTCGATCCCGTGTCGCTCGGCGTGCTCGAGGCTCCCGGGCGCTACGGCTGCGCGATCGCGATCGGCGAGGGCCAAGGTGCCGGCAACGCCATGTCGTTCGGCGGCCCGCACTACGGGTTCATCGCCTCCCGGCTCGAGCACATCCGGCGCATGCCCGGCCGGATCGTCGGCGAGACCACCGACCTGGCCGGCGAGCGGGGCTACGTCCTGACGCTCTCGACGCGCGAGCAGCACATCCGGCGCGAGAAGGCGACCTCCAACATCACGACCAACCAGACGCTGCTCGCCCTGGGCGGACTGGTCTACCTGTCCTGGCTCGGCCCGCAGGGCCTGCGCGAGCTGGGGGAGATGTGCATGGCGCTCTCGAGCTATGCCAGGCGGGAGCTGGAGGCGGCCGGCTTCGAGATCGTGTTCTCGGACAAGGCAACATTCAAGGAGTTTGCGGTACGCGTCGGACGGCCCGCCGGCGAAGTGATTCGCGAGGCGCGCGCGCGCGGCGTGAATCCCGGCTACCGCCTCGGCCGCGACTACGAGGGACTCGACGACTGCCTGCTCGTCGCGGTGACGGAGAAGCGCTCGAAGGCGGACATCGACCGGCTGGTCGAGGTGCTGAGCGAGGTGGCGCCGCGATGAAGCTCATCTACGAGAAGTCGGTCGCGGGTCGCGCGGCGTACTCCTTCCCGCAGCACGACCTGCCCGTTCCGGACGTGCCCGACGAGCTCCGGCGCGCAGAGCCGCCGCGCCTCCCGGAGATCGCCGAGCCTGACCTCGTCCGCCACTTCACCGAGCTGTCGACGCGCAACTTCGGGGTCGACACCGGCTTCTACCCGCTCGGCTCCTGCACGATGAAGTACAACCCGCGCGTCAACGAGCGGCTCGCGCTGCTCCAGGGCTTCCGCGACCTGCACCCGCTGCAGGAGCCCGAGGGAGCCCAGGGAGCGCTCGAGCTGATGTGGCGGCTGCAGGAGATCCTCGCCGAGGTGGCAGGGCTCGACGCGGTGTCGCTGCAGCCGGCCGCAGGGTCGCAGGGAGAGATCACCGGGCTGATGCTGATCCGCGCCTACTTCGCCGATCGCGGCGAGGGTGCGCATCGACGCAAGGTGATCGTGCCGGACACGGCTCACGGGACGAACCCGGCCAGCGTCGCGATGTCGGGCTTCGAGCTCGTCGGCGTCAAGACCGACGCGCGCGGCAACATCGACCTCGACGACCTCCGCGCGAAGGTCGATGCCGAGACGGCGGCGCTGATGCTCACGAACCCCTCGACGCTCGGCCTCTTCGACGAGGGCATCGAGGAGATCGAGCGGATCTTCCACGGCGCGGGTGCGCTCATGTACTACGACGGAGCCAACCTGAACGCCGTGTGCGGGATCGCCCGGCCCGGCGACATGGGCTTCGACGTCGTGCACATCAACCTGCACAAGACGTTCTCGCAGCCGCACGGCGGCGGTGGGCCCGGGCGGCGGGCCGATCGCGGTGCGCGACATCCTCGAGCCGTTCATTCCCTCGCCGCAGGTCGTGCGGCTCGACGACGGCAGCTTCGGGCTCGACGAGGACCGGCCGAAGACGATCGGCCGCGTGCGCGGGTTCACCGGGCCGTTCGGCGTCTTCGTCCGCTCCTACGCCTACATCCGCGCCTACGGGCCGGAGCTCAAGGGCATGTCCGAAGTGGCCGTGCTGAACGCCAACTACCTGCTCGCGCTGCTGAAGGGCACGTACGACCTGCCCTACGACCGCCTGTGCATGCACGAGTTCGTGCTGTCGGCTCGCCGCCTGAAGCGCGAGCACGGCGTGACCGCGCTCGACGTGGCCAAGCGGCTGATGGACTACGGCTTCCATCCGCCGACGATCTACTTCCCGCTGGTCGTGCCCGAGGCGCTCATGATCGAGCCGACCGAGACCGAGGCGAAGGAGACGCTCGACGCGTTCGCCGACGCCATGCTCGCGATCGCGCGCGAGGCGGCGGAGGAGCCGGAGACCGTGAAGGAGGCGCCGACGACGCGGCCCGTACGTCGGCTCGACGAGGTGAAGGCCGTCAAGCAGCTGGTCGTCAGGTACGGCTTCGGCGAGCAGCCCGTCCCGGCCGAGGCGTGATCACCGAGACGGCGAACGCGGCGTCGCGCAAGGCGATCCTCGCGCTCGCCGACAGTCCGACGTTGCATCGCTTCGTCGGCCGCCACGGGATGCGGCTCGGTGCGGCGCGGTTCGTCGCCGGCGAGACGCTCGACCAGCTCGTGCCCGTGCTGAGGCGGCTGAACGACCAGGGGCTGCTCACGAACACGACGCTGCTCGGGGAGGGCGTGACGTCGGCCGAGGAGGCCGGCGCCGTCGTCGCCGCATATCGCGAGGTGCTCGATCGCATCCAGGCCGAGGGCCTGAAGACGAACGTCGCGCTCAAGCTGACGCACCTCGGGCTCGCGATCGACGAGCAGCTCGCGTACGAGAACGTCACCGCCCTGCTGGAGCACGCCGCCGGGCTCGGGAACTTCGTGCGGATGGACATGGAGGAATCGCCGTTCGTCGACGCGACGCTGCGCATCTACCGGCGGCTGCGCGAGGCCGGGCACGAGAACACCGGCACGGTGCTGCAGTCCTACCTCTACCGCTCGGAGGACGATCTCGCGTCGCTCCTCGATCTGCGACCGAACCTGCGTCTCGTGAAAGGCGCGTACCTCGAGTCGCCGGAGGTGGCCTATCCGGAGAAGGCCGACGTGGACGCCGCGCTGGCGCGCCTGATCGAGCGTTCGCTGCGCGACGGCGGCTTCACGGCGGTCGCCACGCACGACGAGGGGCTGATCGAGCACACGATCGCGTTCGCCGAACGCGAGGGCATCGCCCGCGACCGGTTCCAGTTCCAGCTGCTGTACGGCGTGCGTTCGCAGCTCCAGCTCGACCTCGTCCGCCGCGGGTTCGCGGTGCTGGTCGCGACGCCGTTCGGGCCTGACTGGTACCGCTATCTGATGCGACGCCTGGCCGAGCGGCCGGCGAACACGCTCTTCGTCCTCAAGAACCTCGTCCGCGGCTAGCTCTGGAAGCCCGGTACGCGGCCCAGCCGCCGTGGGTCGAGACGTCGTGGCCGCGGGCGCGCAGGCCCGGGGCGCCGAGGAACGCCTCGACCTGCCGGCCGTCCGCGAGCTCGACCGGCGCGCGGCTCCAGCCGGGCGGCTCGATCTCCGCGAGGCGGGCGAGATGGGCGGGCGCGATCTCGTAGAGCTCGGCGGCGATCGCGACCCCGTCGTCGTCGGAGATCAGCGCCGGCCAGCGGCCGTCGACCTCCCAGAGGCGGTAGCGGGGCGCCGTCTCCACGTCACCCAGGAGCTCGGCGCCGTCGAGATTCGCGTGCCCCGGCTGGCCGCGCATGAACGTCCCGTAGATGAGAAAGGCTGGCACGCTCGACAGCCTAGAAGGCGAAGGGCCCGCCGGAGCGGGCCCTTCGGTCAGAGCGGGCAGCGTTGTTTCTAGCCGTTGTACGGGCTGCCGTTGTAGGTGTTGTTGTGGGACTTGACGTTCAGCGTGAAGGTCGATGTCGATCGGGCGGACGAAGGCCGTGCCCGGATCCATCGGCGCGTAGCCCGACGCCGGAGATCGCGTTGTTGTGGATGTCGTCGCCGTTGCCGACCTCGCGATCCCGGCCTGGTAGCCGATCGGCGAGCCGTTGCCGCTGATGTTCGTCACGGCATCGTTTGAGATCGAGTTGTTGTGGATGTCGCCCTTCGTCGGGGTCGGCGAAGGCGCGACGCAGGCGTCGTCGTAGTTCGCGAAGTAGACGCCCATGTCGTTGTTGACGAGCGTGTTGTTGTGCACGTCGACCACCGACACCGGGTCGCCGCAGCCGCCGAAGACGAGGATGCCGGCAGAGGAAGCGTTGTTCGCACCCGTGTAGGCGTTGCCGGTGACTGTGTTGTTGTGGACGTCGCCGGATGCCCCGAACGCGACCTGGATGCCGTTGCCGGCGATGAAGTTCACCCGGCCGAGCCCCGTGACCGTGTTGTTGTGGATGTCGGCGCTGTCACTGCCGCCGTTCACCACGATGCCGCCCTTCTGGTACGCGCTCACGGTGTTGTTCGAGATGTCTCCGGTCGCACCCGTGTCATAGGCGAAGTAGATGCCGACGCCGTGCTGGGTGCCGTTGAAGGGCGACCTCGCCGATGTCGTGCACGTACGAGTTCTGGATGTTCACCTTGCCGCCGTTGTTCACGACGCCGAAGTAGTTGGCGCCGAAGATCTCGGCTTTGTTGATCTGCCCCTTCGAGCCGGGGCCGTAGTAGACGCCGATGTTGCAGCCGGTGGCGTCGACGGTTCCCGACACCTTGCCGGTCGGGTTGATCATCGCCGCCGTCATGTTGATGCTGTCGCGAAAGAACCCGGTCGGGGTGCACGAGCTCGCACTCGCCGTCCCGACGGTCGTCGCGGCGGCGGCTGCGATCGCCGCCACCAGGAGCGCTAGTCGTTTCATGGTGATGTCACTCCTTCCGGACGACGGGAGGCGCAAGGCGTGAGAGCCTGCGGGGCCGCCCGCTCCCGTTCGTCCTCCTGAACCATGTGATCCATGCTCTCCCCGAGGCCGAGCCGGTCAAGGCTCGCCTCTTCCCTCCCCGAGCCTGACCCGCGCGGGGTCGGCTGCAACCGCAACGGTGAGCGGCTAGTCGCGGTCCGGCAACAACGTGGTGTCGATCGCCGGCAGGCCGTCGATCGAGGCGGCGTTCTTCTCGCGCGAATAGTCGAGGACGCCGCCCGGGCCGTTCTTGCCGAGCTGCGCCTGGATCCAGGCCATCTGCTGTGTGCGCGTGCCTTCGTAGCCCATCAGCGGCACGCCGTAGCCGCAGGAGTCGGCGATGCGCTCGACCGCGACGCTGACGATCGAACGGGCCCCGGCCTCGGCAGCCTCGATCCCCGAGAAGTCGAGCCTCGCGTACAGCTCGTCGAAGGCCGGGTCACCGAGCTGAGAGACGGTTCCGCGCCCGTGCAGCCGCACGATCCGCGGCGGCCCCTCGAAGGCGCAGAACATGACGACGATGCGGCCGTTGTCGCGCAGATGGGCGATCGTCTCCGCGCCCGAGCCGACGAAGTCGAGGTAGGCGACCTCCTGCGGGCCCGTGATCCGGAACGTCTCGATGCCGCCCTTCGGCGAGCAGTTGACGTGCCCGTCCTGTCCGCTCGGCGCGGTCGCGACGAAGAACAGCCGCTGGGCGAGGATCCAGTCGGCGAGCTTGCCGTCGATCGACTGGTAGATCTTGCTCACGCCCGTATCGTAGAAGGCCTGTGCCGACGGTCCCGGTCGGTGAAATAGGCGTCGGCGATGAAGAGCAGGACCAGGAGCAGGCCGAGCCGGAACAGGACGGCGAGGAGCAGCGCGTGCCGGCCGATGCTGGCGTCGTCTCCGTCCCAGACGATGACGGCGTGCGGCACGCACGAGGCGAGCAGAAGCACCGGTATCAGCCAGCCGACCCGCGCCAGGCCCATCGTGGCGAGCGCAGCCAGCACGAGCAGCGAGAGGATCGCGACGATGAGCAGCAACCTGGCGCTCGACGGATAGAGCACGCGTGCGGCGAAGCTCGGAAGGCCGTCGCGGTAGTCCTTCGCCGCATAGAAGTGGACGGGGAGTCCCTGCAGGTCATGCGTGGACGGGGACGGGGAGATCATGGCGGGGATGTCCGCGATCGGGTCGGCCAGCGCGTCGCCCGGATGCGAGAGCAGGTAGTCGGTGTAGACGCTCCGGCCCTTCTGCTCGAACCAGGGCATGAAGTACGCGAGCGAGGGCGTCGTCTCGAACTCCGCGAGAGGGACCCGATGCGACCAGATGTCCTGCGCAAGCGACGGCCGCACGGGCATCCCGCGGGCGACGAAGTACGCCTGCTCCGACGGCTTCTGCAGGACGCGGCCGGCGATGATCTCCCCGAGCGGCACCTGCCACTGGCGGACGTTCGCCGACGCGTACGCGACGCCCGCGATCGCGAGCGAGCCGGCCGCGACGGCGACGGCGATCCAGCGCGAGCGGCGCAGGACCACGACGGCGACCGGAATGAGCACGAAGGGGGCGAGATAGCCGTTGGTCGAGCGCGTGCCGGCGAGCAGGAAGGCGAGCAGAAGCACTACCGCCGCCCATCTCCACGACGGCCCCCGGACGAACAGGAGGAGCGCGGCGACGAGCAGAGCCGCGAGCGAGAGAGTCAGCGACTCCGAAAGGAGGGCGCCGTCCCAGACGGCCACTGCGGGAACCAGCGCGAACGCGAGCACGAGCGCAAGCCCGCGTACTTCACCGGCCGGCGCTCGAGCACGCGGAACACGACGAATGCGAGGACCAGCCACGCGGCGACGGAGATCAGCCACTGCGCGATCGGGGCGCTCACGTCGGTCGGGCCTGGAAGCAGCTTCCAGAGCAGCGCGGAGCCCCACGGCTTGTACCACGTCCAGAAGTCGAGGCTGAAGACCGACAGCCTCTGGACGTTCTGGTAGTCGGCCGTGTCGGGAAACGAGCTCGCGTGCCCGGCGATCCCGGCGAACGACCAGACGCGCAGCCCCAGGTAGACCCCGGTCAGAGCCGCGAGCCAGGGAAGCCCGCCGGGTCGTCGCATCAGTACTTGCCGAGCTCGATCAGGCGCTCGTCCGAGATGCCGAAGTGGTGGGCGATCTCGTGGATGACGACGTGGTGGATCTCCCGGGTGAGCCGAACCGGGTCGGTGCCTGCGACGCGCTCGATCGGCCACCGGTAGATCGTGATCTTGTCCGGCGGCACCGCGGCGTACCAGGATCCGCGCCGGGTGAGCGGGATGCCCTGGTAGAGGCCGAGGATGCTCGAACCCGGCGGCGCCGTCTCGTCGACGACGATCTCGACGTTCGACATCGCCGAGCGGAGGTCGGGCGGGAGCGACTCCAGCGCCTCGCGCACCGCCTGCTCGAAGTCGAACTCCACGCCCGTCACGAGACGCGCTCGCCCGCTTCCACGGCGACCGGCAGACGGTTCGCGGGCGGTGCGAGCGGGCACACCCAGCGCGCGTCGTAGGAGCAGGACGGGTTGTAGGCGAAGTTGAAGTCGAGGACGAGCCTGCCGTCCTCCGAGCCGAGATCGGCGCCCTTGGCCGTGTCCAGGAGGTAGCGACCGCCGCCGTACGTCGTCGTGCCGCTGGTCGCGTCGCCGAAGGGCAGGAAGAGGCCGCCGCCGTAGCCGTCGAGCCAGTAGCAGTCGAGCTCGAAGGCGCGCCCGTCGAGCTCGAGCTCGGCGCGTGCGAACCGCGTGAACCGGCCTTCCGGGATGTCGAGCCCGGTCGGCTCTGCCGCGACGAGCTCCGCCGTCACGCGATACCGACGGTCGTACGCGAAGTACGGGGCGCCTGGGTAGCCGTCGCGCCCGGCGGGGCCGAGCGGCGACTGCGGGTGCGAGGAGATCAGCTCGTCGCGGACCGTCCGCCAGCGCTCCCACGCGTGCCGCGGATCGGGGTCGGCGCGCACGTCGTGGTACAGGTCGGCGACCCGGCGTCTCCAGTCGAGGAGCGTCGGCACGTCCGGCAGGTCAGCCGGAGTCTGCTCGCTCCTCGTCAGCATCGGAAGAGCGTAGCCACCGCCTGATCTCGTGCCGAGCCTGCACGTAGCCGACCTGCCGACCTCCCGCGCCGCCGCCGTCAGATCAGCCGCTCGGCCGCCTCCGCTGCCCAGGGCGGTGGCTTCTCCCCGGCGTAGGTCCAGGTATAGAGGTCGAGGATCCGGCACAGGCTGAGCGTGTAGCCCTGCTCGTTCAGACCGAGTTGAACGGAGACGAGCGTCTCCGCGTTCGCGTCGAGGTCGACCTTGTAGCTTCGCGTCAGGCCGAGCGCCTCCTCGGCGAAATCGCCGACCGGGATCTGCTCGACCGAGCGCAGGTAGCCCACGACCACCGAATCGAGCATCGGAATCAGGTGAGGGCGCTTCCTGTGGAGCGCCTTCGTCGCCTTGGCCAGGCCTACGCCCGAGATACCGCCGAACGCCCGGTACAGGTCGCAGAGGGCATCCCACGGGATCTCCCCGGATTGCTCTGCCAGCGACGCGTCTCCGGGGATCCGACCAAGCGCGCCTTCGATCTCTGCCTTTCTCCCCATGAGCGCGTCGATCTCGCGGGAGCTCATCCGGGCGCCGATCCTGTTGGCGATCTGGGCGTCCTCTCGCCTCCACGCGGAATCAGCTCGAACCGGCGCCGAGTCGTAGGTGCGGTAGCCGTAGTCGTGCTCCAGGCATAGGAGCGCGAGCGTCAGCGGCTCGCGAAGGACGACGCCGTTCCGGAAGTGCAACCCGGTCAAGAGCGCTCCTCGACGCGGCGGATGATCTCGCTGGTCGAGACGGGCTCGCCCCCGACCAGGCTCGTGTAGCCGACGACGGCGAAGCGGCCCTGCGCGATCGGCACCGAGTACCAGCGGTGGAGCTCCTCTTCGCTCAGATCGTCTCCGTGGACGACCAGATCCACGGCATGCTCGTCGAGGAACGCTTCGCTCACCGGCATCGGCGCATCGCCGACGACGGCGTCCACGTACCGGCACGCCTCGACGACGATCATCCGCTGTGTCAGCGGCTGGACCGGGCGGCGCTTGTATGCCGCCGCAGCGTCGTCGCCCATCAGGCCGACGACCAGGCGCACCTCGCTCATGCCTCGGGCGGCTGCGTGCTCCGCCGCGAGCTCTCTGGCCTTGCGCAGGAAGCCGACGTGGCCGGCGTGGAAGAGGTCCCCGACCATGTCCACGTACACGACGAACGGCATTCAGCCCTGCGCCGAAGCCGGGATCGTCTGCACCACCGGTTCGGGCGGTAGCAGGTCGCCGCCTCGCTTCACCGAGATCCAGAACAGCACCCGGTCCTCGTCCCCCTGGTTGGCCACGCCCCGGTGGATCGTTCCGAAGTCCATCTTCAGGACGCCGAACGGCGGCGCCAGGAGCTGTCGCACGCTGACCCAGTCGCCCTCGCGTGCGAGCAGCCGCAGATCGACGACATCGAGGTCCGCGGTCGCGCGACGATAGACCGGCTCGGGGATACCGAGCGGGAGGATCGCGTATTGCAGCGCGTTCTCCGGTCGCAGCTCGGTGAGTGGGATGAAGATGGTGGCGTAGTCGTGCGTGTAGTCGACGTGCCAGTCCTGAGCCGTCGATCCCACCGGGTTGACGATCAGGCCGTAGCCGTCGAGGTCGACCCCCGGGCCGTAGTGCGCGGCCATCTTCCGCGCCCACTCGTCGAGCTCCTCGCCGCGTTCGATGGGGAGCCTCTCGCCGTCGCCCGACCGTTGCCAGATGTTGACCCAGAAGACCGCCCGCCGCGCCATGCTGGCGCTCCACTCGCTCGCCATGAGCCTCTCCACGTCACGCCAGGCGCCGGTCAGCAGCTCCTGTTGAGGCTCGGGCACCGTGCCCAGATGCGTCATGCCCGCAGGCGAGTCGTCATAGGGCACCGGCGTGCGCGGAGCTTCGCGCCACTCCTCGAGGATGAAGCTGACGTACGCCAGCTCGCACCACGCGTACAGGACCGCGAGCGGAAGCAACCCCCAGCCGAGCACGTGCAGGATGGTTCCGGCGAGCTCGGGGTGCGGCGACCAGGCGAGATCGACGCACCAGGCGAGCGCGACGACCGGGTAGGACAGCCACAAGAGCGTGCCGAACGCGGTGTACGACCCGCCCGGCATGCACCACTGCAGGATCACGCGGAAGCCGCTCTGCGGCCCCAGTTGCGGATAGCGCCCGGTCGCCGTCGTGGCGAAGTCGAAGATGCAGCTGGTGAGCTCGATCGCGGTGACGGCCAGGATCAACAGCCCCCACGTGGGCGAGAGCCTGACGAACCACGCCAGGATGACCACGTAGGCCAACATGTCGGCCAGCCAGTCCACGCCCGAGCCGAGCACCGTGCACTGGTCGTACGCGCGGGCCACGGGACCGTCGACCCAGTCGAGCAGTATCGCGACCAGCAGTAGCGACGCCGTCACGAGCGGGTGCGCAGTGGTGATGGTGGCGCCCGCCGCCAGAACGAGGGCCACGCGCAGGTAGCCGATCAGGTTGGAGTAGTAGAACCGGATCTCTCCGAAGCGGGCGTACTCTCCGCCCGGCGACGGCGACGGCACCCACCGGCCACCCTCGAAGATCAACACTCCGGCCGGGCGCATCCGCACGACTATAGGTGGTCGGTTTGGGCGAGGTGCTCGCGAACGGACCTCAGGCGGCTTGCCCGGCTGCCAGTTGACCGCACGCCGCAGCGATGTCCCGACCCCGGGTCAGGCGTACCGTTGCGGGGAGCCCGGCTCGGTCGAGAACGGACTTGAAGGCGGCAATCGCATCCCGTGACGAGCCCTCCAACGCTGCTCCCTTCAGCAAGCCTCCGGTCGGGTTGTACGGGATCAGGTTGACCTTGTAGATCTTCCGGTCGAGGAGCCGCGCCAGCTGGGTCGCCTGCTCGACGCGGTCGTTCACGCCTCGCAGCATCACGTACTCGACGAAGACCTTCTGATGCCGGAGCTCGTAGCGGCGCTCGCACTCGGCGAGCACGTCGGCGATCGGGTAGCGCAGGTTGACGGGCATGAGCATCGCGCGCAGCGCGTCGTCCGGCGCATGGAGGGAGATCGCGAGCCGGATCGGCTCCTCCACCTCGGAGACGAACCGCGTCAGGCCCGGAAGCCAGCCGACGGTCGAGATCGTCGTCCGGCGGGGCGTGATCCCGAGATCCGGCAGCCGCCGCGCCGCCTCGAGCACGGCGTCGAAGTTCATCATCGGCTCGCCCATCCCCATGAACACGCAGTGGCTGATCGGCCCGAGCCGCCGGAAATGGAGCGCCTGATCGAGGATCTCCGACGCGGTCAGATTGCGGCGGAAGCGCATCTGCCCGGTGGCGCAGAACCCGCACGTGAGCGGGCAGCCGGACTGCGAGGAGATGCAGAGCGATCGCCGCCCGTCGCGGTAGGTCATCAGCACCGTCTCGACCGGATGGCCGTCGTGCGTCGAGAAGAGCGCCTTGACGGTGCCGTCCTTCGACCGGGCCTCCGCCGTGAGCGACAACGTCGAGAAGGGCACGGCCTCGCCCAGGTCGGCGCGGAGCGCGGCGGGCAGGTTCGTCATCTCCTCGAACCCGGCGGCCCCGCGCGCGGCCCATTCCCACACCTGGCGGGAGCGGTACGCGGGCTCGCCCCGCGCGGCGAGCGTCTCCTCCAGGACGGCCAGATCCATCGTCTTGCGAGAATAGCCGCGTGCCGTTCATCGACCTCCGCTCCGACACGGCGACACGGCCCACGGCCGGGATGCGCGAGGCGATCGCGCGCGCCGAGGTGGGCGACGAGCAGAAGCGCGAAGACCCGACCGTCAACGAGCTCGAGCGCCGTGTCGCGGGGCTGGTCGGCCAGGAGGAGGCCGTGTTCCTCCCGACGGCGACGATGGCGAACCAGATCGCGCTGCGCCTCCTCTCCGAGCCGGGCGACGAGCTGCTCGCGGACGCCTGGTCGCATCTGTTCATCAACGAGCTCGGCGGGCCGGCTGCCCACTCCGGCCTCGTCATGCGCCCGCTCGAGTCGACCGCCGGTCGCTTCAGCGCGGAGCAGGTCCGGGAGGCGGCCTGGGACCGGCGCGACACGCACCGGCCGATCACGCGCCTCGTCTCGATCGAGAACACGAACAACTCGGCCGGCGGCCGGATCTGGCCGCTCGCGGAGATCGAGGCGATCGCCGAGGCCTGTCGCGACCTCGACCTGCGCCTCCACCTCGACGGCGCGAGGCTGATGAACGCGTCGGTGGGGAGCGGCGTGCCCGCCGACGAGATCGGCCGCTGCTTCGACACCGTCACGCTCTGCCTGTCGAAAGGCCTGGGCTGCCCCTTGGGCGCGCTCGTCGCCGGCTCGGCGGAGCGGATGGAGAAGGCGCGCCGGCTCAAGCACCTGTTCGGCGGGGCCATGCGCCAGGCGGGAATCGTCGCGGCCGCCGGCGTCTACGCGCTCGACCACCACGTGACGCTGCTCGCCGACGACCACGCCCGGGCTCGGCGGCTGGCCGAGGGTTGGCACGCGGCCGGGCTGCCCGTCGATCTCGAGCAGGTGGAGACGAACTTCGTCCAGCTCGACGCCGAGCCGCTGGGCCTCGGCAAGTGGGACGTGCTCGGCGGCGCTCAAGGACGCCGGCGTCGGTCTCTCCAACACGGTGCATCCGACGAGGCTCCGTGCCGTGACGCATCTGGACGTGTCGGACGAGGACATCGAGGCCGCGATCGCGCTCGCGCCGGAGGCTCTGGCCGCCCGCGTCTGACGACGGCTGTCTTCCCGGTGCTTACCGGTTCCCGGACAGGTAGTAGGCGATCACCATCCCGGCGTAGGCGATCAGCAGGATGATGCCCTCGCGTCTCGTCCCCTTCCGATCCCGGACGACCGCGCCGACGATCAGCACGGCCCCGGCGATCGATGCCAGCTCCACGGGGCGGAAGGCCAGCGTCAGCGGCGGGCGGACGGCGAACGAGAACAGCGCCACGATCGGAGCGACGAACAGCGCCACCTGCGCGGCGGAGGAGATGGCGATCTCGCTGGCCAGCCGGATCTTGCCGTGGCGGGCGATCACGATGGCGCCTCCGTGCTCGGCGGCATTCCCCACGATCGCCACGATTACGGCGCTGACGAAGAACGTCGACAGGCCGGCCGACTTCGCGAATCCCTGGAGCGAGCCGACGAGGATCTCGCTGACCATGGCGGTGAGCCCGGTGGCCAGTCCGAGGATCAGCAGGGCATTCGGCAGGCTCCACGAGAGCGCGGCAGGCTTCGACTCGGAAGCCCGGTGGCGGCGCCGGTGGCGGCGGAGATTGACTGACGTCTGGCCGAGGTAGGCGAGCAGCAGCACGCAGGCGACCGGGATGCCGGCGATGGCCAGGACGTGGCGGTCGGGGTTGCCGTGCCAGCCGGGCACGGACGGCACGAGGAAGAGCAACGCTCCGCACGCGACGAGCCCGAGGTAGGACATGAGCGAGACGCGGTCGAGCTCCTCTCGCTCCGTCGCGACCATGGCGACCCCGAGCACGAGCAGCAGGTTGGAGACGATGCTGCCCGTGATCGAGCCTCGCACGACGTCGGGGAGCCCGTCGCTGACGGCGAAAAGCGCGATGATCAGCTCCGGCGCGTTGCCGAAGCTCGCGTTCAGGAAGCCGCCGATCCCGGCGCCGGTGTGCTCCGCCGCCTGCTCGGTCGCCTCCCCGATCCACCACGCGAGCGGGACGAGCGCGAGGGCGGAAACGCAGAAGACGACCACGTCGTCCGCCTCGACGACCCAGCGCAGGATCGCCGCGAGCGGGGCGAGCGCAAGCCCCACCACGAGGATCTTGCGCACCATGGCTCCACCCTATCGAGGCGCATCCCATCGACCGGAATCGGCCTCCAGGGGCCGCCATAGCGCGTGTGAGGGGCGCTTGTCAAGTCTTGCGGTGGCCGGGGTCCTGCGGCCACAATCCACCTGTGCGACAGCCCGCGGCGAACGTGGAGAGCCTTCCGCTCCACCCTCAGGACGAGACCGAGTGCCGTCGGTGCGCGGCCCACTGCGACAAGGTCGTCTACCCGGCGGCGTGTCTCGAACGGGCCTGTCCGTTCGTCTATGCGTTCGAGGAGTTCGGGCACACCTACATCGGGTGCATGCAGAAGGTCTACGACGTCGAGATCGACGTGAGACTGCTCGGCGTCGCGGAGCGCTCGCGTTACGGCTTCGGCGCCGTGAAGGCCGTTCGCCGCCCGCTACCGATGTGCCGTGCCGAGGTGTCGACCACCTACGGGCACCGGGTCGGAGCGCTCGGCTGCGTCAATCCCGAGTTCTCGGAGCTCCCGGTCGGCCAGCCGACCTTCCGCGTCTTCGCCCAAGTCACGCAAGACGCATAACACGGGGGAAACAGCCGGTTTCCCCCGTGAGCCCCCTTCCCCTTGTGGTCGCGTTCCAAGCGGCCTGAGCTACGCTCGGGCCAAGCCCGGGCTTCGCGGAGATGGGGTGCGGCGTGGCTAGGTCAAACCCACCGAGAGTGCAACTCGCGCAGCTTGCGGATGTCGTCCGCGCCCGGGCCGTGGCCGTCGGTGCCGGGGACCTCGAGGACGGCCGGCAGCCCCTGGAAGGCCGGGTGCGAGAGGAAGACGCCCAGCTGTTCGCCCATCAGGCCGTCGAGGATGTTGTCGTGCCGGTCGCGGTTCGAGCCGAGCGGCGCCTTCGAGTCGTTGACGTGCAGCGCGCGGATTCGGTCGAGGCCGAACGTCGAATCGATCTCCTGGACCAGGCGGTCGAGCTCGTCGCGGTCGGTCACGTCCAGGCCGGAGGCGTAGAGGTGGCACGAGTCGAGGCAGATGCCCAGGCGGGGATGGCGGTCGAGCCGCTCGAAGATCGCCTCCAGCTCGTCGACGGAGCGTCCGATCGTGCCGCCGGCGCCGGCGGTGTTCTCCATCAGCAGCCAGGTCGTGTCCGAGGTTCGCTCGAGCACCTGTTCGAGCGCCGGCGCGACGCGCTCCATCCCGGTCTCGAGACCCGCGCCCTGATGTGAGCCGACGTGGAGGACGACGCCGTCCGCCTTGATCGCGCACGAGGTCTCCATCGTGCGGCACATCGTGTCGACGCTCTTGGCGTAGAAGTCGTCGTTCGGGGTGGCGAGATTGACGAGGTAGAGCGAGTGGACGAGGACGGCACCGAGCCCTGCCGCGTTGCGCCGGTCGCAGAACGCGGCGAGGTCGGCCGGGTCGTGATCGGGGAAGCGCCAGGCCCGCGGGCTCTGCACGAACAGCTGGACGGCATCGGCGTCGATCTCCTGAGCGCGGCCGATCGCCTTCTTGATCCCGCCTGAGCAGTGGGCCCCGAACAGCACGGCGATAACCTAGCCGCATGAGTGTCCGCGTCCGCATGGCTCCGAGCCCCACCGGGTTCCTGCACATCGGGAACGTCCACACCGCGCTCTTCAACTGGTTGTACGCCCGTCACGAGGGCGGCGAGTTCCACCTGCGGATCGAGAACACGGACACGGGACGCGAGGTGGCCGAGGCCACGGAGCAGATCCAGGAATCCCTGCGCTGGCTCGGGCTCGACTGGGACGGGCCGGTCACCTTCCAGCTCGATCGCATCGAACGCTGCCAGCAGGAAGCCCGGCGCCTGGTCGACGAGGGAAAGGCGTACGAGGACGACGGCGCGATCCGCTTCCGGATGCCCGACGAGGGTGTGACCGCCTGGGACGACCTGATCCTCGAGCGGGTCGAGTACGGGAACGAGACGCTGGAGGACGTCGTCATCCTCCGCTCGGACGGCCGTCCCACGTACAACTTCGCCTCGCCGATCGAGGACTGGCTGGACGGGATCACGCATGTGATCCGCGGCAACGACCATGTGTCCAACACGCCGAAGCAGCTGCTGATCCTGACTGCGCTCGGGGCCCCGCTGCCGGAGTACGCGCACCTTCCGTTCGTCCACGGCCCCGGCGGGGCGAAGCTGTCGAAGCGGCACGGCTCGGTGACGGTGGACGAGTTCCGCGCCCAGGGCTACGTCCCGGATGCGCTCGTCAACTACCTCGCCCTGCTGGGATGGAGCTATGACGACCGGACGACGATCATGTCCCGGGACGAGCTGGTCGAGCGGTTCTCGCTCGAGCGCGTCGGCAAGAGCGCCGGCGTCTTCGACTACGCGAAGCTCGCGTGGCTGAACGGCGAATACCTGCGGGCCATGTCCGCCGACGCGTACGCAGATGCGCTGCTCGCGTATCTGCGCGATCAGGGCAACGACTGGCCGGAGGAGCGGGTGCGGCAGGCGGTGCCGCTCGTCCAGAAAAAGATCGAGCGGTTCGGCCAGTTTCCCGAGTACGCGGGCTTCCTGTTCGGGCCGGTCGCGCCCGACCCCGGGCAGCTCGACGGCTCGGCGCCGATCCTCCGTGCCGCCGCCGAGGAACTGGCGCGCGTCGAGCCGTTCGATGCCGGGCACGTGGACGCAGCCCTTCGGTCGCTCGCCGACCGGCTCGGCCTGAAGCCGCTCGACGCGTTCCAGCCGATCCGTGTCGCCGTCACCGGCTCGAAGGTCTCACCGGGCCTGTTCGAGAGCATCGAGCTGCTCGGCCGCGACGAGGCGCTCGCGCGCCTGCGAGCAGCGACCGCGACCGGCTAGTAGGGCTGACCGGGGCGGCTACGGCTCGAAGACGAGGAAGCTCGCGGCGACCAGGCCGAGCCCGACCGCCCAGACCGGCCAGAGCACCGCGATGGCGCCGGCGGTGAAGGCGACCGTGCCCGCGAGGACGAGCGCCGTGGCCAGGGCGCCTGACCACCTGAACGCGTCCTCCCGCTCCTCGGGAGGAGCCGTCGCCTGCGCCCCGAGCCCGAGCCGGTGCCGCGCGAGCCGCACGCCGAACAGAGCACCGCGCCACTCGTGCACGAGCAGCCATGCCGCGCCGGTGCCCTCCGTCTCGAGCACCTCCCGCACCTCGCCGGTCGCGTCGCGCGCGCTCTCGAGCGCCACCGCCAGCTCTGCGTGTGCGCGCTCGGCCCCCAGCGGGGGCTCGATGCCGGCCACCAGCTCACCGGCCCAGTGCAGGCGGTTCTGGAGCACGGACAGTCGCCCGCCCGCGTCGTCCAGCGAGTGCACGTCGGCCGAGACCGCCTCGAGCCGGGCGAGCGTGGAGGCGAGGCTCTCCCAGAGCCCTGCGAGCGCCGACGCGTAGCGCTCCCGCTCGGTCGTTCCCGCTGCGTACCCCACCGTCCCCCGATCATACAAAGGTGGAGGGTGTAGATTGGTCTCGGTGGCGACGATCGTCATCCGAACGCCGAACGAGTTCGAGGCAAGGCTCCAGGCGTACATCTTCGAGCGCTCGGAGGAGGCGCGTGCGGTCCGGGTGGGGGAGAAGGAGACCTCCGATCAGGCCGCCATCGTCGCCCGCTACGGCGATCTCTTCTCCCGCGGCCAGCTCGACGCGTTGCGCGAGGCCGAGCAGGCCGCCGGCGATCCGGACGAGCGCGAGCGTGTCTACCGGCTGCGCAAGACCTGCGAGGAGGGGCTGATCTCGGCTGAGCTGGTCGAGAAGGAGGACGCGCTCGAGAACGCGGAGCTGGCCTCGACGGTCGAGTTCCGCGGCGAGACGATGCCGCTCCGGAACGCGCAGGCGAAGCTCGCCGTGCTCACCGCCTATGCCGACCGCGAGGAGCTCGGCGACCTCGCGGTCGAGTCGTCGGCCAGGCTGAACGACGAGCGCCGCGACCTGCTGCAAGCGACCGAGAGCCTGTCGGCGGAGCTGTCCGGCGAGCCGGATCCCGTCGCGCGCAGCGAGGAGGAGAAGCACATCTCGCTCCGCCAGCTCGCGGACGTGCTCGCCGACGCGAGCGCGCTGATCGACGACGTCTACGCGGCTCAGCGGGAGCGCTGGTTCGAGCGGCTGCTCGGCCCCGAGCGCACGCCGCTTCCCTCGTCCGCGCATGCCGCCTACATGCGACGGCTGTCCCCGCTCGAGCACGTGTACACGAAGGAGCGCGCGACCGAGATCTGTCTCGACACGCTGAAGGAGCTCGGCTTCGACCTGGCCGCCGATCCGAACATCCGGCCCGACCTCGAGGACCGGCCGCAGAAGACCCCGCGCGCCTGTGTCATCGCCTCCGACCCGCCCACGGTCGTCCACCTGATCACGCGTGCCCAGGGAGGCCTGCACGACTACCAGGCGTTCCTGCACGAGGCCGGCCACGCGCTCCACTACGCGGGCTGCGACGCGGCGCTGCCGTACACCTTCCGGCGCATCTCGCGCGACCACGCGCTGACCGAGATCTACTCGTACATCGTCGAGGAGATCTCGTACGAGCCCGAGTGGCATGCGCGCCATTTCGGGCTCTCCGAGGAGGAGGCGCACGAGAACGCGCAGGCGACGATGTTCATGAACTCGCTGCTCTTCCGGCGCTACACGGCCAAGCTCCATTACGAGCTGGGTTTCTGGTCCCGCTTCCCCTCGGACGGCGGCACGCCCGCGGGGTACGCCGAGGGGCTGACCGAGGCGACCGGGCTTCGCTACCGGTCCGAGAACTACCTGGCCGACATGGACTCGGGCTTCTACTCCGCCGACTACCTTCGCGCCTGGATCCGCAACGCCCAGCTCCGCGAGCACCTGATCCGGGAGGTCGGGGACACATGGTGGCGGAGCCCCGAGACCGGGCAGCTCCTGCGCGGCCTGTTCCTCGAGGGAGCGAAGCCGACGAGCGAGGAGATAGCCGATCGGATCGGCTACAACCCGCTCGACGTGAGGCCGCTCGTGACGCGGTTCAAGGAAGCCGCTTCCTGGGCCGCTTGAGCGTCTTCACACGCTCTTAACGAGACGTAACCGCTGCTCAGCACGTCTCTGGATACCTTCTCAGCGTGCGCTGGGTAGGCGGAGATCCGATTCGAACTGAGCTTCCGCTCGCCGAGCCGCGCGTTCCGAACCTCTCTCTCATCCTCGCGCCTGAGGCCAACATGCCTGCAGCCGCCTCGCCTGCCACGCTCGGCGGTAGTCCTCCGACGTAGGGACAGCGGGTCTTTGTGCGCACCCGAAGGGCGCCCGGAAGGGCGTCCTTCGTTTTGGAGAAACCGCACCGCAGCAGTCATGATGGAGGCGCACATGGCGATCGGGCACGGAACCGAGACCGAGCGGGTGCTCGATGCGAGGGCGAGATACGTGGCGCGCGGCGTCTCGGCCTCGCCGCTCGTCGTCGCCCGCGCCGAGGGGGCGCGGATCTGGGACGTCGACGGCCGAAGCTACGTCGACTTCGCGGGCGGCATCGGCTGCCAGAACACGGGGCACAACTTCCCGGCAGCCGTCGCGGCGGTCCACGAGCAGGTCGACCGCTACCTGCACCAGTGCTTCATGGTCGGGACGTACGAGCCGTACATCGAGGTCTGCCGCCGGCTCGCCGAGCTGTCGCCGTGCGGCGCGGGAGAGCAGCGGAGCCTGCTCCTGAACTCCGGCGCCGAGGCGGTCGAGAACGCGGTCAAGATCGCTCGCGTCGCCACCGGCCGCCCCGGGGTCGTCGTCTTCGACTACGCCTTCCACGGGCGCACGCTCCTCGCGATGACGATGACGAGCAAGGTCGTGCCCTACAAGCGCGGATTCGGGCCGTTCGCGCCCGAGGTGTATCGGGCGCCCGCCCCGTACCCGTTCCGGGGGATCGACACGGACGCGGCCGTGGCCGCGCTCGAGCATCTGTTCAAGGCGGACGTCGATCCCGCGTCGGTGGCCTGCGTCGTGCTGGAGACGGTTCAGGGCGAGGGCGGCTTCATCCCGATGCCGGCCGACTTCCTCGAGCGCCTGAGCGCCCTCTGCCGCGAGCACGGCATCCTCTACGTCGCCGACGAGGTGCAGTCCGGGGTCGGCCGGACAGGTCCCGTCTGGGCGGTGGAGCACTCCGGCGTCGAGCCCGATCTCGTCGTCTCCGGCAAGTCCCTGGGAGGCGGGCTTCCGCTCGCCGGCGTCACGGGCCGTGCCGAGGTCGTCGACGCGGTGCCCCCGGGTGGGCTCGGCGGCACCTTCGGCGGCAATCCGGTCGCCTGCGCCGCCGCGCTGGCGGTCCTGGACCAGGTCGCCACTCCGGAGTTCCGCGCCGGCGCCGACGCGCTCGCCGAGAAGGTCCGCCACCGGCTGGAGACGATCGCCGCCCGCGTCCCGCAGGTGGGCGAGGTGCGCGGCCTCGGGGCGATGCTGGCGGTCGAGCTCGTCGCGGATCTGGGGAGCAAGCAGCCCGACCCCGACCTGACGAAGCGCACGACCGAACTCGCCCGCGAACGCGGCCTCGTCCTGCTCTCCTGCGGGCTCTACTCGAACGTGATCCGGGTCCTGGTACCGATCCTCGCCGACGAGAGCGACGTCGACGAGGGCCTCGCGATCCTCGAGGAATCGCTCACCGAAGCCGCGTCGGCCTGAAGCCCGCCGCCGGTGTTCCCGCCGGGCCTACGGCTTCAGGAGGCGACGAGACATGCCGACAATCGGCATATGCGTTTTGTTCTTGCGGGCCTCGCCTGGCTCTTCGCAGCGGGCATCGCTGGGATCGCAATGCACTTCACCCACTGGCACGTGCCCTGGCTCTGGCTGGTGACATTTGTCTGGTGGCTCGTGCTCTTTATCTTGGCCGCACGAACAAAACCGGCCGGCGGCGATCCTGTCTGACGCCGGGGCCGTTCGATGACGATCGGCTACGCAGGCTGAAGAGGCGCATACGGGATTCGAACCCGTGCCGCCGCCGTGAGAGGGCGGTGTCCTAGGCCACTAGACGAATGCGCCCGGCCCGACCAGTTTAGCGGCGAGGTGAACCGTGCTGTCTCTAGTCCAGGACGATGCCGACGACGACGCGGCTGACCTTGCCCAGGCGGAAGAAGAAGTCCGTCACCGTCTTGCCGGGCAGGAAGTCGCCCACGTGGCAGTCGCCGAGCGTCGGCGCGCCCTGGCACTGGACGTGCGGCACCTTCGCGCGCACCTGCGCCCAGGTCGAGCCGACCCCGACCCCGGCGGGCGTCTTCTGGCGGGCCAGTGTCGTCACGACCGCCGTCACGGTCGCGTTGCCCTGGAAGTCGACGGTGTAGCCGCGGTAGCGGTACTCGGTGTACGGGCCGAACTCGTTCTTGGCGTGGACGACCCGGAGCGGCCGCCCGAGCCTGGCGCGCACCAGCGGCTGGCTCATGCCGAGCGTCACGCCCGCGATGCCTCGCCCGATCACGATCGCCGGCGAGGCGGTCTCCGCCAGCCCGAGCGCGCAGCACGCGGCCGCGGCCACGCAGGCGAAGCGCTTCACGAGGTCTGGAGAACCGCGAGCGGGCTCGAGTGCGGGTACCGATCGGTGAGCGCGAACAGATACGAGTTCACCTGCGCGTGGTAGCCGATCGCGAACGCGCCCGTTGCCTGGAGCCCGGCCGGCGCGCGCCCGCGTATGAGCGCCGCGAACCACAGGAACATCCCGGCGACGAGCAGAAGCCAGCCGAATGCCGAGCCGAGGAACAGGGCCGGCAGGGCCAGGAAGATCCGGAACAGCGTGACCCAGCGGTTCTGTCGGCCGGGCGGTGCGATCCGGATGTCGACCGGATAGCTGCCCTCGGCACCGACGAACCCGGGGAACGGGTTGGCGATCACGTACAGGAACGCGTACACGTGCGCCGTGTAGCGGATGAAGGCCGACAGGAAGCGCGCCAGCGGAGCGGCCGGCCGTCCCATCACGAGCGTCACGAGCCAGTTCGCGATCCCGGCGAGCACGGCCAGGATCGACCAGAGGATGAGCCAGACGATATGCGGCAGGGCGAGCAGCAGCCGGAAGAAGACGGAGAGCCGCGAGCGCCGCAGGTCGTCCGTGCTCACGACCTGGGCCCGTCCCTCAGGGGCCGGCGGCTCGAGCCCGCCGCCGAGGAAGACGAGCGGGTCGGAGTTCGGATACCGGTCGGTGACGAGCAGCAGATAGGCGTACACCTGGGCGGTGTAGCCGATGGCCCAGGCGATGACGTCGCGCAGGCCGCGCGGCGAGCGGCCGCGAACCATCGAGGAGAACCAGCTGAACATCGCGGCGACGGAGGCGACACCACCCGACGAGGAGCCCTGCGAGCTGCTTGACGCGCCGCCGCCCGAGAGCGCGCTCGAGAGCACGAACGCCGGGAATGCCAGGAAGATCCGGAAGCCGGTCACCCAGCGGTTCTGCCGGGCAGGCGGGTCGAACTCGACGTCGATCGGGTACGGGCCGAGCCTGTTACCGACGTAGAACGGCGGATACAGGTTTGCGGCCAGGAACAGGTACGCGAAGACCTGGGTCGCGTACTGGATGTAGCCCGCGAGGAAGTCGTGTATGCCCTTCGGCGAACGGCCCGTGAACAGGGTTGCGAACCAGTTCACGAACCCGACGAACATGGCGGCGACCGTGAACAGGCCGAGCCAGAAGAAGTGCGGGATCGTCAGCAGGAGCCTGAAGAAGACCGTCAGCCGCGACCGCTCGAGGTCGTCGGTGACGACCAGCCGCACGGGATGGGCCTGCTCGGGAGGGACTGCCATGCCGTCGACCCTACCCGCTCGGCTCGGGCCGCTCAAGATCGCCCTGCTGCTGCATCTCCTCCCGTGCGGGCGTGACGAGCCGTTTCCAGTGCAACGTCCGCGCCATCGCCAGCAGCGCGATCAGGCCGAGCAGGACGTTGAACACGGTCAACGCGATCTGCATGCCGACGCTGAAGCTGACGAGCAGGCTCTTCTCGATCGGCTCTCCGCGGAAGACGTAGACGATCAGGCCCTGCTGGGTGCCGACGCCGCCCGGGGTGAACGGCAGCAGCGTCGACAGGCTCTGGACCGCCAGGACGAGAGCCGTCGTGTATGCCGTCGCCGGAAGATGGAAGGCCCGCAGGAAGAAGAAGACCGTTCCGGCGCGGAACACCCAGGAGAGCGCCTGCCAGGTGATGACGCCGAGGGCGAAGCGCTTCGGATCGCGGAGGATCGCGAAGCCCGCCGCCACGCGCTTCTTGAAGCCCTCGACGCGCCGCGACCAGATCACGATCAGGAGCACGCCGACCGTCACCCAGACGACGCCGATCACGATCGCGGGCGTCGGATGCTGCAACGGCCAGTGCCAGTCGATCGCCGGCAGCTTCGGCAGCACGTCGAGTCCCGGCAGCACGTTCTGCTGGAGCGCCCAGATCAGGATCCCCGCCGCGAGGACGATGTCGAACAGCGTCTCGACGATCAGGGTCGGCGTCAGTGTGGCGTAGTTCGAGCCCGCGATCTGTCCCCGCGCGAGCACGAGCTTGAGCGCGTCGCCCGCACGGGCCGGGGCGACCGAGTTGAGGCCGACGCCGGCGACGTACGCGCCGAAGATCGGCAGGCGCCGGATGCGGGCCGCCGGGAACGCGGCGGCGAGGATGTTGCGCCAGGCGAGTGCCCGGCAGGCGAGGCGCACCAGATGACAGGCGAGCCCGATCCCGAGCATCGTCCAGCCGACGGCCGCGAGTTGATCGAAGAACGTCCGCGCAGCGTCGACGACCTGGCCCATAGCCTCAACGATAGGCGCGTACCCGGGTGGTCGCCGCTGGTTCCTGCACGCGATTGGCTACGCTTTGGACGTCATCGAGAACGAGTAACAGGTTGCGCGGCATCGCCTTCCGTACACGTTCGTGATTCATCGAAGGAGGTGTCATGGCAACCGGAACTGTCAAGTGGTTCAGCGACTCCAAGGGTTACGGCTTCATCACGCCGGCCGACGGAGGCGCCGATCTCTTCGTGCATTTCTCGGGCATCGCCGGCAACGGCTTCAAGACGCTCGCCGAGGGTGCAAAGGTCGAGTACGAGCCGACCGAGGGCGCGAAGGGCCTTCAGGCGACGAACGTCGTCTCGATCGAGGGCTGAGCGGCCCCTGCTCCGGGCGCCGGTCCTGAGGCCGGCGCCTCGAGCCCTTCGTCACCGGCTCAAGTCTTCCGGCTGAGCGCCGATATCCCTCGTATGAGGGATCGGATCTGCCGCCTCGTCGCCTCTCTCGTCGTTGTTTCGGCAGTCTTCGCCGCGAGCGCTGTCCCGGCCGGTGCCAATCCCCAGCTGGCCGGTCTGCAGGTGGCGCTGGCGCGGCACGCGCTCTACACAGGCCCGGTGGACGCCACGCCGGGGCCGCTCACGCTGGCCGCCGTCCGGCGCTTCCAGGCCCATCAGGGGCTCGTGCCCGACGGAATCGTGGGCCCGATGACGCGTCGCGCGCTCGGCCGGTTCGGCCGCCCGCTCTTCGGGACACGGATGATCAGAACGGGGATGAAGGGGTGGGACGTCGCCGTTCTCCAGTACCTGCTCGCGCGGCACCGGCTGTTCACTGCAAGGCCGGACGGGATCTTCGGGCCCCGGACCGAGGCCTCCGTCGTCCGCTTCCAGCAGGCCCGGGGGCTCGCGCCGGACGGTGTGGTCGGGCCTGCCACCGCGCACGGGCTCTGCAAGCTCGCCGTCTGCACGTGGAGCGCGAGCCCTGCACACGCCGCTCCTGTGACGCGAGCCTCGGTGCGATCCCTGCTCGACCGCTGGGCCGCCTTCTACGGCGTCGACCAGCACCTCGTCCGCGGCCTCGCCTGGCAGGAGTCGGGCTACCAGCCGTCGGCCGTCTCGCAACAGGGCGCGGTCGGAGTGATGCAGATCACGCCGGAGACCTGGACCTTCGTCGCGACCTTCGTGATCGGCCATGCGGTCGAATCGACCGTCGACGGCAACATCCAGGTCGGTGTCGCCTACCTCCACTACCTGCTCGGGATCTTCGGCGGCGACACGTCCAGAGCCGTCGCGGCCTACCTCCAGGGCCCGCGATCGGTGGCGCTGTACGGGATCACGCCCGCGTCGCGGGTCTACGTGAACGACGTTCTCGCCCTGGCGAACCGCCTCTAGGCGGCGCGGACCGCCGTCGGATCCCGGCCCCTAGCTCGACGCCGAACAGCCAGCCGCGCACGAACCCTGCGGCACCGACGGCGGCGAAGAGCACGAGGCCGAGCCGGGAGATCCCGTACGGGGAGCCGATCCACCCGAACCAGATCCACCCCGCAAGCGCGAGCGGCACCGCAGGGAGGGCCAGGCGGCGATCCGGCCGGCCGACGATCAGCCCGAGCGCGCAACCGGGAACGACGCCTACGGCTGCAGCCGCCACGAAGATGACGAGG
This sequence comes from uncultured Actinomycetes bacterium, assembly GCA_963742925.1. Classification (GTDB taxonomy): domain Bacteria; phylum Actinomycetota; class Thermoleophilia; order Gaiellales; family Gaiellaceae; genus PALSA-612. The sequence goes on along the minus strand of CAVUNV010000009.1, from coordinate 147,706 downwards.
GCGTACGCGACGTGGAAGAAGAAGGCCACGCGACGATTATCGAGGCCGCACGTGTCTTCGGGCGCCGGTTGTTCACGCCGCTTTCATGATCGGTGGCTACCCTCGGATGGAGTGAGCCGGCCCGAACGAGCCGAGAAAAGCGTTCGCGTCGACCGTCGCCGTCGCCTGGTGCGGCGCCGGCGTCGTCGCCTCGTGCTGGCCGTCCTCGTCGTCCTGCTCGCGCCGGTCGTCTACTCGTACGTGACGACGATGACGAAACCGTCGAGCCTGCCGCTCTCGGTCCGGTCGGTCGAATGGATCCGGGCGAACCACGGCGCCTGGCTCGTCAACTCCGTCGAGCACTACTGGTTCTCGTGGACGGCGCCCTCGCCGGGCGGGCCGGCGCTGAAGAAGCTGCCGTCCGTGGGCACACCGGTCCGCAACGTCAAGCCACCGCCCGTGAAACGGGTGAAGCGGGCCCGCCCGTACCGCCCGGCCCGGATCGTCCCGCTGCTGCGGCCGGCGCTCCCCGGAGAAGGGGTCTGGCAGGCGACGGGCCAGTGGGTGAACGGCGCACCGCCCGTCCTCGTCACGACCTTCCGGCCGGATCGTGACTACCCCCGCATCGTCGCGTACGTGGCCTGGATCGACCACACGAGGACGCAGCTCGCGCTCTACCCCGGGCGCTACGAGCCGCCCGGTGCGTCGCCGCGCGGCCCGATGGAGGTTCCGCAAGGCCAGCGCTACCGGTTGCTGGCGACGTTCAACAGCGGGTTCACCTACGGCGACGGTCGCGGCGGTTTCGGGATCAACGGTCAGACGGTCACGCAGCTGCGGGCGGGCGACGGCACGGTCGTCGCCTATCGGAACGGCGGGGTCGACGTGAGGACGTGGAAGGGTGGGAGCACGCTGCCGCGCTGGCTCGTCTTCGCCCGCCAGAATCTGCCGCTGATCGTGGACGGCGGGCGGCCGAATCCGACGCTCACGCAGCCCGGCGCGTTCTGGGGGTACACGCTCGGGAACGCGGTGAGAGTGTGGCGGTCGGCCGTCGGGGTCGACCGGCGCGGGAACGTGATCTATGCCGCGGCGGACCTTCAGACGGCGAGCACGCTCGCGGCCCTGCTGATCCACGCCGGCGCGGTGCGTGCCATGGAGCTCGACATCAATCCCGAGTGGCCGACCTTCATCACCTACAGCGGGTCGGGGGGTCGCGACCCGATCAGGCTGGTTCCCAACTACCAGCAGTCGACCACGCGGTACCTCGCTCCCGACGACCGCGACTTCTTCGCCGTGTACAAGCGCGTTGCGGGAGCGACCGCCACCGTGCCGTTCCGCTGATCGCTCCTCGCTAACCGGGCCCGTTTCGGGGCGTCAAACTCTATGGCAGCTTCGGAGCCGAGCGCGCATCGCCCCGGCTCCGGAGCGCCATCGCAGCGCGCATCCTGAGGAGCGTCTTGGGGAGGGCCCCCTCGGGTGCGCGCTGCGCGCTTTTGGCGCGGCCTATGATTGCCGCATGGCCGAGTGTAGGCTCATCCGCGGCGGGGAGGGCTTTCGCGGCAAGCAGGGGCTCGACTACTTCTCGGGCGTCTCGGCCGAGAGCACGGGCTCGAAGGCGATCTGCATGCACCTGCTCGAGATGCCTCCGGGCGCCAGCGCCCAGCCGCACTATCACGAGGCCCACGAGACCGCGATCTTCGTCCTCGAAGGCACGGCCGAGATGCGCTATGGGCCGAACCTCGAGCACGTCATGGTGACCGGGGCCGGCGACTTCGTCTACATCCCGGCCGGCGTTCCCCACCAGCCGTACAACCCGTCTGACCAGGTCGTGCGCGCCGTCATCGCCCGTACCGACCCCAACGAGCAGGAGAGCGTCATCCTGCTCGAAGACACGTAGACGAGCCGACGGCGGCAGCGAGCCTTCGGATTGACGCCGTCCCGCGCGTGTGGTGTTCGACATGGTCGAGAACGTGGGAAGAGCGAGGAGAGGAAGGCACGGAAATGCGCATCAATAGGCTGGTCGCCTTGGCCGCAGGCCTGGTTGCGACCGTGATCGTCCTGGTCGCGGCTATGCCGGGCGGCGCTACGAGCAGTTCGAGACGCGACCCGACGCGTGCGACGAGTCACGCAGGGGCGGTCGCGACTGCCCCGACCGTTAGCTCGAACCTGACGACGACGACGTACACGTTCAGCACGGCGACGAACCCGATCAACTGCAGCGCGAATCAGGGCTGGTGGTCGATCGAATCGACCAACAACGACTGCAACGCCAACTACTTCACCGGCTACACGCCGAGCTTCGGCCACACCGATCGTGGCTACGCCGCGTTCGACATCAGCGCGTCCACCAACCCCTGCCCACCGAGCTCCGCCTACCTGTCGGTTCCGACTGGCGAGGGCAACCAGGCGGCCGGATTCGGAGGCCCGTCCACCGTCAGTCTGGGCCTGTTCGACGTAGCGACCGACCTCGTGACCGTCAGCGAGAAGGACAACAACCCGAACTCCACGATCTACACCGATCTCGGCACGGGCACGATGTACGGCGGCCCCTACACGCTGTCGACATCGGTGGGCTTTGGCACGTTCACGCTCTCTCTGAACCAGGCTGGGCGGAACGCGCTCTTCCAGGCGAAGGCGAACCATCAGCAGTACTTCCCGATCGGGATGGGCCTGATCAACCCGCCCGCCGGCGAGGCGTGGCTGTTCGGCAACACGGGTTACGCCCCGATCACGATGACCGTCACGTACCCGAAGCTCTGCAAGGTCTACCCGTAAGCGAACCCGGGACACCGATCCAAGCGAGAGGGGCTCCGTGTGGGCCCCTCTCGCCGTCCCAGGCCCCGCTATAGGGAGACGCGCTGGCCTGGGCACCAACGGGCACAAACGGCGCAACCGAGTCCGATCGCGTAGCCTCTTCAGAGAACAAAAAAGCCGCCATAGCAGCGGCTTTTTGAGGCTGCGGGGCAAGGATTCGAACCTTGACTACCTGGTCCAGAGCCAGGCGTCCTACCATTAGACGACCCCGCAACGGGCTTCCATTCTAGCCGGGCGGGCCGATCAGGTCTCGAGCCGGTAGAGCGGGACGAGGCTCTTCTCGGCCTCGGTGTCGATGTGCGCGACGACCTCGACATACGGTTCGAGGCCGGATCCGCGCAGCTTCTCCTTCAGCAGCCCGTCGACCTGGTAGATCCCCGAGGAGTTCGTCATCAGGATCTCGATCAGAATCGGCCGCACCTCGCCGTCCGAGATCTTGACGCTGTCGATCGCCGCCGCCGAGAGTGCGTGGATCGAGACGCTGCCTCGCTCGAACGGGATCCGCGAGCGGCCCTTCGCCATGTCGAGGGCATCGGCGACCCGGAGGACGCCGGCCTCGAGGGTCAGCGGCCTGCCGTCGGCGCGGTGGCTCGTGATCTCGTGCAGCGACTCCGAGACGACGACCGCGAGGTCGGGTTGCTCGTAGACGCCGGCGAGGAGCTCGCGCGCCTTGCGCTCGGCCAGGAAGATGCTGAAGTCCTCGTGCCCGTCGCGGTGCACCGACATGCCGACGTCGTGCAGCAGCGCGCCGAGCGCGACCACGACCTCGGAGTCCTCGGTCGTCATGCCGTAGTCGGCGACGAGCGACGGCTCGACGCCGTGCTTCGTGAGCTGCCGCAGCAGCTTGAGCGCGATGTTGGTGACGATCTGGATGTGCACCCACGAGTGGTCGTTGATGCTGAGGCGCCCGATCGCGTTCACGTTCGAGACGTGCCACCAGGCTTTGAGCTCGTCGTCGGCGTTGACGCGCTCGATCAGCGCGCGGAGCTTGCGGTTCCCGCGCGTCGGCACGCGGATTCGCATGCGCGACGTCGCCTCCGCCGGGGTCATGCGCGTCTCGCGCTCGACCTCGACCGTCTCCGCGGGGTGCTCGATCAGCTCCTCTGGGGTGGGCTCGACCGCCATCCTCTGAAGCGTACTGCCGGGGCCCGGCGCTACGCTGGATGCGTTTCCGTGGGGGTCTCGCCGAAGCTCCTGGGCGCCGTCGCGCTCGCCTCGCTCGCGGCCGCGCTGCCGGCCCTTGCGGCTGCGCCGGTGCAGCCGAAGCGCGGCTGAGCCGATCGGGTTGACGATCGCGCGCATCCAGACGGCCCTGCACACGGCGGGCTGCAGCCCGAGGCTGAAGGCGCTCTTCCACTCCGCCTACGGTGCGGTGAATGCCCGCGGCTGCGAGTACCTCCGCAAGAGCTTCGGGACGTTCAAGTCGCCGCACGGCGAGGCGTACGGGACGGCGGCCGAGATCGACGCGGGCACCGGGTATGCGGAGCCGGCGACGGCCGTGCTGGCGCTCGACACCGACCGGCGCTACCACGTCGTCTTCGTCCAGTTCGCCTACGGATCGATCGGATCGAAGCCGAGTCCGGGGTTCGACCGGAACGCGCGGCTGGCGATCGCCGCCCTCAGGCGGGCGGACTGCGCGGCGTTCGTGAAGGTCGCGTTCCGGTCGTTCGGCCTCGGGGGCGGCACGGAGACGGCGGTGTGCCCCCGGCTGGCGAAGAACTCGCTGCACAAGGCGCTGGCCGCCGATCCGAGCGCGAAGCTCGTCAAGCTGGGAGGCAACTCGCAATACGCCTTCTACGGCCTGACGGCTGCCGGCAGGTACTGGACGGTCGTGATGGCACAGCAGCGTCCGTCGGCGAAGCTCCCGCTCGGCTCGGCGCTGTACGCGTACGTGGACGCCTATCCGGACTGAAACGTCCGTCCTGGCCAAGTCCGAGTGACTGTCCCATGGGACAGTCACTGTGGCATGGCCAGGAGAGCCGGTCAGGCGGCTGTTTCGGCCCAGTCGCCGTAGAGCGAGGTGTAGAGCCCGCCTTGGGTCATCAGCTCGTCGTGTGAGCCCTGCTCGACGATCCGGCCGTGCTCGAGCACGACGATCAGATCGGCGCCGCGGATCGTCGACAGCCGGTGCGCGATGATGAACGCCGTCCGGGCGAAGAGCAGCCGCCCGAGCGCCGCCTCGATCTTCCGCTCGGTGCCGATGTCCACCGAGCTGGTCGCCTCGTCCAGGATCAGGATCCGCGGGTCGGCGAGCAGCGCGCGGGCGAAGGCGATCAGCTGGCGCTGGCCGAGCGAGAGCCTCGTCCCGCGCTCGCCGAGTTGCGTGTCGTAGCCGTCCTCGAGCTCGAGGACGAACTCGTGTGCCCCGACCGTGCGGGCCGCGGCCACGACGTCCTCGAGCGGCGCGTCGGGCCGGCCGAAGGCGATGTTGTCGCGCACGGTGCCCGCGAACAGGAAGCCCTCCTGCGGCACGATCCCGAGCTGGCTGCGCAGCGACGCCTGCGTCACGTCACGCAGGTCGACGCCGTCGATCGTCAGCCGGCCCCCGGTCGGGTCGTAGAAGCGGGCGAGCAGCTTGGCGATCGTCGACTTGCCCGCGCCGGTGTGGCCGACGAGCGCGACGGTCGTGCCGGCCCGGACGTCGAGGTCGATCCCGTGCAGCACCTCGTCACCGCGCCCGTACCGGAAGCGCACGCCTTCGAAGCGCACGTGGCCCCCGATGCGCGGCAGCTCGCCGACGCCTGCCGTGTCGGCGACCTCGGGCTTCTCGTCCAGCACCCCCATGATCTTGTCCAGCGCCGCCGTCGCGGACAGGAACGTGTTGTAGAGCTGCGACAGCTGCTGGACGGGGTCGAAGAAGTTCTGCACGTAGAGCATGAAGGCGAACAGCGTCCCGATCGTGATCGATCCGTCGAAGTAGAGGTAGCCGCCGTAGCCGAGGACGATCGCCAGCGCCATCGACGACAGGAAGTCGACCGCCGGGAAGTACAGCCCGTTCAGGATGACGGTCTGCATGTTCGAGTCGCGGTAGCGCCCGGCCACCTCGCGGAAGTTGGCGTAGGCGGCGCGCTCGCGCGTGAACGCCTGGACGATCCGCATGCCCGCGATGTCCTCGGCGAGCGTCGCCGTGACCAGGCCGAGCCGCTCGCGCACCGCGGCGTACGCCCGCGCCGAGCGCGACCGGAACATTCCGGTCGCGAGGGCCATCAGCGGGAGCACGGAGCAGGTCGCGAGCGCGAGCCGCCAGTCGAGGATGAACAGGATCACGGCCGTCCCGATCAGCGTCAGCGTGCTCTGGACGAGCGTCGCCACACCGTCCGTGACGAGCTGGTCGATCGCCTCGACGTCGTTCGTCAGCCGGCTGATGATCACGCCCGCGCGGTTGCGCTCGTAGAACCCGAGCGACAGGTGCTGGAGGTGGTCGAACAGGGTCGTGCGCAGGTCGGCCAGGACCCGCTCGCCGACCCAGCCGGTCATGTACGTCTCGACGTAGAACATGGCCCAGTTCGCGAGGCCGGCAACGACGAAGACGGCGACGACGAGATAGAGACGGCCGTTGTTGTGGATCTGAACCGCGTTGTCGAGCGCCACCTTGGCGAGCAGCGGCGGCAGGAGCGCGGTCGCGGTCGCGGCGAGCAGCGAGAAGACGGAGAAGGCGGCGCGGCGGCGGTAGGGCGTCATCAGCCGCCAGAGCAGTGTCCCGCGGCGCCGGGTCTTGCTCCACGACCAGTCGTCCACGGTGGCGCTGCGCCCCGCCATCAAATGGCTACCCGGCTGGTGGACCCTCACGCCACTTCCTCCATCTCGCCGCGCGCCTCGACGGCGTCCACGAACTGCTGCTCGAGCAGTCCGTGCTCGTAGATCTCCCGGTAGACGGGGCTCGACTCGATCAGGTGCTCGTGGGTCCCGCGGGCGGCGATCCGACCCTGGTCGAGCACGACGATCTCGTCGGCCAGAGCGATCGTCGACAGGCGATGGGCGATGATCAGCGTCGTCCGGCCGCGCATCGCCTCCCGCAGGCCGACGCGGATGCGCGCCTCGGTGGTGGCGTCCACCGAGGCAGTGGCGTCGTCGAGGATGAGGATGCGCGGGTCGACGGCGAGTGCGCGGGCGATCGCGATCCGCTGGCGCTGGCCGCCGGAGAGCGTGATCCCGCGCTCGCCGATGACGGTCTCGTACCCCTCGGGCAGACGCTCGACGAACTCGTGCGCCTGTGCCGCGCGCGCGAGCCGCTCGACCTCCTCGGCGGGGAGGTCGCCGCATCCGAAGGCGATGTTCTCGCGCACCGTCGCGGAGAACAGGAACGGGTCCTGCGAGATCACGCCGATTCCGGCGCGAAGCGACGCGAGCGTCACGTCGCGAACGTCGACGCCGTCGATCGTCACGCGGCCGTCCGTCGCGTCGTAGAACCGCGGCACGAGCGCCGTGAGCGTCGTCTTGCCCGAGCCGGTGTGGCCGATCAGCGCGACGGTGCGGCCGGCCGGGATGTCCAGATCGAGGTCGTGGAGCACCGGCCGCCCGGCCAGGTACTCGAAGGTCACGTGCTCGAACCGGATCTCGCCCTCGCCGGGCGGCAGGCCGGTCGCGCCGGGCCGGTCGGTCACCTCCTCGGGCTCGTCCAGCACCTGGAAGATCCGCTCGCCGGCCGCGGTCGCGCGCTGCGCCTGGCCGACCCACATGCCGAGCGAGCGGAGCGGGGCGACGAGCAGCGCGAGGTAGAGGTTGAAGGCGACGAAGCCGCCGGGCGTGAGCGAGCCCGACGCGACCATCTTCGCGCCGACGAGCAGCACCGCGGCCTGCGCCAGCAGCGGGACGAGCGAGATCAGCGGCACGTACTTCGCGCGCTGCCGGTTCGCCTTCAGCGTCTGCTCGAAGACGAGCTCGGAGCGCTGCTTGAACTTCTCCTGCTCGGCGGGCTCCTGCGCGAACGCTTTGACGACATGGACTCCGACGACGTTCTCCTCGACGACCGTGGCCACGTCGGCCAGCTTCTGCTGCACCTCGCGCAGCGTCGGGTGGGCCACGTGGCTGTAGCGGTAGGCGAGCGCGACCAGCACCGGCGTGATCGCGAACACGATCAGCGCCAGCTGCCACTGGAAGAAGAACAGCACGCCGCTCACCAGCAGCACCGTGAGCACGTTCTGGAAGAAGAAGATCAGCCCGTAGCCGAGAAAGAAGCGGACGCCCTGCAGGTCGACCGTGGCGCGGGACATGAGCTGGCCGGTCTGGTGGCGGTCGTAGAAGCCGAACGAGAGCCGGATCAGGTGCGCGTAGATGCGGCTGCGCATGTCCATCTCGACGTCGAGCGCCTGGCGTCCGGAGATGATCCGCCGGCCCAGCATCAGCACCGCCCGGATCAGGCCGAGGATGAGGACGGCGATGATCGCCAGCCACAGGGTGTGCGTGTCGTGATGCTCGAGCGCCCGGTCGATCACCGTGCGCCCGGTCACGTAGATGAGCGCGATCGCCGCCGCCTGCGAGCCGAGGGCGAGCAGGCACGAGACGGCGAGGCCCACCCGGTACGGCTTCAGGAAGCCGAGCAGGCGGAAGAAGATCGTGCGATTGCGTTCCGGCTCGACCACCTTCGAAATCTAGCTTCGTGATGCGGCGAGACCGAAGGGGCTGCCCTCGGAGTCACGGCAGATCGCCCAGCGCTCGCCGGGGTGGATCACCTCGCCGCCGAGCTCGACGACCCGCTCCAGCGCTGCGGCCAGGTCGGGGACGGCGAAGTAGGGGAGCGAGACACGGTCGCCGGGCCCGGTGCCGCGGGAGTGGACGCCGAGCTCGGCGCCGCCCGAATGCGTCTGCACGCCGGTTCCCTCGCTCTCGTGCCTGGCGTCGAGCTCGACGCCGAGCAGCCCCGTCCAGAACCGCTGTGCGCGGTCGAGATCGTCCGCGGGGAACTCGACGAGGTCGATCATCCTCTCACCCTAGTGGATGGTTGATGCCACGATCTCGCGCGCTCGGCTGCGCGATCTGGCGTGTCTGGGCCGCTCCCGCCTGTCGGATGCCGGCGGGGCCTCCGCCAGGCGTGAGCTTCACGACGCCGCGCCGCCACCGATACGCCCGCGTATCGGCGGCGTCACGTCGCCGCGCCCCAGAGCAGCCGGCTCGCGCCCCGAGGAGCACGATCTCGCGGCATCACCCATCTAGAGCCTGGCGAGCTCGTCGCGGACGAGGGCCGTGGCGCGGGCGAGCAGCTGCCGGTTCGCCGGCGAGTTGAGCCAGCCGCTGGCGCCGGACGGGTGCGGCAGCGGAATCGCCGGGACGCCGCCGAGATCGCAGCGCTCGCCGACGCAGTGCGTGAGGCTCGTCCGGCCGAGGAGCGCCCGCGCCGCCAGTCCGCCCACGGTGACGACGAGCGCCGGCCGGAGGATCAGCAGCTCGGCCTCGCGCCAGACCGCGCAGAGAGCCTGCTCGCTCGGCGTCGGCGTCCGGTCGCCGCGGCCGGACGGCGCCCTCCCCGGGTAGCAGCGCGTGACGGCGGCGCAGTAGAACGTCTCGTAGAACTCGTCCTCGCCCAGGTCGAGCCAGGCGCGCAGCGTCCGGCCCGCACGGCCGCGCCAGGGGCGTCCCTCCTCGGCCTCGACCACGCCCGGCGCCTGGCCGTACAGGTACGCGCGCTGGCCGGCATGCCCCTCGACGACGGGCAGCGACTCGAGGTGGTAGCCCGCCTCGGCGCACGCGCGGCAGCGGCGGTTGTCGCGCTGCAGCGCCTGAATCGATCGATAGCGCGGCGTCACGACCGGACGACGACGAACCACGTTCCCGCATGGAGGACGTCGCCGCCGCCGAGCTCGTCGACGAGCTGCGCCGGGTCGAACACGCGCTTGTAGACCTGCCAGCGCGAGCCGTCCTGCAGCACCCGCTCCTCCCAGCGCTCCGGCTGCTCGCCCTCCCGGTGACGGCTTCCGACGATCACGAGCTCGGGGGCGACCCGGCGCGCCTCGGCGAGGAAACGCCTGCGCTCGGGCTCCTCCAGGTGGCAGTAGAAGTAGCTCGTGAAGACGCGGTCGAAGGAGCCGTCCGCGAACGGCAGGTGAAGCGCGTCGCCGACGACGAAGGTCGCGTGAGGCACACGCTCGCGCGCCAGCTCCACCATCGCATCGCTCTGGTCGAGGCCGGTCACCTCGCCGGGAAGGTGCCTGGTCAGAAAGCCTGTCCCGCAGGCGACGTCGAGTGTCCGAACCGGCGGCAGGTCGCGGATGAGCACGGCGAGCTCCGCCAGTTCGTCGTCCCAACCGGGCCGCTCGCGCTCGGCGTACAGGCCGCGACCGAGCCAAAAGTCGTCGTACTCCCGGGCCCGGGCGTGGTAGTAGGCCTTCACGGTTCCTAGAGTACGCCGGGTGGCCTACCCACTCGAAGCGGTGCCGAACTTCTCGGAGGGGCGGGACGGCGCGACGATCGCGGCGATCGGCGCGGCGCTCTCCTCCCGGGCGCGGCTGCTCGACGTGCACGTCGACGCCGACCACAACCGCTCGGTGTTCACGCTGGCCGGCCAGGAGGGTGAGCTCGTGGAGGCGCTCGTGGCGGGGATCGCGTGCGCGGCCGCGCGGATCGACCTGAGCCGCCACGAGGGCGCCCACCCTCGCGTCGGCGCGGCCGACATCGTCCCGCTCGTCGCCGTGCGACCGGAGGACATGGAGCGGGCGCGTACGGCGGCACGCGAACTGGCTGCACGGGTCGGCGAGGGGCTCGGCCTGCCGGTCTTCCTTTACGGCGAGCTCGGCGCGGGCCGAGGCCCGGCCTTCTTCCGCGCAGGAGGCTTCGCCGAGCTGCAGCGGCGCATCGACGCCGGCGAGCTCGCTCCCGACTACGGGCCGGCGCAAGTCGACTCCGCCGCAGGGGCGGTGCTCGTCGGTGCGCGGCGGCCGCTGATCGCGTTCAACGTCAACCTGTGGACGGACGATCTCGAGGTTGCGCGCCAGATCGCGGCGGTGGTGCGCGAGACAGGCGGCGGCTTTCCCGGCGTCCGGGCGCTCGGTTTCGCGCTGCCGAGCTGCGGGCTCGTGCAGGTGAGCATGAACGTCGAGGATCCGGACCGGGTTGCGCTGCACGAGATCGTGGCGCGCGTGCGGGCGGAGGCCGCGGAGCGAGGCGTCGAGACGGCCGGGTCGGAGCTGGTCGGTCTGCTGCCTGCCTCGGCCGCGGTGGCCGCGGCGGGCGGCGCGCTCGGTCTCTCGGGTCTCGACGCGTCGCGGGTGCTCGAGCTGCGACTGCTCGACGCCTGAGAATCGTCACGAAATCGGCACACCCACGCGCGCCCCCGCCGGGCATCCTGGCCTCATTCCCCGGGTGGGTGGAGGGTTGGGGATGGGACCAGAGGAGCCCGTCCTCGCGGCCGTGTCCGGATCGGCCGGGTCGTGGGGGCACTACACTCGGACGCCGTGAGCGGGCGTGAGCTGACGGGTGAGGACCTGTCGATCGAGGACGTGTGGGCGGTCGCGGTCGAAGGATCTCCGGCCGGCCTGTCCGAAAGCGCCCGCGTGAAGATGCGGGCGGCGCGGGAGCTCGTCGACCGGGCCGCGCACGGGGCGCGCGAGCACACCTACGGCATCAACACCGGTTTCGGCCGCTTCGTCTCGGAGTCGATCCCCGAGGAGCTGACGCGGGAGCTCCAGCTGCGCCTGCTCCGCAGCCACGCGTGCGGTGTCGGCGACCCGTACCCGGACGAGGTCGTGCGCGCGGCGATGCTGCTGCGGGCGAACGCCCTGGCCAAGGGCTACTCCGGCGCGCGGGTCGAGACGGTCGAGCTTCTGCTCGGATGCCTGAACGGCGGGCTCGTGCCGCACGTGCCGAGCCGCGGATCGGTCGGCGCGAGCGGAGATCTGGCGCCGCTCGCCCACCTCGCGCTGCCGCTGGTGGGGGAGGGCGAGGCGTGGGTCGAGGGTCGGCGCCTCCCCGGCCGGGACGCCCTGGCGCTGATCGGGCTCGAGCCGACGGAGCTCGAGGCGAAGGAGGGATTGTCTCTCGTCAACGGCACGCAGTTCATGGCCGCGATGGGTGCGCTCGGCCTCGTCCGTGCCCGTCGCCTCGCCCATGCCGCCGACGTCGCCTGCGCGCTCTCGCTCGAGGCGCTCCAGGGCTCCCGTACGAGCTTCCTGCCTCAGATTCACGCGCTGCGGCCGCTGCGCGGACAGCAGGCGTCCGCCGCGAACATCCTCCTCCTGCTCGAGGGCTCCGCGATCATCGAGTCCCACCGCTGGTGCGACAAGGTGCAGGACGCCTACTCGCTCCGGTGCGCGCCGCAGGTGCACGGCGCCTCGCGCGACCTGCTCGACTACGTCGATTACACGGTCTCGACGGAGCTGAACGCGGCCACCGACAATCCGCTCGTGCTCGTCGACGACGAGATGCTCGTCTCGAACGGCAACTTCCACGGCCAGTCGCTCGCGTTCGCGCTCGACGCGATGGCGATGGCCGTGGCCGAGCTCGCGAGCATCTCCGAGCGCCGGGTCGAGCGGCTCGTCAACCCGAACCTGTCGGACGGCCTGCCCGCCTTCCTGATCGTCGAGGGTGGGCTCAACTCCGGGTTCATGATCCCCCAGTACGTTGCCGCGTCGCTCGTCAGCGAGAACAAGGTGCTCGCCCACCCGGCCAGCGTCGACTCGATCCCGACCAGCGCCGGCCAGGAGGATCACGTGTCGATGGGGAACGCGGCCGGGCTCAAGGCCTGGCAGGTGCTCGCCAACGCGGAGCGGGCGCTGGCGATCGAGCTGCTCGCCGGCGCGCAGGGCATCGAGTTCCTCGCCCCGCTCGAGCCGGGCCCCGGTGTCGCGGCAGCGCGGTCGTTCGTCCGCACGCTGTCGCCCCGCCTGCTCGAGGACCGCTCGCTGTCGCGCGAGATCGAGCAGGTCGCGTCGGCGATCTGCGACGGCTCGCTGCTCGCCGCCGTCGAGGCCGAGGTCGGTGCGCTGCGGTGAAGGAGCTGGCGGTCCACGTGAGGCCGAGGTCGAGGCGCTCTGCGGCGACCTCTCGGCGATCCGTGCCCCGCGCGGCCCGGAGCTGAACGCGCGCAGCTGGCAGACCGAGGCGCCGCTCCGCATGCTGCTCAACAACCTCGACCGCGAGGTGGCCGAGAAGCCCGAGGAGCTGATCGTCTACGGCGGCTCCGGCAAGGCGGCGCGGAATCACGACTGCCTGCGGGCGCTGGTGCGGTCGCTGCTCACGCTGGGCTCCGACGAGACGCTGCTCGTGCAGAGCGGCAAGCCGGTCGGCGTCTTCCGCACGCATCCGGGCGCGCCGCGCGTGCTGATCGCGAACGCGATGCTGGTGCCGCGCTGGGCGACGTGGGACGAGTTTCGCCGCCTGGAGGCGCTCGGACTGACGATGTTCGGGCAGATGACCGCGGGGAGCTGGATCTACATCGGCACCCAGGGAATCCTGCAGGGCACGTACCAGACGTTCGCGGCGGCTGCGGAGAAGCACTTCGGCGCCGGGGACCTGGCCGGGCGGACGATCCTCACCGCGGGTCTCGGCGGCATGGGCGGTGCGCAACCGCTCGCCGCCTCGATGCTGAGCGCGGCGATGCTCTGCGTCGAGGTCGACCCGGTCCGCATCGAGCGTCGGCTCGAGACCCGCTACCTGGACGAGGCGACCGAGTCGCTCGACGACGCCCTCGCGCGCGTGCGGGCCGCGGCGGCCGAGCGGCGCGGCCTTTCCGTGGGACTGCTCGGCAACGCGGCCGACGTCGTTCCGGAGCTCGCGCGGCGAGGCGAGCGCTTCGATCTCGTCACCGACCAGACCGCGGCGCACGACCCGCTGAACGGCTACGTGCCGCAGGGCCTGTCCGTCGAGGACGCTTCGGAGCTGCGCGCGGCCGATCCCGACGAGTACCTGCGGCGGGCGGGAGCGTCGATCGCGACGCATGTGCGCGGGATGCTCGACCATCTCCAGGCCGGCAGCCACGTCTTCGACTACGGCAACAACCTGCGCGGCGAGGCGCAGGCGGCGGGTGTGGCCGACGCGTTCGCGTACCCGGGTTTCGTGCCCGCGTACATCCGGCCGCTCTTTTGCCGCGGCAACGGGCCGTTCCGGTGGGCGGTGCTCTCGGGCGACCCCGGGGACATCACGACGATCGACGACGAGCTGCGCCGGCTCTTCCCGGACGACGCGATCCTGCAACGCTGGCTGTCGCTGGCTCCCGAGCGCGTCGCGTTCCAGGGCCTGCCGGCACGCATCTGCTGGCTCGGCTTCGGCGACCGTGCGCGGGCCGGGCTGGCGATCAACGACCTCGTCCGGTCGGGACGTGTCCGCGCGCCGGTCGTGATCGGCCGCGACCACCTCGACTCCGGGTCGGTTGCATCTCCGTACCGGGAGACCGAGTCGATGCGGGACGGCTCCGACGCGATCGCGGACTGGCCGATCCTGAACGCGCTCCTGAACACGGCCGCCGGGGCTACCTGGGTGAGCGTCCACCACGGTGGCGGCGTTGGTATCGGCAACTCGATCCACGCGGGCATGGTCGTCGTCGCCGACGGCACGGACGACGCGGCCGAGCGGCTGGAGCGGGTGCTGACGACCGATCCCGGCACGGGGATCCTCCGCCACGCCGACGCCGGCTACGAGGAGGCGATCGACGCCGCCCGCGAGCACGGCCTCGACCTGCCCAGTTGAGACCAGCACCGCCCGGCCACGTCCTGACCGGGCGGCTGTGCATGAATCGTCACGCTATTGGCACAGTCGGGTCCCCAAATTGTGCGGATTTGCAGGATAGAATCGCAGTGGGTGGTGGGCTGGGGTGCCCCGAGCGACGTTGTGCGAGGCGCTCGATCAGGTCGTCGAGATCGAGAGCCGGCTCGAGCCGGGACTCCCGTGGCAACGGCCAGAAGACGGGTGGACCGCTACGGCGCGACGACGACCGTCCGGCGGCGCTGCCGCTCAGTGCGCCGACCAGCACGTCGCGAGCGCGAGTCGTTCACGCTTCGTCGAGGGCTTCCTCGAGGCGCGACGCCGGAATTCGCGGCCTGCCGGGGCGGAGGCGGGACGGCAACCACCAGTTCCAGCGGCCGAAGATCGCCATCGCCGAGGGCACGAGCAGCGCTCGGACGAGCGTCGCGTCGATGAGGACGGCGAGTGCCAGGCCCAGGCCGAACTGCTGCAGCCCCGGCACGCTGCCGACGACGAAGCCGCCGAACGAGACGGCCATCACGAGCGCCGCGGCCGTGATCAGACGCCCGGTGCGCTCGAGGCCGAAGGCGACCGCCGCCCCGTTGTCGCGGCGCGCATCCCACTCCTCGCGCATCCTGGAGACGAGGAACACCTCGTAGTCCATCGACAGGCCGAACAGCGCCGCGAACAGGAAGACCGGGATCCAGCCCTCGATCTGCGTCGAGCGCTGGACACCGAGGAGGCCGGCCCCGACGCCGAAGTGGAAGACGGCGACCAGCAGTCCGTAGGCCGCCGCCACCGAGAGCAGGTTCAGGAGCACGGCCTTCAACGGCAGCAGCAGTGACCGGAAGGCCCGTGCCAGCACGAGATAGGTCACGATCAGCGCGATCAGCACCAGCCAGGGGAAGTAGGCGTACGTGCGGGCGAGGAAGTCGACGCCTCGGGGCGCTGCGCCGCCGGCGAGCACCTGCGTGTCGGCCGGAAAGCGTGCGGCCGGCACGAGGTCGTCGCGGATGCGTGCGACGAGTCGCTGCGAGGCGGGCTCGCCGTACTCGTGGCGGCCGATCACGAAGACGCGTGCGTAGCGTCCGGTGGGCGAGACGTACGGCGCCTTGCGGCCGGTTGCGACGACGTACACCTCCGGCGTGTGGAACAGCCCGTCGACGAGACGCGCCACCGCTGCACGTACCTCGGGCCGCCGGGCCCCGTCGGGCCGGCCCGCGTCGACGGCGATCTCCGTCGGCGTGAGCGCGCCCGGCCCGAACGCGTTGCTCAACGTGGCGAGGCCGCGTGTCGCCTCCGTGGAAGGCGGCAGGGACGACAGGGAGCCCGGGCTGAGCTGGAGGAACAGGCTGGGCGTCGCCGCTGCGAGCAAGCAGGGCGACGGTCGGCACGAGCACGGCGACCGGACGTCGCATGACCGCCCGGGCGAGCGCCGCCCACGGCTCGCGGGGCCGGCGGGTCCCGCGTTGAGTCAGCCGCACGCGGGCGAAGACGCCGCGTCCGCAGTACGAGAGGAGCGCCGGCAGCAGCGTCAGCGCCGCGACGATCGAGACGAGCGGGATCAGCAGGCCGGCCAGGCCCATCGTCCGGACGAACGGGACGGGGACGAACAGCAGCAGAGCGAGGCCGATCGCGACGGCGACGCCCGAGAAGACCACGGCCCGGCCGGCTCCGGCCATCGTGCGCACGATCGCGATCTCCCGCGGCACGCCTCCTTCGAGCTCCTCGCGGTACCGGCAGACGACGAGCAGCGAGTAGTCGACGGCCAGCCCGAGCCCGATCAGCCCGACGAGATTCGTGGCATACGAGGTGACGGAGACGAGCTGTGCCGTGGCGAAGAGCAGCGCCAGCGTGCCGGCGATCGAGCAGGCCGCGAACACGAACGGAATTGCCAGAGAGAGCGAGACGCCGAGCAGAAAGGCGAGCACGAGCAACGCCAGCGGCAGTGCCAGCGTCTCGCCCCGGCGCAGGTCGGTGGCGAGCTGCGGGTCGAGATCGTGCTGGATCGCCGGTTGTCCGCTCACGAGGGCTGCGGTACCGCCGGAGCTGCGGAGCGCTCGACGCAGCGGGGACGTGTAGGTCTTCGCGCGCTGGAGGCTCAGGCTCGTCGCGAGCTCGCCGTAGATGACGCCGGCCCCGGCGCGGAACGTTCCGAGACGGCCGCCGGGAAGCGTGGCCGCGGCGGCCTCGAGCCGCTCGCGAATCCGGTGCTGCGCTCCCTTGTCAGACGAGTGGCGGACGCGGAAGACGACCGTGAACGTGCCCTCGGGCCGCTCGCCGAAACCGCGGGCTAGCGCCGTGTCCGCCCGTTCGGAGTCGGTTCCCGGCACCGCGAAGGAGGTTGTGAGGTGCGCCGGCAGGAGCAGTGAGAGCGAGATCCCGGCGACGAGCAGGACGAGCCAGGCGGCGAGGACCGGCCGCCGGAAGCGCACCATGAGGAGCGTCCAGCGTGCGAGCGGGAGGGAAGGGGAGCGGGCCACGGAATCCCCTGACCCGTGACCCGCTCGACGCCGTGTGGAGAAGTCGAAGAGCACCAATTCGCCCTCTCGCCGGCGTCTCGGCTGGGAGAGGCCGTCGCCCCTCCCAGCCGAGGGCTGCCTACTTGACGACCTCGATCGCCATGCGGATGGCCGGGAGCTGGTATCCGAGCGCGAGACCGGGGATGTCGCGCGCGTAGGTCAATACCGGCACCATGCCGTACGGCGTGTTCGGATACGACGGCTGCTGCGTGTAGAGCAGCGGGTACATGTCGATCAGGTGCGTGCCCGGCACGCCCGAGGCGACCAGGTTGAGCACCACGTCGCCGTTCGAGTTGAAGCCGCACCCGTAGCCGACGTAGCTGTTGTCGTAGTCGACGGCGATCGTGTTGTCGAGCTGCGTCCAGCCGACCCCTTTCAGATGGATCGTGAACGGCTGGCCCGCCTTGACCTTCAGGGTCGAGATGCCGGCGACGCTCCGCTTGACGAAGTACGGCACCTGGGCCTTCACGTCACCGCCCTGCAGGAGCTGGATCACGTGCCAGCCGCCGAGCCCGTCGGGAATCTGCACCGCGCTCGTCAGCGTTCCGTCGGAGGCGGCCGTGCCGTTTCCGAGCGGCACCGAGACGAAGCTCCAGCAGGTGCCCGTGCAGTTGACGCGGTTGCCGACGACCGTCGACCAGACGAGGGTGACCGGCTGGCTCGGGACGAGCCCCTTGGCCGATACGTCCACCTTCGTGAGGATCGGGCCGTGAGCTCGTGCTCACGGTCGCGGATCCCTGACCGGCCGTGAGACCGAGCGTCGCCAGCGTCGTCTTGGCGTCGAGGGTCGGTGCAACGGACACGGGCCAGTCGATCTGCTGCTTCGGGAGGCCGGCATCCTTCGTCACCGTGAATGCGAACGTCTTCCCGGTCGCCCACGGGATCGGGGCCTGCGGGATGTTGAGGTACTCGTAGCTGATCGCGTCGGCGATCCTGATGACGTGCCGGCCGACCGGGCCTGCGGCGCGGAACTTGACCGTCGCCACGCCGCGTGTCCAGTTGGCCATCACCGCGCCGACGTAGTGGTTGTCGTAGAGCAGCGACGCGCCGCCCTCGTAGAGCGACGAGCCGAGGCCGGAGTAAGTGAGGGTGATCATCGTGCCGATCGGCCCCTTCTTGGGCGTGATCGACGCCGTGCGGGCGATCAGGTAGCCGCCCTTGGCCACCTGGACGCCGTCGACGACTGCATAGATGTCATGGATGCCCCCGAAGTCCTTCGGGGCCCGCAGCGAGACGGAGAACGCTCCCGCCGCGTCCGTCTTCGTCGTCGCGACGACGACGCTGAACTTGTCCGCCTTCCGTCCGAGGTAGTCGACGCTGTCGGGCCGCGCGTCGACGACCCAGGTGACCTTCGCCGTGCCCCAGACGATGCTGACGTCCTTGTTCGCGGCCAGTCCGGAGCCCGCGATCGTGAGCGCGGAGCCGGGAAGGCCGATGTCGGGCGCCGTCTTCAGCACGCCCATGTTGGCAGCGGGCGTCGCGGGCGCAGCGATCGGCCCGGGCATTGCTGCCACGCCGGGAATCGCGGGCGCCGCGAGCGCCACGGTGGTCGAGGCGGATGTCGCCGACAGGACGGCCGGTGCCGACAGGAGCAGCGCTCCTGCCAGCACCGCGCCGACCAGTGTGAGCTTCTTTGTGACTGTGGTGCTCATGGTCGTCTCACTCTCTCCTTAGGGGATTTGGTGATTCAGGGGATGATCACGATCGGATAGTCGAGGGTTGCGACCTTGCCGCTCGTCAACGTGAAGCTGATGTGGACGATGGTGTTGCCGAGCGGGTAGTCGGACGGGGATCTTCCAGAAGTTCGTCCAGAAGAAGACCTTCTGGGCCCCGTGTGAGCCCCAGTTCAGGGTCACGTTCGGCTGGCCGGGGATGGTGAAGTGCGCCTCGCTGACGTTGTCGGTCGAGAACACCGTCCTGTCGGTCAGGTCGAAGCCCCAGGTACGGAGCACGAACTGCTCGCCGCGCTTGTACACGTTGGTCTGGGTGCAGCCGACCGGCCGTGGTGCCGCGCCTTTGGGACCCGTCCCGTTGACGCTGTCGGCGTAGATGACCGTGTCGACCTTGCCGGCCGGCGCCGTGCCTCCCGCCGGGCCGGGGCCGGACGGAATCACGGGGATGGCCGAGATGTTCAGCTGCGACGGCAGGACGGGCATCTGGACGAACGACCCGGTCCGCTTCGCCTTCGACTTGACGAGCACCTTGAAGTAGACGGGGCCGGTCGGGTAGTTGCTCGGTACGTTCCACGACCCTGTCCAGACGTACTGGCCGCTGGCGCCCGGAGCCTTCGCGTTGTTCGTCAGCTTGACGTTGGGCTGATTCGGGATCGTGACGTAGTAGTACTTCACGTTCTTCGCGGTGAGGACCTTGCGCGTCTTGCCGTCCACCGCGTAGGAGCGGAAGACGACCGTGCTGCCGGGTGTGAAGTAGCTGCTCATCACACCGTTGGTGGTGACGGTCTGCGCGATCACGAAGATGTCACCGGCGTGCGCCGACGGGAACGGAGTTGTGTCCGCGACGGCGCCACGCGCGAGCGCGGCGGCCCCCAGAATCGCCAGCGCCAGTATCGGGATCCTCATTCTCTTCATGTGGGCGACACCTCTTTCCTTGTGCCGGGTCGATGGGCTAGTAGGTCAGCTTTCCCGTGAGCTTGATGGCGAAGGTGCCGCCCTTACGGTCGTAGGTACCGCTGAAGTGGAGCGTGCCCTTGGCCTTGCGGAACAGGAGCGTTCCGCCGATCACCTTCACGTTGCCGGAGACCGAGATGTTGTTCTGGTCCTCCTCGGACGCTGCGCATCCGTGCGACGTCGCCGGGACGACCGTGACCTTCAGCTTCCCTTTCGGGCCTGCGAGCGTGCCCGGTCCGTTGAGCGGCGAGCACGGCGGGTTCGCCGTCGTGGCCGAGACGATTCCGGTCAGCGCGCCCTTGCCGATGGCCGTGCCGACGCCCTTGCCGTTGGCCAGGGCGGTGACGGCCTGGCCGTTCACCTTCTCCGTCACCGTGCCGGCGTAGCTGCCCTTGAAGGCGACGGTCTTCGGCTTCGGAGCTGCGGCGAAGGCGGTGCCGACCGCCAGCGCCGCGACACCGACTGCCGCGATCAAGAGGAATGGTGCTCGATATCCCTTCACTGGTGCTCCTTCCGAGTCATGTGGCGCTCGATGTGTTTCGCGGATGGTTGCCTCCCGGGTCGGGCGCGGCATCGTGGCAACCTCCCCAATCGGCTACGGGAAAGCCGCAGCGCTCGCGTGGGAGAATCCCGTTGGGTCACGGACGCTCGGGCCTTCGTGGCAGCTGTCGACGCAGCGTCCAGAGACGAGTCTCGAAAGGAGGCGTGAATGGTCGAGGAAGCGAAGCTGGTCGAGACCGAGAGCGGGCTCGAGCCCGCGGGTGAAGGCTGGTTCGTCGTCAACGCGCGGGAGGCGGCCTGGTGGCGCCAGCGCGATGTCTTCGGATCCATCTGCCGCTTCGAGAGCCAGGAAGCGGCGCGGTTTCCCGAGCTCGGCATCGTCCTCCGGGTCCTCCAGCCGGGCGAGCCGAATTGCCGCTACCACGCCGAGTCACGGCAGGAGGACTTCCTCGTCCTGTCGGGCGAGTGCCTGCTGCTCGTCGAGGGCGAGGAGCGGCGGCTACGCGCCTGGGATTTCGTCCATTGTCCGGGCGGGACGGCGCACGTCTTCGTCGGCGCCGGCGACGGGCCGTGCGTGATCCTGATGACGGGCGCCCGCCTGGACGGCGAGATCGTCTATCCCGTCTCGGAGCTCGCGCTCCGGCACGGGGCCGGGGTCGAAACGGAGGCGCGCGACCCGCGTGACGCATACGCCGACCTCAACCCGCCCCGTCGCGAGCGCCTGCCCGATCTGGGCCTGCCCTGGCAATGACGAGGGAGCGACGATGATCGAGGAGACGAAGCTGACCCGGACGGACAGCGGGCTCGAGCCCGAAGGCCCCGGCTGGTTCGTCGTCAACGCGCGCGACACGGCCTGGTGGCGGAGCGATGCCTTCGGTGCCTCGTGCCCGTTCGAAGCGGCGGGCGAGCGGGGGTTCAACGAGTACGGGATCAATATCCACGTCGTCTGGCCGGGACAGGCGAACGGCATGTACCACGGCGAGGACGCACAGGAGGACTTCCTCGTCCTCTCGGGCGAGTGCCTGCTGCTCGTCGAGGGCGAGGAGCGGCCCCTCAAAGCATGGGACTTCGTTCACTTCCCCGCCTGGACCGAGCACATCGTCGTCGGTGCCGGCTCGGGCCCGTGCGCGATCCTGATGGTCGGCGCGAGAAGCGAGGGTCGCGGCATCCGCTATCCCGTCGCCGAGGTCGCGCGGAGGCACGACGCCGGCGTCGAGGTGGAGACGACCGAGCCGCGAGAGGCATACGAGCGCTTTCCGGGGTGGGAAAGGGCTCCGCTCGAGGACGCCGGTCTACCCTGGCAGTGAGCCGGCTGCTCCTCCGCGACCTCGCCCAGCTGGCGACACCCGCTGGAACGGCGGCGCCTCTGCGCGGCCCGGCGCTCGGCGAGGTCGAGGTGCTCGAGGACGCCTTCGTGCTCTGCGGGGAGGGGCGGATCGAGGCCGTCGGGCGCATGCGCGACCTCCCGTCGCTCGAGGGCGAGGTCGCGGAGCTGGACGGCCGCGGCCGCTGCGCGATCCCCGGGCTCGTCGACTGCCACACGCACGCCTGCTTCGCCGGTGACCGTGTCGAGGAGTTTGCGCTCCGGTCGGCCGGCGCAGGCTACGAGGAGCTGCACGCGGCGGGGGGTGGCATCCTCTCGACCGTCCGGGCGACGCGCGCCGCGGGCGAGGCGGGGCTCCGCCGGGCGGTGGAGCGGCACCGCGGCTGGATGCTCGCCCGGGGAACGACGACCTTCGAGGCGAAGTCCGGCTACGGGCTCGACCGCGAGACGGAGCTCGCGTCGCTGCGGGCCATCGCGGCCGCGGGCGGAATCCCCACCTGGCTGGGCGCGCACGCGGTCCCGCCCGAGTTCGACTCCGCCGACGAGTACCTCGACTTCGCCCTGCGCGAGGTGCTGCCGGAGGCGGCGACCCTCGCCGAGGCGGCCGACGTCTTCCTGGAGCGCGGCGCCTTCGACGCCGCTCAGGCACGTCGGTACCTGGAGGCGTGCGGCCGGGCGGGCCTCGCGCTGCGTCTGCACGGCGACCAGTTCACCGAGGCGGGTGCGATCCCGCTCGCGATCGAGCTCGGCGCCCGCTCGGTGGACCACCTCGAGGCGACCGGCGCGGCAGGCGTCGCGGTGCTCGCGGCGAGCGACGTCGTCGGCGTGCTGCTCCCTGCGAGCGCGCTCTTCCTCGGCCGGCCGATGCCGCCCGCCCGCGCGCTGATCGACGCCGGTGCCGCCGTCGCCCTCGCCACCGACTTCAATCCCGGCAGCGCGTTCTGCGAGAGCCTCCCGCTCGTCTGCTCGCTCGCGTGCACGCAGCTCGGGATGTCGCCCGGACAGGCGCTTGCGGCCTGCACCGTCAACGCCGCACACGTCCTGGGACGCTCGGGTCGCAAGGGCCGCCTGGCGCCCGGATACGACGCGGACATCGTCCTGCTCGACGCGCCCGACTGGCGCTATCTCGCCTACCACCTGGGCGGCCCGGTCGTCGACGAGGTGATCGTCGGCGGCGAGAGAGCGCGCTAGATTAGGCCCGTGGCCACCAGGAAACAGCGGCGGCGGCGCGAGAAGGAACGCCGGCACGAGTACGAGATCGTCTACGTCGACCAGGAGGGGCAGGAAGTCGAGGTCGACGAGGAGGTCGCGAAGCCGAAGAAGGCCGATGAATCGAAGCCCTCGGGGCAGAAGCCGACGCCGGGGGCGAAGAACGCGAAGAATGCGAAGACCGCGGCGCGCCCGGAGCGCACGGTCGATCCTCCGACCTGGAGTCGAACCTTCCGCCGGGCGGCGATCTTCGTGCCGATCATGCTGATCTTCCTCTACTACACCGGGAGGAAGAGCATGTCCACGACGGCGCTCGCGTTCCAGGCCGTCGTGGTGGTCGCGATCCTGATCCTGTTCATGTACGCGATGGACACGCTCCTCTATCGCGCGTACCAGAAGCGGATCGCGAAACGCGGCGGCTCGCCGCCGAAGTCGAAGTAGCCCGCCGTAAACTCGATCTCCATGCTGGTTGTCGACCGCTACGAGCTGGGCCCGATCGGGACGAACTGCTACGTCGTGCGGTCGGAGCGCGGCGCGGCCGAGGCCGCCGTGGTCGACCCGAGCGGCGATGCGGCCACGATCCGTCTCGAGCTGGCGCAGATGGGCGCGACCTGTGCGGGCATCCTCATCACCCACTCGCACTGGGATCACATCCTCGGCCTGGCCGAGCTGGCCGAGGGAACCGGAGTGACCGTGTACGGCCCCGAGGTCGAGGTGGACGTTCTGGAGAACCCGGCGACCTACTACGCGGGTCTCGGCGTCTCGCTGCGTGGCTGGAAGCCCGACGTGCTGCTCGCGGGCGGCGAGTCGATCGAGGTCGCCGGCATCTCGTTCGAGGTGCTGGCCGTGCCGGGCCATTCGCCGGGGCATCTCGCCTACTACGCGGACGGCGCGCTGCTCTCCGGCGACGTCCTGTTCGCCGGCTCGGTCGGGCGAACCGACCTGCCGCGGGCCGACTGGGACGAGCTGCTCGCGTCGATCAAGTCGCTCGTCGAGCGCTTCCCGGCCGACACGGTCGTCTATTCCGGGCACGGCCCGCCGACGACCCTCGGCGCCGAGCTGGAGCGCAACCCGTTCCTGGCCGAGCTGCGAACGTCATGAAGTTCGAGGCGCCGCGCGGGACGCATGACATCCTCCCGTCCGAGCAGGCGCTCTGGGAGCTCGTGATCTCACGGTTCGAGGAGGTGTGCGGCCTCTACGGCTACCGGCGGATCCAGACACCGGTGTTCGAGGACACGGAGCTCTTCGCGAGGACCTCGGGCGACAGCTCGGACGTCGTGCGCAAGGAGATGTACACGTTCACCGACCGGGGCGACCGGTCGCTGACGCTGCGCCCCGAGGCGACGGCACCGATCGTCCGCGCCTACCTCGAGCACGGCATGCACCGCGAGCCGCAGCCGGTCAAGCTCTACACCTACGAGTCGCTCTATCGCTACGGCCGGCCGCAGAAGGGTCGCTTCCGCGAGCACTGGCAGCTCGACCTGGAGGCGATCGGCTCCGACGACCCGGCCGTCGACGCCGAGGTGATCCACCTCTACGACTCGTTGCTCGGGCGGCTGGGCGTGACCGACTACCGGCTGGAGCTGAACTCGATCGGCGACCCGGGCTGCCGGCCCGCCTATCTCGAGCGGCTGCGGTCGTGGCTCGAGGAGCGTGCCGGATCGCTCGACGACGAGACGCGTGAGCAGGCGCGCGCGAATCCACTGCGCGCGCTCGACAACATCGCGGCCAAGCCGCCGGCGGTTCAGGCGGTGCTGAGGCAGGCGCCCACGATCGGCGAGTCGCTCTGCGACGCCTGCCGGGAGCACTTCGCCGAGGTGCGGCGCTACCTCGACGCGTACGGCGTCGCCTACGAGCTGGTGCCGACGCTCGTCCGCGGGCTCGACTACTACACCCGCACGACCTGGGAGTTCGTCGGGCCTGAGGGCACGTCCACGAGCACGCTCTCGGGCGGGGGCCGCTACGACGGGCTGGCCGAGGAGCTCGGCGGTGCGCGCACACCGGGCGTCGGCTTCGGCGCGGGCATCGAGCGGCTCCTGCTCGCGCTCGAGCACGCGGGCGTTCCGGCGCCCGACCCGGAGGGGATCGACGTCTTCTTCCTCTGCGAGGAAGGCGCCGACCGCGCGACTGCGCTCCGCCTGATGATGGAGCTGCGCCGGGACGGTGTCCGGTGCGACACCGACTACGCGGGCCGCTCGCACAAGGGCCAGCTGACCCAGGCGAAGCGGCTCGGTGCGAAGCGGATCGTCGTCGTGGGGGCGGGAACGGACGTCGACGCCCTCCTCGAGGAGCTGCGGCCGTGAAGTGGCGCGACCTGATGTGCGGCGAAGTCCGCGCCGAGCAGATCGGGCAGCGGATCGCGCTCGCGGGCTGGGCGAACACGCGGCGGGACCACGGCGGGCTCGTCTTCGTCGACCTCCGCGACCGCGCCGGGATCTGCCAGCTCGTCGTCAACCCGGAGCGCGCTCCCGACGCGGCAGGGGTCGCGCACGAGATCCGCAACGAGTTCGTGCTGCGTGCCGAGGGCGAGGTCGTCGCGCGCGCCCCCGACGCGGTGAACCCGAACCTGCCGACCGGCGAGGTCGAGCTGCAGGTCGACTCGCTCGAGATCCTGTCGCGCTCGACGCCGCTCCCGTTCCAGCTCGACGAGGAGAACGTCGACGAGACGCTGCGCCTGCGCTACCGCTGGCTCGACCTGCGCCGAGACAAGCTGCAGCGCAACATCGGCCTGCGTGCGCAGATGGTCGGGATCATCCGCCGCACGATGGAGGAGGCGAGCTTCCTCGACATCCAGACGCCGATCCTGTTCAAGCCGACGCCCGAGGGAGCCCGCGACTTCGTCGTCCCGAGCCGGCTGCAGAAGGGCCGCTTCTTCGCACTGCCGCAGAGCCCCCAGATCCTCAAGCAGCTGACGATGGTGGCCGGCTTCGACCGCTACTACCAGATCGCGATCTGCTTCCGGGACGAGGACCTCCGCGCCGACCGCGTTCAGGAGATCACGCAGCTCGACGTCGAGATGTCGTTCCCCGACCAGGAGTTCCTGTTCGAGCTGCAGGAGCAGATGTTCGCGCGTATCTGGCGCGAGTGCCTCGGCGTCGAGATCGAGCGGCCGTGGCCGCGGATGACCTTCGCGGAAGCCGACCGGCGCTTCGGAACCGACAAGCCGGACACCCGGTTCGCACTCGAGATCGAGGACGCGACCGAGGCGACGCGCGGCTCGGAGTTCGGCGTCTTCGGGGGCGCGGCGGCGGTGCGGTTCCTGCGCGTGCCGCGCGCGTACTCGCGCGCCGAGCTGGCGCGGCTCGAGGAGACGGCGAAGGAGTGGGGAGCGAAGGGACTCGCGTACATCGTCGGCGACGACGCAGGGGAGCTGCGATCGCCGATCGTCAAGTTCCTCTCCGAGGCGGAGCTCGCCGCGCTCGCCGTCCGGCCCGGGGAGACGCTCCTCTTCGCCGCCGACGAGTGGCGGGCGACGTCGCGCGTGCTCTCGGCACTCCGGCTCCAGCTCGGGCGGGAGCTCGAGCTCGTCGACGAGTCGGCCTTCACGTTCCTGTGGGTGACCGACTTCCCCATGTTCGAATGGGACGAGGACGACAAGCGCTGGGGTGCCGTCCACCACCCGTTCACGCGCCCGGCCGACGAGTGGAAGGACAAGTTCGTCGACGACCCCGAGCACGCGCTCGCGCACGCCTACGACATCATCGTGAACGGCAACGAGCTCGGCGGAGGCTCGTTCCGGATCCACGAGCCCGAGCTCCAGGCGAAGGTGTTCGACCTGCTCCAGCTCAGCGCCGAGGAGCAGCGGGCCAAGTTCGGGTTCCTGCTCGACGCGCTCGCGATGGGCGCGCCTCCGCACGGGGGGATCGCGCTCGGGATCGACCGGATGACGATGGTGCTCGCCGGCGAGCCGAACCTCCGCGACGTGATCGCGTTCCCGAAGAACCAGGCCGGTGTCGACCCGATGAGCGGTGCCCCCTCCGAGGTGACGCCCGAGCAGCTCGCCGAGCTCGGCCTCCGGATCGTCGCCCCGCCCGGGAAGCCCGAGTAACCTCTGGGTATGGGCGGCTTCACGCCCCGGTTCGCGTTCGAGCTCGTCTTCCTCGTGCTGCTCGCGATCGCGTGCGGGCTTGCCGACCTGCGGCCGCTCGTGATCGGTCTCGTGATGGGCGGAGCGTGGGTGCTGATGACGGGGATCGAGTGGCTCGCCTGGCGCTCCGAGTCGACCGTCGACGCGCCGCCGGCCTGGTCGCCGGACGGCTCCGACAACGGCGGTGAGTCGCTCGACAGCTGGGACATCGACGAGATCCTGGCGCCGCTGCCCGAGGGCGAGGCCGGCGGAGCGACGTCGATCCTTCCGCCGGGCACGGAGCGTGACGAGCCCTCGGAGCCCGGCCCGTCGTGAGCGAGTCCTTCTCGCAGCGCGTGCTCGCGCTTGCAGGCGCGGCCCTGCTTGCCGCCGTCCTCGCGCTCGCCGTCGCGCAGCAGACCCGGAGCAGCGCCCGCGCTGCCGGGCCGCAGCCGGCTGTCGGCGCCGGCACGGGCTGGTACAGCGCCGTCGCCGGCCGTGCGCACGACTATCCGGTGCGCGGCAAGCGCTCGCGGTGCGGCTGGCTCCTCCAGCCCGGGACGCTCGGCATCGTCCACCCGGTGCTGCCGTGCGGGGCGAAGCTGTTCGTCGAGGTGGGCGGCAAGCGCGTGTACACCGAGGTGGTCGACCGCGCCCCCGTCCCGTCGGCCGAGGACTTCGACCTGACGCCCGCGCTCGCCGACAGCGTCGGCCTCGCCGGCACGCGCGACGTCCGCTGGGCGTTCGCCCGATAGCACCCCGGGCGGGCTACCCTCGCAGGCCGCGGATGCCCTTGCTGACGAGCCAGGTCGCGAGCGCGAGGGCGACGACCGCGAGCGCGGCTTGCTGGTTTCGCGCAATCCATTCCCGGATCCGCTCGAGGCGGATCGCTGCGCGCTCGGGCAGCACGTAGGCGTAGAGGATCAGGGCTCCCTGCACCGACAGGGTGACCAAAGTGAAGGCGGCGAAGACGACGAGCGACTCCCGGTTCGAGAGGTTCGCGCGGAGGGTGTCGACGCCCAGCGGCGATGACGAGCGTTGTGTTGATCCAGAAGGCGCCGATCAGGAACGCCCAGATGGGGCGCATCGTGCCGATCCGCTTCATCCAGCCGGGCTCCTTCGGAACCTTGCCGGTGCGGACCGGCCGCCGCGCCCAGAACCTCGCCGCCGCCACGAGCAACAGCACACCGAGTAGCACCTGGACGATGCACAACGCCTTGGTCGACGTGCTCGTCGTGGAGAAGTCGAACCCTCCGAAGAAGAGCACGATCAGCCACGCCGATCGCGAAGGTCGACAGCGTCCAGCCGGCGAGCCACCATACGGCGTTCGAGGGCCGATCGGAAGCGAGCATCAGGATCACTGCGACGATCGCCCACGGCGAGAGCGCGCACACGATCGCGAGCGGCAGGAGTTGGAGGAAGACGGCCGCCGATCAGAGGAGTATCGGAGATCGGCTACGACGGCTGTCCCGGCCAGGTCCGAGGGCCTGTCCCCCGGACATGTCTCGCGAGGCCGGAGGTGCCGCGCGCTAGAGTGGGCGCGCGTGCTCGACCCTGTTCGTGGTCGGCGGCCGTACAGTTGAACCAACACCAAGTGAAAGGGAGCCCGCGTCGGGCGGAGGGCGTTGCCCAAGGCCCGCAGAGCACCCACCTGGCTTGCCAGGTTCACTAGGTCGCAGGTCATCGGCAGGGTGGAGCACGTAACCATGGGGGAAACGGCCGGTTTCCCCCATGAGCCCCCTTCCCCAAGGCGGCGCACACAGAGCGGTTGCGGCCGACGCCGGCTGAGCCGGCATCGGCGGCGGAGTCGTCCTGTCTAGGTGCGGGCCGCGCTTCGGAGTGTTCGCTGCTCGTCGGCGACTGGGCCTCGATCGGCCCACTCGCGGATCAGCACCTGCTCGAGCGCGGCGACGCAGCGCGGGTCGAACGCCGTTCCCGTCTCGCGTCGCAGCAGCGCCACCGCGTCCTCGTGCGTCCAGGCCGGGCGGTAGACCCGCGGAGAGATGAGCGCGTCGTAGACGTCACAGGCGGCAAGGATCCGCGTCTCGAGGTCGAGCTCGTCGTCGGCCAGCCCGTCCGGGTAGCCGCTGCCGTCAAGCCGCTCATGGTGTCCGTGGACGATCCGAACGACGGCCGGGTGGAACCCGCCGAGCTCGCGCAGGAGCCGGCTCCCCGTCGCCGGGTGCCGGCGGACGATCGCGAACTCCTCGTCGTCGAGAGCGGCCGGCTTCTTCAGGATCGTGTCCGGTACCGAGAGCTTGCCGATGTCGTGGACGAGCCCACCGACGGCGAGGCTGCGAAGACGTCCGGTCGACAGCCCGAGCAGCTCGCCGACCTGCACGGCGAGCAGCGCGACCCGGCGGCTGTGCTGGGCGGTATAGGCGTCCTTCTCCGCCAGCCGTGCGGTCAGTGCACGCACGTGCGAGCCGAGGAAGACCTCCTCCGCCCTGACGAGCTCCGCGGCCTTCAGGTCGCCGGCAAGGGGGCGAGACTGGGTCGAACGGGCCAGGTCGAGCGCCACGATCGCGCCGACGACGAGGATCCCGTCGAGCTCGAGCTCGTGTCCCAGCCACCAGCCGAGCTCGGTGTAGGTCATCGTCAGGGCCGGAACGAGCGCTGTCGTCAGCCAGACGAGCCCGACGACGACCCCGAGGTCGGCGAAGCGCCGCGTCAGCAGGAAGGTCCGCAACGCGCGGAGCACGAGCAGCCCGAACACCATCATGCCGAGCGCCAGCAGCGACACGGCGCTGAAGCTGCTCGGCGCGGGCACCTGCGGCACGATGTCCGGATAGGCGAGCGCCGAGGCGCCGAGAGCGAGCAGGCCGGCGATCGCGAGCCCCTCGAAGACGAGGAGGGGACCGACCCGCCGGAGCAGCTGGGGCGGGGTGGCCGTCGAGAGCAGCAGCACGAGCCCTCCGATGGGCAGCGTCAGGCCGCCCGTGACGGCGATCACGCCGTTGGCACCGACGAAGATCCCCGGCGTCGCGAGCCCGTGCAGGGCGAGCAGGCCCGCCATGACCGCGAAGGCCGTCGCGGTGAGCACCGCCCGGGCGTCGCGGCGGCGCGCGCCCGCCACGCTCAGCGCCACGGCGGCAAGGGCGGCCGCGAGAGCCGCGAAGCCGACCGCGAAGACGTGCAGCCGAGCCGTCAGCTGAACAGGGTGCGTGCCGACGGCGAGCTCGAGCGCCGCGGGCGCCGCCGCGGCGAGCAGACCGACGCAGACCAGCGGAACGAGACGCTCGCGGAATCCGGGGCGCACCGGTGGAATGTCGGCATCGCGGCGCTCCCGCTTGAGGATTCGACACCTGGCCGAGCGCGTACCCTGGGGGCGTGATCGAGGTGTTCGGAGACGCGACGCGGTGCGGCGAGTGGGCCTCCGTTCGCCTGCGCGTGAAAGGCGACAGGCTCGTCGACGTGGACGCGGACGGGCTCGACGCGGATCTCCGCGGGCTGACACTGCTCGAGGCGGCGGCCGTCGGTGGAGACGAGCTCGCCGTGGACGCGCTCGCGGCGGCGCTCGGGCCCGTCTTCCGCGCTCGGCCGGCTCCGGAGCGGGTCGCCGTCGCGATGAGCGGCGGTGTCGACAGCGCCGTGGCGCTCCTACGGGCCGGGCCGGAGGCGATCGGTGTCACGCTGCGTCTCTGGGTCGACCCGGAAGCGCCGGACACGGAGCGCGCCTGCTGCTCTGCCACGGCCGTCCTGGCCGCACGGCGAACCTGTCACGAGCGTGGGATCCCGCACGTCACGCTCGACCTGCGAGAGGAGTTCCGCCGTGCCGTCGTCGAGCCGTTCGTCCGCGGCTACGCACGCGGCGAGACGCCCAACCCCTGCACGCGCTGCAACGGCGGCTTCCGCTTCGCCGAGCTCCTCGCCTTCGCCCGTCGGGCCGGCGCTTCGCGTCTTGCGACCGGCCACTACGCCCGCATCGTCGAGCGCGACGGGCGGCTGCTCCTCGCCCGCGCGGCCGATCCCGACAAGGACCAGTCCTACATGCTCGCTCGTCTGCAGCCACGGCTGCTCGACCGCATCTCGTTCCCGCTCGGCGGCCAGACGAAGGCGGAGACGCGTGCCGAGGCAGCGCGCGCCGGGTTGGCCGCGGCCTCGCGGGCCGAGAGCCAGGAGGCCTGCTTCCTCGGCGGCGACGACTACCGCGCCTTCCTCGAACGCCGGGGCCTCAGGCGCGAGCCCGGGGCGATCGTCGGCGAGGACGGCGCCCGGCTCGGCACGCACGGCGGTCACTGGCACTTCACTCCGGGCCAGCGGAAGGGCATCGGCGTTCCGGCGGCAGCGCCGCTCTACGCGCTGCGGACGAACGCGGCGACGAACACGCTCGTGGTCGGGCCGCACGCGTCGCTCGCACGGGATCGCGTCTCGGTGCGCGGGCGGCTCTACGCGCCGGCCGGGCGGGTCGAGGCCAAGCTCCGCTACCGCTCGCCCGGGGTCGCAGCGACGGTCGAGGAGACGGGCCGCGGCTTCCGGCTCGCCCTGGACGAGCCCGCCTACGGCGTCGCCCCGGGCCAGACCGCCGTGCTCTACTCGGACGACGCGGTCGTCGGCTCCGGCGTAGTGGTCGCGTAAGATCGCCACGTGCTCGCGGTCACGACCAACGAAGCGCTCGACGTCGTCCTCGCCCTCTTCCTGATCGTCGTCGGGCTTGCGATCGGATACGCGTTCTGGAGGGCCGGCGTCCTTCTCTCCCAGCTGCGCACGACCGTGAGGAACACCGAGCAGGAAGTGCTGCCCGTGATCAACAAGACGGGTGGCACGCTCGACCGGGTCAACACCCAGCTCGACAAGCTCGACGTGATGACGGACAGCACCGTCGAGGCCGTGACCGCCGTGGACAGGGCGATCCGGGCCGTGAGCGCGCTCATCACGGCGCCGGTCGAAGCGCTGGCGGGCCTCGCGGCCGCGATCCGCCACGGTTTCTCGTCGTTCGTGGCGAACCGGGACGTGGACGAGGCGGTCAAGACGGCAAAGGACGCGGCCGCCCGCCGCATGGCCGATCTCTCCGACGACCTGGACCAGGCCGGCCGCCCCGGCTCGACTCGCCCCTGACCCTTCCGGCCCTGTCCTAGTGACTGTCCCATGGGACAGTCACTCAGACGTGTCCCGAAGAGCCGGTTCGCCCGGCGCCTAGAATCGATCCCGTGCGCACGACCGCCGAGCTCCGCCAGGGCTACCGGGCCTTCTTCGAGTCCAAGGGCCACGCGTTCCATCCCTCCTGGCCGCTGATCCCGCGCCCCGAGGATCGCTCCACGCTGCTCACGTCGGCCGGAATGCAGCCGCTGATGCCGTTCTTCCTCGGCCGCGAGCAGCCGCCGGCTCCGCTCCTCACGACCGCGCAAAAGGTCTTCCGCACGCCTGACATCGACGAGGTCGGCCTCGACGGCTACCACCTGACCTACTTCGAGATGCTCGGCAACTTCTCGTTCGGGCAGTACTTCAAGGACGGGGCCGTCGAGTTCGCGTGGGAGTTCATGTTCGACCACATGAAGCTCGACCTCGGCCGGATCTGGGTGAGCGTGTTCGCGGGCGACCCGGGGCTCGGGCTCGACGAGGACGAGGTGGCCGTGGCGGCCTGGGAGCGGATGGGCATGCCGCCGGAGCGGATCGTCCGGCTGCCGCGCGAGCACAACTTCTGGTCGGTCGGCGGCCCCGGCCCCTGTGGCCCCGACTCGGAGATGTTCTACGACTGGGGCCCCGAGGCCGGCTGTGGCCGCCCCGACTGTGCGCCGGGCTGCGAGTGCGAGCGCTTCCTCGAGTTCTGGAACCTCGTGTTCATGGAGTTCGAGCTGCACGCCGACGGGTCGCTGACGCCGCTCCCGAAGCAGAACATCGACACGGGCATGGGCCTCGAGCGCGCCGCCCGCATCCTGCAGCAGGTCGGCTCCATCTACGACACGGACGGCTTCCAGGAGATCATGGCCTGGATCGAGCAGCAGTCCGGCGTCGCGTACGGCGACAGCTCGGAGGCGACGAAGGCGCACCGCATCCTCGCCGACCACGGGCGCGGGCTCACCTTCCTCGCCGCCGAGGGCGTCGTCCCGTCCAACGAGGGTCGCGGCTACGTGATGCGCAGGGTCGCCCGCCGCGCCGTCCAGCAGGCAGGGCGGATCGGGCTCGAGCCGCCGTTCCTCTCCCGGCTCGCCGACGTCGTCGTCGAGCAGATGGGCGAGGCGTATCCGGAGCTGCCGGAGCACCGGGCGGAGATCGCGCGCATCCTGACGGCGGAGGAGGAGAGCTTCTCGCGAACGCTGTCGCGCGGGATGCGGCTCTTCGAGGAGGTGGCCGCCGGTGCCGAGACCGTCTCGGGCGAGGATGCGTTCCGGCTCCACGACACGTACGGCTTTCCGTTCGAGCTGACGCAGGAGCTGGCGCGCGAGCGCGGCCTGCCGGTCGACGAGGACGAGTTCAAGCGCCTGATGGACGAGCAGCGCGAGCGCTCACGCTCGGCGGCCGGGTTCGAGGTACGGGTGATCGGCGAGCGCCCGACCGAGTTCGTCGGCTACGAGAAGACCGAGGTGCTGACCGCGATCTCGGCCCTCGAGCCGCGCGAGGACGGGCTCTTCGACGCCAAGCTCCACGAGTCGCCCTTCTACGCCGAGGGCGGCGGGCAGGTCTCCGACCTCGGCTTCATCGAGCACGACGAGACGGGCGCGCGCGCCGATCTCGTCCGGGCGGCGAGAGTCGGCGACGACCAGGTGCTGACCTTCCAGGGCGAGGGCTTCGCGGTCGGGGACCGTGTGCGCGCCGTCGTCTCCTGGTCGCACCGCTTTCCCGACGATGGCGAACCACACGGCGACGCACCTTCTCCACCAGGCGCTGCGCGATGTGCTCGGCGACCACGTCAAGCAGGCGGGCTCCGCGGTCAGGCCCGACAAGCTCCGCTTCGACTTCACCCACTCCGAAGCGCTGAGCGCCGAGGAGCGCCACCGGGTCGAGGAGATCGTCAACCGGAAGGTGTTCGAGAACCTGCCCGTGCGGCAGTACGTCGTGCCGATCGCCGAGGCGCGCAAGCTCGGCGCGATGATGCTGTTCGGCGAGAAGTACGGCGACGAGGTGCGCGTGATCGAGATCCCGGGCTTCTCGACCGAGCTCTGCGGCGGCACGCACGTGCGCTGGACGGCGGAGATCGGGCCGTTCGCGATCCTGTCCGAGAGCTCGGTCGGCGCGGGCGCGCGGCGGATCGAGGCGGTCACGTCCGGCGAGGCCTATGCGCTGCTGCACGGGCGCTCGCACGAGGCGGACGAGCTGCGCGGCGAGCTCGAGCGGGTGCGGCGGGAGCAGCGCAAGCAGCCGGCCGCGGCCGCGGAGGAGGATCTGGTCGTGCGCTACGAGGACGGGAGCCTCGCCGTCATCGAGGTGAAGGGCTCCGCGTTGCCGCTCCGGGACCTGTCCGACCGGATCAAGCAGCAGCGGAAGGTGGGTGCCGTGCTGCTCGGCGCGCGGATCGACGGGCGGGCGCAGCTCGTCCTCAACATCGACAAGAGCCTCGTCGAGCGCGGCCTCGACGCGGCACAGGTGATCCGCGAGATCGCGGGGCTCGTCAAGGGCGGTGGGGGCGGCCGGCCCGACTTCGCCGAGGCCGGCGGGAAAGAGCCCGAGAAGCTCGACGAGGCGCTCGACGCAGGGCAAGAGCTGCTCGTCGCCGCGCTTTCGTGAAGGTGCTGGCGCTGGACTACGGCTCGGCGCGAACGGGCGTGGCGGTGTCGGATCCGACCGGCACGATTGCGCGGCCACTCGGCGTCGTCGAGCGGGTCGGCACCGAGGCCGGCCTCACCCGTCTGCGCGCCCTGATCGCGGAGGAGGGCCCGGACAGCATCGTCGTCGGGCTGCCGCTGACGCTGCGGGGCGAGCACGGCGAGCAGGCGCAGGAGACGGAGCGTTTCGTGGAGACGCTCCGCGATGCCGTCGACTGTCCGGTGGAGCTCTTCGACGAGCGCTTCACATCCGTGCTCGCGGGCGGAGACGACGCGCGCGCCGCGGCTCATCTCCTGACGACGTATCTCGAGTGGGCTGCGCGAGCGCTAGCGCTCGCCGTCGCGGCGAGCGCGGTGGTGGTGATCGCGGGCTGCGGCGGCTCGGCGAAGCCGAAGCCCACCGTCGCGGCGGGACCGAAGGTCCTGCACGTCGTCTTCCCGGAGGGCTTCACCCGCGCCGAGATGGCCGGTCGGATCGACGCAGTCCGCAGGATCGCCGAGCAACGCCGGCACGTGACCCCGAGGATCACGTCCGCCGGCTACCTGGCCGCGTACCGCCTCGTCCGCCCTGCCCGGCACGTTCGCGGGCGACGGCAAGCGCCGCTCGCTCGAGGGCTTCCTGTTCCCGGCGAAGTACGCGTTCTTCTCCAACGAGACCGCTCGGCACTTCGTGGGGCGCCAGCTCACGGCGTTCCGGCAGAGCTGGCGGCGCGTCGACATGCGCTACGCACGCTCGAAGAACCTGACGCGCTACGACGTGCTCACGATCGCGTCGATGATCGAGCGGGAGGTGGTCGTCCCGTCCGAGCGGCGCCTCGTCGCGGCGGTGATCTACAACCGTCTGCACCTGCACGTGCCGATCGGGATCGACGCTGCACTGCGCTACGGCCTGAACATCCCGTCGACCCGGTCGATCACCCAGTCTGACCTGCACTCGAACTCGCCCTACAACGTCCGGAAGTTCCGCGGCCTGCCGCCGACCCCGATCGGCAACCCGGGCCTGGCGTCGATCCAGGCCGCCGCCCACCCGGCGCACGTCGACTACCTCTACTACGCGCGGAAGAAGAACAGCAAGCACCAGTTCTTCACGGCGAGCTACGCGGCGTTCCAGCAGTTCCTGGCCGCGAACGGCTACGGCTAGTGGCACGGGGGAAACAGCCGGTTTCCCCCATGAACCCCCTTCCCCTTGTGGTCGCGTCTCTGCGCGCCAAGAGCTACGCCCGAGCAAAGCCCGGGCTTCGCCGCCAAGGAAAGCGCGTGGCCTTGCAGCCGAATCCCGGCTCACTCGGCAGGCGGCGAGCCGAAGTCGACCGTCCGGAACCCCGGCGGAAGCGACGCTGCGCGCTTCCGGATCTCCTTGTCCACGGCGTGCTTGGCGAGGTGGTTCGTCCACTGGCGGCTGATGCCGAGCGCGTCGGCCATCTCCGCGACGGACAGGCCGACCGACCGGCCCCGCTCGAGCAGCGCCTGGACGTCGGCGCGCCAGCGGCGCTGCTCCTCCGCCGCCCGCTCGGCCGCCGCGCGCTCGTCGGCAAGCCCGGCGAGTACGGTCTCCCGCTCGGCGCTCAGGATCTGCTTGGCCTTCTCGATCTCGCTCATCGCACTGTGTAAAGAGACTTTACATTATGACAACGACGCTTGCCAGTCCGTACCTCCGGCGATACTCACCGCGTGGCCGAGATCGAGGGCACGACGACGCTCGTCGGGCTGATCGGAGACCCGGTCTCCGGGTCGCTGTCTCCGCGGATGCAGAACGCGGCCTTCGCGGCGCGCGGGCTCGACTGGGCCTACGTCCCGCTTCCCGTGGAGCATGCCGCGCTCGACGTCGCGGTCGACGGGCTGGTCGCGCTCGGCTTCGCGGGCGCGAACGTCACGATCCCGCACAAGGTGACCGTCATTCCGTACTGCCACTCACTCGACGAGTCGGCCGAGCGGGCGGGCTCGGTCAACACGCTCGTGATCCGGAACGGCCGCGTACTCGGCTCGAGCACCGACGCCGAGGCGCTCGACGAGGTCGCTCCGCGAAGCGCGGCGGTCGTCGGCGGCGGCGGTGCGGCGGCGGCGTGGATCGCCGCGCTCCAGGCCCGCGGGATCCCGGTCGAGGCGTTCGCGCGCCGGGGGACATGGCCGCCCGAGACCGCCGGCGCCGACCTCGTCGTGCACGCGACGCCGGTCAAGGACGAGCTGCTGTTCGAGCCGCGGCCCGATCAGACGCTGATCGAGCTCGCGTACCTCCCGGACGGGCGCGACACGCGCCCACGTCGCGGCCGCCCGCGCCGCCGGCTGCCGGGTGATCGACGGCCTCGAGGTGCTCGTGCGACAGGGAGCGGCCTCGTTCGAGCGCTGGACGGGCATCGCCGCACCGCTCGACGTCATGCGCGCCGCCATCCGCCCATAGGCTTCACGGCATGACGCTCGGGCTCACCACAGCCGGCGAGTCGCACGGCCCGGCGCTCGTCGCGATTCTGACCGGGCTGCCGGCCGGGCTCGTCCTCGACCGCGCCGCGATCGATGCCGACCTGCGCCGCCGCCAGCAGGGCTACGGGCGCAGCCCCCGGCAGCAGATCGAGACCGACGAGGTCGACGTGCTCGCCGGCCTCCGCCACGGTCGCACGCTCGGCACGCCGCTCGCGCTCGTCGTCCGGAACCGCGATCACAAGAACTGGACGTGGGGGATGAGCCCGTGGCCCCCGGAGGGCGACCCGGCGGGCAAGGGGACGAAGCCGGTGACAGTTCCACGGCCCGGGCATGCCGACCTGGCGGGCGCGATGAAGTACGGCCTCGACGACGTGCGCGACGCGCTCGAGCGCGCGAGCGCGCGCCACACCGCGGTCTCCGTCGCCGCCGGCGCGGTCGCGAAGGCGCTGCTGCGCGAGATCGGCGTCGAGGTGGCGGGCACCGTGCTCGAGATCGGCGGCGCGCAGGGCGACGAGGAACGGCGTGAGGCCGTCGACGCCGCGCGTGCCGACCGCGAGACGCTCGGCGGCATCGTGGAGGTGCGTGCCCGCGGCGTCCCGCCGGGCCTCGGCTCCTACGCGACGAAGGAGGAGCGGCTCGACGCCCGGCTCGCCTTCGCGCTGATGGGAATCCAGGCCGTGAAAGGGGTCGAGATCGGCGAGGGCTTCGGGCTCGCGCCGCTGCGGGGCTCCGGCGCGCACGACGAGATCCTGCGCGGCGAGGGCGGCCTGCGCCGCGAGACGAACCACGCCGGCGGCATCGAGGCGGGAATCTCGAACGGCGAGGAGGTCGTCGTCCGCGCGGCGATGAAGCCGCTGCCCACGCTGATGCGGCCGCTCCAGACGGTCGATCTCGCCACCGGCGAGCCCGCCGAGGCGCTCGTCGAGCGCTCTGACACGTCCGCCGTCGAGGCCCTGGCCGTCGTGGCCGAGGCGGCCGTCGCGTTCGAGCTCGCGCGCGCGGCGCGCGAGAAGTTCGGCGGCGACGCGATCGGCGATTTCGTCGCAGCCCACAAGGCGTATCTGGAGCGGATCGACTGGTCTCCCCGCTGAGCAAGCACGTCGCGCTGATCGGCTTCATGGGAGCCGGCAAGTCGACGCTGGGCGAGGAGGTCGCGGCGCGCATCGGCCGGCCGTTCGTCGACGTCGACCGCGAGATCGAGGCGAACGCGGACGACACGATCGCCGAGATCTTCAACTCCTGGGGCGAGCAGGGCTTCCGCGAGATCGAGGAGGACATGGCCTCACGGGCGCTGTCGTCGAGGGAGCCGAAGGTGATCGCCCTCGGGGGCGGCGCGCTCGGGTCCGAGGCGACGCGGCGCTTGCTCCGCGAGCGCGCGACGGCGGTGCTGCTCGACGTCGGCGTGGACTCGGCCTGGGAGCGGGCGCGGTCGAGCGAGCGGCCGCTGGCGCAGGACGAGGAGGCGTTCCGCCGGCTCTACGACGAGCGCCTGCCGGTCTACGAGGAGACCGCGGACGTGGTCGCGCGCGGCGCGGACGACGTCGTGCTCGCGGCCGGCGGCGTCCACGTCCACGTCGGCGCGCTCGAGCTGCTCGACGAGCTGGTGCCTGGGGACGGTCCGGTGGCGCTGATCGCCGACGCCCACGTTGCGGGCGTGTACGGCGCCGACGCGCAGCTCGCGCTCGGCGGCCGCCTCGCCTCGACGCACACGGTCCCGCGTGGGGAGGAGGCGAAGACCGTCGCGGTGTGCGAGCGGCTCTGGCAGGAGCTCCGGCTCGAGCGCGCCGGGACCCTGGTCGCCCTGGGCGGCGGGACGACCACCGACGTCGGAGGCTTCGTCGCGGCCACCTATCTCCGCGGCGTCCCCTGGGTCGCCGTGCCGACCACGCTCGTGGCGCAGGTGGACGCGGCGATCGGCGGCAAGACGGCCGTCGATCTCCCTCAGGGCAAGAACCTGGTCGGCGCCTTCCACTGGCCGGTGCGGACGGTGATCGACCCGGCCGTCCTCGAGACGCTGCCCGAGAGCGAGCGCCAGGCCGGTCTGGCCGAGGTGGTCAAGACGGGCTTGCTCGCCGGCGAGCGAGTCTGGGAGCTTCCCGATGCCGACCTCGTCCGCCGCTGTGCGCTCTTCAAGACGGCCGTCTGCCTGCGCGACCCGGAGGACCGCGGCGAGCGCGCCGTCCTCAACCTCGGCCACACGTTCGCCCACGCGCTGGAGACGGCGGCGGGGTACGAGGAGATCACGCACGGCGAGGCGGTGGCGCTCGGCCTCAGGGCCGCGCTTCGGCTGTCGGTCGACCACCTCGGCCTCGACCCGGCCGTCGCCGAGGATGCCGACCGTGTGCTCGATCCGCGGCCGGTCCGGGTCGGCCTCGAACGGGCCTGGGCCGCGCTCGGCCGCGACAAGAAGATCGAGGGCGGCCGCGTCAAGCTCGTGCTGCTCGAGGCTCCCGGAAAGCCGGTGCGCGGCGTCGAGCTCCCCGACGAGGACGTACGCCGGGCGCTGGCATCGCTCGTCGCCTAGCATCAGCGCATGCGCGTGGAGGTGCTGAACGGCGTCAACCTGGACCAGCTCGGCCGCCGGGATCCCGCCGTGTACGGAACCCTGAGCTACCGGGAGCTCGAGTCGCAGGTCTACGCGTGGGGGAAGGAGTTCGGCATCGCCGTCCGTTGCCGCCAGACGAATCACGAGGGCGCGTACGTGGACTGGCTCCACGAGGCGCTCGCCGTGGCCGACGGCGTGGTCGTCAATCCGGCCGCGTGGACGCACTACAGCTGGGCGATCCGTGATGCGGTCGAGCTGTTCACGAGCCCCGTCGTCGAGGTGCATCTCTCGGACGTGGACAAGCGCGAGGAGTGGCGGCGGTTCTCGGTGATCTCCGACCTGGTCACCAAGCGCATCACCGGCAAGGGCCCCGACGGCTACCGCGAGGCGCTCGAGTACCTCGCAGGCAGGGCATGACCGCCGCTCGTCTCGCCAGGCTGCAGGCCGGGCTCGAGGAGCCGCTGCTCGTCTCCAGCCTCGTCAACGTCCGCTATCTGACCGGCCTCGCGAGCTCCAACGCGGCTCTCCTCGTCGAGCCCGGCGGGACCCGCCTCTACACCGACTTCCGCTACGCCGAGCGCGCCCGGGCGATCCCCGGCGTCGAGCTCGTCGAGACGCGTCGCGACATCTACGCCGAGCTCCCGGAGGTCCTCGAGGGCCGCATCGGCTTCGAGGCGGGCGTGCTCAGCTACGAGCGCTGGTCGCGGCTCGCCGCCGGCGGCATCGAGCTCGTTCCGCGCGGGGGAGCCGTCGAGGCGATGCGGGCCGTCAAGGACGCAGGCGAGCTCGACGCGATCCGCCGAGCCGCCGCGATCACGGACGAGGCGTATGCGCGGCTCGCCGAAGAGCCGTTCATCGGCCGCAGCGAGCGGGACCTCGCCTGGCGGATGCTGTCGCTCCTGCACGAGCTGGGCGGCGAGAAGGAGTCGTTCGACCCGATCGTCGCCGGAGGCCCGAGCGGCGAGTCGGCGCACTCGGTGCCCGGCGACCGGCCGATCGGACCGGGGGAGACGGTGATCGTCGACGCCGGCTGTCGCGTCGACGGCTACTGCTCGGACTGCACCCGCACGTTCGTCACGGGCGAGCTGCCGGCCGAGCTGCAACGGGCCTACGAGGTGGTGAAGCAGGCGCAGGAGACGGGCCTCGCCGCCGTGCGGGCGGGCGCGGACAGCAAGGACGTCGACCGCGCGGCTCGCGACGTGGTCGAGGAGGCGGGGCTCGGGGACAGGTTCGGCCACGGTCTCGGTCACGGTGTCGGCCTCGACGTCCACGAGGCGCCGTGGCTCAACACGG
Organism: uncultured Actinomycetes bacterium; assembly: GCA_963742925.1. Classification (GTDB taxonomy): domain Bacteria; phylum Actinomycetota; class Thermoleophilia; order Gaiellales; family Gaiellaceae; genus PALSA-612. The sequence goes on along the minus strand of CAVUNV010000009.1, from coordinate 107,098 downwards.
AGTGGCCGAGCGTCCTCACCGCCGGCAACGTCGTGACCGTCGAGCCCGGTGTCTACCTGCCGGGGCTCGGAGGCGTGCGGATCGAGGACCTCGTCATCGTCACGGACGACGGTGCCGAGGTGCTCTCCCCGTTCACCAAGGAGCCCGTGACAGTCGGCTAGGCTGGAAGCGTGGCCGAGGCTGTCAACACCAACCAGTTCAAGAACGGCATGCACATCGAGGTCGACGGTGAGGTTCTGGCGCATCGTCGAGTTCCAGCACGTCAAGCCGGGCAAGGGCGGCGCGTTCGTCCGCACGAAGCTGAAGAACCTCGACAGCGGCGCCGTCGTCGACCGGACGTTCCGCGCCGGTGAGAAGTTCCCGCGCGTCCACACCGAGGTCAAGAACGTGCAGTACCTCTACGACGCGGGCGACGAGGTCGTGTTCATGGACGAGGAGACGTACGAGCAGATCCAGCTGCCCCGCGGCAGCGTCGAGGACGACCTCCAGTTCCTGCTTCCGTCGAGCTCGGTGCCGATGCTGGCCGTCGACGGCAAGCCGGCCGGGCTGCAGCTTCCTGCGTCGGTCGAGCTGACGGTGACCGAGACCGAGCCGGGCATCCGCGGCGACACGGTCTCGAACGTGACCAAGGCGGCCACGCTCGAGACGGGAGCGATCGTCCAGGTGCCGCTGTTCGTGAACGTCGGCGACGTGCTCAAGGTCGACACGCGCGAGAAGCGCTACATATCCCGGGCGTAGTCAGCCCGCCCCGCCGCCTCGCACCCGGCCGAGGGCGTGGTCGATGAGCGTTGGTAGGTTGAGAGGCCCAGTCCCGACGCCGATCGGCGGCCGTTCCACGACAGGAAGGACGCGATGAGGGTTTGCATCGTCGGGGCCTCGGGAAAGCTCGGGCAGTACATGATCCAGCACGCGTTGGATCGTGGCTACGAGGTGGTCGGCGTGTGCCGCGCGCAAAGCGTGGAGAAGCTCGACGCGTTCAAGGGGCGCATCACTGTCATTCCAGGAGCGACTGACGACCGCGAGGTCATCAAACGTGCGGCCGAAGGATGCGATGGGGTGCTCGTCGTGATGACCCCGCGAGGCGTCCACGGGTACTCGACGGGAACGACCCAGGCGGTGCTCGCACTACGCGCGTCCGGAGGCGCTCGTCTTCTCGTGCGGGTGGCACATCACGCGCGACGGCCACGACGTGTACTCGCGGAAGCTCAAGACGATCGTGAAGGTCTTCGGCCCGCTCGCGCGTCTCGCCCGCTTCGCCGACCTCGACGACCAGGTCGAGGCGTGCCGACGGGTGTTCGCAAGCGACACGCGGTGGACCGTCGTGCGCGGAAGCGACCTCGAAGAGGGCGAGAGCCAGGGTCTCCCCGTGTGGAGCCGACACGCGCGCTCAAGCGGCGCTCTTCCCCATGGGCGACCCCATCCTCGAGAGCAACATCACGCGCCGCGTGGACTTTGCGCTGTTCATGGTGGAGGCTCTCGAGAACGACGAGCTCGTCCACGAGGCCCCGGCGATTGTCGGCTGCCAGACGCCCTCGGCGCTCGCGCACGCCGCCGGCGAGTAAACCTCTCGGCCCCGACAAGCGTGGCCGATCCGCGTTGGTAGGTTGAGCCGATGCGCCGTCTCTTCCTCCTGGTTGGGGTCGTGGTCTTCATGGACACGATGCTGTATGCGGCGCTGACACCGCTGCTGCCGCAGTTCGCACACGAGTTCGGCCTCTCGAAGCTGCAGGCGGGCGTGCTCGTCGGCGCGTACGCGGCCGGGGCGCTCGTGGGGGGGCTGCCGGGTGGCTTCGCGTCCGCGCGGCTCGGGTCGAGGCGCGCCGTCCTCATCGGGTTGATCCTGATGAGCGTCGCGAGCCTCGGCTTCGCGTTCGCCGGAGGTTTCTGGACGCTCTTCCTGGCTCGCTTCGCCCAGGGCCTCGGGAGTGCGTTCACCTGGGCCGGTGCGTTCAGTTGGCTGCTGGCGATGGCGCCGCGTGACCGGCGAGGGGAGATGCTCGGGAGTGCGATGGCCGCGGCCATCTTCGGCGCGCTGTTCGGCCCGGTCGTCGGCGTGTCGGCTGCGCTCGTCGGGCGTGTCCCGATCTTCGCCGTACTCGCAGCGCTGGCGGTCGTGCTCGTCGTCGTGACCCTGCAACTCGAGCCTGCGGCCGCCGACCCGGCGTCCACGGCGGCACTCCGCCGAGCGCTCCGGAACCGGCACTTCGTCGGCGGATTGGCGTTGATGGTGCTGCCCTCGCTCCTGTTCGGGATCCTCGGGACGCTCGGGCCGCTCCACCTCGCCGCAGCCGGCTGGGGGGCGGCCGCAATCGGCGCGGTCTGGCTCGTCTCGGCCGCGCTCGAGGCGATGGAGTCGCCGTTCGTCGGACGGCTCATCGACCGGCGCGGGCGCCTGTTGCCCATTCGAGTGGCGCTCGTGGGCGGCGTGATCGTCTCCCTGGGGCTCGCTTCGGGCCCGCGGCCGCTCATCTACGTGCCGCTGATCGTGCTCGGCGGCATGGCCTACGGGATCCTCTTCACGCCCGCGTTCGCGCTGATCGCCGACGGCGCCGAGACGGCGCGGCTCGCACAGGGGGTCGGCTTCGGCTTCATGAATGCCGCCTGGGCGACCGGCGCGGTCCTCGGGCCGATCGCCGGCGGAGCGATCGCCAGCTCGGCCGGCGACTCGGTGCCGTTCCTGCTCGCAGCGGTGCTGTGCGCCGTGGCGCTCGCGGCAGCAGCCCCTGCAGCGGTCTCCGTGTGGCGCTCGCGCCCGGACGGGAATCTCCGGCTCGCGGCCGGGCAAAAGCCCGACTGAGCCGCTCTCGCCGGATCGAGCTCCTCTCGGGTGTCGTAGGAAGCGGAGCGGGCACGGCCACGTGCCCGCTCGCTCCCCCAAACCCAGCGCAGACCTGTCCCTAAGGCTGGATGATGTTGTGAATCTCGAGCTGCTCCGGCTGGCCCGGCTCAATCCCCACCTCGGCCAGCACCGGCATCAACTTCTCCCCGAAAGCCTTCCACTTGTCCTCCGACTCCCAGATCTCGCTGACCCTCAGGTTCGGGTCAGAGCCGAAGCACACGTGGTACTCGAGCCCGTCGGCCGGGATGATGCCGGCCTCCTCCATCCGACGGATGGACTCGTCGTACTGCGCCGCAGTCAGCGACGCCGGCGCGAACCGCACAAGAATGCTCATTTCGATCCTTCCCGTTAGTGGACACCCACTGTGTCACACCGGGGGAACACCGGGATGACCCGCCGCCGGTTCATCCCGGGCCAGCCCGCCGCGAGAAAGACCCGGTCGAGCCGCTTCCACATGCAGCCGCCACCGCAACGGACGGCCGTCGCCTACGCTCTTGTCGGGCCGGGTCTCGCCACCCGGCCCAACTCGAGCCGTGTCCTCCCACGTCGGGCCTACTCGCCGCAACCGCTTCGGCGAACCGCTCTCGCGAGAACCGCGACATCTCGCGCGCCTAGCGGTCGCGACTCGTGTCACTTAGACTCCCCGCGAGGCGCCGGCTCGGCTGCCTCGTGGCAGGCGAGGGAGGGAGGCAACTCATGACGAAGCAGGTTGCACTCAGGCGGCTCGGGGTCACGTGCGCCGTGATCGGGCTGGGCGCGCTCGGGGGCATCTCGGCGACTGCGCTCGGGTCGGATGGCTCGGTGCCCGGAGGCTCGACGACGATCACCACCGGAACGACCGGGACGACGTCGACCGACGATTGGGCGTGCCCGCGCTTGCGGAAGACGTACGCCTGTCGCGTCCCGGGCCCGACAACCACGACGAATCCCAAGTAGCCGCTCCCGCCGAGGCGGGGGAGTCGTCCTGCCGGTCCTGCTGCGACCGCGGTAGGCTCAACCCGCCATGCCGAGGCTCGTCGACACGACGTTGCGTCTGCTCGGCCAGGAGCCCCTGGCCGGCTCGATGCCGACCGCCGAGCTGCTCCGGCTGGCGGAGATCCTCGACAAGGCCGGTTTCGCCTACCTCGAGGTCTCGGGCGGCGGCTGCTTCGACAGCGCCGTCAAACGGGGCGTCGAGAGCCCGTGGGAGCGGATCCGAGCGCTCAAGGCGCGCACGGAGACGCCGCTCGCACTCGCGCTCCGCGGCCGCTTCCTGGTCGGCTCCAAGCCGGTCGGCGTCGACTTCGTCCGCCGCTTCGTCGCCTGCGCGGCCGACAGCGGCATCGACGTCTTCCGCCTGCACGACCCGCTGAACGACATCTCCAACCTGCGCGAGGCCGCCGAGGCGATCACGGCCGCCGACCGCGAGTTCGACGCCGGGCTCGTCTACAGCCCCGGACGGACGGGCGAGACGGAAACAGTCGCCGAGCGTGCAAGCCATCTTCCCGAGCTCGGCGCCGCGCGCGTCCTGATCCATGATCCCTCCGGATCGCTCCATCCGCGGCGGGCGGCGGAGCTCGTCGAGGCGGTCCACGACGCGAGCGGGTTGCCGGTCGGCCTGTACTGCCAGGGCGCGGGCGGCACGGCCCTGTCCGCTGCGCTGGAGGCGGCCCGGGCCGGTGCCGACCTGATCGCGACAGCCGTGTATCCGCTCGCGCTGACGCTCCACCGTGTGTCCGGCGAGTCGGTGGCCCGGGCGCTCAACTGGCTCGACTTCGACACCGGCGTCGACATCGAGACGCTGTGGCTCGCCTCCGAGCTCGTCGACGAGTACATCGGCGACGAGCCCGTCTCGCCGATCCCGCCGCGGGTTGCGACGCGCGCCGCCCAGCACAGCCTGCCGCCGGGCCTCGTCGCCGCGCTCGACCTGCACCTGCGTGCGAACGCGGCGGGCGACCGGATCGACGAGGTGCTCGACGAGCTCGTGCTGATCAGGGGCGAGGCCGGCTGGCCGCCGCTGGCCGCGCCGATCGGGCAGATCCTCGCGTCGCAGGCCCTGATCCACGTGCTCTCGGCGAGCCGCTACCAGACCGTCGTCGACGAGTTGCGCGCGCTGCTGGCGGGCCGGTTCGGCTCGCCGCCTGCCGAGATCGACGAGACCGTCCTGCGTGCGGTTCGCCTCGTCACCGGGGACGAGCCGCTGCCGGAGCAGCCGGAGGTCGACCTCGAGGACGTGCGGGAGCGCGCGCAGGGACTGGCGGCGAGCGAGGAGGAGCTGCTCCTGCTGGCGCTGTTCGGCGAGGCGGCCGAGCCGCTCCTGAACGCGATCCGCGGCCGTGGCCGCCGGCCCGAGTCCGAAGCCGCCGCGCTCGAGCCGGCGCGGGCCGAGCGGATCCGCGAGCTCGTCCGCATCGTCCAGGAGTCGGGCGTGAACGAGGTGACGGTCGAGGACGCCGGCGTGCGGGTGACGGTGCGGCGCGGTGACGAGCACACGAGCGCCGGCACCACCGCCGCCGACACGGCGGGCCTCGACGAGGAGGGCGGAGTCGAGGCACCGGATCACCGCCCCGCGCCGGTTGCCCCGAACCTGATGCGGATCGAGGCGCCGATGGTCGGGACCTTCTACCGGGCGTCGGAGCCGGGGGCGCCGCCGTTCGTCAACGAGGGCGACATCGTCGTCTCGGGGCAGACGCTCTGCATCCTCGAGGCCATGAAGCTGATGAACGAGATCAAGGCCGAGGTCGAAGGCCAGGTCAAGTCGATCCTGGTCGACAACGCGCAGCCGGTCGAGTACGGGCAGCTGCTGTTCGAGCTCGAGCCCGTCGACGGCCGCCCGCCCAGCTTTCTAGCGTGCTGCGCCGGGTCCTCGTCGCCAACCGAGGCGAGATCGCGATCCGCGTGATCCGCGCCGTCCACGAGCTCGGGATGGAGGCGGTCGCCGTCTACTCGACCGCCGACCGCGACGCGAGGCACGTCCGGATCGCCGACCGCGCGATCTGCATCGGCCCGCCGCCCGCCGCCGGGAGCTACCTCAACATCCCGTCGGTCGTGGCGGCCGCCCGGACGAGCGGCTGCGACGCCGTCCATCCCGGCTACGGCTTCCTCGCCGAGAACCCCGCCTTCGTCCGGGCCTGCGAGGAGAACGACCTCGTCTTCGTCGGGCCGAGTGCGGACGTGATGGAGCGCATGGGGGACAAGGTTCGTGCCAAGGCGGAGCTGGCCGCAGCGGACGTGCCTGTCGTGCCGGGGACGGAGGGCTCGACGTCGCTCGCGGAGGCGGCGGCGGTCGCGGGTGAGCTCGGCTATCCGATCCTGCTGAAGGCGACCGCGGGCGGCGGCGGGAAGGGAATGCGGCTCGTCGATGACCGCACGACGCTCGAGGCGGCGTTCCAGACCGCGTCGGGAGAGGCGCTGGCGGCGTTCGGTGACGGCAGCCTGTATGTCGAGAAGGCACTCGTCCCCGCTCGCCACGTCGAGGTGCAGGTGCTCGCCGACGGCCAGGGCGGTGTGCTGACGCTCGGCGAGCGCGAATGCTCGATCCAGCGGCGCCACCAGAAGCTGATCGAGGAGTCGCCGTCGCCGGCCCTGACGCCCGAGCGCCGCGAGGACGATGGAGGCGGCCGCGGAGCGCGCCTGCGCCGCGATCGGCTACCGGAGCGCCGGCACGTTCGAGTTCCTGCTCGACCCCGACGGGGACTTCTACTTCATCGAGCTGAACGCGCGGCTGCAGGTGGAGCATCCGGTCAGCGAGCTGGTCACGGGCATCGACCTCGTGCACGGCCAGCTGCGGGTTGCCGCCGGTGAGGCGCTTCCCGTCACCGGGCGGGCGCCCCGCCGGGGCCACGCGATCGAGCTCCGCATCAACGCCGAGGACCCGCGCCGGGGCTTCGTGCCCTCGCCCGGGCAGGTGGAGCGCTTCCGTCCACCCCTCGGGCCCGGCGTGCGCGTCGACACGCACGTCGAGGACGGAACGATCGTCCCGCCCTACTACGACTCGCTGCTTGCCAAGCTGATCGTCTGGGCCGAGGACCGCCACGGCGCGATCGTCCGCGCGAGACGGGCGCTCACCGAGCTCGAGCTGACGGGCGTGGCGACGACGCGTGACCTGCAGCTCGACATCCTGCACAGCGAGCAGTTCGTGACCGGCAGCTACACCACGAGCTACGTCGAGGAGGCGGAACGCCTGCTTCCGTCGCTGTCGGCCCGATGAGCCGGCCACGCAAGCCGACGGGCCGCCGTGCCGCCCGCCGCTCCGCGCTCTTCCTGCTCTACCAGTGGGATCTGACCGGGCAGCCGCTGACCTCGCACTACGAGGGCGACGTCGACCCGTTCGCGCGCGAGCTCGCCGAGGAGGTCGTCAGGCGCGGGCCGGAGCTCGACAAGCGGATCGACGAGGTGTCGCGGGGCTGGCCGGCCGACCGGCTCGGCGTGCTGGAGCGCAACATCCTCCGGATTGGCATCTCCGAGCTGGAAGGCGATACGGTGCCCCCTGAGGTGGCGATCGCGGAGGCAGTCGGTCTGGCGAAGAGGTACGCGTCGCCCGAAGCGGCGCGGCTCGTCAACGGCATCCTGGCGCGCGTCGCCGAGGAGAAGGTCGCATGAATGCAGCCCCGGATCCGCTCGATCACGCATCGGAGTTGCTGGCCCGGCTCGAGACGGCCCGCGCGCAGCTCGAGCAGACCGACGACCCGGACAGAGCCGTGGAGCTGCTCGGCGAGATCACCGAGCTGGCAAAGGAGGCGCACGCCGAGATCGAGCGCGCCCGCCGGGAGGCCGATGCACGACCCTGACGAGCTGAAGGCGCTCGCCGAGGAGGCGATCGAGCGGTTCGCGTTCTGGCCCGAGCTGAACGGCCAGACGGAGTCGATGCGCTATGCGCTCGAGATGGGCGGCAAGCGCGTCCGCCCGGTGATCTGCCTCGCCACGGGGGAGGCGTGCGGCGCCTCGGTCGAGCAGGTGATGCCGGCGGCGCTCGCGATCGAGCTCGTCCACAACTTCTCGCTCGTCCACGACGACCTGCCGTCGCTCGACGACGACGAGGAGCGACGCGGCAAGCCGAGCGTCTGGGCCGCGTACGGCGAGGGCACGGCCGTGCTCGCCGGCGACGGCCTGCTCGCGGAGGCGTTTCGGCTCGCGGCCTCCTACCCGTCCCCGCACGTGGCCCGCGAGCTCGCCGAGATGACGCTCGGGATGATCGGCGGCCAGTACCTCGACACGATGGTCGACGGCGCCGCCCTCGAGGCGGTGCACCGGCTGAAGACCGGCTGCCTGTTCTCGGCCTCGGTCGCGATGGCCCTGTGGGCGGCCCAGGTTCCCGAGGCCGAGCAGGGCGCCTGGCGGGCGTTCGGCGACGAGCTCGGCCTGCTCTTCCAGGTCGTCGACGACATCCTCGACCGGGACGGGTTCTTCGTCTCCGAGGGGCCGGACGGCGCGCGCAGGCTGGCCGACGAGGCCGCCGAGCGGGCGCACGAGCGGCTGGGCGCGATCGCCGCGGACACGTCCGTCCTGGACGGGATCGTCTCCGCCCTCGCGGCCCGAACCGTCTGAGCCGTGTCGTCCCTCCTGGACGCGGCGCGCGCGGCGGAGCTCGAGGCGGCCGACCCGCTGCCGTCGCTTCGGGACGAGTTCTGCGTGCCTCCCTGGCCCGGTGGCGCCCGCCCGGAGTGGGCCTACCTCGCGGGCAACTCGCTCGGCCTCATGCCCCGCGCGGCGCGGCAGGCGGTCGAGGACGAGCTCGGCGAATGGGCGCGCCTGGGCGTCGAAGGCTGGTTCGAGAGCCGGGAGCCGTGGCTCGAGTACGCCGGGTCGCTGCGGGCCTCGGTGGGGCGGCTCGTGGGCGCCGCGCCGGACGAGATCGCGGTGATGAACACGCTCACCGTCAACCTCCACCTGCTGATGGCGTCGTTCTACCGGCCGAGTCCGGAGCGGTTCCGGATCCTGATCGAGGACGATGCCTTCCCGTCGGACTCGCATGCCGTGCAGAGCCAGGCGGCGTGGCACGGGCTCGATCCGGCCGCGGCGATCGCACGGGTGCCGCTCGAGGGCGTCCTCGAGGCGGTGGAGCGGGAGGGAGACACGCTCGCGCTCGCGCTCTTGCCCGGCGTCAACTATCTGACCGGCCGGGTGCTCGACGTGGCGGCGATCACCTCGGCGGTGCACGGCGTCGGAGCCGTCGCCGGATGGGATCTCGCGCACGCGATCGGGAACGTGCCGGTGGCGATCCACGACGCCGGGGCCGACTTCGCGGTCTGGTGCCACTACAAGTACGTCAATGCCGGGCCGGGCGCGCCGGGCGGCGCCTTCGTGCACGAGCGGCACGCAGGGCGGCTCGACCTGCCGCGCCTCGCGGGCTGGTGGGGGACCGACCCGGCGGTCCGCTTCCGGATGGAGCCCGACTTCGTGCCGCGAACGGGGGCCGAAGGCTGGGCGGTGTCGACGCCGCCGGTGCTCGCCTTCGCGCCGCTCCGCGCCTCGCTCGAACAGTTCGACCGTGCCGGGCTCGAGGCGCTTCGCGGCCGGTCGCTGCGGCTGACGGGCTACCTCGAGGAGCTGCTCGACGAGGTGGCACGGTCGCGGGCGATCGAGGTGATCACACCTCGCGATCCGGCCGAGCGCGGCTGCCAGCTCTCGGTCTCGTGCGAGGGGGCCCGCTCGCTCGCCGCGCGGCTGCGCGCGGAGCACGGCGTCGTGTGCGACTTCCGCGAGCCGGACGTGCTCCGCTTCGCGCCGGTTCCGCTCTACAACACCTACGACGACTGCCGCCGTGCCGCCGCGGCGCTGCTCGACGCGCTCGAGCCCCGGGGATGAAGAAGCGGCTCGACGTGCTGCTCGTCGAGCGCGGCCTCGCCGAGTCGCGCGCGCAGGCGCAGGCGCTCGTCCTCGCGGGCCTCGTCCCGGGCCACTCGAAGGCCGGCGAGCAGGTCGACGAGAACGCGGACCTCGCGGTCGCACGGCCGCCGCGCTTCGTCTCGCGCGGCGGCGAGAAGCTCGCCAACGCTCTCGACGCGCTCGGTGTCGACGTGACCGGAGCGAGCTGCCTGGACGTCGGCGCGTCGACCGGCGGGTTCACCGACTGCCTGCTGCAGCGCGGAGCCGCGCGCGTGATCGCTGTCGACGTCGGCTACGGTCAGCTCCATCCCAGGATCCGCAGCGACGACCGCGTGACCGTGCTCGAGCGCACGAACGCCCGCGAGCTCGAGGCGCTGCCGTTCGCGCCCGACTTCGTCACCTGCGACGTCTCCTTCATCTCCGTGCGGACGGCGCTGCCGCCCGCGCTCGCGCTCGCCTCGCCGGGCTGGCGCGCCCTCGTGCTCGTCAAGCCGCAGTTCGAGGCAGGCCGCTCGGAGCCGCAGAAGGGCGTCGTCCGCGACCCGGCCGTGCACCGGCGCGTGCTCGGCGAGATCGCCGCTGCGGCCCCGGGCTGGGGAGCGCAGGTCGCCGGGGTCGTAGACTCAGGCCTGCCCGGCCCCAAGGGCAACCGAGAGTTCTTCCTCTACCTCGTCCAGGCAGACGACCCCGCAAACCCCGATGAGCTCGCCGACTGGATCAACGCCGCGGTCGGGTAGCACCGTTCGCCGCGCCGCCGTGCTCACCCACGGCAACGCCGAGGCGATCGGCCCGGCGCTCGAGCGCGTCGAAGCGGCGGCGCACGAGGCGGGCGTCGAGCTCGTCTATCCGCAGGACGAGCTGTCCAAGCACGACATCCACGAGGCGCCTCACGAGCTCGCCGACGCCGACCTCGTGCTCGTCCTCGGGGGCGACGGGACGATGCTGCGGGCGCTCCGCCGGCTGCTCGGCACCGGCATTCCCGCCATCGGGGTCAACTTCGGCCGGGTCGGCTTCCTGACCGCCATCTCCGAGAGCGACCTCGACGCCCAGCTCCCACGCGTGTTCGCCGGCGAGCACCAGGTGATCGAGCTGCCGACCCTCGAGCTGGAGCTCGACGGCGAGCGTCGCGCTGCGGTCAACGACGTCGTCGCCGCGAGCGCCACGGTCGGGCGCATGGTCGAGCTCTCGTGGACGGTCGGCGGCGAGTCGCTCGGCCGGCAGGCCTGTGACGGGATCATCTGCGCGACGCCTCCCGGCTCGACCGCCTACAACCTCTCGAACGGCGGCCCGGTGCTCGTCTGGGGGCTCGACGCGCTGGCCGTCACGTTCATCGCACCGCATTCGCTGCACGCGCGCTCGATGGTCGTGCCCCGCGGCCTCGACGTGGTCGTCACCAACGAGACCGCCGACGTGCCCGCCACCGTGCTCTTCGACGGCCGGCAGCTCGGCGAGATCCCGCCCGCGGGCCGGGCCGTCGTCCGGCTGGGGGAGCAACGCACGCTGCTCGCGACGCTCCCCGAGGTCACCTTCTTCCACCGCTACCGGAACACGTTCACCGCGTAGCTCGGCAGAGCGTCGGCGCCGGGACTCTGGCGGTCGGTGGACGGATCGTCACACTTCCGACACGGACCGGTGTCACAGCTGCGCGAACTTCTCGGTACGCTCGCAGCGGGGAGGAGGTCGGGGTACCTGGCCAGGGACATGGCTGCGGCGGGCGGCGGCCTGGCGGAGGACACGCCGGGCGCGGAGGATGGCCGCGGCCCGACGCGGGCCGTACGATCACGGGAGATGCTGTCGCGGTTGCGCATCGACAACCTCGTCCTGATCCGCGAGGCCGACCTCGCGTTCGCGCCGGGGCTGAACGCGATCACCGGCGAAACCGGGGCCGGCAAGACCATCCTGGCGCAGGCATTCGGGCTCCTGCTCGGAACGAAGGGCGACGCGGGCCTCGTCGGGCTCGCCGGCGAGGACGCCTACGTGGAGGCGGAGCTCGACATTCCACCCACGTTCCTCGACGAGGACGGGCTCGAGACGCTGGCCGAGCTGCGGCCCGGGGACGAGGACGGGCTCGTGATCGCGCGGCGTGTCTTCGGCGACGGCCGTACCCGGGCGTACGCCTGGGGTCGCTCGGCGGCCCGGGAGGACGTGGCCGGGGCGGCCGAGCGGCTGCTGGCCATGTCCGGCCAGTTCGAGCAGCGCCGGCTCTCACGTCCCTCCTACCAGCTGGACGTGCTCGACGCCTTCGCCGGGCCGGAGCAGCTGCGCCGCCGCACCGAGCTGCGGGCCGCCTGGCGCGAGCTGGTCGCGGCCAGGCGGCGCTACGAGGAGCTGACCCGCGACGCCGCCTCGGCGGAGGCCAGGCTCGCCGAGTTGCGGGCCCTCGTCGAGGACACGGATGGGCTCGAGCCCGGCCTCGAGGACGAGCTCAGGGCCGAGCGCGAGCGGTTCCGGCACACGGGCGAGCTGGCCGAGGCGGGCTCCGCTGCTGCCGCGGCGATCGATCCGGAGGACGGCGAAGGCGCGGCGGACCTGACGGCGTCGGCGGAGCGGGCAGTCGCCGGCGTCGAGCGTCTCGCGCCCGAGCTCGCCTGGGCCGGTGACGAGCTGCGCGACGTGGAGCTCCGGCTCCGCGAGGTCGCAAGCGCGCTGCGCAGCTTCCTCACCGCTCTCGACGCCGATCCGGGCCGGGTCGAGGAGGTCGAGTCGAAGCTCGACCGGATCGCAGACGCCAGGCGGCGCTACCGCTGCTCGAGCTACGAGGAGCTGCTCAGCCGGGGTACGGAGGCGAGGGACGAGCTCGCGCGGCTGGGCGAAGGCCGGGATCCGGCCGCGGTCGCTGCGGAGGCGCTCGCCGCCGCCGAGGAGCGTGTCGCCGCGCTGGCGCGAGAGCTCGCGACCGCCCGGCAGGGTGCCGCCGAGCCGTTCGCGGGGGCCGTGGCCGCCGAGCTCGCCGGCATCGGCCTGGGAGAGGGTGAGTTCCGGGTCGAGCTTCGCGAGCGCGCCGACGGCCCGGGCGCGGCCGGAGCGGACGAGGTCGCGTTCCTGATCCGGCCGAACCGCGGACTGCCGTTCGGCCCGGTCGCCGAGACGGCCTCGGGTGGGGAGCTGTCGCGCATCGCGCTCGCGATCGCGGCCGTAGGAGGCGGGGAGACCATGGTCTTCGACGAGATCGACGCCGGCATCGGAGGTCAGACCGCGCACGCGGTTGCCGAGACGCTCGTGCGGCTCAGCGAGCGGGCGCAGGTGCTCACGATCACCCACCTGCCGCAGATCGCCAGCCGCGCCGACCGGCACTTCCGTGTCGAGAAGGTGCCGGGCGATCCGACGCACACACGCATCCAGGAGCTGAACGACGAGGAGCGGCGCGACGAGCTCGAGCGGATGCTGGGCGGCCGCGAGTTCCTGGCCGCGCTGGGCGAAGGGTCGTGACCGTTGAGAGCCGAGGCGACCCGTGAGCTCGATGCCTCGCGCGCCGACGTCTGGGGCTTCCTGACCGAGCCGTACCACCTGTCGGACTGGTGGCCCGGGATCAGCTCCGTCCGGCCCGATCGACGCGGTCTTTCGCCGGGCGCTCGATGGGAGGTCGTGGGGCCGAGCAAGCCGACCCTGTTCCGCAAGGCCTACTCGAACGGGATGTTGATCGTCCGCGACGTCGAGCCGTACGTTCGGGCGTCGTGGTACCTGACCGCCGAGCGGCTCACCGTCGAGATCGTCCTGGAGGTGGTCGACGAGGAGCACACGCGCGCCCGTCTCGTCGTCGAGGGCGCCTGGCGACCGGAGGCTCTCGGCCGCCCGCGCGCGCTCCCGAAACAGGCGCTCGCCCGGCTGCACGCGCTCTGCCAGACGGCCGCGACGCTCTGACCCGCGCCGTCCTGCGGCGAACCTAGGATCAGTGGCGTGGTCGGCGGGCTCACGAGAACAGCCTCGAGGTGCGCCCTGCTACCCTTGAGATCCGTGGGGAACGGGAAGGCGCCAGCCGGATTCGCGTCGAGACCCGCCCACCCGACCCTTCCAGAGCACACCGGAGCGAAGCGATGAGCGCGCGCCCGGTCAAGTACGTCTTCGTCACGGGCGGAGTCGTGTCGTCGCTCGGCAAGGGCATCACGGCAGCCTCGCTCGGCGCGATGCTGAAGGCGCGCGGCCTGAAGGTCGGCGTCCTGAAGTTCGATCCGTACATCAACGTCGACCCGGGCACGATGAGCCCGTTCCAGCACGGTGAGGTCTTCGTCACCGAGGACGGCGCCGAGACCGATCTCGACATCGGCCACTACGAGCGCTTCCTCGACCAGAACCTGAGCGCGACGGCGAACCACACCGCCGGCGCCGTCTGGTACGCGGTGATCCGGAAGGAGCGACGCGGCGAGTACCTGGGCTCGACCGTGCAGGTCATCCCGCACATCACGAACGAGATCAAGGACCGCATGCGCCGCGCGGGTGAGGCGTCCGATTGCGACGTCCTCATCTCCGAGATCGGCGGCACGGTCGGCGACATCGAGTCGCTTCCGTTCCTCGAGGCGATCCGGCAGATCCGCCGCGAGGCCGGGCCCGAGAACGTGCTCTACCTGCACGTCACGCTCGTGCCCTTCGTCGACTCGGCCGGCGAGCTGAAGACGAAGCCCACGCAGCACTCGGTCAACGAGCTGAGGCGCATCGGTATCCACCCGGACATCGTCGTCTGCCGCTCCCGTGAGCCGCTGTCGTCGGACATCCGCGACAAGATCGCGCTCTTCGCCGACGTCGACACCAACGCGGTGATCTCGAACGAGGACGTCGCCGACGTCTACCTCGTTCCGGAGGCGCTGCAGGAGCAGGGGCTCGACGAGCTCGTCTGCCGGAAGCTCGGGCTCGGCGACGGGGAGGCCGATCTCGCCGAGTGGAGGGAGCTGACCGAGCGGATCGGCGAGCGGGAGGACACGGTCGAGATCGCGCTCGTGGGCAAGTACGTCAAGCTCCACGACGCCTACCTCTCGGTGCACGAGGCGCTCAAGCATGCGGGCATCCACCACGGCTGCTTCGTGAAGGTGCGCTGGGTGGACGCGGAGGGGATGTCGCTCGAGGAGGCGAGCCGGGAGCTCGAGCAGGTCGACGGAGTGCTGGTACCAGGCGGGTTCGGCTCGCGTGGCTGGGAGGGGAAGATCCTCGCCTGCCGCGTCGCCCGCGAGCGTGGGATCCCGTACCTCGGCATCTGTCTGGGCATGCACGTCGCGGTGTCCGAGTTCGCCCGGCACGTCGTCGGGCTGGACGGGGCGAACTCCACCGAGATGGATCCCGAGACGCCGTTCTCGGTCATCGACCTGCTGCCCGAGCAGAAGGAGGTCGAAGACCTCGGCGGCACGATGCGCCTGGGTGCGCAGGCCGTCGACCTCGCCGACGGCTCCCGGGCTCGTGAGGCCTACGGCGAGACGGTCGTGCACGAGCGCCACCGTCACCGCTACGAGGTCAACAACCATTTCGGCCCCGGCTCGTCGACGCGGGCCTGGTCGTGTCCGGCACCTACCAGGAGGGACGGCTCGTCGAGATCATCGAGCTCCCGGATCATCCCTGGTTCGTCGCCAGCCAGTTCCACCCGGAGTTCAAGTCGCGGCCGATGCGGCCCGCCCCGCTGTTCCGCGACTTCGTCGGGGCCGCGCTCGACCGCGCGCGGATCCGCGACCGTTCGGCCGTCGCTGCCGGCTAGCGGTCGCGCTGCGGCTGCCTAAGATGCCCGCCGTGCCTGCGGGAAAACAGTCCGTCCTCGATCTCTTCTGCGAGCTGGCCGCGATTGCGAGCCCGCCCGGCGCCGAGCGGCCGGTCGCGGACCGCGTTCTCGAGCATCTTGGCGGTCTCGGGCTCGACGTGGACGAGGACGGCTGCGGCCCGTCGATCTCCTCGACGATGGGGAATCTGCTCTGCCGGCTCGAGCCGACCGCGGACGGAGGCACGCCCGTCTTCCTCTGCGCCCACCTGGACACCGTGCCGCCTACGGGGCCGATCGAGCCGGTCGTCGAGGACGGCGTCGTGCGAAATGCCGCCGGCACGATTCTCGGTGCCGACGACAAGGCGGCCGTCGCCGTGATGCTCGAAGCGGCCCGGCGTGTGGTCGAGGACGGCCTGCCGCACGCCGGCCTCGAGCTCCTGTTCACGCCGAAGGAGGAGGTCGGGCTCGTCGGCGCCTACGCTTTCGATCACACGCGGCTTCGGGCCCGGATCGGGTACGTCTACGATCAGGCGGCCCCGATCGGCGAGATCGTGCTCGGCGCACCGTCATCGGTTGCGATCGAGGCGATGTTCCACGGCCGTGCCGCCCACGCGGGCATGTACCCGGAGGAGGGGCGCTCGGCGATCGCCGCCGCCGCGCGGGCGATCGCGGACATGCGGCTCGGACGGATCGACGAAGAGACCTCGGCCAACGTCGGCGTGATCGAAGGAGGCACGGCGCGCAACATCGTCCCCGAGCGTTGCTCGTTCCGCGCCGAGGCCCGGAGCCACGACGAGGAGAAGCTGGCCGACCTGGTGCGCGAGATGACCGAGACGATGGCGTTCGCGGCCACGCTCGAGGAGTGCGAGGTCGAGACGACGGCGAGCCGCAGCTACCGCGCCTACCGTTTCCGGCCTGGCGACGCACCTGTGCGTCTCGCGACGACTGCGCTGGAGCGGACCGGCTACACGCCGACGTTCGCGCTCAGCGGGGGCGGCGCCGATGCGAACGTCTTCAACGAGCGAGGCCTCGCCTGCGTGAACCTCGCGAACGGCATGACGGAGATCCACACACCGGACGAGCACATCGCGGTCGCCGACCTGGATGCCATGGTCGACGTGACCCTGGCCCTGCTCGACGCGGCCCGCGAGCCCCTCTCCTGACCTGCCCTGTCCGCCCGCGCGCCCGCGCCCCCGCGCCCATAGCCCCACCCTTGGGTGGGGAAGAAACCACCCGCCACCCGCGGTGAGCGTACCCACGAAATTCGCACGCAGGTGATACGCGGCTGTGCCGAAAGTGTGACGATTTGTCCCCAGCCGTCTTGCCGGGTCATGGCTCGGCGGAGATAAGCTGCCGCCGCCATGAGGATCGGTGTCGCCAAGGAGATCAAGTCGGACGAGTACCGCGTCGCGCTGACCCCGGCCGGCGCGCTCGAGCTGACCCACCGCGGCCACGAAGTGCTGGTCGAGGACGAGGCGGGCGAGGGAAGCGCGTTCCCGAACGACGCCTACGAGGCGGCCGGCGCGCGCATCGTCTCCGTCGGCGAGGTCTGGGATCGCTCCGACCTGCTGCTCAAGGTCAAGGAGCCGATCGAGAGCGAGTACGGGCGGCTGCGCTCCGACCTCATTCTGTTCACCTATCTCCACCTCGCGGCCGACGAACCGCTGACCCGTGCCCTCGCCGACAGCGGCATCGCCGCCGTCGCCTACGAGACGGTGGAGCTCGACAACGGGCGGCTGCCGCTCCTCGCCCCGATGAGCGAGGTCGCCGGACGGCTCGCCACACAGATGGGAGCGTGGACGCTGGAGAAGTCGCAGGGCGGGCGCGGCATCCTCCTCGGAGGTGTCCCCGGCGTCCCGCCGGCCAAGGTCGTAGTCCTGGGCGGAGGCATCGTCGGCTACAACGCGGCACTCGTGGCGGTCGGCATGAAGGCGGACGTTTGGGTCCTGGACAAGTCCGTCGAGCGGATGCGCGAGCTCGAGACGATGCTGGCCGGCCGGATCACCCTTGCCATGTCCACGAAGCTCGAGCTGGAGGAGGCGATCGCGGACGCCGACCTCGTTGTCGGCGCTGTGCTGATCCCCGGGGCGAGGGCGCCGAAGCTCGTCACGCGCGAGATGCTCGGCGTGATGAAGCCGGGCTCCGTGATCGTGGACGTCGCCATCGACCAGGGCGGCTGCACCGAGACCTCACGGCCGACGACGCACAGTGACCCCATCTATGTCGTCGACGGGGTCGTCCACTACTGCGTCGCGAACATGCCAGGTGCCGTGCCGATCACGTCGACGAAGGCGCTGACGAATGTCACGCTCCCGTTCGTAGAGGCGATCGCGGACCAGGGGCTGGCCCAGGCGGTGACCCGGGATCGCTCGCTGGCGCGCGGCGTCAACGTGCTGGGCGGCAGCGTGACCTACCAGGCGGTCGCCGACGCACACGGCCTCGACTACCGGCCGCTCGACGAGCTTCTTCCTGCGGCGGCCGGTTGAGCCCCGGGCGGCGAGGTCAGGAGGAGGCCGTCGGCGTCTTCGTCGTGTCGTCCTGCGGCGCAGGCGAGAGCCTCACGACGGTCCACGTCAGTCCCGCCGCCAGCGAGATGATGAGGGGAACGAAGACGGCTACGCCGAGCAGGCCCAGGACTGTGTTCACGACCCTCGTAGAATAGCCTCATGCCCCGTGCGTGCGTCATCGTGCTGGACGCCGTGGGCGCCGGGGCCCTGCCCGACGCTGCGGAGTACGGAGACGAGGGCTCCGATACGCTCGGAAACGTCGCGAAGGCGGTCGGTGGGCTCGACCTCCCGAATCTCGAGGCGCTCGGGCTCGGCAACGTCGAGCCGCTCGAGGGCTGCCCGCCGATGTCCGGCGCACCGGCCGTCGCCGGCCGGCTGATCGAGCGCTCGAAGGGCAAGGACACCACCCTGGGCCACTGGGAGCTGATGGGGATCGTCACGCCCCAATCGCTCCCGACCTACCCCCACGGCTTCCCGTTCGAGGTGATCGACCCGTTCATGCACCGCACCGGCCGCGGCGTCCTCGGCAACAGGCCGGCGTCGGGAACGGAGATCATCCAGGAGCTCGGCGAGGAGCACCAGGAGACCGGCAAGTGGATCGTCTACACCTCGGCCGACTCCGTGTTCCAGGTCGCGGCGCACGAGGAGACGATCCCGCTCGACGAGTTGTACGACGCCTGCCGGATCGCCCGCGAGATCCTGACCGGCAAGCACGCGGTCGGCCGCGTGATCGCGCGTCCATTCGTCGGTGAGCCCGGCAACTACGAGCGGACGCCCAATCGCCACGACTACTCGCTCGAGCCGCGCCGCCCCAACTATTTGACGCTGATCCGGGAAGCAGGCCTCCCGGTGCACGGTGTCGGGAAGATTCCGGACATCTTCGCCCACCTGGACATCGACGAGGAGCATCCGACCAAGTCGAACGTCGAAGGGATCACCCAGACCGAGCAGCTCCTGCGCGAGCTCGACCAGGGCCTCGTGTTCACGAACCTCGTCGAGACCGACATGCTCTGGGGCCACCGCAACGACCCCGTCAACTTCCACCGCTGCCTGCAGGACTTCGACCGCCGGCTGCCGGACCTGCTCGAGGCCCTCCGGCCCGGCGACCTGTTGATCCTGACGTCGGATCACGGCTGTGACCCGACGACGCCGTCCACCGACCACTCGCGCGAGCATGCGCTGCTGCTCGCCTACGTGCAGGGGAAGAACGCCGCCGGTCGTATCCACGAGGGGGAGTTCGCGGACGTGGGTGCGACCGTGAACGCCTGGCTCGGAGGCAAGTCAGCACCGAAGCGCCTGCCCGGCCAGCAGATCGTCGAGTCGTGAGCGGCGGCGGCGTCCGGGGATCAGACGATCCCATCCGCACGTGATTCGCCCGGCCGAGCTGATCGAGCGCAAGCGCGACGGGCACGAGCTCGGAGCCGATGAGCTCGCCGACCTCGTCCTCGGCTACACGCGCGGCGAGGTTCCCGACTACCAGATGGCGGCGTTCCTGATGGCCGTCTACTTCCGTGGCCTCTCCGGGACGGAGACCTTCGCGCTGACCGACGCCATGATCCGGAGCGGCGGGACACTCGATCTCGGCGAGGCGCTCGGTCGCCGAGTTGTCGACAAGCACTCGACCGGTGGTGTCGGTGACAAGACGTCGATCGCCGTCGGTCCGATCGTCGCGGCCTGCGGAGTGCCGTTCGGGAAGATGAGCGGGCGCGGTCTCGGTCACACGGGAGGGACGCTCGACAAGCTCGAGTCGATTCCCGGGTATCGCGTCGAGCTGTCCACGGACGAGTTCATCGAGCAGGTGCGCAACGTCGGTGTGGCGATCGTCGGGCAGACCGGCGATCTCGTCCCCGCCGACAAGCTGCTGTACGCGCTGCGCGACGTGACGGCGACGGTCGACAACGTGTCGTTGATCGCTGCGAGCATCATGTCCAAGAAGATCGCCGGCGGCGCCGACGCGATCGTGCTCGACGTCAAGGTCGGAGACGGCGCGTTCATGAAGACGCTCGAAGACGCCCGCGAGCTCGGCCGCACCATGATCGAGCTCGGGCGGCGTGCCGGCCGCGAGACGATCTGCGTTCTCACCGACATGGATCAGCCGCTCGGCCGGGCGGTGGGCAACGCGCTCGAGATCCGTGAAGCGGTCGACACCGTGTGCGGTGATGGCCCGGACGACTTCACCGAGCTCGTCCTCGAGTCGGTCGCCCACCTCCTGGCCCTCTCGGATCTCGGCGTCGACGAGCACGAGGGACGTCGCCGGGCGGAGGCGGCGGTCGCGAGCGGAGCCGCCCTCGAGGCGTACGAGCGGTGGATCCGCGCGCAGCACGGGGATCCCGATCTCGATCGCCTCCCGCGCGCTCCGGTCATCCGCGAGGTGGTCGCTCCGCATGACGGTGTCGTCGCTTCGTTGGGAGCGATCCGGATCGGGGTTGCCGCCCTGCGTCTCGGCGCGGGCCGCCGCACGAAGGAGGACGGCATCGATCACGCAGTCGGGGTCGTCTGCCTGAAGAAGCGCAGTGATGCCGTGCGAGAAGCAGAGCCGCTTGCGGAGGTGCATGCGCGCGACGCGGCGTCAGCCGACGAGGCCTCGGCGGAGGTGCTCGCGGCCTACGCCCTCGCGGACGCCGCTCCGCCAGCAGGTCCGATCGTGCTCGAGGTCATGACCTAGCGTGCCCGAGCTTCCCGAGGTCGAGACCGTCAGGGCTCAGCTGGCGCCTGTCCTCGCCGGCCGAACGCTCCGATCGGTCGAGATCCTCGACGAGCGGCTCACGCGCCCCTTCGATCCGAAAGAGGTTGCCGCCCGGCTGGATGGCCAGCGGGTCGGCGCCGTCGAGCGACGGGGCAAGTATGTAGTTGTCCGGTTCGAAAGTGGTCTCGTCCTGCTCGTTCACCTCCGGATGACTGGGAGCTTCCTGGTCGCGTCGCACGGAGGGCTCCCGGAAGACCCTCATCGACGTGCTGTTGTCAGACTAGACGACGGCTCGGACGTCGCCTACCGCGACGTCCGGCGATTCGGCACCTGGCTCGTGCTCGAGGACTACGAACTCGGCGCGTACCTGGACGCGCGGCTCGGCGAGGAGCCGCTCGGGGCACGCTTCACGACGCGGCGACTCGCGCACCGGCTCGCAGGGCGCCGGGCTCCCGTCAAGTCCGCGCTCCTCGATCAGCGCGCGGTAGCGGGCCTCGGCAACATCTACGCGGACGAGGCTCTCTGGTATGCAGGCGTCCATCCGCTCCGGCCTGCAGGCGCTCTCGACGGCGACGAGATCGCCGAGATCCGCCGTGCGATCCGGCGGGCGCTCAGGATCGGCATCAGGCGGCACGGTGCGACGCTCAGCGACTACCGGACGCCGAACGGCGGCCGCGGCGCGATGCAGGATGAGTTCAGGGTTTACGGCCGCGCGGGGGAGCCCTGCCCGCGGTGCGGCGCGGTGATCGAGAAGACTCGCGTCGCCGGGCGTGGAACCTCCTACTGTCCGGCTTGCCAGCGATGACGCCGGAGCTGCCCGAAGGCATCCGGGTCGGGCACTGGACCGATCGAGACGCCTGGACGGGTTGCACCGTCTGCCTGCTCCCGGAAGGGAGCGTCGCCTCGTGTGAGGTGAGAGGCGCCGCCGCCGGCACGCTCGGAAGCGACATCCTGCAGCCCTCGAGCGCCGGTCCGGGCGCCAACGCGATTCTGCTCACCGGCGGCAGCGCGTTCGGCCTGGCAGCCGTCGGCGGGGTCGTCCGATGGCTCGCCGAGCGAGATGTCGGCTTCCAGACTCCCGTAGCGCTGGTGCCGCTGGTGGGCGCGGCGGTGGTCTACGACCTCGGTCTCGGCGACGCTGGCACCCGGCCGGATGCGGAGTCGGGATACGCGGCCTGCGAGGTCGCAGCCGCCGAGGTGGAGCGTGGGAGCGTCGGCGCGGGCACCGGTTGCACGGTTGGCAAGCTGCTCGGTGCCGACACCTGGACGAAGGGTGGCTTCGGCTTCGCGAGCGCGAAGCTCCCGGGCGGCGGAGTCGTGGCGGCCGTCGCCGTCGTCAATGCCGTCGGGGACGTACTGGACGCGGACGGGTCGGTGCTCGCAGGGATCTGGCGCGACGGGGCCTACGTGAGCTCGTCGGCCGTGCTGACGTCCGGCTCCCAGCTCCGTCGGCCCTGGCGGGAGGCGACGACGCTCGTGAGCGTCTTCACCGACATCGCGCTCACGAAGCTGGACGCGTGGATGTGTGCACGGGCCGCCAACGCCGGCGTCGCGCGGGCGGTCTCGCCGGTGTGGACGCCATTCGACGGGGACACGGTCTTCTGTGTCTCGACCGGACGGGTCGAGGGCGACTCGCTGGCCGTATCACTGATCGCTGCCGATGTCGTCGCCGAGTCGATCCGCGACGGGGTTCGAGAGGCGACCGGAGCCCCGGGTTGCCCGTCTGCGTCCGAGCGTTGACGGCGCCCAGCTGTGGAGAAAGCGGCACGGAATCGTCACGGTCCCGTCTCACCTGTGTGCGAGTTTCGCCGGTACGATCGAACGTGGGTGGTGGGCTGGGGTGCCCCGGGAGGTAGGGCTCAGCAGGTGTCCGCTCTAGACTGGTCCCGGTGGCCGGTCGGAGCCTCAAGACCGAGGCGATCGTCCTGCGCTCGCTCCGGTTCGGCGAGGCGGACAGGATTCTGCACGTGTACACGCTCGACCGCGGCCGCATGGGTGCCATCGCGAAGGGCGCGCGAAAGACGAAGTCTCGTTTCGGGGGACGGCTCGAGCCGCTTTCCCACGTGGAGCTCCTCCTGCACGTGGGCTCCGGCGAGCTGGCGACCGTCACCGGGGCCGACCTCGTCAGCTCACACGCGTCGGCGCGCGAGGATTCGTACCGCCTTGCCGTCGGCCTGATCGGTGCCGAGGCGATGCTCCGCCTCTTTCCCGAACAGGAGCGCTCCGATCGGGCGTTCACCGCGCTCACGCGCTTTCTCGATCTCCTGGACGACCTCCCGGCTCGCGACGGTAGCCGCCCGGAGCTCGACGCGCTCGGCCTCGCCTTCCAGCTCAAGCTGCTGTGGGTGGCGGGCTACCTGCCGCATCTCGGCAGCTGCGCGGAGTGCGGGGCCGACGGGCCTTTCGTGGGCTTCTCCGCCCGGGCAGGCGGCGTCGTCTGCGCCACGTGCGCGGAGTCGACTGCCGCGATCGTGCTGTCGCCCGGTGGCGCAGCGGGGATCGAGGGCCTGCTCAAGCTGCCGCTCGCTGCGTCGGGCGACGTGGAGTTGAGCAGCCGTGCCGCACGCGAGGCCCTCGCCGCTGTGACGGCTTCGTACGAATACCACGGTGGCTTTCGACTCAGGACGCTCTCGGCGTGAACGAGGCGCACAGCATCCCGAAGTAGGTCGGAGCCTCGTAGGAGAGCAGTTCGGCGTCGAAGCCGTCCGCGGTGGCCCCGTGCAGGACGAGCATCTGCCACCAGCTGTCCGCCTGGGCCGCCGCGACGAAGTCCGGAGCAACATCGAGAAGGTCGGCGAGCCGGTTCTCACGCACGATCTCGACGATCCGGCCGTCGTAGGCCGCCGAGGCAGGGTCGAAGCCGTACGGGCCGGTGAGGTCGTGCGCGTGGCCGTGGTCGGCGCTCGCGATCAACCCGACGCGTCTTCCGGACGTCGCTGCCGACTCGGCGATCACGCGGCCCGCGGCGACGTGCAGCTCGGCCGGCAGGTCGCGTGCGGGCGAGACGAGCACGACCTCGACCGCGGGCTCCGATCGGCCTCCCATGTACCAGAGAGGAATCAGCGCGCCCCAGTCCATCGGCATCGACGCCTCGGTCGGACGGTTGCCGCCGTAGCTGACGCCGGTCGACGGGATCCCGGCGCGCGTGAGATTCCCGAGGATCGAGAACGCGAGCTCGATGTCGACTCGAGATGTCAGTGTGATCTCGCGGCCGTTCTGTCCGACCGCGCCCTCGACGTGGCCTGCGACGATCACTGCCATCGACCCGTCGACGTGGACGTTGTGAGGAGTCAGGACGACGACGGCCTCCGGCGCGGCGGCGGCGAATCGGCGGCCGAGCTCCTCGAAGCCCGCCCGCGTCACGGCCGCCACCTCGAGCTCGGATTCGTCGCAGAGCTCCGCGACGGCGATGCCTCCGTGCGGCGCAATGGCGGCGACCACGATCCCGTTCACCGGCCCAGTATCGCGAAGCGCGGGGCGCCGCCGCGGCGCCGCGGGGGTGTGGACGAAGAGATCCACAATTGACACGGATTCGCCACCGACTGGTGCGCTTTTCGTCGATATCGTCGCCTGTGAGGGCGGGGGGTGACGCCCCACCCAAAGGGTGGGGGACCCGTGTCCCGGGTGCCCGGCAGCTGCGAGACTGCGTGCGATGAGGCGGGGGCTTCCTGGTGGTTTCGAGCTGGACGACGACCCTGGCCGGATCGACGTCGACTCGGTTCACCGGTATCTGTCGGAGGAGTCCTACTGGGCGGCCGGCCGGCCGCGTGAGACGGTCGAGCGGCTCGTGCGCGAGGCGGCGCGGGTCGTCGGCCTGTATCTCGACGGTGAGCAGGTCGGGTTCGCGCGGGTCGTCTCCGACGGCGTCGCGGTCGCCTACCTCGCCGACGTCTATGTGCTTCCCGAGCATCGCGGCCGGGGCCTCGGCAAGGAGCTCGTCCGCGAGCTGGTCGAGCGGCCACCGTATGCCGACGTTCGCTGGCTGCTGCACACGCGCGACGCGCAGACGCTGTACGCGCAGTTCGGCTTCGGCGCTCCCGGCGAGCGGTTGATGGAGCGTCCGTCCCCGGCGGAGGCACGGCCTGCCGTCTGACCGGCACACCCGGCTGCTCGCGATCGCCGTCGGTGCCTCCGTGGCCGTGGCGTTCGCGGACTCGTCGATCGTCGTCCTCGCGCTTCCGGCGCTCTACAGCGACTTCCACACGGGGTTGATCGGAGTCTCGTGGGTGATCACCTCCTACAACCTCGTCGTGTTCGTCACCGCGTTCGCACTCGTCCCGTTCACGCGGCGGCTGCACGTCCGGGAGGTGACCCGCGTCGGCCTGGCGCTGTTCACCGCGGGCTCGATCGGCTGCGCGGCGGCGTGGGGACTGTCGGGGCTGATCGCGTTCCGTTGCGTTCAGGGCCTCGGCGGCGCCCTGTTGCTCGCCGGAGCGCTTCCGATGCTCGGGGGGCTGCTCGGCGGGGCGACGCGCGGAGCACGCGTCTGGACGGCAGCCGGCACGTTCGGCGCAGCGCTCGGGCCGGCGCTCGGAGGTGTGCTCACCCAGCTCGCGGACTGGCGGGCGATCTTCATCGTCCAGGCGCCGGTTGCAGCCGTCGCGCTCCTCGCCACCTTCGACGCGCGCGTTCGCGAGCTTCCCATCGAGCAGCCTGCTCCGCCGCTCCCCGGCGCGAGAGCGGCGAACGCCGGGCTCGCCTTCGTCTTCGGCGGGCTCGTTGGAGCCCTGTTCCTGTCCGTCCTGCTCGTGATCACCGTGTGGGAGCGCCAGCCGATCGCAGGAGCCCTGATCGTGAGCGCGCTGCCGGCGGCGGCGGTCGCCGCGCGTCCGCTCGCCGCGAGGCTGGGGCGGAGGGAGGCCGTCTCCGCGGGCGCTCTGTTCCTCGCCGCAGGCCTGGTCGCGCTCGCGTTGCTGCCGACGATCAGCAACACGCTCGTCGCCCTCTCGCTCGCCTTCTGCGGCCTCGGCCTCGGGCTCGCAGTGCCGGCGTTGACCACGGACTCGCTGGATCCCGAACGGGCTCCGCTGCGGAGCGGGACGGTCACCGTCGGCGCCCGCCACCTCGGCCTCGTCGCCGCCGTCGTGCTGATCGCGCCGCTCTTGACCCACGGCCTCGACGGCTCCCAGACTGCCGCAACGCTCGCCGGGACGAGGGTGATCCTGGACGGGAACATCGACGTGACCAAGAAGGTGCCGATCGCGCTCGACCTGCGCGACGCCTTCGATCGCGCCGCGCGGGGTGAGATCCCGAACCTCGCCAAGCCGTTCGACGATCGCGGTGCTGCGACGGACGCACATCTTCGCGGGCTCCGGGACACGCTGCTCGACACGCTCCGGGGCGTCATCACGAGGAGCTTCCGCTGGTCGTTCCTCCTCTCGGCGGTGTTCGCGCTGCTCGCCCTGATCCCGGCGCGGCGGTTGCGCGAGGAGGGCGCGACGTGAGCCGCCGGCGCGGGGCAAGCCTCGTGGTGGCGGTCCTGGGCGCGGCCGCGATCGCGCTGATCGCGGTCGAGCTGGGAATGGGCGGCATCGGCTTCGGCCAGGCTCGCCTTGCCGACCCGTGCACCTCCAAGCCGCACGTCAGCGAAGGAGGGTTCTTCGGCGCGATCGATGCCGCCGGGCAGCGTTTCGCGCTCTCCGCTCTGAACGGCGCCGCCTGCTCGCTGCACACGACGCGCGAGGAGCTCGTCCTGTCGTTCACACCGGCGCTCGGGACGAAGAAGGTCCGCTGGAGCCGGAGCACGATCGAGACAGCCCTTCGCAGCGGCATGCGTCGCGCTGCGCACGACACCGCCGGGAACGGCATCGGCGGCGCCATCTTGGCGTTTACGCTCGACAACCTGATCGCGCGGCCGATCGCCTACTTCCTCGGCCAGCTCAACGGCTGACCGCTTGACTTTCAGGCGCCCGACGTCATGATCGGCACGAAATGCACCGTCGGCTCGGCTTGCTCGCTCTCCTCGCCGGTGTGCTGACGCTGGTCGCGCTTCCCGCGGGCGCGCACGTCAGAAGCCACGACGTCGTCCGTGTCGACGTCGAAAACCCGAACCTTCACGACGCGCTCCGACAGATCGAGGATGCCGAGGATCACGAGTACGACGCTGACGACGCCCTGAAAGATCTCGGTGTGTTCGCCGTCGGCTTCGGGACCGGCGAGCTCAGCGACGCGATCAACCTTCATCTCATCCCGGCGATCGCCTCGTCAACGCCGCGGAATCGCCGGCGAGATCGACGCGGCGGACGCCGATGCCCTGAGAGCGGACCTGAACGCGGCGATCGGCGCGGACGGCACCACGATCACCCTGCTCGCGAAGGGGGATCTCCAGGCGGCAGCGAAGGCGTTCAAGCAAGCGGAGGACGCCAAGGAGGCCGCCGAAGACATCATCTACGACTACCCGGTCAACGAGTCCGTCGACCTCGGCTGCAAGCTCTATCTCAGCTCAAATCCCTTCCCGGGCGACACGACGGTGGGCGTCGACGGCTGCAATGTCCCGCTCTCGGGCTTCCAGATCGACGGTGGCTACGACTTCAAGCGGGTCAGCAAGGCACAGACCGGGTCCGAGCAGTATCCGTGCGAGCAGGGCCCTCCGAAGAACGTGGTCATCTGCAGCCTGCGCGTGGAGCCGGGGGGCGAGCCGTACGTCTCCGTCGACACGTCGGCGGAGAAGACCCAGAACTTCTTCATCGTGCGGCGCGGTAGACGGGCGCGTGCAGGTCTTCCCGTTCACGATCGGCAGCGGGCAGCCGACGGCCGACATGCTCGGCGTCGCCACCCTGCGCTGGTCGACGTCCCGGGGGTTCAAGCTGGCCGACAAGCTCGAGCAGGGGGCCAGGTACGACTTCAACCTCGACGTCACGAACAACGGGCCGGGCGCAGCGTTCGCCGGCAAGGCCCAGGTGAAGTTCTCGCCCACGTTCGTCCCCGAATTCGTCTCCAAGCGCTGCACCGTGAGCGGACAGACGGTCACGTGTCCGCTCGACGACGTCAGGCCGTTCGAAGGAGTCTCGGTGTCGATTCTCGGTCGGCCGATGAAGGCCGGTCCGATCTCCTTCGACTGGAACCTGACGACGAGCGCCAAGCAGTCGACTCCCGACAAGAAGTCCGGTTCCATCAAGAAGAACGTCTTCGCGGTGCCCGGCGTGATGATCAAGAAGATCTCGAGACCGGTCAAGCTCGGCAATCCGGGCACGATCTCCGGGATCGCGGCGCCGAACGTCAAGAAGGTCCAGATCGGCATCCTGCAGGTGCCGGCCAACCCGCCCGTCTACTGCGCGTGGTTCGGCAAGAACAGCAAGCTCAAGAAGGTCGCTCCGTACGGCGGCGCGTGCGACAAGGGAATCTGGCTGGACGTGAAAGGCTCGCTGAAGTGGGAGTTCAACATGAAGCTCGGCCTGCCGCCCGGGAGCTACTACGTGCTCGGACGGGGCACGAGCACGGACGGGATCACCGGCACGATCTTCGATATGAGCAAATGGAACTTCGTTCAGGTCAAGGTCGTCAAGGGCAAGTAGCCGGCTAGTCGCCCTTCGGCGTCGTCCAGGGCTTCGCGAGCGCGTCGTCCAGCCATGCGGCGGCCCCGCCGATCGGGAGGCGCTCCTGCGCGAGCGAGTCGCGGTCGCGAACCGTGATCGTGTCGTCGGCGAGCGTCACCTCGTCGATCGTGAACGCGAACGGCGTGCCGATCTCGTCCTGGCGGCGGTAGCGCCGCCCGATCGCGCCGCCGTCGTCGTACTCCACGAAGTGGCGGCGCCGCAGCTCCTCGTACAGCGCTCGCGCGTGCGTGACCATGGCCTCGTCCTTGCCGATCAGCGGCAGGATCGCGGCCTTGATCGGTGCGATCGCCGGATGGAGCCGCAGAACGGTCCGCTCGCGCTCGGCGACAACCTCCTCGTCGTAGGCGTCGACGAGCATCGCGACGAGGATGCGCTCGATGCTGACGGCGGGCTCGATCACATAGGGGGTGTAGCGCTCGCCGTCCGGGTCGACGTACTCGAGCTTCGTCGTCGAGAACTCGGTATGGCGCGTCAGGTCGTAGTCGCCGCGGTTCGCGATGCCCTCGAGCTCCGACCAGCCGATCGGGTAGAGGTACTCGATGTCGCTCGTCCCCTGCGAGTAGTGGGAGCGCTCCTCGGCGTCGTGCTCGCGAACGCGTAGGCGGCTCTTCCGCAGGCCGTGGGCGAGGTACCACGAGACGCGCTCCTCGATCCAGTATCGGTACCAGTGCTCGGCCTCGCCGGGCGGGACGAAGAACTCCATCTCCATCTGCTCGAACTCGCGGACGCGGAACAGGAAGTTGCCGGGTGTGATCTCGTTGCGGAACGACTTGCCGGTCTGGGCGATCCCGAACGGCGGTCTGCGGCGGGCGAGCTGGAGCACGTTCTTGAAGTTGATGAAGATGCCCTGCGCGGTCTCGGGCCGCAGGAAGGCGCGCGAGCCCTCCTCCTGGACCGGGCCGACCGTCGTCTCGAACATCAGGTTGAACTGACGCGGATCGGTGAGGTCGCAGTCGGGCGTCTCGCCGGGCTGCTTGGACGGCTTGCGGCCGCAGCGGGAATCGTCGAGCTTGTCGGCGCGGAACCGGAGCTTGCAGGTGCGACAGTCGACGAGCGGATCGGTGAAGCCCTCGACGTGGCCCGACGCCTCCCAGACTCGCGGGTGCAGGATGATCGCCGAGTCGAGCGCGACCATGTCGTCCCGCTGCTGCACCATCGCCTCGAACCAGCGCTCGCGGATGTTGTTCTTCGCCAGGACGCCGTAGTGGCCGTAGTCGAAGGTCGATCCGAGGCCGCCGTAGATCTCGGACGACGGGAACACGAAGCCGCGCCGCCGGCACAGCGAGACGATCTTGTCCATCGTGACGACCCCGGCGTCCTGCGGCTCGACCATGCCGACACGTTATCGGTGCGTCAGAATCCATCGGATGAGCACCCTGGTCTCGCCCGAGCTCGAGCAGGAGGCGATCGGCTGGCGCCGGCACCTGCACGCAAACCCGGAGCTCTCCTTCCAGGAGGTCGAGACGTCGCGCTACGTCGAGGAGACGCTGCGCACGTTCGACGGCCTCGAGTTGTCGCGGCCCACCGCGACCAGCGTCGTCGCCACGCTGCGCGGAGCCCGGCCGGGAAGGACACTGGCCCTTCGGGCCGACATGGACGCGTTGCCGATCCAGGAGGAGAGCGACCTCGAGTTCGCCTCGACGCGCCCGGGCGTCATGCACGCCTGCGGGCACGACGGCCACACGGCGATGCTGCTCGGCGCGGCGAAGGTGCTCGCGGGCCGCCGCGACGAGCTCGCCGGCGAGCTCCGGTTCCTGTTCCAGCACGCCGAGGAGACGCCGCCGGGCGGCGCGCGCGACCTCGTCGACGCGGGCGTCATGGAAGGCGTCGACCTCGTCGTCGGCGCGCACCTCGCGTCGGTGAAGCCGGTCGGGACGATCGCCGTGCCGGTCGGTCCGATGGCCGCGGCAGCCGACATCTTCAGAGCGGAGGTCCGCGGGCACGGAGGTCACGCTGCGGCTCCGCACAGGGCGCTCGACCCGGTCGTGGTCGCCGCGCAGGTCGTCACGAACCTGCAAGTCCTCGTCTCGCGTACCGTCGATCCGATCGAGAGCGCCGTCGTATCGGTGACCCAGTTCAACGCCGGGACGGCACCGAACATCATCCCCGAGGCGGTCCAGCTCGCCGGGACCGTCCGCACGTTCGATCCGGAGATCCGCCGGTCGGTTCGCGCCGGCCTGGAGCGGATCTTCCGCGGCGTCACCGAGGCGCACGGCGCGACGTTCACGCTCGACTACGAGGACGGCTACGGCGCCGTCGTGAACGACCCTGTCGCGGCGGAGCTGGTCGCGAGCGCCGCGCGTGCCGAGCTCGGAGACGACGCCGTCATCGAAGTCGAGCCGATCATGGGCGGCGAGGACTTCTCCGCCTACCTCGAGAAGGCTCCGGGCGCGTTCTTCTGGGTCGGCGCCGGCCACGAGGAAGCTGTCCCGCACCACCACCCGCGGTTCACGATCGACGAGGCGGCGCTCCGCGCGGGCATCGCCGTGTTCGTGCGGACGGCGCTCGACTATCTCGCCTAGCCGACGCTCGCGCTCGGGTCAGGCCCGGCCGGCCCGCCGCAGCGCGCATCCCCACCCTGGGTGGGGATGAAGATCCACCCGCCACCCGCGGTGAGCGTACTGCGGAAACCGTCGCGAGAGTGTGCCGCGAGTGTGACAAAAGTGAAACAAGTCGTCCACAGCGGTCAGAATGAGCCCATGCCCGGAGAGCCAGCGAAGACGGCGGTCGAGCTGCACATCATCTCGGACGCGACGGGCGAGACCGCGACGCGTCTGGTGGCGGCCCTCGAGGCGCAGTTCCCGGACCAGCCGTTCGAGGAGGTTCGCCATCCGAGCGTGGAGACAGTGGACGACCTGCTGCTGGCCGTGAACCGCGCCAAGGGCCGGCCGGCCGTGCTCGTCTACACGATCGTGAAGCCGGAGCTGCGCGAGGCCATGCGCGCGGCCTGCCGGCAGGCGAAGCTCCACTACTGCGACATCCTCGGCCCGCCGCTCGCGTCGATCGCGAAGGTCTCCGGAAT
The DNA here is from genome assembly GCA_963742925.1 of uncultured Actinomycetes bacterium. Taxonomy (GTDB): domain Bacteria; phylum Actinomycetota; class Thermoleophilia; order Gaiellales; family Gaiellaceae; genus PALSA-612. Next base: position 76,004 of record CAVUNV010000009.1, on the reverse strand, counting down.
GGCCGCGCAGATGAAGCCGGGCGCCCGGCCGCCGCTCGACTCCGCGTACTTCAGGCGCATGGCGGCGATCGAGTTCGCGGTCAAGTACGACGACGGCGTGGGGGACGGCCTCTCGGAGGCGGACGTCGTGCTCGTCGGCGTGTCCCGGACGTCGAAGACACCGCTCTCGATGTACCTCGGCAACCTCGGGTACAAGACCGCGAACGTGCCGATCGTCAACGGCATCGAGCCGCCCGGCGACCTGTTCACGACGGATCCGGTCAAGGTCGTCGGGTTGACGATCGACGCCTCGCGCCTCGCCGAGATCCGGCGCGAGCGCGCCCGGCTGATGCGCGGTGCCCGCCAGTCGTACGCGGACATCGTCGGCATCTACGAAGAGCTCGATGTCGCCGCCGCCGTCCATCGCCGGCTCGGTTGCCCCGTCATCGACGTGACGGAGCTCTCCGTCGAGGAGACTGCCCAGCGCGTGATCAGGATCGTCGAGAACCGCCGTCACGACCGGCAGGCCGGTGTGACCGATCCGATCAGGACACTGCCCGGGTTCAATCCGAACGCGCGGGCGGCGCGTGCGAAGCGGATCCCGATCTGGCGCTGGGTGCTCTGGCAGTTCGCGCTCATGCTCGGGATGCTCGTCTTCTACGTCGGCCTGACCCCGATCTGGATCGGCCTGCGCGGTGCTGCATGGGTTGCCGAGTTCAGGGCCCGCAGACGCAGGCACGGGGGAAACGGCCGGTCTACGACCTGATCTGCTGCGCGCGGAGCATGAGGAAGTTCGGGAAGCGCCGGTCGGCCTCGTAGGTGTTCGGACGGCTCGGGGCCGGGCGGCGGCTCGGGAGGCTCTCGGATCGCCTCGATCACGAGCCCTGCGTTCCTCGAGTGCCCTCGAGTACGCCTCGAGTGGGTAGCACCAGCCCTTGAACGTCATCGTGAGGCCGTCCCGCGTGAACGTCCCCTCGAAGCGCCGCTTCGCGAGGTACTCGTGCTCGATCACGAACCGATCGCCCTCCCGCACGCACGCGTCGCGTGTCGGGTGCGTGACGCAAAGGCACAGGCGGCCGCCCGGCTCGAGGACGCGCGCGATCTCCTGGACGGCTTCGGGCATGTCGTCGACGTCCATCAGCGAGTTGTAGGCGACGACGAGGTCGAACATGCCGTCGGGAAACGGCAGGACGGAGGCGTCGCCGACGACGTAGGTCGACCCGGGGTCGGCCTCGAGGGCCAGCTCGACGAGCTCGCCGACCACGTCGACACCGGTGACGGTGTGGCCGCGCGCCGCGAGATCCCGCGACACGCGGCCTTCGCCGCAGCCGACCTCGAGCGTCGCGCGCCCGGGCGGTGGTACGAGCTCGAAGAACGCGTCCCGGTAGTCCCAGTACGCGTCGTGGCCGGGCGTCCGCGCCCATTCGGCCCAGCGTCGGGCCTCTCCGTGCCAGTGCCGGGCGCCGCTCACGAGGCCGGCCCCCGATGAAAAGACGGCGCTAGACCCGCGGGCCGGTGGCGCCGCTCAGCCCGAGGCCGGCCAAAGAGCCGACGACGATGGCGAGCATGATCGGAATCAACATCTGCATGCGCTACTCCCTTCCCTGTTACGAACTGGGCTCGATTCCAAGGTAGCAAGAGCGCTGGAGGTCGCACAAACTCGGAGCGACTCCGACTCCGTACGTTTACCGGACAGACATCCGTGTGCACGCCGATGAGTATGCCGCGAGCCTGTGTGAGACTTCACGCCGACATGCGTTACGTCTTCGACTTCGACGAGCCCTCGGACGGCGGCCGCGCTCTCCTCGGAGGCAAGGGCGTCGGGCTTGCGGAGATGACGCAGCTCGGCCTGCCCGTGCCGGCGGGCTTCACGATCACGACCGAGGCCTGCCGCGAGTACATGCGGGCCGGCAAGCGGATCCCGGACGGGCTCGACGACGAGGTGCTGGAGCACGTCGAGCGGCTGGAGCAGACGAGCGGCAGGCGGTTCGGCGACGCTCACGAGCCGCTGCTCGTCTCGGTCCGCTCCGGCGGCGCCGTGTCGATGCCGGGGATGATGGACACGATCCTGAACGTCGGCCTGTCGGACGTCGCCGTCCGCGGCCAGGCGGAGTCGACCGGCAATCCGCGCTTCGCCTACGACTCCTACCGGCGCCTGGTCCAGATGTACGGCGAGACCGTCGACGGGATCGATCCGCACCGCTTCGAGAGCGAGCTGCAGAAGCTGAAGGACGCCCGCGGTGTCTCGCACGACATCGATCTCTCGGCCGAGGACATGGCCGCCCTCGTCGAGACCTTCAAGGGGATCTACGAGAACGAGCTCGGACAGCCGTTCCCCCAGGACGCCCGCGAGCAGCTCCGTCGCGCGATCGACGCGGTCTTCGACTCCTGGGACACGCCGCGCGCGCAGGTGTACCGGCGGGCGCACGAGATCCCGGACGACCTCGGCACCGCCGTCAACGTCATGCAGATGGTGTTCGGGAACAAGGGCGAGCGCTCGGGCACCGGCGTCGCCTTCACCCGCAACCCGTCCACGGGCGACTCGGGTGTGTTCGGCGAGTTCCTGCTCAACGCCCAGGGCGAGGACGTCGTGGCCGGAATCCGCACGCCGGAGCCGCTCGTGAACATGCGCGACCGTCTGCCGGACGCCTACGAGCAGTTCATCGCGACGGCGAAGAAGCTCGAGGAGCACTACCGCGACATGCAGGATCTCGAGTTCACGGTCGAGGACGACCGGCTCTACCTGCTGCAGACACGCACCGCCAAGCGCACCGCCGCCGCGGCGCTGAAGGCTGCGGTGGACATGGTCGGCGAGGACCTGATCAGCCGCGAGGAGGCGGTGGCCCGGATCGACCCGGCGCAGCTCGACCAGCTCCTGCACCCGATGATCGACCCGGCGGCCGACGTCGAGGTGGTCGCCACGGGCCTCAACGCGTCGCCGGGTGCCGCCTGCGGCAAGGTCGTCTTCGACGCCAACCGCGCCGAGGAGCTCGGCGGCCGGGGCGAGGCGGTCGTCCTCGTCCGCTGGGAGACGACGCCCGACGACATCCACGGCCTGATCCACGCGCAGGGAGTGCTGACCGCGCACGGGGGGATGACCTCCCACGCTGCCGTCGTCGCCCGCGGCATGGGCAAGCCGTGTGTGGCCGGGTGCGAGGCGCTGACGCTCGACACCGCCGCCGGCACGGCCCTGCTCGCCGGTCACACCCTGCACGCCGGCGACGTGATCACGATCGACGGGGGCACCGGCCGCGTCATGCTCGGCGAGGTCCCGCTCGTCCCGCCGCAGATCAACGAGGACTTCCAGACGATCCTGCACTGGGCCGACGACCTCCGCCGCCTGCGCGTGCACGCGAACGCGGACACGCCCGAGGACGCGGCCAAGGCCCGGGAGCTGGGCGCCGAGGGCATCGGCCTCTGCCGGACAGAGCACATGTTCATGGCCGAGGGCCGCCTTCCCGTGATGCGCGAGATGATCCTGGCCGATTCGGAGCAGGGCAGACGCGCGGCGCTCGACCGGATCCTGCCCATGCAGCAGGCCGACTTCGAGGGCATCTTCGAGGCGATGACCGGGCTACCGGTGACGATCCGGCTGCTCGACCCGCCGCTGCACGAGTTCCTGCCGCCGCTCGAGGAGGCGACCGACGAGCGCATGCGCGAGCGGATCCGGATCCTCCACGAGGCGAATCCGATGCTCGGCTTCCGCGGCTGCCGGCTCGGGCTGATCTTCCCGGAGATCTACGAGATGCAGGTGCGTGCGATCGTGCGCGCGTCGAAGGCGGTGCACGAGCGCACGGGGGAGGCCCCGATCGTCGAGATCATGCACCCGCTGGTCGGCTTCGGCGAGGAGCTGCGGCGCCTGCGCGAGCTGACCGTGCGCACAGTCGAGGAGGAGGGCGAGATCGAGTACCTCGTCGGCACGATGATCGAGCTGCCGCGGGCCTGCATTCGTGCGGACGAGATCGCCGTCTACGCCGACTTCTTCTCCTTCGGGACGAACGACCTGACCCAGACGACGCTCGGCTACTCGCGCGACGACGCCGAGAACAAGTTCCTCGCCCGCTACCTCGAGGACGACGTGCTCGAGCGCAACCCGTTCGAGGTGCTGGACGAGGGCGGCGTCGGCGACCTGATGCGGATCGCGGTCGAGCGCGGCCGCGGCGCGAAGGAGGACCTGAAGCTGGGCATCTGCGGCGAGCACGGCGGCGAGCCGCACTCGGTCGCGTTCTGCCACCGGATCGGGCTCGACTACGTCTCCTGCTCGCCGTTCCGCGTCCCGCTCGCCCGCCTCGCGGCGGCGCAGGCGGCGCTCAAAGACCTGGGCGTCGAGGCAGTCGTCGCCGGCGGTTAATCGTCCATTTTGGACACTTTCGCGGCAGCGCCACGAGCGCTAGAGTCGCGGCGATGAGACGACTCGTGGTGCTCGGTGCAGCGCTTGCCGTTGCCGCAGCGCTTGGTGGCTGGGCGCTTGCATCCACGTTGTCGCTGCCGCTCTTCTCGCCGCCGAGGCAGATCGTCGAGTTCGGCTACGTCACGTCGGTGACGCCGACGGGCAAGAGCTACCAGCTGAAGCTCGACGCGGCGCTCTGGCTCGAGGGTCGGACGGCGAACGTCGCCGCGGCGGAGGACGGGGTCGTCAAGCCGGGCGAACCCGTTCCGAACGACTACTACATCCGCAACCCCGACCACAAGTTGCTCACGTACAAGCTTCCGGCGGGCACCCACGTGACGATCCTCGTGAACCTCCAGACGACGAAGGTCACGGTCGCGAAGCTCGCCCAGCTCCTGGTCACCAAGCCGAAGAGCTGCGGGACGCCCTACCAGCTCCATCCACCCGTGCCGGCTCGGCTTCTGGCTGCGCTACTCGATCGACACCGTCAAGTCGCTCGACCAGCAATACCAGCCCTGAAACGTGCGGGGCGGCCCGGAGGCCGCCCCGCCGGTGGAGTGAGCGCGGTGACTAGCTCGGGATGACGCTGAAGGTGCCGCTCCAGCCGCCGCCGGTGACGTCCATGTAGTGCCAGCGGACGTTCACCTTGTCCTTCTTGTCGGTGGAGGTGACGTTCGTGCTGAACGTGCCGCCCTGCTGGAGCCGGACGAGCGCGCCCGGGTCGCAGAAGCTCGGCACGGTGACCGAGCCCTGGTACGTCGAAGCGCTGTTCTGGTCACCGCTCGGATACCACTGCGAGCTGTTCAGCGGGTCGACGTACGACTCGTCCGGGATGGTGACGGTGATCGTCGTGCTCCCCGGCGTGCCCGATGCGCAAGTCGCGTTGAAGGTGACCTTCGAGCCGAGGAATCCGACCGTCGCGGCCGGATGGTTCCCAGGCATCGTGAAGTCGAACCCGGCCGACAGGGTCGAGCCCTGCTTCACCTTCTGGTCGCCGTTCATCGCCTGCGTCTTCGCCACGAGCGGCGTCGTCGCAGGCGGACACGGTGACGCCGTCGCCGAGGTCAGGAACGGGCTGTAGCTGACGACCCCGTCAGCGTCGAAGATCTTGTCGCCGGTACCGCCGGGATTCGAAGCGATCGTCGGCCCGGACGACTTGCCCCACCAGTTGCTCTTCGCGTCGAGTGTCCCGGTGTGACCGCCGCTGTCCTCTTCGAGCCCGGCGGCGCTGTTGCCCGAGATGCAGTTCATGTGCGCAGAGATGCCCGAGTTCGCGGCGTAGTTGTCCACCGCGACACCGCGCATGCCGTTCGCGAGCACGTTGCCCGTGATCGAGACGTTCGCGTCCCCGCCGAAGAGTTCGATCGTCGCGTAGGCCGTCGACCCGAGGCTCGTATTGCCAGTGACCACGCTGTTCGTAACGGCTCCGAAGTCGAGGCTTTCGGGTGTTCCGCCGACCAGCGTGTTGTTCGAGACCGTCAGCTGGTCGCTGCTGAAGATCAGCATCGACGTGTTCGTGTCACCGCTGAACGTGTTGCTGTCGATCGTCGCGTTGCAGAGACCGAAGTTCGTCTCGATGCCGTTTCCGGCTCCCGCTCCGGTGTTGCTGTTGTTCCGGATCAGGTTGTGCTGCACGAGCGTCGGATAGGTGCAGGTCGAGTCGAGCTCGATGCCTGAGATGTTGTTCTGGACGATGTTGTTCACGATCGTGTGGCCGCCCTGCGTGCCCGAGTAGCCGGGGTTCGACCAGATCCCGGACAGGAAGCACGGGTCGCCGTCGGTTGAGCCCTGGATCGTGAAGCCGTCGATCACGACGTTGTCCGCCATGATCTGAACCGGGCCGCACGAGTTGGTGATCACCGACTCGGCCCCGGAGCGTGTCCTGGCGTCCACGCCGGCCTGGGCGCCGAGCAGCGTCAGCGTCTTGTCGACCGCGACGCTCTCGTTGTAGATGCCAGCCGCGACCATGATCGTGTCGCCCGGACTTGCGGCAACGACCGCAGCGCCGATCGTGCAGTAGTACGGCGATCCCGTGACGTCGTTACAGCCGGGTGTGTTGTTGACGTTGAGCGTGGTGGACGCAAATGCTCCACTCACGCCGATGCACGCCCCGACCAGCAACAGCATGAACAGTGCGACGTGCTTGAACCTCATTGTCGACCTCTCTGTTGATGCTCCTTCCCCCTGAGGACACATGTCCTCTCGATGACATTGCACCCTCATTTCGAGGGATGCAAGCCCTGCTCACCCGTTCGAGTGACGACACAAGGGAAGCGTTTCCGGTCGATTCGAAGGGGCAGGACGCCGGTCGACCGCAGGTCTATCCTGTCGCCTCCGGTCCGGAGCCGTAGGACACTCGCATCCGTGATCTTCCCGACCACGACTTTCGCCGTCTTCTTCTCGATCGTGCTGATCGCGAGCTGGCTGCTCATGCCTCATCCCCGCGTGTGGCGCCTGTTCGTGATCGGCGCCAGCTTCGTGTTCTACGCCGACTGGGACTGGAAGTTCGTGTTCCTGCTCGCCTTCTCGATCGTCTGGAACCAGGCGATCGGAGTCGGCATCCACCGGCTGGTCGTGCAGTCGCAGCGGAAGGCGCTGCTTACGCTCGGCCTGGTCGGCGACCTCGGTGTGCTCGGGTACTTCAAGTACTACGACTTCTTCGTCAGCTCGGGGCACAACCTGCTGTCGAGCGTCGGCCTCGGCTTCCCGGTCGGCATACGGAGCATCGTCCTGCCGGTCGGGATCTCCTTCTTTACGTTCATGGCGATCAGCTACATCGTGGACATCTACCGGCGCGAGCTCGAACCGGTCTCGCTGACGAAGTTCGGCGCCTACCTGTCGTTCTTCCCCCACCTCGTGGCGGGGCCGATCGTGCGCGGCTCGGAGCTGCTCCCGCAGCTCGAGACGCCCCGCGACCCGTCGCGGGTGGATACCAGCCGCGCCTTCTACCTGATCGCGACCGGCCTGTTCAAGAAGGTCGTGATCGCGAACTTCCTCGCGACCCACATCGTCGACTTCGTCTTCGGCGCACCCGTTCAGCACTCGTCGCTCGAGACGTGGGTGGCCGTCTACGCGTACTCCGTCCAGATCTACGCCGATTTCTCGGGCTACACCGACATGGCGATCGGCCTGGCGCTGCTGCTCGGCTTCAAGTTCCCGCAGAACTTCGACAGCCCCTACACGGCCGTCTCGATCCAGGACTTCTGGCGGCGCTGGCACATGACCCTGTCGCGCTGGCTGCGCGACTACGTGTACATCCCGCTGGGCGGAAACCGCAAGGGTGAGGCCCGGACGTACCTCAACCTGATGGCGACGATGCTGCTCGGAGGGCTCTGGCACGGCGCCTCGTGGACGTTCGTCGTCTGGGGAGGCTTGCAGGGCACCTGGCTCGCGGTGGGGCGATACCGGCGTGAGCGCGGCTGGGTCGACGATGCCGCCGGCGGCTGGGTGCTGTGGCGCCGGCGCATCATCACCTTCAACCTCGTCTCCTTCGCGTGGATCTTCTTCCGCGCCGACTCGTTCGGGACCGCCTGGGAGATCATCAAGCGGCTGTTCGACAACTGGGGCGCCCCGTCGCCGCTCGTGACGACCGGAGTCGTGCTCGCGATCGTGGTCGGGATCGCCAGCCAGTACCTGCCCTCGCGGATCCCGCAGGCGATCATGGCCCGATTCTCGGAGGCTCGCGTGGCAGTTCAGATCCTGGTGCTCGCCGCGGCGCTGATGGTCTCGCACGCCATGGGCCCGCAGGGCGTCGCTCCCTTCATCTACTTCCGCTTCTAGGTCGACACTCGACCCGCACCCGCACCTCCAGGAACCGCACGCGCGGCGAGGACCGCGTGCCCCGCGGCCCGCTCGCCGGCAACGAGGGCGGCGCCGGCGGCCGTGGCCCGCGCCGGCGCCTGCATCCGGCCGGGCAGGCGATCGTGGTCGTGCTCGGCGCGCTCCTGCTCGGTGCCCTGCTGAACGCGCGCGGTCTCCACAAGACCGCCGAGTCGATGAACGAGGGCTGGAAGCGAGACGTCGGACTTGCGCTGTCCGGGCCGCTGGTGACCGTCAGCGACGCCACCGGTCTCGACTTCCCGCGCCGTGGGCTCCAGTCGGCGCTCGCACCGCTCGGGCGACGACGACATCGTCACGGCGATCGTGCTGCCGCCCCCGCCACCGCCGGTCACGAAGCCCCACAGGCGGCCGGTCGTGACGCCGCCCGGACACCACGCCAATCCGCCACCCGTGCAGCCGCCTCCGCCCAAGCCGGCCTTCTCGCCGAAGCATCCGCTCCGCGTCTACATCGGAGGCGACTCGCTCGTGATCACGCCGGGCAACTCGCTCCTGCGGGCGATGGGCAGCAAGGTCTACAAGCAGGTCGAGCCGGCCAATCCGGTGGACGGTCGCGTCGCGACCGGGCTCGAGCGGCCGGACACCTTCAACTGGTTCGAGCGGATCCGGAAGGTGATGAAGAAGGACAAGCCGAACGTGGTCGTCGTCGCGTTCGGCGCCAACGACGACCACAGCTACATGACCGGCCTGAAGCCCGGCCAGAGCCTCGGCGACTTCGGCAGCCCGGCCTGGAAGAAGGAGTACGCCCGTCGTGTCGGCGGGTTCATGGACACGGTCATCCGCCGCGGCGGCTTCATCGTCTACATCGGGATGCCGATCGTCTCGAGCGCATCGGAGTCGCGCGACTTCGACGTGCTGAACCGGATCATCTACCAGCAGGCGAAGAGGCGGCCGCTGCACGCGCTGTACCTCGACACGTACCTGCGGTTCGCCGATCCGAAGACCGGCGGCTACGCGGAGTATCTCCCGAACGCGAGCGGTGACCTGATCAAGGTGCGCTCGGGCGACGGCGTCCACTTCGAGCCGGCGGGCGGCGACATCATCGCCCGGCTCGTCCTCAAGGCACTGAACCAGCGCTTCGACCTGACGTCATGGAAGAAGCACCCCGGCTCGTAGCCGGCCCTGGGGGTCAGCGGTCAGCAGCTCTTGATGACTCGCGCGAGGCCCGCGGCGCGGGCCTTGTAGCCCGCGGTCGTCGGATGCACGCCGTCGGGGCCGAACCACTCCGGGTGGGCCCGGGCCAGGCCGGCCCAGTCGAAGACGTGCAGGTTCCGGTAGCGCGCGTCGAGGCCGGTCAGCACGGCGTTGTAGCCGCCGTACGACACGCCGTTGTAGGGCGGGCGGTTGATCGTCGACCAGATCACGCAGCGCGAGGGGCCGGCGACCCGCACGACCTCTCTGACGCCGTCGCGGAAGCGGGTCACCGCCGACGGGTCGTCGTTCGTCCCGAGGTCGACGACGACCACGTGCTCGAGCAGGCCTTCCCGTCCCCGCTCCTCGACCGCGAGGACGCCCTCCGAGGCGTGCCGACTGACGGCGACGGTCCCGCGGCGGGACCAGCCCGGCAGGAAGGTGGAGAGATACCAGCCGGTGCCGACCGACAGCGAGTCGCCCTCGATGAACAGGGTTCGTGACGCGGATCTTCCCGAAGCACCCAGGGCCACGGCGCCGCTCGCCGCGCAGGCGGCGGCGAGAGCGAGCACGAACACAATCCTGCCGCGGGCGGCCATGTCGCAAGGGTAGCGAGCGAGTCGGCCCGCTCGGCTACTCAGGGCAGGTGCTTGACGCGGTAATAGGCCACGCCGACCGCGATGATGGCGATGAGCACGACTATCAGGCTCCGGACGATCCCGGCGCGGCCGACGGCGGGGTAGTAGCTGCGGAACGAGACGAGCGCGACCGTGCCGAGAACGCCGACGACGAGGCCGCCGAGGTGGCCGCCGATCGAGATGTTCGGGACGGCGAAGCTGAACGCGATGTTGATGATGATCAGCGTCATCGCCTGGCCCATCACCCTGCCGGTCGCCTGGTACTCGAGCACGAACAGGGCGCCGAGGATCCCGAAGATCGCACCGGATGCGCCCACTGTGACCTGGTTCGGGTCGAGCAGGAGCGCGCCGGCCGAGCCCGCGATCCCGGCGGCGAAGTAGATCAGGACGTACCGGGCGCGTCCGAGCGCCGCCTCGACCGGCGAGCCGAGCCACCAGAGCGCCAGCATGTTCATCCCCAGGTGGATCGGTCCGTAGTGGAGGAACGCCGCGGTGATCAGTCGCCACCACTCGCCGTGCTCGAGCCCGATCGCCGGATATCCCGGTGGAAATGCGGCACCCGGATGCGCCGGGATGATCGTGCTCTGAGCGTAGGTCCCGTTGATGACGAGCGCGCCGTGCTGGAAGATCCAGCCCGAGGCTCCGTTGATCCCGGAGCCGGTCAGGAGCTCCAGGAGATAGACGAGGACGTTCGCGACCACGAGCACCCGCGTGACGCTGAACTCCGGGATCACGTAGCCGTGGCGGGCGGCCGTTCGGCGGACGTGCTTGCCCGCGACCGACGCCGGCCTCGTCGCCGCGGTCACCGCGCGCGGCCGCGCGCCGGCGTGCTCGGGGCAGCGGATCCCGACGGGCGCGACGGTCATGCAGTCGACGCAGATCGGCCGGCCGCAATCGGAGCAGGAGAGGCCGGTCTCGCGGTCGGGATGGCGGTAGCAATACCTCGGCTCGGCCACGGAGTTAGCGTACGTGGCGGTGCGAGTCCACGTCGCGTTCACCCCGGCCGAAGAGGTGCCGGCTCCGGTCGGCATCGTCGTCGACGTTCTCCGGGCCACTTCCACCATCACCCAGGCGCTCGCCGCCGGCTACCGGCGCGTGCTCTGCTGCGCCGAGGTCGAGGAGGCGCGCGCCGTCGCGGAGAGCGAGGGAGGCGCGGTGCTCGGCGGCGAGCGCAAGACTGTCCGGATCCCCGGCTTCGACTTCGGCAACTCGCCGCGCGAGTTCACGGCACCGGCGGCCGAGACCCTCGTGCTGACGACGACCAACGGCACGCGGCTCCTGCTGGCCGCCGCCGAACGGTGCGATCTCGTGCTGGTCGGCTCGCTGCTCAACCTCGCGGCCGTGGCCGCTGCGGCCAGGGAGCAGGGTGTCTCGGACGTGGCCGTGCTTTGCGCAGGTGTGAAGGGCGAGCTGGCGATGGACGACGCCTACTGCGCCGGGAGGATCGCCCTCGAGCTGGGCGGTGAGCCGGCGGATTCCGCGGCGGCGGCGATCCGTCTCGCGGGCAGCTTCCCGAGCGCCGAGGACGGGCTCGCCGCGTCGCAGAGCGCGCGCAATCTCCAGGCGAGCGGGCTGGCCGACGACATCGCCTACTGCGCGCAGGAGAGCGTCCTCTCGGTCGTGCCGCGCCTCACGCGCATGGTGGGCTCCGCCGCGGAAGTGGCGCTCGCCTGATGGGGTACCGCTTCGCCTTCGGCCGACCACCCGCCGTCGCCGCGCGGGGGATGGTGGCGACCAGCCAGCCGCTCGCGACGCGCGCCGGCCTGCGGATGCTCGAGCTGGGAGGAAACGCGGCCGACGCGGCACTCGCCGCCGCCGCCGTTTGCTGCGTGACCGAGCCGATGTCGACCGGGATCGGCGGCGACTGCTTCGCGCTCGTCTGGCGAGACGGCCGGCTCGAGGGCCTCGACTCCGCCGGGCCGGCACCTCGGTCGGCGGATCCGCTCACGCCGGTCGAGGAGCGCGGGCCCAGATCGGTCACGGTTCCGGGTGCGGTCGCCGGCTGGGCTGCGCTTGCCGAACGGCACGGACGGCTGGGCCTCGACTCCTGCCTCGCGGATGCGATCGACCTCGCCGAAGCAGGGCTTCGCGATCGCTCCGCGAGCCTCGGAAGGGTGGCAGCTCCGCGGCGGCCCGGCCGAGCTCGGCCCGCCGCCCCGGGTGGGCGAGATCGTCCGCTTCCCCGAGCTCGGCGGCACCCTCCGCCGCATCGCCGACGAGGGGCCGGGCGGCTTCTACCACGGATCGGTGGCCGCCTCGATCGCGGACGTGAGCTGGCTCGAAGCCGAAGATCTCGCCACCTTCGAGCCACGGTGGGTCGAGCCGCTCCGCCTGACCTATCGCGGCACGGAGGTGGTCGAGCTGCCGCCGCCGACGCAGGGCGTCGTCGCGCTCGAGGCGCTCGGGCTGCTGGAGCGCTCCTCGCCGAGCCTGGCCAGCCGCGTCCGCTGCGCGAAGCTCGCGCTCGAGGACGGGCTCGCACGCGTGCGCGACGGCGCCGACGTCTCCGAGCTGATCGATCCCGCGTATCTCGACCTGCGCCGGAGCGGGCAGGAGGCTGCGGTGACCGAGCCGCCCGGCGGCACGGTCTACCTCTGCGCCGTGGATGGAGACCGGATGGCCGTCTCGTTCATCCAGAGCCTGTTCGAGGGCTTCGGCTCGCGGGTCGTCGCGCCGGGCACCGGCGTCGTCCTGCAGAACCGCGGCGCCTGCTTCGCCGTCTCGGGTGCCGTCGAGCCGGGCCGCCGCCCCTACCACACGATCATCCCGGGCATGCTGTTCCGCGACGGCTCGCTGCTCGGCCCGTTCGGCGTGATGGGCGGCTTCATCCAGGCCCAGGCGCACATGCAGCTCGTCTCGGGGCTCGTCGACGACGGGCTCGACCCGCAGGCGGCCCTCGACCGGCCGCGGTTCCGCGTCGACGGGGACCTCGTGCGGCTCGAGGAGGGGTTGTGGGAGCGCGACGTCGAGCTCGAGCGGCTCGGCTACCGCACGGTGCGCGAGACCCAGGTCGGCGGGTTCGGGGGCGGACAGGCGATCCTCGTGCAGGGCGACGCGCTCGTCGGCGGCTCCGATCCGCGGAAGGACGGCTACGCGGCGGGGATCTAGATGGACACCGAAACGCTTCGCCGAATGCAGTGCGTGACGGCCGAGACCTGGCGAATCGAGGGGCGATTTGCTCCGTGGCACGTCGGCGATCTGGCCTGGATGCGATTCCAGCATCGTGGACGCGAGCAGGAGTGGCGGGTGCGCCTCTGGCAGCGCGACGGCAGGGACGTCGCGTGGGCGTGGCTGCGGCTGCCGGACTCGATGCTGTTCTGGTGCATCCGGCCGGACCTGCGCCGTTCGCTGGTGGCAGCCGTAATGGAGTGGGCGGAGAGCGAGGCATCCGGAGTCGGTCTCGCGGTGGAGGTGCAGTCGACCGACACGGCGGCGCTCGAGATCCTCGAGCAACGGGGTTACCGGTTCGACGCCGCAGCGAAGGTGCTCGCCGTCCACCACCGCGAGCTCGCGGAAGAGCCGCCGGTCGAGCTGCCGGCCGGCTTCCGGCTGCGAACGGTCGAGCCTGCCGATCTTGCCGCCCGGGTCGAGCTCCACCGGGCGGTGTGGGAGCCCTCACGAGTCACCGAGGCGAGCTTCCGGGACGTCCAGGGCGCCTGGCCGTACCGACCGGGTCTGGACTGCGTCGTGGAGGCTCCTGACGGGCGGCTCGCGGCGTACTGCCTGGCGTGGCTCGACCCGGACAACCGCGCGGGGGAGCTCGAGCCCGTCGGCACGCATCGCGACTTCCGGCGCCTCGGGCTCGGGTCGGCCGTATGCCGTTTCGCGCTGCGGCGGCTCCGGGAGGAGGGCGCAACCCGGGCGGTGGTGTACGCCGTGGTCGACCCGGACAACCCTGGCGCGAAGGCCTTGTACGAGTCGATCGGCTTCGTCGAGACCTCGCGGTTCCTCCGCTACGCCCGCGAGCGGTAGCGTGTCGGCATGGCCGGCAAGGTGAACCTGGCAGAGAAGCTGGCGGCCTTCGACGAGCCCTGGAGCCCGAAGATCGTCGCCGAGCTGAACGACGGCTACGTGAAGGTCGTGAAGTTCGAGGGCGAGTTCGTCTGGCACCACCACGACGACGAGGACGAGCTCTTCCTCGTCGTCTCCGGGCGGATGCGGATGCAGTTCCGGGACGGCGACGTGGTTCTCGAGCCCGGCGAGCTGATCGTCGTGCCGCGCGGTGTCGAGCACTGCCCGCGTGCCGAGGGCGACTGCCACGTCGTCCTGATCGAGCCGAAGACGACGCTCAACACCGGCAACGTGCGCAACGAGCGGACGCGGGAGCAACTCGACCGCTTGTAGTTGCTACTCTCGCGCGGCGATGGATCGCTGGCTCGCGAGGATCTTCGGCCAGAACGGCTAGTCCGCCGCTTCCCACCTAGGCGTCGAGGGAAGCGGCGGGAATCAGGACGCGAACTCGCGGCTGCGCTGCAGCCTGGGCTCGCGGCCCCTTTCCCGCTTCACAGCACCACAGAGGAAAGGAGTCCGCAATGCCCATGCCCCACCGAACCCAGATGCAGCTGATCAAGCGCCGGCTGGTCGGCAAGGAAGGCTCCGAGCGCACACGCGAGCTGCGCACCATCCTGGCCGAGCTGCCCAACTACAAGAACGGCCCCTACGCGGACATCCGCAAGTGGGTGAGCTCGCAGATCGTGGAGACGCGCGTTCGCGGCCGTGTCCTGAGCCGGGACTCGATCGCCGTGCGTCGGGAAGGCGCGGCGCAGATTGCGCTGGTCGGCCCGCCGAATGCCGGCAAGTCGTCGCTCCTTCAGGCGCTGTCGTCGATCCAGATCAGGACTGGCGACTACGCGTTCACGACCACGCGGCCGGTGCCGGCGCTGACGCGGATCGAGGGCGTGCTCGTGCAGTTCGTCGAGATTCCGGGGCTGATCGAGGGGGCGAGCGAGGGCCGTGGCGGAGGCCGGGCGCTCCTCGGTGTCCTCCGCGGCGCGGACGCCATCGTCTACTGCCACGCGGCAGGCGCGCCGCTCGACGAGCTCGAGACGGTCCGGGCGGAGGTGGCGGCCGCCGGCATCGAGCGACCGTCGATCCTGGCGGCGACGAAGGCCGACGAAGCGCCGCCGCCCAGCCATCCGGAGCTCGAGGTCGTGCCCGTCTCGGTGCTCGACGACGCGAGCCTCGACGCGTTCCGGCGGGCCGTGTGGCGGTTGACGGGGCTCGCCCGCGTCTTCCTGCGGGACGGCGGCGAGCCGGTTGCGCTCCATCCGCCGGTGACGGTCGAGGACGTGGCCGACTCGATCCACCACGCGCTGGCCGAGCGCTGCACCGGCGCCCGCGTGTGGGGCGCGTCGGCGCGCTTCCCCGGCCAGCGCGTCGGGAGGGCGCACGAGCTCGCAGACGGCGACTCGGTTGAGATTCTCGACCGTTGATACCTACTGTCAAGGGATAGTCGCCGCCTACTTGACAAGGGAACATATGTTCGTGTAGAACATACGTTCCTGTGATCGCCTGCATCCTCATCCCGGGATTCGAGCTGCGGGCGGCGCTCCGGGAGCGGCCACGCCTTGCGACCCGGGCGGCGGCGCTGGCTCCGCTCCCGGGGTCCGACCCCGTCGTCGGCCCCGTGACGGCAGCTGCCGAGACGGCCGGCGTGCAACCGGGCATGCGGCTCGGCGAGGCACTCGCCATGTGCCCGTCGCTCGAGCTCGTCGAGCAGGATCCGGCCGAGGCCGACCAGGCGTGGGAGGGGATCGTTCGCCGGCTCGAGGACGAGGGCTTTTCGATCGAACCTGCCGGGATCGGCTGCCTCTACTTCGAGACGCGTGGCGTCGAGCGCCTCTACGGCGGTGTCGCCGGCGCGCTCGAGCGTGCGCTCGCCGCCCTCGGCTCCTCGTGGGACGCGTGCGCCGGAGCCGCCGAGCGGAAGTTCGCCGCGCTCGCCGCCGCGAGCGTCGCGAGGCCGGGGCAGGCGCTCGTCGTCGAGGGCGAGCGGCCGTCGGACTTCCTCGCACCGCTGCCGCTCTCGCTCCTGCCCCTCGACGAGAAGCGGTACGCCGAGCTCGAGGGCCTCGGGATGCGAACCGTGGGACAGCTTGCGTCGCTTCCCGGCTCCGCCGTCGCGGAGCGCCTGGGACAGGACGGACGGCGAGCGTGGAGCCTGGCGCGAGGAGGGGACAAAGGTCGCGTCAGGCCCCGCCGCCCTCCGGTCGAGATCGCCGAGCGGCTCGAGTTCGGCGAGGCGGTCGGACAGATGCTCACGTTGCATCGCGCGCTCTCTGTGCTGGTGGAGCGGACGCTGGGACGGGCGGAGCGCGCCGACCGTGCCGTGCGGAAGGTCGTCCTCTCGGCGCGGCTCGTCGGCGGCGGCTCGTGGCAGCGGTCGATGACGCTGCGCGAGCCGACGGCGGAGAGTGAGCGCCTGCGCGTCGCGCTGGGGCCGAAGCTGTCCGAGCTGCCGGCGCCGGTGACGGTGCTCGGGCTCGAGCTCCTCGAGCTCGCGGAGTGGACGGGGCAGCAGCTCGAGCTCGTCCGGCCGGAAGGCGCGCGAGCGGACGAGAGGTTGAAGGAGGGCCTGCGTCAGGCGCGTGCGAGCGCCGGTGCGGGCGCAGTGTGCACGGTCGTCGAGGTCGCGCCGTGGTCGCGGATCCCCGAGCGGCGGGCGCTGCTCGTCCCTCGCGACTGAACGAGCCTCGCTCGGCGCTCGTCGAAGCGGGCTTCGACGGAACGCCGCGGGAGGTCGATCGGAGGTCGGTGCTGGTCGTCCGCGAGGAGTGGCGTGTCGTCGACCGCTGGTGGACGGACGAGCCCGTCAGTCGCCGCTATTTCGACCTCGTGCTCGAAGGCGGCGAGCGATGCGTGGTTTTCCGCGACGTCGAACGGGGCGGATGGTTCCAACACGGGGGAAACCGCCGGTTTCCCCCGTGAGCCCCCTTCCCTTCCTGGTCGCGTTTCGAGCGGTTCGAGCTACGCCGTGGCAGAGCCACGGCTCCGCGGAAACGCGTGCCGGATGGCAACTGCAATTGGACGGCTCAGACAGGTACGAAGTCGTACCGGGAGGCGATCTCCGCCATGACGGCCGGATCGGGCGGCTCGCCGGGCGTCGTCGCGGCGGCGACCTCCTTCAGGTACTGCTCGAAGCCTCCGGGCGCCATCAGGTTGAGCATCCGGACCGGCACATCGCTCCGGTTTGCGAACGTGTGGACGTTGCCGGGCGGCACGATCGCGTAGGAGCCCGCGCCCGCCTCGACCTCGCGGTCGCCGAGCCGCACCGTCAGCGTTCCGTCGAGCACGTAGAACGAGTCGAGCGTCCGCTCGTGCCGGTGCGGGACAGGGCCGGGAAAACCCGGCGGCAGCGTCGTCTCGGTGAGCGAGAACGTTCCCTCGCCGTCGCCGCTCTCCGCCTTGAAGACGACGGCGCCGCCCATGATCGAATCGCCGCCGCCCGGAGCGCGCACGACCGCGTCGGAGACCGCGCGTCCACCGTCCTCCGGCGGGTCGAAGGAGTCCCACTGGAAGCCGGTGCCGGCGCGCCGAAGCGACTCGGCGAACCCCATGCTCGGCGCGTGGACGTTGAGGAAGCGGGCCGTGGCGGAGCCGTCGTTCCGGAACGTGTGGATCACGCCCGCCGGAACGAGCACGAACGTTCCCGCCGGCGCCTGCCTGAGCTCCTCGCCGCCCGGCCCGAGCCCGAAGGTGAGCTCGCCCTCGAGCACGTACCACGCGTCCGCGTGCTGCCTGTGGATGTGTGGGTCGGGGCCGCGCTCGCCCGGCTCGTAGCGCGTCCAGGTGACGTCGGCGAGCTCGTGGTCGCAGAGGATGACGACGTTCCGCTCGGCCCGGTCGGAGACCGTCTCGCCCTCGCCGGGGGATAGGAGCCGCGGTTGGCCTACGTCGAGCTCCATTGCCATTCAGCCTATTCGTTCCTCGACGGGGCATCGCAACCCGAGGAGCTCGTCGTCCGTGCCGCCGAGCTCGGTTACGAGGCACTCGCGCTCACGGATCACGACGGTCTCTGCGGCTCGCTCGAGTTCGCGCTCGCGGCGAAGGCGTTCGGCGTCCGTGCGATCACCGGTGCGGAGCTGACGCTGACCGGCGGCGCGCACGTAACCGTGCTCGTCGAAACCGCGCGTGGCTACGCGAATCTCTGCCGGCTGATCACCGCCGCCCACGCGGAGACGCGTCCGAAAGTGACGGAGCTCTTGCCGCCCGCGTTGCCGATTGAGCTCCTGCTCGAGCACAGGGAGGGACTGGTGTGCCTCTCCGGCTGTGCCCGGCACGGGCTGGCCGTTACTAGTCCAAACGACGCCGCGGTTGTTGCGACGGCGTTTGGACGTGATCACTTCCTGGTCGAGCTGCAGCGTCCCTACGAGCGCGGCGATGCCCGCCGCAACGCTGCGCTTCGCGACCTGGCCGGGGCGCTCGGCGTTCGCACGGTCGTGACCGGCGACGTGCACGCGCACCGCCACTCGCGCGCCCTGCTCCAGGACGCGCTCGTCGCGATCCGCAACCGCTCCTCGCTGGAGGGCTGCGAGCCGGAACGGCGCGGAAACTGGGAGAGCGTGCTGCTCCCGCCCGGCGAGGTGCGCGAGCGCTTCCCCGGCGACGCCGAGGCGGTCGCGCGCACCTGCGAGCTCGCCGAGCGGCTCGAGTTCGACCTGACGCAGGAGCTCGGCTACCGCTACCCGGACTTCTCGGACCGGGACGATCCGGCCGACGTTCAGCTCCGCCGGGTCTGCGACCGCGCCTTCGCCGAGCGCTACGCGGGCGCGAACGGTCACAAGCGCCGCGCGCGCGACCGGCTCGAGGAGGAGCTGGCCCTGATCGCCGCGCTCGGCCTGTCCGGTTTCTTCCTCCTCCACCACGAGGTGCTCGAGCTGGCGGCGGAGATCGCCTGCGAGCTCCGTGGGCCGGGCTCGCCGCGCCACGCACTGCCGCCGGGCCGGGGGCGTGGCAGCTCGGTCGGCTCGATCGTCTGCTACCTCACCGGCCTCTCCCACGTCGACCCGGTCGCCGCCGGCCTCTCGCTCGGCCGCTTCCTGAACCGGGACATGACCTCCGTCCCGGACATCGACCTCGACTTCCCGCGAGACATCAGGGAGAAGCTGATCGTCGCCGTCACCGAGCGCTACGGGCACGAGCACGCAGCGCTCGCCGCCAGCTTCTCGACCTACCACTCGCGTGGGGCGATCCGCGACCTCGGCAAGGCGCTCGGCCTGCCGTTCGCCGAGCTCGAGCGGCTGGCACGGCTCACCGAGGGCAACCCGCACCGGGTCGCCGACGAGCTGCGCGCGCTGCCCGGCGCAGAGGCGAAGCTCGCTTCCCGGCGCTGGCGGGCGCTCGGCTGGCTCAGCAAGGAGATCGCCGGCCTGCCGCGCCACATCTCGCAGCATCCCGGCGGCATGATCATCTCGACACGGCCGCTCGTCGAGCTGGTGCCTGTTCAGCCGGCGGCGATGGCAGGCCGGCAGATCTGCCAGTGGGACAAGGACTCCTGCTCAGACGCGGGCTTCATGAAGATCGACCTGCTCGGGCTCGGCATGCTCTCTGCCGTCGAGGACTGCGTCGACCGCATCGCCCGGGCGCGCGGGGAGACGATCGACCTGTCCCGGGTCCCGCTCGACGACCAGGGCGTCTACGACGAGATCGAGCAGGCGGACACGGTCGGTGTCTTCCAGATCGAGAGTCGCGCGCAGATGCAGAGCCTGCTGCGGACACGGCCGGAGAATCTCGACGACCTGACCGTTCAGGTGGCGCTCGTCAGGCCCGGGCCGATCCAGGGCGGCGCCGTCCATCCGTACATCGAGCGCCGGCAGCGGCGGCGCGAGGACCCCACGTACGAGCCGCCGGCCGACCACCCGCTGCTGGCCGAGCCGCTGCGCGAGACGTTCGGCGTCGTCGTCTTCCAGGACCAGGTGCTCGAGGTCGCGATCGCGCTGGCCGGCTTCTCGGTGGGGGAGGCGGAGGGGCTGCGGCGCGCGATGAGCCGGAAGCGGAGTCACGAGGCGCTCGAGGCCTACCGCTCCCGCTTCGTCGAGGGAGCGCTCGCAAACGGGGTCGACGCGGCCACGGCCGACCGCGTCTACGACAAGCTGGCCGCCTTCTCGGGCTTCGGCTTCCCGAAGTCGCACGCGGCCGCCTTCGCCCTGCTCGCCTACCAGTCGGCCTGGCTCCGCCATCACTATCCGGCCGAGTTCCTCTGCGCGCTCCTGAACGCGCAGCCGATGGGCTTCTACCCGCCCGCGAGCCTGGTGCGCGACGGCGAGCGCCGCGGCGTCCTGGTCCTGCCGCCGGATGTGAACGCGAGCGAGGCGCAGTGCTCGCTCGAGGACGGCGCGGTTCGCGTCGGGGTCGGATACGTCAGCGGCGTGGGGGAGAAGGAGGCGGAAGCCGTCGCCGCCGGCCGGCCGTACGGCGGGATCGGGGATCTCGTCCAGCGTGTGCCGGTCGACCGGGCCGGGCTCGAGGCGCTCGTCGAATCGGGCGCGTGCGACTGCTTCGGGGAGCCGCGGCGGACGCTGCTCTGGCAGCTCGGCCTCGTGCCGCGCCCGCAGAGCGTGCCAGGGACGAGGGGAGAGGCCAAGCAACTTGCGCTGCCACTCGAGCCGACAGCCGAGGTGCCCGTGCTCCCCGACCAGACGCCCTGGGAGCGGATGCTGGCCGACTACCGGACGACGAACCTCTCCGTCGGGCCTCACCCCTTGCAGCTGCTCCGGCCGCTGCTGCCCGCGGGTGTGATCTCGACCGCCGAGGTGACCGACTGCAGGCACGGCGAGCGGGTCGAGATCGCAGGCCTCGCGGTCGCCCGACAGCGGCCGTCCACCGCCAAGGGCGTCGTCTTCATGTTGCTCGAGGACGAGCACGGTCTCGTCAATCTGATCGTGCCGCCGCCGGTCTACGAGCGCTTCCGCCCGCTCGTCCGCGGGGAGCCGCTCCTGCTCGCCCGGGGAACGCTCGAGCGCGTCGGCCGCAACCAGAACGTCGTCGTCGCCGGGCTCGAGTCGCTCGGGCCGCTGGCCCGGGAGGCGGCCGGACTGGCCGAGCTCCGGGCTTCCCTGCCGCGTGCCCATCACTTCGGCCACCGCTGACCCGTCACTCGTTCTTAACCACTTCTTACCCGGATTTGCAGCCCTTTACGTTTCTTCTCAGGCTGGGCGGGCAATGTCGAGGAGATGCGTTCACTTCTCCTGGCCATCGCGTCCGCCCTGGCTGCGTTCTCCTTCGGGGCCGGCGTCCCACTCGCGACGGCAGGTGCGACTGTGCCCTGCTGGCGGACCGTGATCGCCGACTGGTCCTCCGACGGCTCGATCGACGGCAGCTACTCGGCGGCGTGTTACCGCCAGGCGATGCAGAACGCACCGACCGACCTGAAGATCTATTCGACGCTCGAGGCCGACCTTCAGAACGCGCTGCGACTGCGCTCTTCCCGCCGCCTGGCCGGAGCCCACACATCGGTCGCGGCCCTGGGCGGCTCCGACCGCGCCTCCTCGTTCACGTTCCTCGTCGCGCTGATCGCCGGTCTGGGCGCCCTCCTGGCCGTTTGCTCCACTGTGGCCACCCTGATGCGGCGCCGGGCTCGGCGCTAGCGCAGGTCGATCTCGTTGCCGAAGCGCGGCAGCCGCTTCTTCACCGTTCTGTTGAACGCGTCCTCGTACTCCTCGGCCGTCTCCTCGTCCAGCGTCGACGCGTAGCTCCAGCGCAACTCGGCGAGCGCCTCGGTGGCCGTCTCGACGAGATCGACGTAGTCGCCGTAGACCTCCTCGGCGTCGTCGCGATCGGCCCGGTCGTACCGGCGCTCCGCCTCCGCGCATTCGCGGAGCAGCTCGGCCTCGTCCCGTTCGAACAGGTCGAGCTGCCGCGAGATCACGTCCGCGAACCGGTTGCGCCTCCTCACAGGAGCTCCCGGTAGAGCTCGAGGTGCGAGGCGGCTGCGCGGTCCCACGTGAGCTCGGCGCGGGCGCGGCGGGCACCCTCCCGTGCCTGCTCGAGCGCCGCCGTGTCGCCGAGCAGCTCGCGGGCAGCTTCCGTGAACGCCTCGACGTCGCCCGCCGCGACGACCCGGCCGGCGCCGTAGGTACGCACGGGCTCGCCGAGACCGCCCACGTCGTAGACGACTGCGGGCACGCCGGCGCCGAGCGCGCGCAGGAGCGCACCCGACTGGTCGAGCTCCGCTCGGTACGGGAAGAGGGCGACCGTCGTCTCGCCGAGCGCCCGATCGAGCTCGGCTTCCGGCAGGTAGCCGAGCCGCCATTCGGCTCGCGCCGCCCGCCGCCGCTCGGTAGACGTCGACGGGCTCCATAGGGTCACCGGCGACGAGCAGGCGCGCACCGTCGATCCGCTTGGTCGCCTCGATCGCGTCGGCGAGCCCCTTGTACGGCCTGATCACCCCGAGCGAGAGGAGCGTCCGGCCGTCGTCCGTGCGCGGCGGATCGCTCGGGAACACCGGGTGCGGGATGACGCGCAGCCGCTCGGGGGGCACGCCGAGCTCGACGAGCAGCTCGCGGCCTCGCTCACTGTGCACGACGACGCGCCGGAAACGCCCGAACAGCTCGATCCAGAGCCCGCGGTCGGAGGCCGAGCGCCGCGGCAGAAGGTCGTGCGCAGTGAACACGGCCGGCGCGCGGAGCCGCATGACCGTCCGGTCGAGACGAGGCCAGGACAGCCACTGGAGGTGGACGACGTCGGCGTCGAGGCGGGCGAGGCGCGCCATCCCGAGCGGGTGCTCGAGCGCCTTCGCAGGCAGGCGCAGCCGGGAGCGGCGGAAGGCGCGCGAGCTCAGGGGATAGAAGAGCTCGCGGCGCTCGTACCCGTCGGGGATGGGCGCATCGCCGAAGCGGAACCGCGACGTAACGAGCTCGACCTCGGCGCCGGCCCGTGCGAGTCCGGCCGCCAGCTCGTGGTCGTACTGCGGCGTGAAGGCCGAGGGATCGCAGAGGACGACGCGCACGCGCTTACAGTAGAACCTCAGCCGTGCTGATCCGGAGCTGGAACGTCTACCACGGGCGCTCACACCCGCCCGGACAGCGTGGGTACGTCGAGGCCGCGGTCCGGCTCGCGTGCGTGGATCGCCCCGATGTCGTTTGCCTCCAGGAGCTGCCGCTGTGGTCGCTCCCGCAGCTCCACGGGTGGAGCGGCATGCAGCCGTTCATGGCCCGCACGCGGCGGGCGCCGCTGGGTGCCCGCGCGGGAAGGACGCTGACCGCGGCGCACTACGCGGTCTTGCGCTCGGCGTTCACCGGCCAGGCGAACGCGATCCTCGTCGGGGGCGATCACACGGCGGTCGGCCTCGGCTCGCTCGCCGTCAGCGACCCGCGGCAGCATCCGCGGGTGTGCCAGGCCGTCCGCATCGACGACCGCCTCGTGGTTGCGAACATCCACGCGTCGCCGCACGCCGCCCGGACGCAGGTCGATCGCGCACTCGCCTGGCTCGACGGGCTCGTCCGTGTAGGGGAGCCGCTCGTCCTCGCGGGTGACTTCAACGCTTCGCTCGAGCTGCCGGGGTTCTCGGCACCGCACGGCGGCATCGACGACATCCTCGTGCGTGGTGCCGAGGCGACGCCGCTTCGAGTGTGGCCGGAAGCGAGGCGTCGGCAGAATGGCGTCGTGCTCTCCGACCACGCGCCCGTCGAGCTGACCGTCCTGTGACGTTCGAGGAGGCCCGTGCCGCGTTTCCGGTGCTGGAGCGGCTCGCCTATCTGAACGCCGGCACGAACGGCCCGCTCGCCCGGGCGACGACCGAGGCGATGGTGGCGCAGATGCTGGTCGATCTGACCGAGGGCCGGGCTGGGGCTGACTACCACGCGGGCGTCCGCGAGCTCCGTGAGCGCGTGCGGGCGAAGGTCGCGGGGCTGATCCGCGTGCCCGCCGGCGACGTCGCGCTCGTCACGTCGACGACGAACGGCTGCAACATCGTGCTGGCCGGCCTCGGGCTGGGGCCGGACGACGAGGTCGTGACGACCGACGAGGAGCACTTCGGATTGCTCGGTCCCCTGCACACGTCAGGCGTGAGGGTGCGTGTCGCCGCTACGCGGGGGCAGGCCCCTGCCGAGGCGCTCGCCCGCCTGCTCGACGCGGTCGGGTCGCGCACGAGGCTGCTCGCGCTGTCGCACGTTTCGTGGGTGACCGGCAACCTGCTGCCGGTCGCGGAGCTGAAACGGGAGACGGGGCTGCCGGTCCTCGTCGACGGCGCCCAGTCGGGCGGCGCGATCGAGGTCGACGCGACCCCGTACGACTACTACACCGTCTCGGGGCAGAAGTGGCCGTGCGGCCCCGACTCGACCGGCGGGCTGTACGTGCGCGAACCGGAGTCGCTGCGAGTCTCGAGCCCGACCTACCTCTCCCAGGAGAGCTTCGACCCCGACGGAGCGTTCGAGCCGAAGGCCGGGGCGGCGCGCTTCGACCACGGCTACCTGGGCGCGACGCTGATGGTGGGCCTCGAGGCGGCGCTCGACGGCGCTCCCGAGTGGCGGTTCGAGCATGCCCGGGAGACGGCCGCTCGCTGCCGGGCGCTGCTCGCCGAGCGCCACGAGGTCGTCACCGAGCCGGGTTCCTCGACGCTCGTCTCGTTCCGGCCCGCGGGCGACCCGGCAGAGACCGTCCAGCGCCTCGCCGAGCGGGGCGTCATCGTTCGCGAGATCCCCGGCAGCGGCCTAGTCCGTGTCTCGTGCGGCTACTGGACGTCGGACGGCGACCTCGAGCGCCTGCTCGAGGGGCTCGCCGCCTGAGCGGTGTCAGACCAGGTGCCGGAGCAGTGCCAGACCGGTGCCAGAGCAGTGCCAGACCGGTGCCAGGCACGTGCCTGGCACTGAAACGTGAGCGCTAGACCGTGAGGCCGAGCGCGGGAGCCGCTTCGCGCATCGCCTCGATCACGTTCGCGATGTGCTGGTCGAGGTCGAGGCCTAGCAGTTCGGCCCCCGCGTAGACCTCGTCCCGGTGCACGCCGGCCGCGAAGGACGGCTGCTTCAGCTTCTTCTTCACCGAGCGCGGCTCGAGCGTCGCGATTCCGTCCGGGCGCACGAAGCAGCAGGCCGTGACGAAGCCGGAGAGCTCGTCGCAGGCGAACAGCGTCTTCTTGAGCGGCGTGTCGCGGGGCATCGCAAGATGCTCGGCATGGGACAGCACCGCCTCGACCACGACCTCCGGATAGCCGAGCTCCCGCAGGATCGGCGCCCCGTCCTGCGGGTGCTTGTCGAGCGTGGGGTGGACCTCGTAGTCGAAGTCGTGCAGCAAACCGACCACGCGCCACAGCTCCTCGTCCTCGCCGAAGCTCCGCGCGTACCAGCCCATGCAGGCCTCGACGCCGAGCGCGTGACGAAGGAGCGCCTCGCTCTTCGTGTACTCCGTCAGCGTCTCCCAGGCCTGGTCGCGTGTCGGCTGCATGGGATGGGTAGGGTACTTGCGCTGTGCAGACCGCCGTGGCCGACGCGCTGAAGCAGTCGTTCGTGATCGAGGGAGGCTGCCGCCTCTCGGGCCGCGTGCGCGCTGCAGGCAACAAGAACGCAGCCCTGCCGATCCTCGCGGCCTGCCTGTTGACCGACCAGCCCGTGACGCTCGAGAACGTACCCCGCATCAGCGATGTCGACACGATGCTGGCGCTGCTCCGCCAGGTCGGCGCGGACGCCGACTGGGCCGGGCAGAACGAGGTTCGCGTGCACGCGGCCGACATTGCCACGACGGAGCTCGACGACGAGCTGTGCCGCGAGATCCGCGCGTCGATCCTGCTCGCCGGCCCGCTGCTGGCCCGCTGCGGCCGCGCGAGCGTGCCGCCGCCCGGCGGCGACGTGATCGGACGCCGGCGGATCGACACACACGTGCACGCCCTCGACGCGCTCGGCGCGCAGGTGACGATGGGGCGCCGCTACGAGCTCGTCGGACCGGATCTGCGCGGAACGCGCATGTTCCTCGACGAGGCCAGCGTCACCGGCACGGAGAACGCCGTCATGGCGGCAACGCGCGCGTCCGGGGAGACGCTGATCGGAAACGCCGCCTGCGAGCCGCACGTCCAGGATCTCTGCCGCTTCCTCGTCACTCTCGGTGCCCGGATCGAGGGCATCGGCTCGAACCTGCTCCGCATCGAGGGCGTCGACCGGCTCGGCGGCGGCTCGTTCCGGATCTGCCCCGAGCACATCGAGGTCGCGAGCTTCATCGGCCTCGCCGCCGTCACCGGCAGCGAGATCACGATCGACGACACGCTGCCGGAAGACCTGGCACCGATCCTGCCCGCGCTCGGACGGCTCGGCGTGCACGTCGAGGTCGAGGGGACGAGCATCCGCGTGCCGGCCGAGCAGCAGCTCGCCGTCGAGGACGATCTCGGCGGGCAGATCCCGAAGATCGAGGACGGGCCGTGGCCGGCCTTCCCGGCCGACCTCACGTCGATCGCGGTCGTCGTCGCCACGCAGGCCCGGGGAACCATGCTCATCTTCGAGAAGATGTTCGAGAGCCGCCTGTTCTTCGTCGACAAGCTGGTCGGAATGGGGGCGCGCATCATCGTCTGCGACCCTCACCGCGTCGTCGTCTCGGGCCCCGCCAAGCTCTACGGGCAGCGGATGGAGAGCCCCGACATCCGCGCGGGAATGGCGATGCTGATCGCGAGCCTGTGTGCCGACGGTACGTCCACGATCGGCAACATCGGTCAGATCGACCGGGGCTACGAGCGGATCGACGAGCGGCTGCGCGGGCTCGGGGCCCGGATTGAGCGCGTCGACGGCTGACGGGGGCGATACTCCTCGGCTGCGGGTGCGCGCTGCCGTCAGTGGACAGCCGCAGTCGTCGGTCTCCACGGGGCTGCCGGTTCTCGATCACCTGATCTCCCTGCTCGCCGAATACGCGTCGCTCGACCTGTCCCTCGAGGTGCAGCCGGGAGCGACGGCGGACGAGGTGGCCGCGGCCGGCCGGGCGCTCGGAGAGGCGCTGGCGGGCGAGCTGCACGATCCCGGCGTGCGGGGCCACGGATCCTCGGCCGTGCCTGCCGACGAGGCGCTCGCACACGTCGCGCTGGAGGTGTCGGGCCGGCCGCTCGTCGTCTCCAACGTGGATCTCAGCGAGGCGCGCGTGGGTGGGCTCGGGACCGACGTCGTGGCGGAGTTCCTGCGCCAGCTCGCCGAGGGAGCAGGGCTGACGCTCCACGTGCGGCTGATCGAGGGTCGCGACAACACGCACGTGCTCGAGGCCATCTTCAAGGCGCTCGGCGTGGCGCTCGCCCAGGCCGGCCGGCCCCGCGGTTTCCCACCGAGAAAGGAGTAACCAGTGGAGGACAAGATCGTCGTCTCGACCGACCAGGCCGCCGGGCCGTTCGGCGGTGCGCCCTATTCGCAGGCGATCGTCTCGAACGGGTTCGTGTACACCGCCGGGCAGATCGGCGCCGCCGCGGACGGATCGGGCCTCGTCGGGCCGACCGTCGAGGAGCAGACCGAGCAGGTGTTCGCGAACCTGAAGGCGATCCTCGAGGCGTCCGGGTCGAGCCTCGAGCGCATCGTGAAGACGACCTGCTTTCTGAGTGATCTCGCGAACTTCTCGGCGTTCAACGAGGTGTATCGCCGCCACTTCGACTCGGGTTTCCCGGCGCGTTCCACCTTCGGCGTCTCGCTTCCGCCGGGCATCCTCGTCGAGGTCGAGGCAATCGCAACGGTCTGAGCACGGGGGAAACAGCCGGTTTCCCCCGTGTGCCCCCTTCCCCTGGGGGTCGCGTTGAGCGCGGTTTGAGCTACACCCGGGCCAAGCCCGGGCTTCGCGGCGCGCTGTCTGTGTCAGCCGGAGGGCAGTAGCGCGGTCATCACGGTCACAATGGCTCGGTGAGGGCCGAAGAGGTCATCGCCACGCACGTCAACACGGACTTCGACGCCTTCGCGTCGCTGCTGGCGGCACGCTGCCTCTATCCGGGGTCGACGGCCGCTCTCCCGAGCGTCCTGAACCGCAACGTGCGCGAGTTCGCGCGGCTCCACGCCGAGGAGTTGCGCTGTGTCGAGCCGGCCCGCATGGAGCTCGACGCGATCAGGCGCCTCGTCGTCGTCGAGACCGTCCAGGCGAGCCGGCTCGGAGAGCTGGAGCCGATCGCGCTCGACCCCGCGGTGGAGAAGGTCGTCTTCGACCACCACGCCGCCGAGCTCCCGGGCTGGGTGCGGCCCGAGAACGCCGTCCTCTCCTCGGACGGGGCGCTGACCACGACGCTGGTCGGGATCCTCGCCGAACGCGAGATCGCCGTCAGCCCGCTCGAGGCGACCGTGTTCGCACTCGGCATCCACGAGGACACGGGCTCGCTCACCTACGCCTCGGCGACCCGGCGCGACGCCGAGGCGCTCGCCTGGTGCCTCCGCCACGGCGCACGCCAGGACGTGCTCGCGACCTTCCTGCGGACGCCGCTCTCGGAGGAGGAGCGCGCCCTGATGAGCGCGCTGCTCGAGGCGGCCGAAACCCGCAGGGAGCCGGGGCTCGAGATCCTCGTCGCGTCGGTCTCCTGGCCGCGCTACGTCGAGGGGATCTCCAACCTCGCGCACAAGATCGTCGACGTCACGGACTGCCAGGCGCTCGCGCTGCTCGTCGAGATGGACCGCCGCGTCTTCGCGGTCGTTCGCAGCCGCACGGCCGACTTCGACGCAGGCGTGGCGGCGGCGGCGCTCGGCGGCGGCGGCCATCCGCAGGCGGCCTCCGCGATCTACCGGGGAAGCCTCAAGAAGGCGAGGAAGCAGCTTCTCCACAACCTCGCCGGGGCGATCCGCAAGCCGCTCCGCGCCCGTGACGTCATGGCCGAGCCGGTCCGCTCCGTCTCGCCGGACGAGACCGTCGCCGCGGCGATGATGGCCTGCCAGCGCTATGGGCAGAGCGGGATCCTGGTCACCGAGGGCGGGCACCTTGTCGGCTCCGTGCGGCGCGAGGACCTCGACAAGGCGATCGGTCACGGGCTCTCGCACGCACCCGTCAAGGGGATCATGTCCGGCCGCGTCCCGACCGCCGACGAGGACGCGAGCCTGGGAGAGCTGCAGCAGCTGATCGCCGGCTCGGCCGAGGGGCGCGTCGCCGTCCTGCACGGCAGCCGCGTCGTGGGCGTGGTGACGAGGAGCGACGTGCTGCAGGCGCTCGGAGAGGCCGTCGAGGCGCCGTCCGAGCCGGGCGAGTCGATCAGCGCCGAGCTGCGGCGGCTCGACCGCCTCGCGCCCGTGTTCGAGGCCGTCGCGGTGGCGAGCGAGACCGTCGACGGCGTCTACCTCGTCGGCGGGACGGTTCGCGACATCCTGCTCGGCGAGCCGAGCTTCGACGTGGACATCGCGGTCGAGGGCGACGCGATCGCGCTGGCGAAGGCGATCGCGAGGCAGCTCGGCGGCCGCGTGCGGCAGCACGAGAAGTTCGGGGCGGCCGTCGTCCTGTACGGCGAGGGCCAGAGGGTCGACGTCGTCACCGCCCGGACGGAGTTCTACGACGCCCCGGCCGCGCTGCCGACGGTCGAGCACGCCTCGATCCGCGACGACCTCCACCGCCGCGACTTCACGATCAACGCGATGGCGACCTCGCTCAGAGGAGACGACTTCGGTCGGCTCGTCGACCCGTTCGGCGGTCGGCCCGATCTCGTCGCCGGCCGCGTCCGCGTGCTCCACAACCTGTCCTTCATCGACGATCCGACCCGGATCTTCCGCGCCATCCGCTACGAGAATCGGTACGGCTTCCGGATGGACGAGCACACCGTCCGGCTTGCCCGCGCCTGCATCGAGATGGGCCTGGTGGGCGACCTGTCCTCGACGCGGCTGCTGAACGAGCTCGAGGCGCTGCTGGCCGAGGGGAAGATCGGGCACTCCGTCCTGCGCCTCGCCGACCTCGGCGCGGCCACTGCGATCCACCCTCACCTGGCGGCCGACGAGGAGGCCGTGCGGCTGATCCGGCGTGGCCGCGAGCTCGCCGAGCGCTACGGGCTCGACGTCCCCGCCTGGCGGATCGGAATCGCGGTGCTCGCCCGGCGGATGCCGCCCGACGAGGTGTACGACTGGCTCGACCGGCTCCGGATGCGCCGCCGCGACGTGGAGCAGATCGCGCACGCCGTCACGCTCGGTCCGCGGCTCGTCGAGCGGCTGGGCTCGGAGGAGCTGTCCGCCTCGGAGGTGGTAGCGCTGGCCGAGCCCTACGCGCCGGACGCGCCGCTGTTCGCGCTGACCCTCGAAGACCTGCCTGCGCTGCACCGGTACTTCTCGGACCTGCGCAGCATCCGGCTGGAGGTCACCGGCGCCGACCTGGCCGAGCTCGGCCTCGGAGAGTCGCCGCGCGTCGGGCAGGTGCTCGCCGAGCTCCATCGCCGCAAGCTGAACGGCGAGCTCGACGGGCGCGAAGCCGAGCTCGCGAAGGCGCGGGAGCTGATCGCCGATGGAGGCTGACCGCATCCGGTCGAACTACGAACAGATCCGCTCCGAGGTCGGGCCCGGCATCACGATCGTCGCCGCCACCAAGTACGTGTCGGTCGACGACATGCCCGTTCTGGCCGAGGCCGGGATCGAGGTCGTGGGCGAGAACCGGCTTCAGGACCTGCTGGCGAAGCACGAGCGCTTTGCCGCCGCCTTCCGCTGGCACTTCATCGGTCATCTCCAGAGCCGCAAGGCGAGGCAGGTGAGCGAGGTCTGCGAGCTCGTGCACTCGCTCGACTCCGAATCGGCGGCCGAGCGCCTCGGCGTCCCGGCGCTCGTTCAGGTCAACCTTGCGGGCGAGGAGACGAAGTCGGGGGTTCCGCCCGAGGAGCTGGAGGGGTTCCTGGCGCGCGCGCCGGTCGAGATCCGCGGCCTGTCGACGATGCCGCCGCTCGCCGACGACCCGGAGGCGTCGCGTCCGTACTTCCGGCGGCTGCGGGAGCTGGGCGAGAGCCTGGGCCTGAGCGAGCTGTCGATGGGCACGAGCCAGGACTACCGCGTGGCGGCCGAGGAGGGCGCGACGTTCGTACGGGTGGGCTCCGTGTTGTGGCGGGACTAACATTCCCGCGATGGGCCTCGGCGATCTCTGGAACCGCACCCTCGTCTACTTCGGCATCGCCGAGGAGTACGACGACGCCTGGGACGACGACGGGTACCTGACCGAGGAGGAGCTCGGGCAGAGCTACACGGACCGCCCGAACACGAACGTGCGCCGGCTGACGCCGCGCGGGGGCCGCGACGAGTACGACGACTGGACGGTCTCCGAGTCGAACGTGCTTCCCGAGGCGTCCGCCGAGACGGCCGTGCAGAAGCCGGGGCGCGAGCTCGAGCCTCGGCGCGAGTCGTCGTCCCGTCGTGAGAGCAAGCGTGACGCCGCTCGAGCGAGGCCGCGGCCGGTCGAGGCAGTGCCTCCTCTCGCGACCGCGCAGGTGCATCTCGTGCTGCCGCGGAGCTTCAACGACGCGCAGCAGATCGCGGACAAGTTCAAGCAGGGCGTTCCCGTGATCGTGAACCTCCAGAACGCCGACCAGGAGCTCTCGAAGCGCCTGGTCGACTTCGCGAGCGGCCTGACCTACGCGCTCAGCGGAAGCATGCAGCGCGTCGCCGACCGTGTCTTCCTGCTGACCCCGCACAACGTCGAAGTCTCCGCGGAGGAACGAGCGCGAGTGCTCGAGCGCGGCGGCTTCTTCAATCAAGCGTAGGGAAAGCACCCAGAAGCACGAACTGTGAGCCCATGGGCGTGATGGGCGCCAACCTTGCGCTGATCGCCGATGCGGCCACGACCGCGGCGAGCTTCGTGGCCGTGTTCATCTACGTGTACTCGCTGCTGATCTTCGCCTACGTCATCACGTCGTGGATCCGCATTCCGTACGCGCTCAGCGGCGTGCAGCGCTTCCTGTACGACATCTGCGAGCCGTACATCCGCATCTTCCGCCGGCTGCTGCCGCCGATGGGGGCGCTCGACCTCTCGCCGCTCGTAGCGATCCTCGTCCTCTACCTGCTTCGGCTGCTGATCAACCGGGTCATCATCGATCACCTGCACTGAGGAGGCATCCATGAACTACGCACCAGTCGAGATCCGACACATCCGTTTCGCCCGGAGCCTGCTCGGCTACCGGCGCGCGCCCGTCGATCGCGCTCTCGCGGAGATCGCCTCGAGCTACGAGTCGGTCTGGCAGGAGCGGATGGACCTCACCGACCGCGTCGACGAGCTCGAGCGCGAGGTCGCCCGTCACCGCGAGGTGGAGGAGCTGCTCCGGATGACGCTCATGACGGCCGAGCGGGCCTCGCAGGGCGTGCGCGAGGACGCGAAGCGCGAGGCCGGCACGATCGTCGACGAGGCCCACCGTGAGGCGCGAGCGATCACGAACGAGGCGCGGCGCGAGCGCGAGCTGCTGCTCCTCGCCGCCAGACGAGTGCGGACGCTGCTCACAGCGGCACTCGACGCCGTCGGCGACGCCGAGGCGGACGACGAGGCCGAGGCCGACGGCCATGCGCAGGATCCGGAGAGCCGCCAGGCAGCGTAGGCCCTCACAGAACCCCGGCCTATACTGATCTCGGGATGACCGAGTCGACGACGCGCCTCCGCATCCGGGTCTCCCCCGGAGCCCGCCGCACCGAGATCGTCGGCAGGCAGGGGGACGCGTGGAAGGTCCGCGTCGCCGCCCCGCCCGAGCGAGGCCGTGCCAACGAGGCCGTCCTGAAGGTCCTGGCCGAACGGCTTCGAGTGGCGCCGGCCGAGCTCTCGCTCGTCTCGGGCCGCTCCGGTCGCGACAAGGTCGTCGAGCTGCGGGGGCTGGGCGCCGAGGAAGCCGATCGCCGCCTCGAAGGAGCGGCGTGACCGTCGACCTCGACCGGTTCCGTCGCGAGCTCCAGGAGGAGCGCGTCCGGGTGGTGTCGGCGCTGGACAACCTGCACCAGGAGAACGCGGGGTCGATGGAGGACGAGGCCGAGCAGTCCTCGGTCGGCAACCACATGGCCGACACCGCGTCGGTTACGGTCGACCGCGAGATCGACTACTCGCTCGAGGAGAACGAGGAGCGGGTTCTCTCGGCGATCGACGCGGCGCTCGCACGAATCGACTCGGGCACCTTCGGTCGGTGCGAACGCTGCGGGAAGGAGATCGAGCTGGAGCGCCTCGAGGCGCTCCCGTACGCGACCCTGTGCATCGACGACAAGCGCCGGGACGAGCGAGGCTGAGGTGGTGCCCCGTCCGGCCGCCCGTACCGACGCGTTCGGGCCGATCTCGATCGCCGAGCGCTCCCACGCCGCCGAGCGGCGCCAGTGGATCGGGCTCACGATCGTGGCTCTGGCCGCCGTCGGCGCCGACCAGCTCACGAAGCACGTCGTCGCGAGCAACATCACCATCGACACCGCCGTCAAGCTCGTCGGCCCCTTCTCTGTCCGCCACGTCCAGAACTCGGGTATCGCGTTCGGCCTGTTCTCGAGCGCGACTGCCATCGTCATCGTCCTGACCACGGTCGC
Organism: uncultured Actinomycetes bacterium; assembly: GCA_963742925.1. GTDB lineage: Bacteria > Actinomycetota > Thermoleophilia > Gaiellales > Gaiellaceae > PALSA-612. Next base: position 42,663 of record CAVUNV010000009.1, on the reverse strand, counting down.
CGTCGCCTGGATGCTCGTGTTCTTCGCCCGCTCCGGCGCGCGCCATCCGGCGCTACCGGTGGCGCTCGGGCTCCTGATCGGCGGCAGCGTCTCGAATCTCGTCGACCGTGTGCGGCTCGGCTACGTGACCGACTTCCTCGACCTGCGCTGGTGGCCCGCCTTCAACCTCGCGGATGCCTCGATCGTGATCGGAGTCGTCGTGCTGCTCGCCTCGCTCCTCCTCGCCGACCGCAACCCGCGACGCCGCGGGGACGCGTCGACGGCCCGCCTCTGATCACGGTTCGCGTTCCGGCAGAGGCGGCTGGGCTGCGGCTCGACCGCTTCCTGGCCGGCCTCGACGAGGTCGCCTCGCGGGCGGCGGCAGAGCGGCTCCTCGAGGCGCGCGAGGTGCTGGTCGACGGCGTGGCGCGCCCGAAGTCGTACAAGCTGGAGGAAGGGCAGGCAGTCGAGCTCGAGCCGCCGGTCAAGGCGCCGCTCGTGAAGGAGGCGCTCGACGTTCGCATCGCGTACGAGGACGAGCACCTGCTGGTCGTGGACAAGCCCGCCGGGGTCGTCGTCCATCCGGGCCCCGGCCATTCGACCGGAACGCTCGTGCACGCCCTGCTCGGACAGGCTGCCGGCGGTGCCGAGCCGGAGCGACCCGGGATCGTGCACCGGCTCGATCGGGACACATCCGGGCTGATCGTCGTGGCCAGGACCGAGGAGGCCTACCGCGGCCTGCGGTCGCTCGTTCGCCGCCGGGGCCTCGAGCGCGTCTACCTCGCGCTCGTCCGGGGCCGGCTGCGCTCGCGGAGCGGAAGGATCGAGGCTCCGATCGGTCGCGACCGATCGGAGCCGACGCGGCACTCGCTCGACACGGACACCCCGCGCGAGGCGGTGACGCACTTCGAGGTGGTCGAGCTGCTGCGCGATCACGCGCTGCTCCGCGTGCGGCTGGAGACCGGCCGAACGCACCAAATCCGCGTTCACCTGGCGGCGATCGGCCTCCCGGTCGTGGGCGACCGCGTCTACGGCGTGCGCGACCTCGAGCTCGAGCGGCAGTTCCTGCACGCGACCAGGCTGGCCTTCACGCATCCGGTCACCGGCGAATCGGTGGAGACCGAGTCGCCGCTCCCGCCCGACCTCGAGGCAGCCCTGGTGCGCGCGCGCGCGTGAAGACGTTCGCGGCGTTCCGCAGGCGCTGGCAGCCGGCGTCCGAGGGCGATTCCCACCCGGCGCTGGAGGAGTTCGTCGAGACGAAGCTCGCCCGCTACGCCGACGAGCGCGACTTTCCCGGCCGGGAGGGAACCTCGAGGCTGTCACCGCTGATCGTGGCCGGCGAGCTGACGATCGCCGACTGTGCCGCGGCGGCGCTGGCCGCGCCGCCGTCCCGGGGCCGCGAGAAGTGGCTCGACGAGCTCGCCTGGCACGACTGGTTCGAGCACGTGAAGGCACAGGGCCTCGACGCTCCCCGCCTCGAGCCGCGCTGGGACGAGCCGGGCGAGCGCTTCGAGCGCTGGCGAGTGGGGGAGACCGGGTTCCCGCTCGTCGACGCCGGGATGCGGGAGCTGCACGTCACCGGCTGGATGCACAACCGCGCCCGCATGGTCACGGCCGGCTTCCTCGTCAAGCACCTCCATGTCGACTGGCGCCTCGGCGAGGGCCACTTCGCCGAGCTGCTCGTCGACTACGACCCCGCCCAGAACGAGGGCAACTGGCAGTGGGTCGCCGGCACGGGCATCGACGCGCAGCCGTGGTTCCGGATCTTCAATCCCGAACGGCAGCGCGAACGCTTCGATCCCGAGGGCGTCTACTGCCGCCGCTGGGTGCCCGAATGGGGAACTCCGGTGTATCCCGAGCCGCTGGTCGACCTGTCCGCGGAGGCCGTCGAGGCCAAGGAGCGGTACCGGAGCGCTGGTACCCTGTAGCCGCTTCTGTCACCCCGACCCGGCGGCAGACGCGCGGGAGGTGGTGCCGGTTCTCCGATCGGTGAGCCGGTTCCTCTCGGGCGCCGCCGGCTTGTAGCAACCAAACCGAAAGGGGTAGCACCCGTGTCCGTCGTCTCCATGAAGGAACTGCTGGAGGCTGGAGTTCACTTCGGCCACCAGACCCGCCGCTGGAACCCGAAGATGAAGCGATTCATCTTCGCCGAGCGCGGCGGCATCTACATCATCGATCTCCAGAAGACCCTCGAGCTGCTCGAGGAGTCGCACGACTTCGTCCGCAACATCGCCTCGCGCAACGGCAACGTGCTGTTCGTCGGCACGAAGAAGCAGGCCCAGGACTCCGTCGAGGAGCAGGCGAAGCGCGTCGGCATGCCGTACGTCAACCACCGCTGGCTCGGCGGCCTGCTGACGAACTGGCGCACGATCTCGGAGCGCATCGAGCGGCTCCACGAGCTGCGGCGCCTGAAGGACGAGGGCCAGCTCGAGCTGCTGCCCCCGAAGGAGCGGATCACGCTGGGCGGCGAGCTCGAGAAGCTGAACGCGAACCTCGGCGGTGTGGCCGACATGCGCAAGCAGCCGGACGCCGTCTTCATCGTCGACCTGCGCAAGGAGCAGCTCGCAGTCCGCGAAGCTCAGCGGCTGGGCGTTCCGGTCGTCGGGCTCGTCGACACGAACTGCGATCCGGACGAGGCCACGTACATCGTGCCCGGAAACGACGACGCGATCCGCTCGTGCTCGCTGATCACGCGCGTCATCGCCGACGGCATCGCGGCCGGAAAGCAGAAGGTGACGGTCGAGGAGCTCCAGGCTCCCGCCCAGCCGGCCGCCGAGCCGCAAGCAGAGCCGGCCGCCGACTCGCAGGCCGATGCCGAGGCTCCGGCCCAGCCGGCCGCCCAGCCGCAAGCAGAGCCGGAGGCCGCCGCAGCCCCGGCCTCCGAGCCTCAGGCAGAAGCGGAGCCCGAGCCGCAAGTAGAGCCTGAGGCGGAAGAGGTGACCACGTGACCGCGATCCCGGCGACCCTCGTCAAGGAGCTTCGCGAGCGCACCGGCGCGGGGATGATGGACTGCAAGCAGGCGCTCGTGGAGAGCGAGGGAGACCTCGATGCAGCCGTCAAGGTGATCCGCGAGAAGGGCCTCGCGCAGGCGGCGAAGAAGGCCGGCCGCGAGACGACCGAGGGCAAGGTCGCCTTCGACCTCTCGGCCGAGAACATCGGCGCGATGGTCGCCGTCGGCTGCGAGACCGAGCCCGTCTCGAACAACGAGGCGTTCACGGTCTTCGTGCAGCGGGTCCTCGACGCCGTCGAGAAGGACGGGCCCGAGGCGGCGGCGAAGCTCGAGACAGAGCGGGCCGAGCTCGTCGCGAAGCTCGGGGAGAACATCGTCGTCCGCGACACCGTGCGCTACGAGGGCTCGGACGGCGACGTGCTCAGCGCCTACGTCCACCCCCCGGCCAACAAGCTGGGCGTCCTCGTCCACGCACGCGGCCCCGAGGGTGACGACGGCCAGGTCTACCGGCTCGCGATGCACATCGCCGCCTCGCGACCGCTCTTCGTGCGCCGCGCGGACGTGCCCGAGGCCGAGATCGACGCCGAGCGCGAGATCCTGTCCAAGCAGCCGGACGTCCAGGAGAAGCCCGCCGAGGTGCGCGAGAAGATCGTCGAGGGCCGGATCAGGAAGTGGCTCCAGGAGATCGTGCTCGAGGAGCAGCCGTGGATCCACGACCCGAACCGGCGCGTGGGCGAGGTGCTCGGCGAGTCGAAGCTCGAGGTGGTCGAGTTCAAGCGCCTCGCCGTGGCAGAGTAAGCGCGTGAGCGTCCAGCCCACGCCGGATCCGGCTCCGAGCTTCGAGCGCGTCCTGCTGAAGCTCTCCGGGGAGGCGCTCTCAGGCGAGCGCGACTTCGGCATCGACCAGGAGCGGATCGAGTCGCTCTCCGACGAGATCGCCGGCGTCCACGCCCTCGGGATCGAGCTCGCGATCGTGGTCGGCGGCGGCAACATCATCCGGGGCATGGACCGGGCCGCGGCGGGCATGGATCGCTCCACCGCCGACTATGCCGGGATGCTCGGGAGCGTTCTCAACGCGTTGACGGTCCAGGACGCGCTCGAGCGGCGGGACACCCAGACGCGTGTCCTCTCGGCGATCGCTGTCGCCGAGGTCGCCGAGCCGTACATCCGCCGTCGCGCCGTCCGCCACCTCGAGAAGGGTCGTATCGTCATCTTCGCCGCCGGCACCGGCAACCCGTTCTTCACGACCGATACCGCCGCCGCGCTGCGGGCGCTCGAGATCGGGGCGGAGGCGATCCTGATGGCGAAGAACGAGGTCGAGGGCGTCTACGACGGCGATCCCCGGCTCGACAGGACGGCGAAGTTCCTCCCCAGCCTGACCCATCTGGAGGCAATCGAGCGCGGTCTCAAGGTGATGGACACGACCGCGCTCTCGCTGTGCATGGACAACAAGCTGCCGATCTACGTCTTCGGCCTGGCGGGCGGGAACATCCGTCGCATCGTGTCGGGCGAGCGGGTCGGCACGATCATCTCGACGCCCGGAGGTTAAGCAGGTGCCAGACATGGCGACCATCGACGATTTCCTCGCAGACGCGACCCGCCGGATGGACAAGTCCGTCGAGTCCACTCACGAGCACTTCAACTCGATCCGGACCGGGCGCGCCTCCGCGGCGCTCCTCGACCGGATCTCGGTCGAGTACTACGGCACCCAGACGCCGCTCAAGCAGATGGCGACGATCAACGTGCCGGAACCGCGCATGCTGACCGTCCAGCCCTTCGATCCCACGCAGATCAAGGGGATCGAGAAGGCGATCATGGAGTCCGACCTCGGCCTGCAGCCCTCGAACGACGGCAAGCTGATCCGCCTCCCGATCCCGCAGCTGACCGAGGAGCGGCGCAAGGAGCTCGTCAAGGTGACGCGCCACTATGCGGAGGAGGGCCGGGTGGCGGTGCGCAACGTCCGCCGCGACGTCATGCGGCACCTCGAGGAGCTCGTCCGGAACGGCGAGGTCGGAGACGACGAGGAGCGGCGCGCCGAGGCGTCCGTCCAGAAGCTCACCGACGACCACGTGCACAAGATCGACGACCTGCTGAAGCGCAAAGAAGCGGAGATCATGGAGGTCTGAGCCCGGCCCGGGTTCAGACTGGCAACGCTTGAGCTTCCTGACCCGAATCCGTTCGCTCCGCGGCCTCCGCCCGCTTCCGGAGCGCGAGCTGCCGGACGTCGCCCGGTCGGTCGCGATCGTCATGGACGGAAGCGGCCGCTGGGCCCGCAAGCGCGGGTTGCCGGTCGCAGCCGGGCACAGCGCCGGCACGCGGGCCGTCCGCAAGGTGGTCGAGGCGGCGATCGATCTCGGGATCGACTCCCTGACCCTGTTCGCCTTCTCCACCGAGAACTGGTCGCGGCCGCGCGAGGAGGTCGACCAGCTGATGGAGATCTTCTCCGAGACGATCGATCGCGAGTTTCCCGATCTCGTCCGCCAGGGTGTGCGCGTGCGCTTCCTGGGCCGGCGCGACCGGGCCCCCGACACGCTGAAGCGGAAGATCGCCGGCCTCGAGCGCCAGACGGCCGAGAACGACAGCCTGAATCTCTGGATCGCCTTCGACTACGGCGGCCGTGCGGAGATCGTCGAGGCGGCACGGCGGCTCGCCGAGTCGGGCATCGACCCGCGCGAGATCGACGAGAACACGTTCGCCGCCAATCTGCACGCCCCCGAGCTGCCCGACCCCGACCTGTTGATCCGCACGTCGGGCGAGCTGCGGGTCTCGAACTTCCTCCTCTGGCAGATTGCCTACTCGGAGCTCGTCTTCGTCGAGACGCTCTGGCCCGACTTCGGGCCGCGCGAGCTCCAGCACGCGCTCGCCGAGTACGCGAGCCGGCGCCGGCGCTTCGGCGGCCGGTGACGAGCGAGCCCCAGCCCGCGCGGCCCGGCGCGCGCGCCTACCCGCGCAGCCCGGGAGCGATGAGCAACCTCGGGTCGCGCCTGCTGATCGCTGCGATCGGGCTACCGCTCGTGCTCGGGATGGTCTGGCTGGGCCACTGGTACCTGTTCGGGCTCGTGCTCGCGGCCGGCGTGATCGCCTTGCACGAGTTCTACTGGATGACTCGCCCGCTGCGGCCGATCGCGATCGCGGGCCACGCCGGCCTGGTCGGCGTGCTGTTCGCGATCCAGGTCTCGACGACGGAGTGGGCGCTCGGCGCGCTGCTCGGGTCGCTCGGGCTCGCCTTTCTGCTCAAAGGCCTCGCGGGGACGAGCGGATCGGCGACGGTGAGCGTCGCTACGACGCTGCTCGGCCCGGCCTGGATCGGCTTCGGACTCGGCTTCGTCCTGCTCCTGCGCGCCATCCCCGAGCACGGGCAGCTGGTGGCGCTGACGGTGCTGATCGCCGTCTTCGCCGACGACACGTTCGCGTACCTCGGCGGCCGGACACTCGGACGCCACAAGCTGGCGCCGGCGTTGTCCCCGGCAAAGACGCTCGAAGGGTTCGCCGTCGGCACCGTGGCCTGCGTCTTCGCGACCTTCGTCGCGCTCTACCCCGACCGGAACACGTATCTGTCGATCGGCCAGGCACTCTTGCTCGGCCTCGTGATCGCCGTCGCCGCCCCGGCCGGCGACCTGTTCGAGTCGATGCTGAAGCGCGACATGGACGTGAAGGACACGGGCAACCTGCTCGGCGGCCACGGCGGCATGCTCGACAGGCTGGACTCGATCCTGTTCGCGTCAGTCGCCGCCTTCTACACGATCCTCGCCTACACGACCTAGAACCTCGCCTGAACCAACTGAGCCGTCGCCCGCATTACACTGGATTCGAGATGAGACGAATCGCGCTGCTGGGCGCCACCGGCTCGATCGGCCGGCAGGCGATCGAGATCATCGACGCCCATCCCGAGCTCGAGCTCGTGGCCGCGGCCTCCGGGTCGCAGCCGATCGACGGCCTCGCTCCGCTGACCCAGGTCGGCGGGAACCTCGTCGAGCTGCTCGAGCGGGCCGAGCCGGACGTGGTACTGAACGCGGTCGTCGGCTTCGCCGGCCTCCCGGCGACGCTGTGGACGCTCGAGCGCGGCGCCGATCTCGCGCTCGCGAACAAGGAGAGCCTGGTCGCCGCCGGCGAGCTCGCCCTCACCGCCTGGGAGCGGGGTGGAGGGCGCCTGCTCCCGGTCGACAGCGAGCACTCGGCTCTGTACCAGTGCCTGGAGAACCGATCGGCCGGAACGATCGAATCACTGGTGCTGACCGCCTCGGGTGGGCCGTTCCGGGGACGCAGCCGCGACGAGCTCGCCAACGTCAGCCCGGAGGAGGCACTTGACCACCCGACCTGGAGCATGGGCCCGAAGATCACGATCGACTCGGCCACGCTCGCGAACAAAGGACTCGAGCTGATCGAGGCGCATTTCCTCTTCGGTGTGCCGTACGAGCGGATCGAGATCGTCGTCCACCCGAGCTCGATCGTCCACTCGATCGTCCGCTTCCGCGACGGCGCCGCCCTCGCGCACCTCGGCTATCCGGACATGCGGGTACCGATCTCCTACGCACTCACCTATCCGGAGCGGGCCGCGACACCCGTCCCTGCGCTCGACCTGGCCGGGGGACTGACGCTCGAGTTCCACGCACCGGACGCCGACACGTTCCCAATGATCACGCTCGCCCGTGAGGCCGGCGTGCGCGGGGGCACCTTCCCGTGCGCGTTCAACGCCGCGAACGAGGTTGCCGTGGACGCCTTCCTCGGCGGGCGGATCAGCTTCCTCGAGATCGCCGAGACCGTCGAGCGGACGCTCGACACGGTGTCGGGAGCTCCGGCCGCCGGGCTCGACGACCTGACCGCCGCCGACGCGGAGGCCCGCCGCGTCGCCCTGACCGCCCTCCAGCCCGCATGAGCATCACCATCGCCATCTTGGGTCTGGCCTTCCTCGTGCTCATCCACGAGGCGGGGCATTTCTTCGCTTCGCTCTCGGTCGGCATGCGCCCGAGGAAGTTCTACATCGGCTTCCCCCCGGCGCTCGTGAAGACGAAGCGGAAGGGGATCGAGTACGGCATCGGTGCGATTCCGCTCGGCGGCTACGTGCGGATCCCCGGGATGCACCGCCCCGCCGCCAAGGACGTCGACCTCGTCTTCTCGCGGGCGCTGCACGCCGCACCCCAGCTGGTCGGCCCGGCCGAGCGCCTGAAGCGCTCGCTCGCGGCCGAGGACTACGAGGAGGCGAAGGTCAGGCTCGCCGAGTTCCACGAGCGCGCGCTGGAGGCGGGCGGGCCGTCGGTCGAGAAGCATGTGCAGGACCTCGAGGACACGCTCTCGGCTCAGGCGTACTGGCGTGCGCCCACCTGGAAGCGGGTCTTCGTGATCGCGGCGGGCCCGTTCACGAACCTCGTGTTCGCCGTGGTTCTCTTCGCGATCGTCTTCATGGTCGCGGGTGCGAAGGCCACCTCGAACGTCGCCGTCGTCCTTCCGCACAGCCAGGCTCACGCGGCCGGCCTCAGGCAGGGCGACGAGGTCTTCGCGGTCAACGGCCTCCCCGTCTCCGCGAGCCAGATCTCCGACCACATCTCGGCCTCGCACGGCCGGCCGGTGACGCTCACCGTCGTGCGGAACGGGAGCCTGGTCACGCTCCGCCCCGAGCGCTCGCAAAAGGGCGTCGACGGCCGCTACCGGCTCGGGTTCGGGCTCGCGGGCGAGACGCTCGGCTTCGGTCCGGCGGTCTGGCAGTCCGTCAAGACGACGGGCATCGTCGCGCGCGACACCGTGAGCGCGCTCGGCGGGCTCTTCCACTCCAAGGAGCGCCACCAGCTCTCGGGTGGGGTCGGGATCACGAACGGGCTGAAGGACTCCGTGCACTACGGGTGGGCCTCGTATCTCTCCGTGCTCGCCTTCATCAGCCTCTCGCTCGCCCTCTTCAACCTGCTGCCGCTGCTGCCGCTCGACGGCGGCCACATCGCCTTCTCGCTGCTCGAGGGGATCCGCGGCCGCGCGATCGCCCGCGAGATCTACGAGCGCGTCTCGGCCGTCGGGATCACGCTCGTGCTGCTCCTGTTCATCGTCGGCCTCTCGAACGACATCGGCCGTCTCGGCGGCGGCTAGGCCGAACGAAATCCGGCGCCGGCTTCGCCGGCACCATGGTGACTTCGCTCGGCGTTGGCTCGAGGGCGAGCAGAGCAAGCCGCGCCCGCCATGTCGGTCGCGGCACCGAACGGCAGGGCTCTTCGCCCTTGCAACAGTCTGTTACAAGGCTCGGAGCCGGGAGGGTGGTTAAGCTAAGAGCGTGGCGAGCAAGCGGCAGATCTCCGTCGGCGGCGTGCTCATCGGGGGTGGTGCTCCCGTCGTCGTCCAGTCGATGACGCTGACGAAGACGCACGACGTCGAGGCGACGACGGCGCAGATCGCGGCGCTCGCATCCGCGGGTTGCGAGATCGTCCGCGTGGCGGTTCCGAAGACCGAGGACGCCGACGCGCTCCCGAGGATCGTCCGCTTCTCGCCGGTTCCGATCATCGCCGACATCCACTTCAACGCCTCGCTCGCCCTGAAAGCGATCGAGGGCGGCGTCGCGGCCGTCCGGATCAATCCCGGGAACATCGGCGGGCCGGACAAGGTGGAGCTGGTGGTCAGAGCCGCGAAGCAGGCGGGCATCGCGATGCGGATCGGTGCCAACTCCGGCTCGCTCCCCAAGCACCTGGCGACTCTGGCGCAGAAGGATCAGGCGGAAGCGCTCGTCGCCGCGGCGATCGAGGAGGTGGAGCTGCTCGAGAAGCTCGACTTCCACGAGTTCAAGATCTCGGTCAAGTCGAGCCACGTGCCGACGATGATCCGCGCCTATCGGATGCTGTCCGAGAAGGTGCCGTACCCGCTCCACCTCGGCGTCACGGAGGCCGGCACGCCCTTCTCGGGGTCGATCAAGAGCGCCGTCGGCATGGGCGCGCTGCTCGTCGACGGCATCGGCGACACGATGCGCGTCTCGCTGACCGCCGATCCGGTCAAGGAGGTCGAGACGGCGTGGGAGATCCTGAAGGCGCTCGGCCTGCGCGAGCGCGGGCCGATCATGATCGCCTGCCCGTCCTGCGGCCGTGACAACGTCGGCGTCGAGAGCCTCGCCGTGGTCGTCGAGGAGCGCCTCAGGAGCTACCCGCAGCACATCGAGGTAGCCGTGCTCGGCTGCGCGGTCAACGGGCCCGGCGAGGCGGGCGACGCCGACTTCGGGATCGCCGGCGGCCGTGACGTCGGCTTCGTCTACGCGCACGGCCGCGTGCTCAAGAAGGTCTCCTCCGACATCCTGATCGACGAGTTGTTCCACGAGATCGACAAGTGGATCGCCGAGGGCATGCACCGGCCCAAACGGCTGAAGATGGCCAAGCCCGCTGCACTGGCGATGGCCGAGATGTCCGAGATCCCGCTCGAGTCCGCTCCGGCTCCGGCCCCCGTCGAAGCCTAGTAGCCTGAGGCGACAACGATGATCGTCCGGGCTTCACAGCTCTTCCTTCCGACCCTGCGCGAGCCGCCGTCCGACGCGGAGGCGCTCTCGCACAAGCTGCTGGTCCGCGGCGGGTTCATCCGGCAGGTGTCGGCCGGCATCTGGACGTTCATGCCGCTCGGCTGGCGTGTCCACCGGAAGGATCGAGCAGATCATCCGCGAGGAGATGGACGCGATCGGCGGCCAGGAGATGCTGATGCCGGTCCTGACGCCGGCCGAGCTGTGGGAGACGACCGGTCGGATCAGGATCCCGGAAATCTTCCACCTCCACGACCGCACCGGCCGCCACTTCGTCCTGCCGGTGACCCACGAGGAGACGGTCACCTTCCACGCCCGCGAGATCCAGTCGTACAAGGAGCTGCCGCAGCTCTGGTACCACTTCCAGACCAAGGGCCGCGACGAGCCGCGCCCCCGCGGCGGCCTTCTCCGCGTCCGCGAGTTCATCATGAAGGACGGCTATTCGTTCGACCGCGACGAGGACGGCGTGCGCACGAGCTTCGAGGCGAACCGGGCCGCGTACCACCGGATCTTCAATCGCTGCGGGCTGGAGGTCTACGACGTCCAGGCCGAGAGCGGGATCATGGGCGGGAAGTTCAGCATCGACTTCCTCGCTCCGTCCGGCTCCGGCGAGAACACCCTTGTCCGCTGCGAGAACGGCGACTACGCCGGCGACCTCGAGGTGGCGCGGGCGATCCCGCGCGCGCCCGTCTTCCCGGAGCCGCTCGCCGCGCCGGAGGAGGTCGAGACGCCTGGCGTCACGACGATCGAGGCGCTTGGCCGAGCTTCCTCGGCGTCGACGCGTCGGCGACCTCGAAGGCCATGCCGGTCGTCAAGGACGACGGCACGCTCGTCCTCGCGCTCGTGCGCGGCGACGACCGGCTCAGCGAGACCAAGCTGTACGACGCGCTTCCCGGCACCTCGCGGCCCGCCACCGACGACGAGATCCGCTCCGCGTTCGGCGCGAGCGGAGGCTCGCTCGGCCCGGTCGGCTTCTCCGGCGAGGTGATCGCCGACGAGGCGCTGCGCGAGGGGCAGTTCGTCGCCGGCGCCAACCGCGACGGCTGGCACCTGCGCGGCGTCGAGGCGGGGCGCGACTTCACGCCTCGCTTCGCCGACCTGCGCGAGCCGCAGGAGGGCGACACCTGTCCCGAGTGCGGCGGCGCGCTCGGGTTCCGCACCGCGATCGAGGTCGGGCACATCTTCAACTTCGGCAGCTTCTACTCCGGCCCGCTCGAGGCGACGTTCCTCGACGAGGACGGCGTCGAGAAGCCGCTGCTCGGCGGCAGCTACGGCATCGGCCCGGCCCGCGTGATGGCGGCGGTGGTCGAGCAGCGGGGCGACGAGCAGGGCATCGTGTGGCCCGCGTCGATTTCGCCGTACGATGCGCACGTGATCGCGTTGGCCGGGGCGGAGGAAATCGCAGGACAGGTCGCAGAGGCACTGTCGTCGGCCGGCCGCTCGGTGCTCCTCGACGACCGCGACGCCCGCGCCGGCGAGAAGTTCGCCGACGCCGATCTGATCGGCATCCCGCTCCGGATCACGGCCGGCAAGAAGAGCCTCGAGGACGGACTCGTCGACGTGCGCCACCGCGAGACGGGCGAGGAGCGCCGCGTACGCGCCGGAGGAGGTCGGCCGCTAGTGCCCAAGAAGCGCCGCTTCAGCGAGGAGCCGTTCGGCCCGACGATCGAGCGGCTGATGGAGGACACCGCGACGACCTACCGTGGGCTGGCGGCGAAGACGGGTCTCTCCGCCGGCTACCTGAACCACATCGTCCACGGGAGCCGGCCGGTTCCCTCGAACGACGTGATCGCGAGGCTCGCGAAGGCGCTGGTCGTCGAGCCGGAGCACTTCCTCGAGTACCGGATCCGGGTGATCACCGAGGGGCTGGAGCGCATGCCGGACCTCGTCGACCGCTTGTACCGCCGGCTGAGAGGCGAGTAGCTCCCTAGCCGAGAGCGGGGACCGGGTCGACCGCGGCGCCGCGGACGCGGACCTCGAAGTGCAGGTGAGGCCCGGTCGTCTCGCCTGTCGCGCCGACGAGCCCGATCAGCGAGCCCACGGTCACGGGCTGGCCCGGCACGACGAGGATCCGGGAGAGGTGCGCGTACATCGTCTCGACGCCGTCCGCGTTCCTGACGACGACGAGGTTCCCGTAGCCGTCGCTCGTCGGCCCGGCCAGCGTGACCCTGCCGACGGCGGCCGCGTGGACGGGCGTCCCGGTCGGGGCGGGCAGGTCGAGCCCGGGATGAAACCCGGCACCGCGCGGCCCGAAGCGGTCGCCGATCCCGGTGCGAAGCGGCCAGGCGAGGCTGAGCGGGCACGTCGGGACGGGATCGTGGAGGGCGGCGATCGTCGAAGGACCGACGACGCCCGACCGCGGGCAGGCCTGCCCAGTGCTGGAAGCGGAGCAGCGCCGCCTCGGTGTGCGAGCCGAACGCGCCGTCGATCTTCCCGGACGGGAACCCGTGCCACGCGAGCAGGAACTGGACCTCGACGACGTCGCCGCCGACGGCGCCCGGCGCGAGCGGCCGCGTCCCGAGCGCGGGGCCGGCGAGCGGCCCGAGCGCGGCAACGGTCCGGGGTCCGGCCACGCCGTCCGGGACGAGGCCGGCCTGCTTCTGGACCGCGACGAGCGCTGCCGTCGTCGTCGGCCCGGCATCGCCGTCCACCGTGCCGCTGTAGAGATGCTTGGCCCGCAGGGCCACCTGGATCGCCGCGATCCGCGGGCTGCCGACCGCGAGCACCGCCCCGGGCAGTACGAGCGATGCCCCGAGGAACGCCAGGATGGCCGCGAATCGCAACGATCGCGTCATCGAAGAGTCTTCGGCAGCCGCGGCAAGCCTCTTTAACGCTCGAGAGCCGCTCGGCTACACTCGGCAGGCCGGGGCGTGGCGCAGCCTGGTTAGCGCGCTAGTCTGGGGGACTAGAGGTCCCGAGTTCGAATCTCGGCGCCCCGATCGAGAAGCCTCGCTTTGCGGGGCTTTTTCTTTGAGGCTCGAGTCTCACGCGCTGGGGGCAACGACTCTGCGTGACGTTGCGGAGGCAGCTGAAGCAAGGGTCGGACTCCCAGGACGAGAGCCCGACCCTTGGAAGGCGGTGCGGCTGGTCTAGCCGGTGATGTCGCCGCTGTTACCGCTGTCGGCGTTGATCCAGGTGCCGTTCTTGGCGGTGTGGTACGCCCAGCCCCAGTTGGCGTAGTCCCAGCTCGGGCTCCCGTTGAAGTAGCTCAGGAAGCTCGGGTGAGCACCGGGGCAGTTGTACGCGTCGGTGCACTGGAGGTCGAACGTGCCCCAGGTTGCCGCGCATGGCTTGTACGCCGGGCTCGGATTGAGCGTGCCGGTGAACAGGGTGGTGTCGTAGCCACCGTTGATTCGGCCGTTGATGCCTGCGGAGACCGTCGAGTTGCCGCTGGGGCTGAGGCCCGCGAAGGTCACGAAGGATCCGGTGTCGTCGATCATGGCGCAGTACTGCGTCGTCGGCGTGGGCGTCCCGCTACCAACCTGCCGGATCTGCAGATGACGGTTGATCGTGTCGTTGGCCCACGCGTTGCCGGCGACCCCGGAGTTGAAGTCATTGGTCAGCGTGTAGTTGACGTTGACGACGAGCGTGCCCTGAGCGCACTGCGCCGGGCCCGCCGCCGGCGGGCTGTGCACGGCGAGTGCTGTCGACGCCGTCACGGCCGCTGCAAGCAGAGCAACGCAAAGAAATGCGAGCTTTTTCATGAGTCCTCCTGCGATTTCAGCGAAACAGGCAGCGCATTCAAATGCGCTGGCCCAGCTGAGGCTGAGACATCGGTCGCAACGAGGAAGAAGAAGAATCTGGCTGACGGGCAGACGGCAATCTGAAACCCCGTCAGGACGTCTCGCTCGCTGTAACGATGTTTAAATTAGCACAAATCGTGTCACGATGGACTCAGGGTCGACCCTGCGGCGTAATCAGGGTCTACACCGATGCTCGGGGCCACAAGGGAGGGAGCCGGTCAGCCCTGCGTGTCTGCCAGGAGGGCCTGGGCGGCTTCCAGGTCGGACTGGTGAACGATGACCTCGTGCGGGCCTTCGGACTGGAATCCCTCCAGCGGCGAGTCCGATTCCTGGGTGATCCGGTGGGCGCATTCGATGCCGGCCGAGCGGAGCAGTCCGCACACCATCTCCGCCTCGATCTCGTCGTGCACTCTCGTCAGCCGAACCGGCTCGTCCATGCATGGGAGGCTACTGCCTCCGGGTCGCCTCCTGCAGGTCCGGCTGTCATGATCCGCGGCGGGCCATCCTCGGCCTCTGCGGAATGACACGACTCGCTCTCGTCCTCGGGCTGCTCGCACTCCTCGCTCCGGCGGGTGCCCTCACGGGCGGGCACCCAGCGGCGGGCGGCGATGCGTCGATCTTCTACTACCCGTGGTACGGGACCCCGCAACGCGACGGCAGCTACCAGCACTGGGCCCAGAGCGGCCACATCCCACCGCTCGACCTGGCGACGAGCTACTACCCGGCCCGCGGGCCCTACTCGAGCTCCGACCCGGCGGTCGTACAGGCCCAGATGCGAGACATCGCAGGCGCCGGCATCCGCGAAGTCGTGAGCTCCTGGTGGGGTCTGGGCTCAATCGAAGACCAGCGCCTGCCGATGATCGTGAGCGTGGCTACGAAGCACAACCTGGCGGTGGCCGTCCAGATCGAGCCGTACCCCGACCGGACCGCGGCCAGCGTGGCGTCCGACATCGCCCATCTTCGCCTGCTCGGCATCAGCCGCTTCTACGTGTACCACCCGTTCGAGATCGACGACGCGAGTTGGGCCACGCTGCTCCCGTCGCTGCCGGGCATCCAGGTGCTCGCGCAGACCGTGAACGTCGCCCGCGCCCAGGCCGCGCACTTCGCGGGCATCTACACATACGACGTCGTCACGATCGGGCCCGCCGCCTTCGCCCCGCTCTGCGCGCGTGCCCATCGGGCCAGGATGATCTGCGCGCCTTCGGTCGGCCCCGGCTACGACGCCCTGCGTGCGACCGGCGACACCCATTTCCGCGCCCGCAACGGTGGGGCGACGTACGACGCCATGTGGCAGGCCGCGATCCGCGCCGGAGCAGATCGGATCACCATCACCAGCTACAACGAATGGCACGAGGGAACCCAGATCGAGCCCGCCCTGACCCGGCTGCCGCGCCGCCTGTCGACCGCCGGCGGACGGCTTTCCTCACCCGTAACTGTGGCTTATGCCACTTACGACGGCGCCTACGGGCTCCGCGGCTCGTCCGCTCCACGCGCCTATCTCACTCGCACCGCCTACTGGACGGCGCTCTACCGCGCCGGGAGAGCGCCGTCCCGCACCCTGGCTCACATCTCGAAAGACGCTGCACAGCGCAGGAAACCGGCATTCCGGGCCGAAGGTGACCCCGTGGCGACCACGGCAGCCGCTGCTCCCGGCATCGTTCCGAGCCGCTCGAAAGGCAGGCGCGAAGCCGCGTTTCGTGGCTCATGTAGCAACTTGCTTTTGGGCACGAGGCCGTCTAGGCTCTTGCGTGCAGTGCGTGTGACGGGTGGTGACACGGTTGTGAGACCGCTGGGGCGCGACGCGTCCCGGAAGACTTGCTACGGTGGTCGCCGTCCGCTTGCATTGCTAGGAATGTCCGTCATCACGAGGTGCGCAAGCTCCTCGCGAGATTCGAGGAGTACCTGCACCAGACGTACTGCCAGCAGGACAGGTTCGTATTGGGGGAAAGCTAGACGTTCGAAAGGGGGGTGATGGCTGCGAAGGCAGGAATGTTTGTTGCAGTGGTGTTTGAGGAGGAGAGAAGCAGTTGGAATCGAGAGGAGAGGAATCTGTGAAACGACGCAAATTTGCAACAGCAGCGGTCCTTTTGACCGCGCTGCTGGTGGCCGCGGCTGCGGCCGCGTCGGTGAGCGCAGCGACCTCGTCGCACACGTCGGCGAAGGTCGCCGGCAAGGGCTGGTCGAAGGGTGCGGGCCACGTGAACCACAAGGGCGCAGAACCTTCCGGCGAAGCTCGTCGGCACAGGTCAGTTCAAGTCGACCGGCGTCTCAGCCGGTCACGTTCATCGGCAACAAGCAGGCGAAGCCAACTTACGACACGCTGACGGGGCGAGAGCAACCGCTCCAGGCGATCCATCGGCCCACGACCGGGCTATCCCCGGCAAGCTGGGCAAGAGCGGGGAGCTGTCTCCGAACGTCGGCGCTTCGCCGAACGCTTCGTTGATCCCGCACGCGCATAGCATGCCGATCGTTTCGAAGAAGTTTGCGGCTCAGACACCGGCTCTGAACGCGTACTGGCAGGACGCGGTCGGTGGCTACACGGACACGCCTCCGGATCAGGCACTGGCCGAGGGCAACGGTTTCGTGTTCGAGGCCGTCAACAACGTGTTCATCATCACGGACACGAACTTCGGTCATGTGACGAATCCGGAGCCGATGGAGCAGTTCTGGGCGCCGGCGATCCTGGCCACGGGCTACTGCTCGGTGTCGGATCCGAAGGCTCATTACGACAACGTCACGCGCAAGTGGTACGTGACGGAGGTTGCGTACGGTCCGCCCGGGTGTCAGCCGGGCTCGGCGGTGTTCATCGCCGTGAGCACGACGTCGGACCCGCTGTCGATCTACAACATCTACGTTCTGGACACGTCGTTCGACGGCAGCACGTGCACCGCCGACGGTTGTCTTGCTGATCAGCCGCTGCTGGGTATGAACCGCAACGCGCTGTTCATCTCGACGAACTCGTTCGACTGGGATACGCCGACGTTCAACGGGACGCAGATGTACATCATCGACTCGTCCGCTCTGGCGGCCGGGTTCCTGTTCCCGAACATCGTCTACATCGACATCGGCAACTTCGTTCCGACGCCCGAAGGGTTCATCGGGTGCGGTCTGACGCTGATCTATCCGGACGACGCGTACTGCTGGTATTCGATCCAGCCTGCGACCTCTCCGAACCTGTCGTTCGCGACTGATCGGTTCGGTACGGAGTTCGCGTTGTCGGCGCTCGACTGGTTCGGCTCGAACGACAACCGGGTCGCGACGTGGGCGTTCACGAACACGCTGTCGATCAGCAGCTTCTCACCGCTGATCTTCTTCAACTACGCGATCGCAGGTACGGAGGCGTACGGCTTCCCGTTCACGGACACGCCGTTCTACTCTCCGTTTGCGGAGCAGCCCAGCGTAGGGAACACGCCGCTGTGCGACTTCTTCATCGGCCCGTTCTGTGAGCCTGGGCCGATCGCGAACAACGACGACCGGATGAACGAGGTCAAGTCGGTCAAGACCGGGAACACCGCGGCCCGACTCTGGGGCGGTCGTGAACACGGATGTTCTTGTGGCCGATCCGATCGGGCATCTGCACCGCCGGTCGGCGATCGCGTACTTCGACATCAGCCCGACGGCTTGGTCGAGCGGGGCGGGGAGTGCCAGGCGCTCCGGCCGGGCATCGCACCATGCTTCATCGTCGGCGCAACGACCAACGCGAACGGCTATCTCGCGAACTGGAACAACGACGTGATCTTCCCGGCGATCGGTGTCGCCACTGACGGCACCTCCGCCGCGATGGTCTACACGCTGACCGGCAACACGAACTTCCCGAGTGTTGCGGTCTCCAAGGTGAGCGAGCACACCGCGCCCACCAACCTCAACGTCGTTCTGCCGGGCCAGGACGTACTGGACGACTTCGCCTGGTACTTCTTCGGTGACCCGCGCTGGGGCGACTACTCCGCCGCCGTGGGTGACAACCGCACGATCTACCTGGCGACGGAGTACATCCAGTCCCCGAGCTGTGACGATGCCACCTACGTCTTCGATCCGACGTGCGGCGGTACGCGCAGTGAGTTCTCGAACTGGGGTACTGGGCTCGTGAAGCTGAACGTCTAGCTCGATATCACCCCCAAGTCGTCTCGCAAGAGGCGACACCAGGAGCCGGCGGGGAAACCCGCCGGCTCCTTTTTTGTCCCGCTATGCCGTCTTAACCGCTAAGCCGCGAACACGTCCGCGGCGCAGGAGAACACCAGCGCCGCCGGGATGTCCACCGGCGCGACGCCCCGGAGCGACGGATGAGCCAGGTTCGCGTCGACGGCAGGCCACGAGTCGAGGCCGAGCGCGGCGGCGCCATTCGTCGATCCGATCGCGAGCAGGTCGGCGAGCGGGATCACCTCGCGCGTTCCCGTCTGCCGCCGCGCGATCCCCTCGAGCTCTCGGAGCTCCTCCAGCGGATCGATGCGCACATTCGAATCGGAGCCGATCAGGAGTGGGACGCCGCGTTCGAGCAGGCCGGTGAGCGGCGGAAAGCCGTCACCCAGGTTCGCCTCGGTCGTCGGGCACACGCAGACTCGCGTACCCGTGTCCGCGAGCAGATCGAGCTCTTCGGACGTGGCATGGGTGGCGTGGACCACCGTCGCTGCCGGGCTCAGGCAGCCGCAGCGCGCCAGCAGCTCGATCGGCGTCACGCCGTGCTCGGCCAGGCACTCCTCGATCTCGCGCGGCTGCTCGTCTGCGTGGACGTGGAGCACGAGCCGTTCGCGCTCCGCGTAGCGACCGATCTCGGTGAGCCACGCGGCCGAGCAGGCACGAACGGAGTGGGGGGCGAGCCCGACATGGGCTCCGGTCGAGCGCAGCGTCTCGACCTGCTCGAGGTACTCGCGGACCGAGCTCTGGCGAAAGCGCTCCAGCCCGCCTCGCTCGTAGGCTGCGAGGAGCAGCACGATCGTGATCCCGGCGGCGCGGGCCGCCTCCAGTGCCGCCGACGCCTCGGCGAGCCCGAGGTAGTGGAACTCGCCGACGGCCGTGTACCCGGACGCCCGCATCTCGCGGTAGGTCTGCTCGTAGGTCTCACGGACGGTCCCGGGCGTCTGCCGGGCCGCCTCGCCCAGCATCGCGTCCCGCCAGGCCCAGAAGTCGCCTCCGGCACCGCGTCCGCGGAGCTCGCGCTGGAACGAGTGCGAGTGCGCCGAGACGAAGCCGGGCAGCGAGAGGCGGTCGTTCTCCATGGGAAGGGATTGTGACGCGATTCGGCACAGTCGCGTTTCGTACCCGACCGCTGTGAAAGCATGAGCGCGAACGACGCCGTGCCGCTCACCTACACGCACATTCCCAACGCGCTGACGATCCTGCGCTTCGCGCTCGTGCCCGTCTTCATCGTGCTGATGGTGCAGGCGGGCGGCGGGCACAGCTGGCCTGCAGCCGTCGTCTTCGCGATCGCGGGAGTCACCGACCAGGTCGACGGCTGGCTCGCGCGGCGCTGGGGCGTGCAGTCGGAGTTCGGCAAGTACGCCGACCCGCTCGCCGACCGGTTGATGATCGACGCCGCGGTGCTGCTTCTGTTCATCGCCGGCCGGCTGCCGTGGGTGGCGCTCGTGATCGTCTTCGGTCGCGACGTCCTGCTGATCGCCGGCGCCCGGGTCGTCAGGCCGCACGGCTACCAGTTCTCGGTCAACTTCCTTGGCAAGACAGCGACCTGGATCCTGTACCTCGCCGTCGGCTGCGTGATCGTCACGCATCACGGCGACGGCTGGCCGCTCGTGCTCTTCTGGACCGGCGTCGGCCTTGCCATCGCGGCCGGCGGGGTCTACGCGGCCGGCGCCTGGCGGGCGATGGGAAGGAAATCGGGGCCGGGCCACAAATCTCAAGTAGAGGTTGACCCTTGATCGGCCTGCTGCTTCAATGAAGCGGCCGTCCGAACCCGACGAAAGGGCCATGTGGAAGCGCTTCCGGATCTGACCAAGCTCGGCGACGACGATCTCGATCAGCTGATCGATGAGCTCGAGCGGAGGGAGAGCGACGTCTCCTACGAGCGTCGTATTCTGCAGGGGAAGATCGACATCCTCAGGGCCGAGCGCGTCGCGCGGAAGCGGAGCAAACCCGAGGACGAGCTCGCGCACGTCGACGTCGACCGCCTGAGCGAGATCCTCTCCCGCAAATCCTCGCCCGAGCAAGAGTGAGCCATATCTACTGCTCCGAATGCGGCTTCCAGAACTCGGAGGCTGCCAACTTCTGCGCCCGCTGCGGAGCACTGCTCGAGCGCGAGGGTGCCGACGTCGAGACGACGCTCAGCTACACGCCCGAGCACCTGGCCGAGGAGGCGGCCACGGGAGTCGAGGGCGTGGAGGGACCGGCGCTCGTCGTGCGCGCGGGGGGTGGGCGCTCCGGCGAGGTGTTCCCGCTCCAGGGCGAGCAGACGACGGTCGGCCGCTCGCCCGACTGCGACATCTTCCTCGACGATGTCACAGTCTCTCGCCGTCACGCGGTGATCGGCGAAAAGGACGGCCGGTTCGTGGTCGAGGATCTCGGCAGCCTGAACGGCACGTTCCTCAACCGCCAGCGGATCGAGCAGGCGCCGCTCTCCGATGACGACGAGGTCCAGATCGGGAAATACCGACTCGTCTTCCTGGCACGATGAGCGTCGCGACCACCTACGAGCCGTCCGCCCAGTCGCCGCGGATGCAGACGATCGGCGCGGTCTGCCGCCGCCTGAAGTCGGAGTTCCCCGACATCTCGATCTCGAAGATCCGCTATCTGGAGGACCAGGGCCTGCTCGCGCCGGGGCGCACGCCGGGTGGCTACCGACTGTTCAGCGAGGACGACGTCGACCGCCTCGAGACGATCCTGCGTCTCCAGCGGGACGAGTTCCTGCCCTTGCGCGTGATCAGGCAGGAGCTCGCGACCTCGGGGCAGAAGAGCAAGCGCCGCCAGCGTGCGGCGCTCGAGGCCGAGGCGCAGGATCTGTCGCTCGACGAGCTCTGTGCGCAGGCCGGGATCGCCGCCGGGCTCGTCCGTGACCTGGAGGGCTTCGGGCTCCTGACGCCGACGATCGTGCGCGGCGAGCGGCGGTACCAGGAGACGGACGCCGAGATCGCCGCCCTGTGTGCCCGCCTGGCCGCGTACGACATGAGCGCGCGTCACCTCAGGACGTTCCAGACCTCTGCCGAGCGCAACGCAGCCCTGCTCGGCCAGATCACGGCACCGGCCCTGCACGCGCGGAACCTCGAGAGGCGCCAGGCGGGGCTCGAAGACCTGCGGGCGCTCGGGGAGCTGACGCAGGAGCTCTCCCAGCTACTCCTCTGGCGGAGCCTGCGCCGGCTCGCGGCCGGTTGACGGGCGGCTAGGCTCCACGGATGCCGATCGATCTGGCCGCCAAGATCCGGGACGTCCCCGACTTCCCGAAGCCGGGAGTCGTGTTCAAGGACATCATGCCGCTGCTCTCCGATGCCGAGGCGCTCCGCGAAACCATCGACCGGATCGCGGACTGGGCTGCCCCGCGTGAGCCCGACATCGTGCTCGGGGCGGAGGCGCGCGGCTACATCACCGGCGGCGCGCTCGCGTGCCGGCTCGGTTGCGGTTTCGTGCCGGCCCGGAAGCCCGGGAAGCTGCCGTGGCGCACGGTGGCGGTCAAGTACGCGCTCGAGTACGGCTTCGACCAGCTCGAGGTCCACGCGGACTCGATCCGGGCCGGGCAGCGCGTGCTCGTGCACGACGACGTGCTGGCGACGGGGGGGACGGCGAAGGCGACGGTGGAGCTCGTCGAGCAGCTCGGCGGCGTCGTCGTGGGGCTGCCGTTCATCATCGAGCTCGCGTTCCTGAACGGCCGCGAGCGGCTCGAGGGCTACGACGTCTTCTCGTTGATCGAGTATTGAGCGAGACGTCCAGCGTGTCGGCTCTAACAATTCCGTCCGAGCTGTCGACTTAGATAGAGAGATGTACGACCCGATCAGCACCCGCTACACGTTCCCGTGTCCTACCCACGGCGAGGCGCGGGTGAGGCTGCACGACTTCCGCGAGCTCGAGCGGCTTCCCGGGGCGGCCCATCCGGCCGTGTTCCGGGTTCGCTACGCCTGCTCGTGCGGCGACGACCACCTGGGCCTGGTCGCGCATGACGACCTCGATTGGGCGCCGCTCGGTCTCCAGCCGGGCATGTTCCTCAACCTGATGACCGACAGGCTCGAGCCCGTTCACGGCGAGTTCGGCGATCTCGCGGCGAGACGGATCGGGGCGGGGGAGTGGCCGTGGAGCTTCTTCTGCTATCCGGAGGAGCGGCCGCGTCCCGTGTTCCCGTCGATGTTCTGGCTGCTCGCGCCCGGGGCGGCGGGAGGCTCGATCGGCGTCGCCGTCCGCTGTCCGGCGTGCATGCGGCTCTCGATCAACATCGTCTCTGCGGAGCACGTCGACGTGCCGTTCCACAACGACCCGTCGGTCGGGGTGGTAGAGCACGTGTTCCGCGAGGACGCGCTGCGTACGATCGACGAGTTCGAGTCCGAGCTGTACTCGGCGTCGTTCGACGCCCGCCGCCTCAAGCTCCACTAGATGGTTGTAGGCGCGTCCCGCGTTTTCTACTCTCGTCAGGGATGTTCGGACGCGGGCGCCGCGCCGATCATCCGGGCGAGGACGATGACCACCTACGCACTGGACGAACCGAGCGCGCCCCGCAGGCTCCTGAGGCACTGCGCACTGCTCGACGGCGCCCTGAAGCGGCGCGTGCCGGCGAGGCGCCGGCTCGAGGCGGCGGTCGGTCGTGAACAGGCGCGCCTGCTGCTAGAGGGGCTGACGCGCGATCACGGCTTGGTGCGCCGGACGCGACTGCGTGCCAGGTCCTCGCCGTAGTGCCGCACTAGGAGAAAGACGGCGCCTCCGACGAGGGCGCCGAGGAGGGCGGCCATCCCCTCCGAGTTGCCGATGCCGACCATGAACGCCCACACGTAGACCGCGAACACGAGCGCCCAGATGAACGCCTGGGTGCCGGGTGACATGTGCGGGGGGCGCGGAGCGTGCACGGCGGCATCCTAACGTGTCGGTCCAGAAAGAATGCGCCGAGCCGGTGGCGCTTTCGTCCTCCGGGCCCGCCGACACTCCGCTTGCGCTTCGTGCCGCCTGGCTCGGATTCGTCCTACCGGCGCTCCGTGCTCGACGCAGTTGCGACTCTAAGGCCTCGGGGGCGAGGTGTGCAAGACCCGCCGAAGCGAAAAGTGCGCAATTTGCAAAAAGTCCAGTTTTCCACATTTCCCCAGTCTGTGGAAAGCTGCGCGTCCCACACGGGGAGGTCCTCCGGGGGAACGGGTCGGGCCGCGCCAACTTGACATAACGCGCGTTATCGTGCAGACGGATTTCGGCTGGGGCTTTCGCTCGGCCGAGTTCGCGGGCTATGCTTAGGCGCGGTGGGCGCCGTGGGCAGGAACGGTGCGCTCGACCGGGCATGCCGTCGCGAAACGCGGAAGGTGAGGCGAGGATGACGACCACTGAGCGGCCCGAGGAGCCGACAGTCGATTTCGAGACCCTCTTCCAGAGCGAGGATTTCCTCCAGCTCCTGGAAGTGGCGGACGCACAGGGCTCGATCAAGAGTGCCGAGCTCGGCGAGCTGCTCGACGTCCACGGGTTCGATCCGGTCGAGTCCGATCTCGTCTTCCGCGAGCTCGAGGCCCGCGGGTACGAGTTGATCGAAGACGAGCGCGAGACAGCGGCTGCCGTGCTGACGGCGCCGGTCGAGACGACGACGGACGCGCTGCAGCTCTTCCTGCGTGAAGCCGGCCGTCATCCGCTGCTCACTGCCGCCCAGGAGGTCGAGCTGGCCAAACGGATCGAGCGCGGCGACGGAAGTGCCAAACAGCACATGATCCAGGCAAACCTGCGCCTGGTCGTCTCGATCGCCAAGAACTACCGGAACCAGGGTCTCCCCTTCCTCGACCTGATCCAGGAAGGAACGCTGGGTCTGATCCGCGCGGTCGAGAAGTTCGACTGGCGCCGGGGCTACAAGTTCTCGACCTACGCGACCTGGTGGATCCGGCAGGCGGTCGCGCGGGCGCTGGCGGACAAGGCCCGAACTATTCGCATGCCGGTCCACATCGTCGAGCGCCTCCAGAAGATGAACCGGGCCGAGCGGAACCTCTGGACGCAGCTCGGCCGCGAGCCGTCGCTCGAGGAGATCGCCGAGGAGGCCAGCCTGCCGATCCAGCAGGCGCGCGAGGTGCGGGCCGCAGCACGGGCCGCCACCAGCCTCGATCAGCCCGTCGGCGACCAGGAGGAAGCCGTGCTCGGCGACTTCGTCGCCGGCGAGGGCCCGCTGCCCGACGAGCAGGTGGAGCTGTCGCTCCGGACACAGGCGCTGCAGCAGGCTCTGAGGGCGCTCACCGAGCGGGAGCGCGAGGTGCTGGCGCTCCGCTACGGCCTCGACGACCAGGAGCCGAAGACGCTCGAGGAGATCGGCCGCCGCCTCGGGCTGACGCGCGAACGGGTCAGGCAGATCGAGGTCGAGGCTCTGCGCCGCCTCTCCAGCCTGCGCGAGATCCAGGCCGTGCCGTACTAGCCACTGGTTGCCTACTCGTTGATCAGGTAGTACGAGAGCTCGGGCGCTTTCGACCGGAGCTCCTTCAGCGCCCGCGTCTCGAGCTGGCGGACGCGCTCGCGTGTGATGCCGAGCTCCTTGCCGATGTACTCGAGAGTCTGCGGATTCGAGCCCGAGAGACCGAAGCGCCGCTCGAGCACGTCGCGGAGCCGGGGCTCCAGCCCTTCGAGTGCCTGATTGAGCTCCACCGCCTGCAACCGCTCGGCGGTCACCGACTCGGGCTGTCCCATCGTCTCGTCCTCGATCAGGTCCGAGTAGAGGCTGTCGCCGTCGCCGACCGGCGTCTCGAGGCTGACCGGATCCTCGACGAGCTCGAGCAGCTCCTTCACGCGGCTCTCCGGAAAGCCGCTCTCCTTCGCCATCTCCTTGATCGTCGGGTCCCGGTTCAGCTTCTGGGCCAGGATCCGGCGCGAGCGAACCACGCGTCGCACCTGGTCGGCGACGTGGACGGGCAGCCGGATCAGCCGCCCCTGGTCGGCGAGCGCACGTGTGATCGCCTGCCGGATCCACCAGGTCGCGTACGTCGAGAGCTTGTACCCCATCCGGTAGTCGAACTTCTCGACGGCGCGGATCAGCCCGAGGTTTCCTTCCTGAATCAGGTCGAGAAGCGGAACGCCGGCCTTCGTGTAGTTCCTCGTGATCGACATCACGAGCCGGAGGTTGCACTCGATGAGACGGCGCTTGGCCGCCTCGTCGCCCTCGTCCTTGCGGCGTGCCAGCTCGCGCTCCTCGTCCCTGGTCAGCAGCCGTCCGTCGCCGATCTGGCGCACGTAGAGCTTCAGCGGGTCGCGAAGCTGCGGTTCGCTCTCCTCTTCCTCTTCCGGCTCGTCGACCGGCTCCAGGTCAGGGAGCAGCTTCGATTTGTCCTCGCCGTCTGGCTGGATCTGTGGCAGCGCTCGCGCCATCCCTGCTCCTATCGGCAGGCCGGCGCCCGAGCGTGAGCGTTTCCCTACTGGTGCAAGGTGCCGTCCGAGCCGACCTGGATCCCCCGTTCGAGGAGGCGGTCGCGGACGAGGAACTGGAACATCGACCAGGCTCCGCGGCGGGCGTCGAACATCCGGTACACCTGCCACTCGCTGAGCAGGCGCGGATCGGCCCGGCGGGCGTCGGCCCAGTCGACGAAGCGAGGGAGGCGGCCGAGCCGCTGCGCGAGCGCCTCGCCCTGGTCGATCGCACGTTCGAGCCGCTCCTCGCCCACCGGAACGTCGAACCCGGCCTCGCGCAGGGCGTTCGTGAGCGACCCGAACGTGTGCCAGTACAACGACTTGGACGGGACAAGCCCCCGATTGGCGTCGACGTCCTTGGCGGTCGGCGTGCGGCCGATCCTCTCCCCCAGCTCGCGCAGGCAGCGCAGGAGCTCCTCCTTGGTCGCGAACCGCCTCGGCACGAGGCCGGCGGCGCGTTTTGCACGGTTCCAGCTCCCGAAGCGCTCGATCACGGTCTGCGGGTGGATGGTCGTCTCCGCGTCTTCGGAGAACTCCCGCATCGTCGGCGAACGGCCGAGGCGCACCGCGGACGACTTGAGCTGCCCGAGGATCTCCTCGTCCGAGTAGCGCTTGCGGATTCCCGCCTGGAACTCGGCGAGAGCCTTCGGGTCGACCTGCGAGATCGCTCGGTACGCGCGACGGCGCGCCATGGCAACCAGAATAGAGCATAGTTACCAAACCGCAAGAGAAGCCGGTGCTCGCTGACGATGGTCGCCGCACCTACACTGGCGCTCATGCGTCTCGAGCTCGAGGTCGCCCTGGCACGCGGTGTCGGCCGCCTGTCGAGGCTGGCTGGTGCCGGGGGCGGCACGACGCTTCCCGGCAAGCTGCTGGCCGCGGTGGACCGCGACGCAGTCGATGCTCTGGCCGCCCGGCTGGAGCGCGGCTCGGCACTCGTGTCGGCGACGAACGGCAAGACGACGACCTGTGCGCTGGCCGCGTGCGTGTTGGCGCCGCACGTCCGCCTGGCCCGAAACGCCGCCGGTGCCAACCTCATGTCCGGAGTGGCGTCGACGCTGGTGGCCGCCCGCGGTGCGTCGCTCGGGCTGTTCGAGGTGGACGAGGCCGCGCTCCCCGAGGTGGCCCGCCGGGTGCGCCCGCGGGTCGTCTCGCTCGGCAACCTGTTCCGCGACCAGCTCGATCGCTACGGCGAGCTGGAGATCGTCGCCGAGCGCTGGAGAGCCATGATCCCGGCGCTTCCGAGCGATGCCGTCCTGGTCGTCAACGCCGACGACCCACTGGTCGGTGACCTCGCGACGGAGCACTCCCGTAGCGTCACGTTCGGCGTCGACGATCCTGGCCACGCCCGACCGGATCTCCAGCACGCGGCCGACTCGAAGTACTGCCTGCGGTGCGGGACGCCGTACGACTATGCCGCGGCGTACGTCGGGCATCTGGGCGACTACCGCTGCCCGTCGTGCGGTCATGCTCGGCCGGCGCTCGACGTGGCGGCGCGACGGGTGGAGCTTCGCGGCACGGACGGGGCCTCGTTCGATCTCGTCACGCCGGAGGGCACGATGCGGATCGCGCTGGCGCTCCCCGGGCTCTACAACGTCTACAACGCGTTGGCAGCGGCAACGCTGACGCGAGCGCTCGGCGTGGGCCTGGACGAGATCGCGGCCGGGCTCGCGCGTGCAGTCCCGGCCTTCGGGCGCTTCGAGCGGATCGACGTCGGCGGCCGAACGCTGCTCCTGCTCCTGATCAAGAATCCGGCGGGCGCGAACGAAGCCCTCCGAACCGTCGTCTCGGCCGGGGCGCCGAAGGTGGCGCTCGTGGCGCTGAACGACGCGATCGCCGACGGCCGGGACGTCTCGTGGATCTGGGATGTCGATTTCGAGCTGCTCGGCGCAGGCTTGGAGCGGCTCGTCGCCTCGGGAGAACGGGCCGCCGAGCTCGCGCTGCGCTTCAAGTACGGCGGGCTGCCGGCGTCGGCGATCGAGGTCGTCCCGGACCTCGAGGCGGCGCTCGACCGGGGGCTGGAGCTGACCGAGTCCGGCGGGGAGCTGGTCTGCTTGCCCACCTATACGGCGATGCTGCGGCTCCAGGGGATCGTGACGGAGCGCGGGCACGCGAGGCCGTACTGGGAGCGGGCGGCGTGAGCGCGGTCGAGCGGATCACGGTCGGGCACCTGTACCCGAGCTACCTCAACATCTACGCCGACCGCGGGAACATCGCGGTGCTGGCGGGACGGGCCGGCTGGCGCGGCGTGGAGCTCGAGGTGCTGACGATCGGCCCCGGCGAGCCGACGCCTCCCGCGGTCGACCTCTTCTACGTGGGCGGCGGGCAGGATCGCGAGCAGGCTCTGATCGCGCCCGATCTCGCCGCGCGCGGCCCGGTGCTCGAGGAGGCCGTTGCCAACGGTGCCGCGGCGCTTGCGGTGTGCGGCGGCTACCAGCTGCTCGGGCGCTTCTACCGCGACCGAGGTGGCGAGGAGCTGCGCGGCGCCGGCGTGCTGCCGCTCCACACCGTGGCGGGCGAGCGGCGGATGATCGGTGACGTTCTGCTCGAGTGCGAGCTCGACGCCGGCACGCCGCGGACGCTCGCAGGCTTCGAGAACCACGCCGGCCGAACGATCCTGGACGACGGCGCCGAGCCGCTCGGGCGCGTCGTGGCCGGGTTCGGAAACGACGGCGAGTCCGGCTTCGAGGGCTGCCGCGTCGGCCGCGCGATCGGCACATACCTGCACGGCCCGCTCCTGCCCCGGAACCCGTGGCTCGCGGACTGGCTACTCGCCCAGGCACTCGGGCACCGGACCGGCGAGGCCCCGGCCCTCGCCCCCCTGCCGGATGAGCTCGAGGCCGAGGCGCACACGGTCTCGGCGGCGCGCGCGAAGTCACGTGGCGGTCGCTACTGAGCTTGGGGTTGGCCAACGTTCGCCATGCGCGTTCATCGGCCGCGAAGCCGTGGCTTTGCTGCGGCGTAGCTCGACCCGCCCGCAAGGCGATCCCGCGGGGAGGGGCCCGCGGGGGAAACCGGCTGTTTCCCCCGCGCTAGGGTACCCAGAGGGCGCCGAGATAGACGCTCGGATCGCCGGGCTGCCAACGTGCCAGGAAGCGCTGGATCGGCGGATGCAGGACGACCTCCTCGAGCTCGCCGATCGCAAACAGCCGGTGGCCGCGCACGGCCACGTCCTGCGACGTCACACGCTCGAGCGAGCGACCCGAGAGGTCGCCGGCGAAGATGATGTGGACGACGTGCTTGCGCGCGAAGGAGCGGGCGGGCGCGATCGAGTCCACGAGCGCCACGGGGCCTTCGAAGGGGATCTGCTCGTCGACTCCGACCTCCTCGTACAGCTCGCGTCGCAGCGCCTGCACCAGGCTCTCGCCCGAGTGGACGCCGCCGCCCGGAAGCAGCCAGTAGCCCTTGTCGCCCTTCTCGTGCCGGCACAGCAGCACCCGGTCGCGCCATCGGAGCACCGCGGAGACCCTGATGCGCGGCTCACCGGTCACGCGCCCGTGGATCCGAATCCGGCTGTCCCGCGCTCGGTCTCGGGGAGCACTACCGCTTCGACCGGTTCCGCGGCCGCGACGGGGACGAGCACGAGCTGGGCGATCCGCATGCCCGGCTCGACGGTGAAGCTCTCCGCCCGATCGGTGTTGACGAGCACGACGCGGATCTCGCCGCGGTAGCCGGAGTCGACCAGCCCGGGCGCATTCACGATGCCGATGCCGTGCCGTGCCGCGAGTCCGGAGCGCGGGACGACGAGGCCGGCGTGGCCCTCGGGGACGGCCACGGCAATGCCGGTCCCCACCACCGCCCGTCCGCCCGGCTCGATCACGAGCTGCTCGCAGGAGACCAGATCGAGTCCCGCGTCGCCCGGATAGGCGCGCTCGGGAAGCACGGCCTCAGCGCGCAGGCGCCGGACGGCGAGCTCGGTCACTGCATGGCGGAGGTAGCGCCGGTGCGGCGGGCTTCGGCGATCAGGAAGGGGGCGAAGCGGCGCAGCTCGTGCTCCGGCAAGCGGGCGCGGACGAAGACGCCTTCAGCGCGATCCTCGCGGAACTCGATCGGCGGTCCCAGCGCATACAGCTCGGCCAGGCGCGCACCCTCCTCGTACGGCACGAGGAGCTCGACGACCTCGAACCGCCCTTCGAAGCGTTGCGCGATTCGCGTCCGCAGGGCGTCGAGACCTTCGCCGGTCGCGGCCGAGATCTGCAGTGCGCCCGGATAGCGGTTCTCGAGCCGCCGGCGCGTGAGCGAGTCGACCATGTCGATCTTGTTGAGGACGAGCTCGACCGGCAGCTCGTGGGCGCCGATCTCCTCGAGCACCCCGTCGACGGCGTCGACCATCTCGTGGAGCCGCTCCTCGGACACGGAGGCATCGGCGACGTGCAGGACGAGGTCGGAGACGAGGGTCTCCTCCAGCGTGGCCGCGAAGCCCTCGACGAGCTGGTGCGGGAGGCGGCGGATGAACCCGACCGTGTCCGTCAGCAGGTAGCGGCGACCGTCGTGCTCGAAGGTGCGGGTCGTGGGGTCGAGCGTCTCGAAGAGCCTGTCCTCGACCGAGACTCTGGCGTCCGTGAGCGCGTTCAGGAGCGTCGACTTGCCCACGTTCGTGTACCCGGCGAGGGCGACCGTCGGTGTCTGCGAGCGGCGCCGGGACTTCCGTCTGGTGTCGCGCTGGCGGCCGAGATCGACGAGGCGGCGCTTCAGGATGGCCACGCGGCGGCGGGCGATGCGTCGGTCGGTCTCGAGCTGCGTCTCACCGGGCCCCCGCGTCCCGACGCCGCCTCCGAGCCGCTCGAGGTGCTTCCACATGCCGCGCATGCGCGGGAGGTTGTACTCGAGCTGGGCGAGCTCGACCTGGAGCTTTCCCTCGGCGCTGACGGCGTGCTGCGCGAAGATGTCGAGGATCAGCTGGGTCCGGTCGACGACCCGTGCCTGCAGCTCGTTCTCGAGCAGTCGCTGCTGCGCGGGTTGCAGCTCGTCGTCGACGATGAGCACGTCTGCCCCGGCCTGTCCGAAAGCCCGTTTGAGGTCGTCGAGCTTCCCCTTGCCCACGTAGGTGCGCGGGTCCGGGCGCAACCGGTGCTGGACGACCTCGTCGACCGTCTCGACCCCCGCCGTCCGCGCCAGCTCGCGCAGCTCGGCCAGCTCCTCTACCTCCCGTCCCTTCGGGAGCACGGCGACGACGAGCCCGCGCTCGGGCTCCGCGCCGGGCGCAGGGTCGGGCTGGCGTGGCGTCACAGGTGGATTATGCCCCTCCGCCGTTTCAACCGATACCGTTTGCCGCGTGCAGGTCTCCCCCGTTCTGGCGGCGCAGGCGACGTATCCGTTCGTCCGTATCGAGCAGGCGAAACGCGAGACCGCCGCCGCCGGCATCGAGATCTTCGACTTCGGCCAGGGCGACCCGCGGGAGCCGACCGACCCGCTGATCCGGCAGGCGCTCGTCGACGCGCTTCCGGAGACGCGCGGGTATCCCAAGGCAGAAGGGCTCCCGGAGCTGCGAGAGGCGATCGCAGGTTGGCTCGGGCGGCGGTTCGGCATCGAGGTCGACCCGGAGACCGAGATCGTCCCCACGCTCGGGAGCAAGGAGGCGATCTTCAGCTTCGCCCAGGTCGTCGTCGATCCCGTGGGCGGCAAGGACACGGTGCTTGTCACGGAGCCCGGCTATCCCGTGCCCGAGCGGGGAGCGTTGTTCGCCGGCGCGCGTGTCGTCCACGTCCCGCTGGCCGAGGAGAACCGCTTCCTGCCCGACCTGGACGCGCTCGACCCCGACACGCTGGCGCGAACGGCCGTCCTGTGGCTCAACTACCCGAACAACCCGACCGCGGCCGTCGCACCTCTCGACCTCTACGAGCGTGCGGCGGAGCTGGCGGCCGAGCACGACTTCCTGCTCGCCTCGGACGAGGCGTACAGCGAGCTCTGGTTCCACGAGCCGCCGCCCTCGGCCCTCGAGGTGTCCGACCGTTCGAACGTCGTCGTCTTCAACACGCTCAGCAAGCGCTCCTCGATGACCGGCTACCGGTCGGGCTTCGTCGCGGGTCCCGGCTGGGTGATGGACGCGCTGCGCGCCTACCGGCCGACCGTGGGCACGGCGCCCCAGGAGTTCGTGCAGCGGGCCTCCGTCGCCGCGTGGAACGACGAGGAGCACGTCGTGCGTGCCCGTGACGTCTACCGCCGCAAGCGAGAGGTGCTGCTGGGCGCGCTCGAGGCGCTCGGATGGCGTGTTGCAGGCAGCGACGCGACGATGTACCTCTGGGTCGCGGTGCCGGCCGGGGAGAGCTCGGAGGAGTGCGCCGCGCGGCTGCTCGCCCACGGCGTCGTGGTCGCCCCGGGTGCCTATCTCGGCCCGAGTGGTGAGGGTTACGTGCGGCTCGCGCTCGTGCCGACGGTCGAGGACTGCGAGCGGGCTGCGACCATCCTCCGGGGACTGGCGTGAGCGGGGTCGACGCGGCTCGGGTCGAGGAGATGATCGCCCGGCTCGATCGCGGCGAGATCCGCGTGGCCGAGCGCGTCGACGGCGACTGGGTCGTGAACGAGGAGGCGAAGCAGGCGATCCTCGACTACTTCCGGTTGCGCCAGGTGGAGCCGATCGAGGTCGGGCCGTTCGAGTACCTGGACAAGATCCCGCTCAAGCACGACTACGAGCAGGCCGGCGTGCGGGTCGTCCCCCCGGCCGTCGCGCGGTACGGGTCGTTCCTCTCCCGTGACGTCGTGATGATGCCGAGCTTCGTCAATATCGGCGCCTGGGTCGGGCCGCGGACGATGATCGACACCTGGGCGACGGTCGGCTCCTGCGCCCAGGTCGGCGCGGATGTCCATCTCGCCGGCGGGGTCGGCATCGGCGGCGTGCTCGAGCCGATCAACGCACGGCCGGTGATCATCGAGGACGGCGCGTTCATCGGCTCGCGTTGTGCCGTGACGGAAGGCGTGATCGTCGGCGAGCGGGCGGTGTTGGGGCCGCACGTGTCGCTGACCGCGTCCGTGCCGATCATCGACGTCACGGGCCCGGAGCCGGTCGAGCACCGCGGCTACGTGCCGCCGGGCGCCGTCGTCGTGCCGGGATCGCGACCACGCGAGTTTCCTGCAGGCACGTTCCAGCTCGGCTGCGCGCTGATCATCGGCCGGCGCAGCGAGTCGACCGACCTGAAGCTGAGCCTGAACGAGACGCTGCGCGAGTACGGCATCGGCAGCGGCTGACGGCCGCCGGCCGGACCACACCCCCAACCCTAGGGCGGGGGTACTCCCCTAACCCCTGCTGTGAGCGTAGCGTTGCAATCCGCGTAGCTGTGTGCCGATTTCGTGCCGATATCGGCACGCGTGCTCTACGAGATGCGCTCGGCCGGGCCGGTCAGCGTCGCTCGGCCGCCCGTGAGCGTCACCGTCAGGTCGCCGCCGGGGAAATGGACGACGACTGTGCCCTCGCCGTGCGTCGCCGCTGCGACCGCGACGGCGCTCGTTCCCGACGAGGCGGTCTCCCCCACGCCTCGCTCCCAGACCCGCGCCGTCACCTCGCCCGGCGTGTCCACCCGCGCGACCTGCACATTCGTGCGATCAGGGAAGCGCGCATGGGTCTCGAGCAGCGGGCCGATGCGCGCGATCTGGGCAGGATCGCCCAGGACCACGGCATGCGGATTGCCGACCGATACCGGCACGACCTCGATCGCGTCGACGAGCTCGCGCTCTCCGACCTCGAACGCGCCCATGTCCTGCTCGATCAGGCCTCCCGCGATGAGGCGCGCAGCGACCTCGCGGGGCCCGACTCGGATCCGGACGCGGTCGAGCCCGGTGAGGTCGGCGAGCCACCGGGCGGCGATACGCGTGCCGTTGCCCGACATCTCGGCCTGCGACCCGTCTGCGTTCCAGATCACGATCTCGGCGGTATCGCCGTCGATGGAGACGACCTCGAGGATTCCGTCGACCTCGGCGTCGGCGCAGTCCTCGCGGACGAGCTCTGCGCCGAGCGGGGTTTCGAGCTCAGCCCGCTCGACGAGCAGATAGCGGTTCCCGGCGGCCTGCCAGGTCGAGAATCTCGCGTGCGGTCTCACGGGGAGGGCGATCGCCGCGGACGCTAACAAGGCCGGGGATGCGGCGCATCCACTTGCGCTGGTAGGCCGCGTACTGCCGCGTGCGGAGCGCGACGGCTGCGATCGCCTCCTGCTCGGGGAGCTCCGCAGCTTCCCGCAGTCCGATCACCTTGGCCGCCGTCGACGAGAGACCGCCGTCGATGGCAGCACGGGCCTCCTCGGCGGCGCCGCGACGCATCATTTCGCGCGTCCGTTGCTCGATCCGGCGCAGCAGCTCCTCGCGCGGCACCTCGAGCCCCGCGACGAAGGTCGGATGACGGGTGTCAGCCGTCCAGAGACGGTCGCGTCCGGGGCGCAGCGACGATCCCGCATCGACGAGCTCGAGGGCCCGGACGACTCGGCGCCGGTCGTTCGGATGGACGGCGGCGGCTGCGGCGGCGTCACGGCCTGTGAGCACCGCGTGCGCAGCCTGGGGGCCGAGGCGGTCGTAGAGCCGGCTCCAGCGCTCCCGAGCTGCGGGAGTCGGGGCCGGAGGCACTTCCAGCTCCGCCAGCGCGGCGCGGAAGTAGAGGCCCGTTCCGCCGACCACGACCGGCAGCCGGCCGCTGGCGAGGATCTCGTCGACGGCCGAGTGGGCCAGTTGCGCGTACTCGGCCACGGATGCCTCGTGGTCGAGATCCCAGATCCCGACCAGGCGTGTCGGCGCGGACGGCTGGTTCGTGAGGATCGGCAGGCCCCGGTAGACCTGCATCGAATCGGCCGAGACGATCCCGGCCGGAGTCAGCCCGGCGATGGCCTCCGCGACGGCGGTCTTCCCCGACGCCGTCGGCCCGAAGAGCGCGAGAACGAGCCGGTCAGACGGCGACGAGTGCCTCCTGCGTGCCGCGGAGCGTCGTCGAGGTCGAGCCGGTGATCCGCACCGGGACGAGGTCGCCGGGTGCCGACCCGCCGTCGAAGTTGACCGTCGTGTTGCGCCGCGTCCGCCCTCGGAGCATGCTCGGATCGGTTCGGCTCGGACTCTCGACGAGAACCTCCTCGACCCGGCCGATCCGGGACCGGTTCCGATCGGCGGCGACGCGCTGGACGACCTCGACGAGCCGCTCGATCCGCTCGCGCTTCACCTCGTCGGGAACCTGGTCGGGCAACGCAGCGGCCTCGGTGCCGCTGCGCGGCGAGTAGACGAAGGTGAACGCGCCGTCGAACCCGACCTCCTCGACCACGTCGAGCGTCTCGCGGAAGTCCTGCTCGGTCTCGCCCGGGAAGCCGACGATCAGGTCGGTGGTCAGCGCGAGATCGGGAATGGCGTCGCGCAACTCGCCGACGAGCCGCAGGTAGCGCTCCCGCGAGTAGGTGCGGCGCATGCGCCGGAGGAGACGCGTCGAGCCGGACTGGAGTGGCAGGTGCGCGTGCTCGCAGACGGAGGTGCATCGGGCCATCGCCTCGATCACGTCCGGCCGGAAGTCCTTCGGGTGCGGGCTGGTGAACCGGATCCGTTCGATCCCGTCCACCGCGTCGACCGCGCGGAGAAGCTCCGCGAAGCCGGTGTGGAGCTCCGGGGCGAGGTCTCGGCCGTAGGAGTTGACGTTCTGACCGAGCAGCGTCACCTCACGGACGCCCTGGCGCGCGAGCGCCGTCACCTCGGCGAGGATGTCGCCCGGCCGGCGGCTCACCTCGCGGCCGCGGACGCGCGGCACGATGCAATACGCGCAGACCGAGTTGCAGCCCATCGACACCTGCACCCAAGCCTGTACCGCTCGCTCGCGCTGCGTCGGGAGCTCGGCGGAAAAACGGCGCTCGTCGGCCGTACCGAAGGCGTGCCTCTCGATGCCGACCCCTCCCGCGCCGAGCCAGTCCCCCAGGTGGCGGATCGTCCCGGGCCCGAAGGCGACGTCGACGAACGGGTACCGCTCGAAGATCTGCTCGCGCTGTGCCTCGGCGTAGCAGCCGCCCACGGCCACGACGGTTCCGGGTCGGCGCCGCTTCAGCGCCGCCGCGTTGCCGAGATGCGCGGCCAGGCGCTGGTCGGGCTTCTCACGGATCGTGCAGGTGTTGAACACGATCACGTCGGCCTCCTCCGGGGCTGTCGCCTCGCCCAGCCCAAGCTCCTCGAGGAGCCCTTTGATCCGCTCGGAGTCGTGAGCGTTCATCTGGCAGCCGAACGTCGTGACGAAGTACCTACGCATCAGGAGCAGTGTACGGCCGGCCGAACGAACAGCTTGGTCGTGTGGCCAGACGACACCAGCCGCGGCGAAGCCCGGGCTTTGCCCGGGTGTAGCTCGATCCGCCGGAGATGCGCTTTCCGAAGGGAAGGGGCCCCACGGGGGAAACCGGCTGTTTCCCCCGCGCTGTCAGCGGGCGAACTCGACCGCTCTCGACTCGCGGATCACGGTGACCTTGATCTGGCCCGGGTAGTCGAGGTGCTGCTCGATCTCACGTGCGATCTCCTGCGAGAGCAGGATGGCGTCGTCGTCTCCGATCTCCTCGGGCTTCACGATCACCCTGATCTCGCGCCCGGCCTGGAGCGCGTAGACGCGCTCGACTCCCTCCTTCTGGCTCGCGAGCTCCTCGAGCGACTCGAGGCGCTTGATGTACGACTCGAGGCTCTCGCCGCGTGCGCCGGGCCGCGATGCCGAGATCGCGTCCGCCGTGATGACGAGCACCGCCTCGACGGTCTGCGGCTGCACCTCGTAGTGGTGTGCCTCGATCGCGTGCACGACGCCGTCCGACTCTCCGTAGCGCTTCGCGTAGCGGGCGGAGATCAGCGCGTGCGAGCCCTCCTCCTCGTGCGTCAGCGCCTTGCCGAGGTCGTGGAGGAGCGCTGCCCGCTTCGCCGTCTTGACGCCGGCTTCGAGCTCGCTCGCCATGATGCCGGCCAGGTGCACGACCTCGAGCGTGTGCTTGAGCACGTTCTGCCCGTAGCTGGTGCGGAACTTGAGCCGACCGAGGATCTTCACCAGCTCCTCGTTGAACTCGCCGCAGTGGGCCTCGAAGACGGCCTGCTCGCCGGCCTGGCGGACGAGATCGTCGACCTCGGCCTTCGACTGGTAGAACATCTCCTCGATCCGCGCCGGGTGGATCCGGCCGTCCTCGAGCAGCTTCTGGAGAGTCAGCTTCGCGACCTCGCGGCGCATCCCGTCGAAGGACGAGAGGACGACGGCCTGAGGCGTGTCGTCGATGATGAAGTCGACCCCGGTCAGGTGCTCGAGAGCGCGGATGTTCCGGCCCTCACGGCCGATGATCCGGCCCTTCATGTCGTCCGAGGGAAGCTCGACGATCGAGACAGTGGTCTCGGCGGCGTGACTCGCCGCCACGCGCTGGAGGGAGTCGGCGACGAGATTCCGGGCACGCCTCCTCGCCTCGGTCTGGGCCTCCTCCTCGAGTTGACGGACGCGCCGGGCCAGCTCGTGCCGGACGAGCTCCTCGGACCGGGCCAGGATCTCCGCCTTGGCCTCGCTCACGGTCAAGCCGGAGATCCGTTCGAGCTCGACCACTTCGTTGTCCTTCGCGTCCTTGATCTCGTCCTGGAGCTGCCTGACGTGCGTCTCCCTGTCCGCGATCCCCTGCTCGCGGCGCTCCAGCTCGACCAGGCGGCGGTTCGACTCGTCCTCCCGCGAGTGCAGCCGCTCCCGCTCGCGGAGCGCGTCGGCCCGCTGGGTCTGCAGCTCCTGCTCGACCTCGGCGCGATGCCTGACGGCTGCCTCCTTCGCCTCCAGATCCGCCTCTCGACGGACGGCATCGGCCTCGGTGCGAGCCTCTGCGAGCATCAGCTGGCGCGTGCGTCGCGCCGCCGCGAGCTTGCTACCGCTGAAGGAGACGAGGGCCAGCCAGACCGCCGCCGACCCGACGACGAGGCCGATCAGGAATCCCACACCGTACGCCACAGGAGCTCCTCCGGTCGGTGGTCCGTGTCGCGGGTGGACACGGGCTCGACCCGGCAGTAAGCCCGCACGGGCTCTCGCGAATCGGTCGGAGAGGCGGCGTCAACCGCCTGCGGAGGCCTACTTCAAGCCTGACTCTTGCCTCCTAGCTACAGCCCCTTTCTCGTTCGACGTCGCGTGGTTTTCGTGGTCGTGTCAGGAGTTCCGATTCGAAAGTTCCGTGTGTGCAGACAAATTGTCGAGTCGTACGCTGACAATCCTACCGCTGTCTCCCGCTACTCCGCAATGGGCAGGCGGAGCGCGCGCTCGACGATGTCCTGCGGGTAGCCCTTGCGCGCGAGCGTTCGTGCTGCACGAGCCCCGCCGCCGAGCCGGGCCGCGAGCCGCTCGGCACGCTCCGCTTCCGGCGCGATCGCGGCCAGCGCCGCGCTGACCTCGTCCTCCCCTACCCCGCGCCGCCGGAGCTCGGCGCTGATCGCGGCGTCGGACGCGTCTCGCTCGGCGAGACGGCGCACTCGTTCGAGTGCGACGCGGCCGTCGTCCAGGTACCCGGCCTGTGCCGCCCGTGCGAGCGCGTCGGTGCACGCCTCCGGGTCGAAGCCGGCCTGCCGGAGGCGCTGCTCGAGCTCCGCGGACGTCAGGTCACGCCGTGCGAGCGCGTCGACGACAGCCCCGAAAGCATCGCCGGGCACCGGTGCTTATGCGCGCGCCCGCGCCTCGGCCTTGCCGTTGCTCTTGACATCGGGCTCCACGTCCTCGATGTCGCGCTGGACCGGCTCGCCCTCGGCCGCCGGGCCGGTCGTCGTCGGGAGGAGCCGCGCCGATACGACCTGGCCCTCGTCGGCCTGCGCCTGGATGCGTGTCAGGATCTGCTGGCACACGTCCGGATGCTCGCGGAGGAAAGCGGTCGCGTTCTGGCGACCCTGGCCGAGCCGCTCGTCGTCGAAGCTGAAGTAGGAGCCTGACTTCTGGACGATCTTCTTCTCGAGCCCGGTGTCGAGGACCGTGCCCTCCCAGGAGATGCCGGAGCCGTAGATGATGTCGAACTCGGCCTGCTTGAAGGGCGGCGCCACCTTGTTCTTCGCCACCTTGACGCGAACCCGGTTGCCGATCGCCTCGACGCCCTCCTTCAGCGTCTCGATGCGGCGGATGTCGAGCCGCACCGAGGCGTAGAACTTCAGCGCGCGGCCGCCGGGAGTGGTCTCCGGGTTGCCGAACATGACGCCGATCTTCTCGCGCAGCTGGTTCGTGAAGATGCAGATCGTGTCGGTGCGGTTGAGCGTGCCGGCGAGCTTGCGGAGTGCCTGGCTCATCAACCTCGCCTGGAGCCCGACGTGGCTGTCTCCCATCTCGCCCTCGATCTCGGCCTTCGGCACGAGCGCGGCGACCGAGTCGATCGCGACCACGTCGAGCGCGCCCGAGCGGATCAGGAGCTCGGTGATCTCGAGCGCCTGCTCGCCCGTGTCGGGCTGCGAGACGAGCAGATCGTCGATGCTGACGCCGATCCGGCGCGCGTATTGCGGGTCCATCGCATGCTCCGCGTCGATGAAGGCGCAGATGCCGCCGCGGCGCTGGGCCTCAGCGATCACGTGGTAGACGAGCGTCGTCTTCCCCGAGGACTCCGGGCCGAAGATCTCGACGATGCGGCCGCGCGGCAGCCCGCCGATGCCGAGGGCGAGGTCGAGCGCGAGCGAGCCGGTCGAGACCGCCCCGACCGACACCTGTGCCCGGTCGCTCATCTTCATGACCGACCCCTTGCCGAACTGACGCTCGATCTGGCCGAGCGCGGTATCGAGAGCTTCTGCGCGATCCAACGTGATCAGCCTCCTAGTGCAAACGATTCGAGAATCTCGTACTGCGCCCCACCGGGGCGAAGCAGGGAATGGTAGACAGCGGCCCCGGACGGACTGAACTCGCCGAGGGCGGGAAGTGCCGGTCGAAGCCGTGGTGGACGGCGAAACCGGAGCACCGTGACGTGCGGGAGCCAGCGTCGCTGCTCGTGCTCGTAGACGCCGATCCGCTCGAGGCGACGGAAGACGTCGAGCGCCAGCTTGTCGGCGTTCCCGTCCGAGTCGTCGAGAACGACCATGCCGACGCTGCGCGTCTCCCGGTAGCCGCGCGCCGTGAAGCAGATCGGCTCCGCTCCGGTCGCGGCCGCTTCCAGCTCGGTCGCAACAGGCCCGGCATCCGCGATCGGCCGGGTGCCGAGAAAGGCGACGGTGACGTGCAGATTGGGCCGCGGGACGGCACGCTCGACTCCCGAGAGCTCCGCGGCCTGCCACTCGACCAGGCCGTCGAGAACCGCTTCCGGCAGCGTGAGAGCGCAGAAGAGCCGTAGACGTTCACCGCTCTCGACGGTAGCCGGTGAAGTCATACGCGACTGTCACGAGACTGTGACAAGAGTCTCCTGACGAGATGCAACGCCGCAACGGCGGCACGGCGGCGGATGGACTCGCGGTCGGCCGGGAAGTTGAACTCGATGCCGTGGCTCGCAGTGGGCGTCGTGGCGTGCAGATACACGAGCCCGACCGGCTTGTCGTCGGTGCCGCCTCCCGGGCCGGCGATGCCCGTGACGGCGAGGCCGACGTCGGCGCCGAGCCGCGACCTCACGCCGGCGGCCATGGCGGCCGCCGTCTCCGCCGAGACGGCGCCGTGCTCGCGCAGCACGTTCCCCGGCACGCCGAGCTCCGTCTCCTTGACCTGGTTCGCGTACGCCACGATCGCGCCGACGAACACGTCGCTCGAGCCCGCGATCGACGTCAGGCGGGCGGCCACGAGACCGCCGGTGCACGACTCGGCGGCGGCGAGGGTCAGGCCCTGCTCGCGGCAGAGCCCGAGCACGATCTCCTCGACCGGCCGCTCGTCCTCTGCGAACAGGTGGCGCCCGAGCGGCTCGATCAACGCAGCCGCGAGCGTGTCCGCCTGTGCCTCGGCGCCGGGGTCGACGACGAGGTCGACGTGGATCTCGAAATCCCGCGCGCAGATCGTCGCCTCGACCCCGCTTCCGTCGCCGCCGGCCGCGGCGAGCGCCTGCGCCACCGCGGACTCGCTGGCGCCGTAGAACCGGAGAACACGCCGCGAGGGCCGCTGGGCGCGACGCAGGAGCATCTGGACGGGCCCGGTCTCGACCGCATGCGGCCACAACTGCTTGAGCTCCCACGGTGGGCCGGGCAGGACGATCGCCACGCGATCCTCGAGCGGCACGACGAGTCCCGGAGCGGTGCCGACGAGCCCGATCGGGATCGCGCTCTCGGGACGCGTCGCCTGTTTGGTGACACCCGGGGCGAAGTCCGCATACGGTCGGTGCAACCGCTCGGCGACGGCGCGCGAACGAGCTTCGATCTCCCGCTCGAGCTCCTCATCGACGATCAGGTTGAGCCCGGCTGCGGCAGCCAGCAGCTCGACCGTCCGGTCGTCGTGGGTCGGGCCGAGCCCTCCCGACACGACGCACAGGTCGGCCTGGAGACCTTCACCCAGCGCTGCGGCCAGCTCGCCGGGGGTGTCGCCGACGATCGAGATCCGCGCGGGCGCAAGGCCGAGCGACAGCAACTCACGCGCCAGGAAGGGCCCGTTCAGATCGGTGCGCTCGCCGCGCACGAGCTCGCTGCCGGTGACGACGATCGCGGCCCGGGGCCGTCCCCTGGCTGACGGCTCGGGGGCCAGATCTAGTGGCAGGCCGGTGTCGAGGTGATCTGCTGAGGCGTGACCGCGATCGTGCGCGGACAGCTGCCGCCGAGCGGCAGTGGGCTCCCGCCGTTCAGTGCCAGGACGACGTGCTTCGGGGAGCTGACGCTCAGCCAGAGGCTCCGCTGGACGAAGGTCTGCGACTCGCCCTGCTCGAGCGTGCCGTGGAAGAGCAGGCGGCCGGCCCGGTTACCGCTCTTCAGGACATGGACGTCGACGACCGAGCTGCCGTGCACCGCCTTCACGACCAGCGTCGCGACCGGCCTCCTCGTCACGGCCGTCGGGGCCGTCGGAGGAGACGCGGCGGTCGTCCCGGGCGTCGTCGAGCTTGCCCCGCCGAACTTCCAGGCGGCGATCACGAGCGCGGTGACGCCCACGATCGCGACAAGCGTGAGGACGATCATGTTGAGCTCGATCCGCCCGTGGTGCTTCTTGCGCACACGCACCTTCCGCTTCTGTGGCGTCTGCGTGCCGCCGTCCTCGCTGATCCAGAAGCGGGAGCTGTACTCGTCGACGTAGAGCTGGCCGTCGAGCCCGAGATAGTCGGCGTACGTCTTCAGGAAGCCCCGGACATAGGTCTGTCCCGGGAGCACGTCGAACTGCTCGTCCTCGAGGGCCTGCAGGTGCCGCGAGCGGATCTTGGTCGCCTCTGCCGCGGTTGCCAGGTCGAGCCCCTTGCGGAGACGTGCATCCTTGAGGCTGCTTCCGATCGCGAACATGCGGGCCGATTCTACGGCAAGCCCACAGACCTGGTCTGTCTCCCAGCGCCACGACTTCGAGAACACGGTCAGCAGGCCGTAGAAGCCGACCGCCAGCGCGGCGCTCATGCCCATGCAGAGGCCGAGAGCCCCGAGCAGCTTGCCGACACGCGCTGTTCGCCTGCCTCCGGCGCGGCCCAGGGTGCGCGCCACCTTGTCGCGGCCGCGCCGGGCCAGGACGATCGCGTACAGCCCGAAGACGACGGCCAGGACGGCCGAGCTCAACCCTTCGATGAGCGTGACCGTGGCCGAGTAGTAGGAGAGCGCCACCCCGGCCGGGACCGCCAGGACCGAGAGCAGCCCGAAGACGACGGACGCCGTCGCCCGGCCGTTGCGGCGGTCCAGGCTGGCCGGAGCCGGCGGCGTAGCTATTGCTTCTTGTATGGACGGCCAACGGCTGCGGGTGGGGTCGAGCGGCCGATCACGCCTGCGACGGCGATCAGGGTAATGAAGATACGGCAGCGTGGGAAGAGCACGTCGATGCCGGGCAGCGTGCCCGAGTAGGTTTGCAGCGGAGGGCGATGGCGCCGGAGATGCCGAACAGGAGCGCGGCGCCGAAAGGCCCCGAACGGCCGCCAGTTGCCGAAGATGAGTGCCGCGAGAGCGATGAAGCCGCGTCCGTCCGTCATGTTGTCGTTGAAGCTTCCGACGGCGCCCAGCGACAGATAGGCGCCGCCGGCGCC